>JANQSO010000009.1 GCA_028284005.1 Flavobacteriaceae bacterium | reverse complement strand
GCTTAACCGAAGATCTATGTTTATCATACAGAATTAGACTAACCAATATTATTCAATTAAAAAAGGCGCTCTATCTTACAAGGAGCGCTTTTTGTTTTTTATTAGATACTCCTATTTTGTACATTTGAGAAAAAAAAAATTTGCTATGGAAGAAGAACAGGTGATCCTTGTAAATGAGAAGGATGAAAAAATTGGTTTAATGCCAAAGCTGGAAGCGCATGAAAAAGCTTTATTACATCGTGCATTTTCAGTATTCATATTTAATGATAAAAATGAATTAATGCTCCAGCAAAGAGCGTTGCATAAATATCACTCTCCGGGACTATGGACCAATACGTGTTGTAGTCACCAGCGAGATGGTGAAACGTCTTTGGAAGCAGGGAAGAGGAGGCTTCTTGAAGAAATGGGATTGACGACTCAGCTTAAAGAAGTTACGGCGTTCATTTATAAGGCTCCGTTTGATAATGGATTGACCGAGCACGAATTTGATCATATTTTGGTAGGAACCTATAATGGTAAACCTTCCATCAATGAAGATGAAGTAGCTTCCTGGAAATGGATGCTGATGGAAGATGTAAAAGAGGATATTAAACAGAACCCACATATTTATACTGAATGGTTTAAAATTATTTTTGACAAATTTTACCAAGACCTTACCGCATGAGTTTAACTGTATATCGTAGAGCACATTTCAATGCCGCACATCGTTTGTATAAAGAAGGGTGGAGTGATGAAAAGAACCTGGAAGTTTTTGGGAAATGCAGTAACCCTAAATATCATGGCCATAATTATGAACTGGAAGTTGGCCTTTCCGGAGAAATTGACCCGGAAACAGGTTTTCTGATCGATCTAAAAAAATTGAAAGAAATTATTAAGGAGGAGGTAGAAGATCCTTTTGATCATAAGAACCTAAATGAGGAAGTTCCGGAATTTCAAAATTTAAATCCAACAGTAGAGAATATTGCTATTGTTATTTGGAATAAGCTTCGTGAACGATTGGACCCTAAATATGATATTTCTGTGAAGCTCTATGAAACACCGCGTAATTTTGTAGTATATAATGGATAACAAAACTTCATTGTACCCATTAAAGTTCAAGCCTATCTTAAAAGAAAAAATTTGGGGAGGCATGAAACTGATGCAAATTTTTCAAAAGGAAGGAAAAGGAAATATTGGTGAAAGCTGGGAGCTTTCAGGGGTGGAAGGGAATGTTTCTGTAGTGGCGAATGGTAACTTGAAAAATCTGGAACTTACAGAGCTTATCAATACCTATAAAGAAGAGTTGGTTGGAGAAGAAGTTTTTAAAGAATTCGGAAATAAATTTCCATTGCTTTTTAAATTTATAGATGCCCGGGAAGACCTTTCGGTACAATTACACCCAGACGATTCATTGGCCAAATCACGTCACGATAGTTTCGGAAAAACCGAGATGTGGTATATAATCCATGCCGAAAAAGATGCAAACCTCATTTTAGGGTTTAACCGTGAAATGGATGAAGTTACTTATATGAAGTATCTTTCAGCTCATAAGATTTCAGAAATTCTACATTCTGAAAAAGTACAAACGGGAGATGCTTTTTTTATAGCACCGGGAACTGTTCATGCCATTGGGGCCGGAGTTGTTTTGGCTGAAATTCAGCAAACATCGGACATTACATATCGCATCTATGATTGGGACCGCCCGGATACAGATGGTAAACTCAGAGAGCTTCACACAGACCTGGCTATTGATGCTATCGATTACCAACAACCTGATGCAAAATTGTTCTATTCTGAAGTAGAAAATGAATCCGTACTGCTCAAGAGTGTTCCTTACTTCGAAACGAATAAATTACTGCTTACCACTACTCTTGAAAGAGACCTTTCTCAAATAGACTCTTTTGTAGTATATATGTGTGTGGAAGGAAGTGCTGAAATTGAAACAGATACTACTTCTATAACTATTGGGAAAGGGGAAACAGTTTTGATCCCCGCGAGCATAAAAAAGCTTAATTTAAAAACCAAAACCGCTACATTTTTAGAAGTTTATATTCCGTAATACACTGTTAAGTAGTATTTTTGCTGAAAATTTAAAATTATGGCAAGCATTCGCGATTTAAAAAGAGATATTAATTATGTTTTGGGAGATATCATTGAAGCAGTGTATATCTGGGAACTGACCAATCCGGAAAAAGATAACAAAAAGGCAGAAGCAATTATAGATGATGCTATTGTCGTTTTTGACGAATTGATCGAAAAAGTAAATGCTAAAAAGGTTGAAAACAAAAAGCAACATTTTAAAGCGATCAATCAAGAGTTGGAAGACCGCGGAAGAAAACTAATCGATAAGATCAACGTGCTGTAGATTATTCTTCAGACTTTTTCAGATCTTCAATATAAGACTCTAAAGCTTTACCGTACTTAGAGTCTTTTATTTTTGGGGTCAATGACCCATAGACCGTATCCAGGTATTTTATGTTGACAGCATATGCTTCGCTAAGCATTAAATAAGGAGCCAGTTCATAATCTTTATTATTAATAGCAAAATTAACGGTTGCCAAATACTTACCTGTTAAAGTATTTTGTTGCTTTTTTTGTGCGGCTTCCGCCAATGAATCATTTCCCTGTTGCATTGCGGTAAGTTCTTCCTCGATCAGGTCAAGGTTCCTATTGGAATAACGCTGTATCATTTTTTGGTATTCCGAAAGCTTATCATGGTTTTTAGAGCCTTTGATCACTGCTGCGGTTGCAAAATTTTCCAGGGAGGTGCTTATGCTTATTTCCCCGGGTTCGGCGAAAAAGAAAAACTCTTTGTCTTTTAAAGATTCATTCTCGATCTTAAGTTGTAAAGTATAAAGTTGGGGGCTTTCAATTATTTCAGAAAAAGAAAAAGCAGCATTCCCATTGACAACTACAGAATCTACAGTAGTCATGTTGGTGTCATTTACTTTTTTAAGTAGTATGGTCCCTTTTTTTAAACCTTTTACATTTCCGGTTAGAAACATTTCGTTCTCATTTTTGGAACAACTCATTGCTATTAATAAAAGGGCTACAATCCAAAAAATATTCTTCATTTATTTTTGCTTTTAAAGCGGGCAAAGATGCATTTTTTTTAACTTAAATCCTATGCTGCTGAAGCCAATTGCATCAATATAGTACATAATATCGCGCCTACCGTACCAATAGCATAACCAAAGACCGCCAATAGCACTCCTACAGTAGCTAAGGAAGGGTGAAAAGCTGAAGCAACAATAGGCGCAGAAGCAGCACCTCCTACGTTAGCCTGACTACCTACTGCTAAAAAGAAATAGGGAGCCCTGATAAGTTTTGCTACTAAAATGAGTAACCCTGCATGAATGATCATCCAAACAACTCCTATTACTATAAGGCCGGCATTGTCAAAAATAAGTGTGAGATCCATTTTCATCCCGATGCTTGCTACCAGTATGTAAATAAATACACTGCCAAATTTACTGGCTCCGGCACCTTCATAACTTTTGGCCTTTGTAAAAGACAATATAATTCCAATGATAGTTGTAATCGTGATCATCCAAAAGAAGCTGGAACTCAAGAAAGTGAAAATATTCCGGGTAATTCCCGCTTCAAGGCTATTGACAAAATCTTCAAAGAAACTACTCATATAACTTGCTCCGAAATGTGCAAAACTAACTGTTCCAAAAGCTATTCCAGCTAGGATCATAAGATCTGTGAGACTTGGATTTCGGTCTACTTTCTTTGCATAGGAAGATACTTTTTCCTTTAAGCTTTCAATGGCAGATGTATCTGCTTTCAACCATTTGTCAATTCGGGTAGCTTTTCCTATACCAATCAGAATAATTGCCATCCATATATTGGCCACGACAATATCCACGAATACCATTCCTCCATAAAGTGCCTGGTTATAACCATAAATTTCTAACATGGCAGTTTGATTGGCGCCACCACCAATCCAGCTTCCTGCTAAGGTGGAAAGCCCTCTCCACACCGCATCTGCACCTGCGCCTCCTACTGTTTCGGGAGAAATCGTTCCAATCAATAAAACTGCGATAGGGCCTCCCAGAACAATACCGATGGTACCTGTTAAAAACATGATCAATGCTTTTGGCCCCAAATTAAAAACACCTTTTAGATCGATACTCAGTGTCATGAGCACCAGGGCGGCAGGCAATAAATACCGACTTGACATATAATACAAATTGGAGCTTTTTTCAACAGCCTCTCCGGTTTCACTAACTGTAACCCATTCCGGAGCTATAAGGCCGGAAGTTGTAAACAATGCCGGTATAAAATAAGCCATAAAAAGGGCGGGTACTATTTTGTAAAATTTGTTCCAGAACCCGGATTTTTTTGAAGAGGTATAAAAAATAAGCCCTAATGCGATCATTAATACACCAAAAACAATAGTGTCATTAGTAAATAGGGGTGTAGTGTCTTTAATTATTTCGGTAGCTGTATCCTGCATGTGTTAGTTGTTTTGCTGCAAAATACAATTTATTGATGAAATTATTATTTCAATACGAAAGTACTTATTATTTCTATTAGTTTGGGCATTACAGGGCGGCTGTATTCGTTATAAGATTTTTGATTTTCCAGGTTGTCTCCTTTAATTTCTTTAAAGATATGGTTCATGTTTGGAATTATTTCCAGTTGTGCCTCAGGTTTTGCTTTATGTAGTGATTCTGCTTCAGAAACCTGTACCTGAATATCTTTATCACCATTGATTATAAGAACAGGAACCTCTAATTTTACGATCTCTTCAATTGGGTTATACTGCATCCAATCAAAAATAAAAGGCTGAATGGCAGGCCTGAAGATGGAGCCTAATAACGGATTATAATTATGGGCCACACCATTTACGCGCAGATCGTCAAAAGCCAATCGGGCATCGTCTTGTAAGCCCGGATTCTGATTGGCAATTTGATCGACGATCACATCGTCAATTTCCTGTCCTGCCCCGGCAATGGAAATATAACCGTCCACCCTCCCTTGCGCGGCTACCATTCCCACAAGAGACCCCTGACTATGCCCGGCAACATAAATTTCTGAAAAACGTTCATCTCCTTTAAAATGTTCAATAATGGCAATGGCATCTTCGATAAAATGTTGAAAACGGATTTTCTTTTCGTTGACGGCTCCCATCTTCATGATCTTAACTATACGTTTATCATAACGGAAGGTGGCAATTCCATTGGTATATAGCCCTTCTGCTAAAAAACGTAGTGAATTGTTTTTTGCCATCATTTGGTTCCCATTCCTGTCGATTGGCCCGGAACCTCCAATAATAATTACAAGAGGAAGTTTTGAAGAAGTTTCCGGAGTTAATAAAATTCCTTCAACAAAGGGGGGAATGCTTAACTCTTCACCATTAAATTTTTCCTGCGCGAAGCTTATTCCGAAGCAAAACAACAGGAACCCAATTACGAACTTTTTATTTTTTTGAGCTTTCATCCTTTTCTTTTTCTGAACTCTAAAATTATCATTAAATTGTTTAAGTAAGTATCTTTGTGAAAATTAGTTTATCCTATGAGAGCCATTCTTTTTCTGTTTTTGATGTTATTTAGCAATGTTTTTGTATTTGGAGCAGTAGATGATTGGGGTAGAACCGGACATCGCGCAATAGGCGAAATTGCCGGGAAACATCTTTCAAAAAAAGCGAAACGCCAGATCGCTAAATTATTAAATGGGCAATCACTGGCTTTTGTATCTACTTATGGAGATGAAATTCGAAGTGATGACCAATACAGGAAATATGCTCCCTGGCATTATGTGAATTTTCCGTTCGACAGCACTTACGATGAACATCCCAAAAGTGAAAAAGGAGATCTTTATGTGGCGATCCATAAATGTATGGAAGTATTGAAAGATGAAAATGCATCCAAAGACAAGAAAGCTTTTCATTTGAAGCTATTGGTTCATTTTGTTGGTGACCTGCATCAACCATTGCATGTGGGAATGGCAGATGACAGGGGAGGGAACCAGTTTCAGGTCCAATGGTTTAACAAAGGAACAAATCTGCACAGGGTCTGGGACGAAGAAATAATAGACAGTTACCAAATGTCTTATTCGGAGCTGGCGGACAATCGTGCGGTGCTTTCAGAAAAACAACAGGAAGTTATTAAGAGCGGTACGGTAAAAGACTGGATGAACGAAAGTCGTGCTATTTGTATTAAAATATATGATACAACAAAGAAAGGCGATAAATTAGGCTACCACTATATGTACGATTATGTACCGGTTGTCCGCTCCCAACTTCAAAAAGGAGGAATCCGCCTTGCTGTATTACTCAATGAAATCTTTGGGTAATTCAATCTATAGAAATTTTCCGGTAACAAATTAGATTTCTTTTAAGTGTATTGATACGCCCAATAGATCAATATGAACTGTAATGGAATTCTCAGTATCAATACCCACTTAGGAAGCTTTAAAGATGCTTCTTTATTTTGAAGCATATGTACATGTATGGGTAAGTAAAGAATTAACATAGCAATGATACCCCAGGCAGCATACATTTGCGTGTCCTTGTTTAAAAGTATTAAACCTAAAACCATTTCTACGATACCACTTAAAAGCACCATCGAGCTGTGTGCCGGAATATACGACGGCATGATCCGTTCGTAGAATTTAGGTACTCTAAAATGATTGAAACCTGCAGCTACAAGTATAACTCCAAGAAGATATTGATGCCAGGGAAGCATAGATTCACTTTTTTAAAGTTGTTCAAAAATAGCCTTTTTATAAATAAAAACCCCTTCAATTTTTGAAGGGGTTCCTAATATTAAAGAATTAGAATCTATAAAAATTACTTACTCCTTAATGATCTGTTTAGTTACCTGACCTCGTGTTCCTTGTATGATGAACATATAGGTTGCACTTGCCAGTTCTGAAATATCAAGCTCTTTTTCTACACCCATATTGGT
>JANQSO010000010.1 GCA_028284005.1 Flavobacteriaceae bacterium | reverse complement strand
GTTACCGTAAAGGCATAGGTGATCGTATCACCAGGAGCTGAGATACAGCTGCCTGCCTGGTCAAAACCGTCATAGGTTCCTACCTTGATAAGGGCAATGGTCGGATCCTGACAAATTAATACAGTAACCGTATTACTAGGATCATTAACAGTTCCTAACGCAGTATCGCCGTCAACTTCCGCAGTATTAACAACAGAGCCATTATCTATGTCAGCTTGAGTAACAGTATAACTTGCCTGATATATCCACACTTCACCAACATCTAAAATATTATTCGTATTTGTATCTCCGCTAGCCGGACCTGCAATAGTTCCTCCTAGCTTTGTATCTGTTACAACTACATTGGTAATATCCACATCTCCTTCATTGGTAACAGTAAATGTATAATCAATAGTATCGTTTACATTGAATGAATTACAATTCCCCGTAGCACTGGTACTAGCTTTTGTAATTGAAATTTCGGCATTCTGACATAAAACAACTGTTTCAGTATCATTATCATTTACATTAAAAGAAGAAGATGAACCAGTGACGCTACCATCTACTGTTGCCGTATTTTGTACTTGCCCACTAACAATGTCTGCTTGTGTTACCGTATAACTGGCATTGTATATCCATGTTTCATTTGTGTCTAATTCACCATTATTATTGGTATCACCACTAGCAGGGCCCGGAATTGGGTTCACAGCGTCTATTAATGGATCATTAACCTGAACATTTTCAATTGCAATGTTTCCTAGGTTCGTAACAGTGAAAGTGTAGTCAATATCTTGTCCGGCTGGAATAGGATTACAGTTATTCGGATCATTTGGACTAGCTACTTTATCAATATCTATTGCACAATTGTATAATGTAAGAGTTACAGGAATTCTATCATTACTGGAACATCCGCTTACACCATCAACAGTTTCTGCATAATATGTAACACTTCCAATTGTATTTAACGATGGGTCCGGAACTAAAGCTCCGCCGGTAGCCTGAGTATACCAGGCAACACTTTGACCCTGTTGAACAGTGGCTGTAGCTGTTAATGTCTGAATATTTGGACTTGCAGCACATTCTGCCTGATCTCCTCCACTTACAGGAGCAGCAGCAGGCAAATAAATTTGAATTGTTGAATCGACAGTTACTGCCGGAAGGTTACAACTGTTATTGTATGTTCCGTTATAAACCAATTCGGCTCTGAAATCTCCTTCAAAAGGACTTGCGCCTGTATAGACAAATGTACCGGAAAGGTCTCCCATTGTATTTCCTGAAGCTGTTCCAACAGAAACATTATTCAGGAAAAATTCCCATTCGAACCCAACTGAAAATGGAGTACATACTCCAGGGTCGAAAGTAGCAGAATAATTTATTTCATTGGTACATTCTACCTGTTCGATGGTTGGATCGGAAATATCCGGACAAGGAACACATACTTGTGGATTGGGGAAAGGTAAGGTTTGCATAGCGCAACTCGAATCTTCATACATCATTTGACTTGAGCCCGAATTTTGAATACCACAACCCTGCATTCCAACGGCTTCAATTGAATACTCTAATGTTTTTACTTCATCTGAAACATCACCAATATTCCAGGTAATCGTGTTAGTTCCTGCATTATAGGTTGCATCGGCCGGGTTACTTATTGAACCGGCTACCAATTGAAAACCGGTACCCAGAACATCAGTGATAACCCCATCCTTTGCTGCCAGTGCCAATTGACCTAAAATAGTACTATAAATACCTGTAAGATCTGCTGCATTTTCTGTGGTAAATAAGCCACCGTTTTGGATTTCATCTAATGTAAACGTAGCTGGAATTTGTCCATTTGAATTGTCAATACCACCAAATAGACCAATAGAATAGATCGTTTGTCCATATACATCTCCACTTACTGTAGTAGTTTGTGCTCCAACACCCTCATTAATGGCATCATCCATACAATCTGTATTGTTTGCCGGAAATGGACCGGAAGGGTTACTTGTACAAGAAGTTACTCCATTTAATCTACGGTTTGTAACACCATCTGATAATAGAATTATACTTCTTGCTGTTGAA
The DNA here is from genome assembly GCA_028284005.1 of Flavobacteriaceae bacterium. GTDB lineage: Bacteria > Bacteroidota > Bacteroidia > Flavobacteriales > Flavobacteriaceae > JANQOS01. The sequence goes on along the minus strand of JANQSO010000010.1, from coordinate 113,795 downwards.
CAATCAAATGTTCCGTTGTTTGTCATTTCTGTGTCGGCAACATCCAATCCACCAGCAATATTGGTTCCTCCATTGGCAACTAAGCCGTTTATAGCGGTAATAATACTTGCCTGGCCTGAAGAATCTGTCAAACCAATATCCAGAGTCGCTGAAGTAGAATAAGAAACTATCCCAACCTTGTTATCCCCTGTAGGGTTATTAGCTGCGAGAAATAAGTTATTTACAAAATCAATAGCAGCATCCTTTGCATAATCAATAGATTCATTAGGGTCGTTTGGAATATCAAAGCCCATACTACCTGAACGGTCAATAACCAGAATAACCTCCTGAGGAATTGGAGGAGGGTTTCCTGTAACTGTTAAGGTAATATCAAATTGGTTACACAATGTACTTTCAACTGCTACCTTATCAAGCGTTATTTCTTGCGAAAAAAGCGACGCCAGATTAAATACAAAGAAGGACAGTACTAAAAATACTGTCTTTTTGTTAAGTATATTTTGCGAGGGTAATTGCTTTTTCATAAAATGAGTTTTTAGGTTTAAACCTATTATATATTTTGGCTAGAACTATCTTGTCCTTTATTAATTTTCTAATGGATCTGAAACAAAAACTTTTAATATTGTGGAAACAGCTCCTTGTGTACAAGCACTGGAGTTGGCCTGAACTTCTATACAGCTCCATTCCTTTTTAGGAGTACCTGAAGGTACAGCAACTGAAGCCAGAAAATTAACCGTGGATCTGGCAGGAACTGTTATAGAATTAGAACTACTTCTGGATCCTTGTTGGATAAATGATACGTTAAGATTAATGTTAGAATTAGACCGTAAAGACTTGTTGTTTCCAACTGTACAACTACCATTATAATTCACTGCCTTAATCGTATATGTTTGCGGTGCAGATGTATTATTAGTAAGCTCCAACTGAAATCGAGTAGAATCATTTTCACTAGCTGATCGTGCATCTCTATTTTGATGAACGTTCAACTCAGAATTACAGTTTTGTGCTATACTTTGCATGCAAAACATACTAAAAATAAACACCATAAATAACGGTGATAAAAACAGTTTTGATTTTCCATCATGGGAAACGAGTCTAAAAACTTTCATGTCTCTTTCTTTTATAAATAAAAATTCATTTGGATCTTGCCCCAACAGCATAGATTTCGAATTAATCAAATCAAATATACGTAGGAATAAATGTTAAATTCTTACAAAAACTAAAGTATTAGTCCACTTGTTCAAAAATATCGTTGAACTGCACAAAATGACCTGTTTTCGTTAGTATTTTTGTAGGAAGAATATGTACGTGTTTATACGTATATGCCCTTTTTTAAACAGCTTACAATATTTTTTATTTGTAGGAAAGATTTATAAACATTATTGTAATATTTTCCTTTTTTTAACCGTAAAACAACCTGTATCTTTGCGCTCAAATCTTTACAGAACCAAATGTCATTAAAAAACGAAATAGAGCGTAGAAGAACCTTTGGAATTATTTCTCATCCCGATGCCGGAAAAACCACTTTAACCGAAAAATTATTGCTCTTTGGAGGTGCTATTCAGGAAGCAGGTGCGGTAAAAAGTAATAAAATTAAAAAAGGTGCTACCAGTGATTTCATGGAAATTGAAAGGCAAAGAGGGATCTCTGTAGCTACTTCTGTTCTGGCTTTTGAATATGAGGGTATTAAAATAAACATTCTTGACACGCCCGGCCATAAGGATTTTGCAGAAGATACCTTTAGAACTCTTACAGCCGTTGATAGTGTTATTGTTGTTATTGATGTTGCCAAAGGGGTTGAAGAACAAACTGAAAAACTGGTTGAAGTATGCCGAATGCGTAATATCCCCATGATCGTCTTTATCAACAAGCTAGACCGTGAAGGGAAAGACGCTTTTGAATTATTGGACGAAATTGAACAAAAACTGAGCCTTCGCGTAACTCCACTTAGTTTTCCAATTGGTATGGGATACGACTTCAAAGGTATATACAATATCTGGGAGAAAAATGTAAATCTATTTAGTGGTGATAGTAGAAAAAATATCGAAGAAACCGTTAAAATCGAGGATGTTAATAATCCGGAATTAGAAAATATTATCAGTGAAAGCGCTGCCAATATGCTTCGGGAAGAGTTAGAATTGGTCTACGAAGTATACCCGAACTTTAACCGTGATGAGTATTTGGAAGGCACTTTACAACCTGTATTCTTTGGTTCTGCTTTAAATAATTTTGGCGTAAGAGAGTTACTAGATTGCTTTGTAGAAATTGCACCTAAACCCCGCCCTAAAGAAAGCGACACACGCTTGGTAAAACCGGATGAAAACGATTTTTCCGGTTTTGTCTTTAAAATTCATGCCAATATGGACCCAAAACACCGGGACCGTCTTGCTTTTATAAAGATTGTTTCGGGCACTTTTGAAAGAAACACACCTTATCTTCACGTTAGGCATAATAAAAAGTTGAAATTTTCCAGCCCTAATGCTTTCTTTGCTGAAAAAAAACAAATTGTAGACATCTCTTATCCCGGAGATATAGTAGGGCTTCATGATACCGGGAATTTTAAAATCGGGGATACTTTAACTGAAGGTGAAGAGATGAATTACAGAGGGATCCCAAGCTTTTCTCCAGAACATTTTAAGTATATTAACAATGCAGATCCCATGAAAAGCAAGCAACTGGAAAAAGGGATAGATCAGTTAATGGATGAAGGAGTTGCTCAATTATTCATTTTAGAATTGAACGGAAGAAAGGTAATAGGTACTGTTGGAGCTCTTCAATTTGAGGTAATCCAATACCGATTGGAGCATGAGTACGGTGCTAAATGCAGGTACGAAAACCTGAACGTTCATAAAGCGTGCTGGATAGACCCAATGGACCCTAAAAGTGATGAATTTGCAGATTTTAAAAGAGTTAAATCTAAGTTTTTGGCTAAAGACAAACAGGGTCAATTGGTGTTCTTTGCAGACTCGGCATTTACATTACAAATGACACAATCAAAATATCCCAATGTGAAGTTACATTTTGTAAGTGAGTTTAGTAAGAGTTAAATCAATAGGCATTAAAACAAAAAAACCGCACTTTATAAGTGCGGTTTTTTTGTTTAAGCTTCTCCTGTAGGCCCAAAATTTATAGGTATTGGGGGTTGCTGGTAATCTTTAATTTCACCATGAGCAGTTTCAAACCGCTTTACATTATCATTCAATGCCTTCAGGAACCTTTTAGCGTGTTGCGGAGTTAGAACAATTCTGGACTTCACTTTACTTTTAGGCACTCCCGGCATGATCGTAACAAAGTCTATCACAAATTCAGAAACAGAATGATTGATAATAGCCAAGTTACTATATGTCCCCTGTGCTATCGCTTCATCCAATTCGATATTGATCTGTCCCTGTTGTTGTTTTGGTTTTTTTGAATCAGACATTTGTAATCTTTTAAAAAGACTTGCGCTCTCGTCCAGAGCACAAGTCTTTACATTATAATTAGTTATAATTCACTTCTTGTTTCTCGCGGGTCATTTCTTCCAATTCTTCTTTAGAACCTACAATAATAGTATCGTAATTACGCATACCGGTTCCTGCCGGAATCCTATGACCTACAATAACATTTTCCTTCAATCCTTCCAGATCATCTACTTTACCACTTACAGCAGCCTCATTCAATACTTTGGTTGTTTCCTGGAAGGAAGCCGCAGATATGAACGATTTGGTTTGTAGTGAAGCTCTTGTAATACCCTGAAGTATTGGCGTAGCAGTAGCAGTTTCGGCATCACGTGCTTCCACCAGTGCTTTATCTGCTCTTTTCAGAATTGAATTTTCGTCTCTTAATTCGCGAGGAGAAATTATCTGTCCTTCTTTCAGGCTTTCCGAATCACCCGCACTTGTAATCACTTTCATTCCGAAGATCTTATCGTTTTCTTCAATAAAATCGTCTTTGTGAGCTAATTGATTTTCAAGGAAGGTAGTATCACCGGAATCAACGATCTGTACTTTACGCATCATTTGACGAACAACAACTTCAAAATGTTTATCATTGATCTTCACTCCCTGCAAACGGTATACTTCCTGAACTTCGTTCACCAAGTATTGCTGTACTGCAGAAGGCCCTTTGATTCGTAAAATATCTTCGGGAGTTATGGATCCATCAGACAAAGGCATCCCGGCTCTCACGTAATCGTTCTCCTGAACAAGGATCTGGTTACTTAATTTCACCAAATACTTTTTCACTTCACCTAACTTAGACTCAATGATAATTTCCCGGTTACCACGTTTGATCTTTCCGAAGGAAACCACACCATCTATCTCACTAACAACAGCAGGATTGGATGGGTTACGAGCTTCAAATAATTCGGTTACACGTGGAAGACCTCCGGTAATATCACCTGCTTTAGCAGATTTTCTAGGAATCTTCACTAAAACTTTACCGATCTTGATCTTATCACCATCATCTACCATCAGGTGGGCACCTACAGGTAAGTTGTAAGAACGAATCACTTCGTCCTTCTTTCCTAATATCTGAAGTGTTGGTATTTTCTTCTTGTCTCTCGACTCCGAAATCACTTTCTCCTGGAAACCGGTCTGTTCATCGATCTCAACCTGGTAGGTAACACCCTGTTCAATATTTTCATACTTGATCTTACCAGCAAATTCCGAGATAATTACACCGTTATAAGGATCCCACTGACATACTACATCTCCCGACTTTAATGCCTGGCCATCTTTTACATAGATACTGGATCCATAAGGTATATTATTTGTACTTAGAATAATTCCTGTCTTCTTATCGACCAATTTGATCTCCGAAGTTCTGGAAATAACAATATCTACCGTCTTGCCATCTGCATCTTCTCCTTTTACGGTCTTTAGTTCTTCAATTTCGGCAACTCCATCAAACTTTACAGATAACTTGTTCTCTTCCGAAATGTTCCCTGCAATACCCCCTACGTGGAAAGTACGTAGTGTTAACTGAGTACCCGGCTCACCAATAGATTGTGCTGCAACAACACCAACGGCTTCACCTCTTTGTACCATTTTATTGGTAGCAAGGTTTCTTCCGTAGCACTGTGCACAAATTCCCTTTTTGGCCTCGCATGTTAATGCAGAACGAACTTCAATACTTTCAACAGGTGAAGCTTCAATTGTAGCCGCTACTTCTTCAGAAATATGATCTCCTGTAGCTACCAATAGCTCTTTGGTCAATGGATTGTACACATCGTTCAATGCTGTACGACCTACAATTCTATCTTTTAAAGACTCTACAACTTCTTCATTTTTCTTTAATGCGGAAACTTCTATACCTCTTAAGGTACCACAGTCTTCAATGTTGATAATAACATCTTGCGATACATCTACCAAACGACGTGTCAAGTAACCTGCATCTGCTGTTTTAAGTGCTGTATCTGCAAGTCCTTTACGGGCACCGTGCGTAGAAATAAAGTATTCCAAAATTGAAAGCCCTTCTTTAAAGTTAGAAAGAATTGGGTTTTCAATGATCTCACCTCCACCTGAATTTGATTTTTTAGGCTTTGCCATTAATCCACGCATTCCTGTAAGCTGGCGAATCTGTTCTTTAGATCCACGAGCTCCGGAATCAAGCATCATATATACAGAGTTAAATCCTTGTTGGTCTTCACGAATACGTTTCATAGACAACTCGGTTAACTCGGCATTGGTAGCCGTCCAGATATCGATCACCTGATTATAACGTTCGTTATTGGTAATCAATCCCATATTATAATTAGTGATGATACTGTCTACCTGTTCGTTAGCACTATCGATCATTCCTTGTTTTTCAGCAGGGATAATAATATCACCTAAACTAAAAGATAATCCACCTTCAAATGCAAACTTATATCCGAGTCCTTTGATCTCATCTAAGAAAACGGAGGTAGTTGGCACACTGGTTACCGCTAAAATAGCACCAATAATATCACGCAACGATTTTTTAGTTAAAACCTCATTGATATAGCCTGCTTCTTCCGGTACCTGTTCATTGAAAATTACTCTACCTAAAGTAGTCGTAATGATCTGGTAAACAAGTTCGCCTTCTTCATTAAAGTCCTTTGTGCGTATTTTAATTTCGGCATTAAGATCCACTTGCTTTTCGTTGTAAGCGATAATAGCTTCTTCGGCAGAATAGAAAGTTAATCCTTCACCAAGTACTTTTTCATTTTTTGTCGACTTTCTCAGTTTGGTCATATAATACAGACCCAATACCATATCTTGAGAAGGTACTGCCACCGGAGACCCATTTGCAGGGTTCAGGATATTGTGAGACGCCAACATCAATAATTGCGCTTCCAGAATTGCTTCAGGGCCCAAAGGAAGGTGAACTGCCATCTGGTCACCATCAAAATCTGCATTAAATGCCGTACAGACCAATGGATGTAACTGGATCGCTTTACCTTCAATTAACTTTGGCTGGAATGCCTGGATCCCCAAACGGTGCAAAGTAGGAGCACGGTTTAATAATACTGGATGTCCTTTCAATACGTTTTCAAGGATATCCCACACTACGGGTTCTTTTTTATCTATAATCTTCTTAGCAGATTTTACAGTCTTTACAATTCCTCTTTCAATTAGTTTTCTAATTACAAAAGGCTTGTACAGCTCTGCCGCCATATCTTTAGGAAGACCACACTCATATAACTTTAACTCCGGCCCAACAACAATTACCGAACGTGCCGAATAATCTACACGTTTTCCTAATAGGTTTTGACGGAAACGACCTTGTTTCCCTTTTAAGGAATCTGAAAGAGATTTCAGTGGACGGTTACTATCTGTTTTAACTGCAGAAGATTTTCTTGTGTTGTCAAACAAAGAATCTACAGACTCCTGAAGCATACGCTTTTCGTTACGTAAAATTACTTCCGGAGCTTTGATCTCCATCAAACGCTTCAAACGGTTATTACGGATAATTACACGACGGTACAGGTCATTAAGGTCTGAAGTAGCAAAACGACCACCATCCAATGGTACCAATGGACGTAATTCCGGTGGTATTACAGGTACCACTTTCATGATCATCCAGGAAGGTTTGTTCTCACGGTTCTTATTTGCATCACGAAGTGCTTCCACCACCTGAAGACGTTTTAATGCTTCCGTCTTACGTTGTTTGGAAGTTTCGTTATTTGCTTTATGGCGCAAGGTGTATGATAGCTCATCCAAATCGATTCGATTCAACAAATCAATTAAACACTCTGCCCCCATTTTCGCAATAAACTTATTTTCATCGGTCTCTTCCAAATATAAATTTTCCTGTGGAAGTGTGTCTAATATATTCAGGTACTCTTCTTCGGTAAGGAAATCCATTTTTTGAACAGGTTCTCCGTCTTCATATTTTGCAATACCCGGCTGGATCACTACGTATCTTTCATAATAGATGATCATATCCAGTTTCTTGGACGGCAGTCCAAGAAGGTATCCAATTTTGTTAGGTAAACTACGGAAATACCATATATGTGCCACAGGAACTACCAGGTTGATATGTCCCACGCGGTCACGACGTACTTTCTTTTCAGTCACCTCTACCCCACAACGGTCACAAACAATACCCTTGTAGCGAATTCTTTTATATTTACCACAGGCACATTCATAATCCTTCACAGGACCAAAAATACGCTCACAGAAAAGACCGTCACGCTCCGGTTTGTGCGTACGGTAGTTGATCGTTTCAGGCTTTAAAACCTCTCCTCGTGATTCCGCCAAAATGGATTCGGGAGAAGCTAAACCAATTGAAATCTTATTGAATTTCTGTACTGTGTTTTCTTTATTTCTTGCCATAATGCTGTGTACTATGCTTTGTTGTTATTTGTTTTTGGAGTGTTTTTTCACTCCGGTTGAAGTTTGAGAACTACCCCTCCACAGAGGGGTCTTGCTCTATTCTTCTAATCTGATGTCTAATCCTAGACCTTTCAATTCGTGCATTAACACGTTGAAAGACTCCGGCAGACCCGGTTCTGGCATTGCTTCACCCTTCACGATAGACTCGTAAGTTTTAGCTCTACCAATTACGTCATCAGATTTTACCGTCAAAATTTCACGTAATGTACTGGACGCTCCATAGGCCTCCAATGCCCAAACTTCCATCTCTCCAAAACGCTGACCACCAAACTGAGCTTTACCACCCAATGGTTGTTGTGTGATCAATGAGTAAGGTCCAATAGAACGTGCGTGCATTTTATCATCTACCATGTGGCCCAGTTTCAACATATAGATCACTCCAACTGTTGCAGGTTGATCGAAACGCTGTCCGGTTCCACCATCATACAGATAAGTGTGACCAAATCTTGGAATCTCAGCTTCATCGGTTAGTTCATTGATCTGGTCCAGTGTAGCACCATCAAAAATAGGAGTTGCGAACTTGCGACCTAATTTTTGACCTGCCCATCCAAGAACCGTTTCGTAGATCTGACCAATATTCATACGGGATGGTACCCCAAGTGGGTTTAGTACAATATCTACAGGTGTTCCATCTTCTAAGAAAGGCATGTCTTCTTCACGAACAATACGTGCTACAATACCTTTGTTACCGTGACGTCCCGCCATCTTATCCCCTACTTTCAGTTTACGTTTCTTAGCGATATAAACTTTAGCAAGTTTTAAGATTCCTGAAGGCAACTCATCTCCAACAGAGATGGTAAACTTCTCACGACGCAGGTTTCCTTGAAGGTCGTTTTCCTTAATTCTATAGTTGTGCATCAGATCTGCTACCATATGGTTGGTATCATCATCGGTTGTCCAGGTACCTCCTACCAAATGCGTATAATCATCTACAGCATTCAACATCTTAAGAGTATATTTTTTACCCTTAGGAAATACTACTTCGCCAAGATCGTTCATTACGCCCTGTGCAGTTTTTCCACCAACGATAGCAAATAGTTTTTCAACTAAAATATCTTTTAAAGCATCAAACTTAGCGTAATATTCGGCTTCTAAAGCTGCAATATCTTCTTTGTCTTTTGCTCTTTTGCGTTTGTCCTTAATAGCTCTGGCAAATAATTTCTTATCTATCACAACACCGCGTAATGATGGAGACGCTTTTAAGGAAGCATCTTTAACATCACCCGCTTTGTCACCAAAGATCGCACGAAGTAATTTTTCTTCCGGAGTTGGATCGCTCTCTCCTTTTGGAGTGATCTTACCAATTAGAATATCCCCCGGCTTGACCTCGGCTCCTACACGGATCATTCCATGTTCATCCAGATCTTTAGTAGCTTCTTCGGAAACGTTAGGAATATCATTGGTTAATTCTTCATTACCTAATTTCGTATCACGAACTTCCAATGAATATTCATCTATATGGATAGATGTGAAAATATCTTCACGAACTACTTTTTCAGAAATTACGATCGCATCCTCAAAATTATACCCTTTCCAAGGCATAAAGGCAACTTTCATATTTCTACCCAGTGCCAATTCACCTTTCTCCGTAGCATAACCCTGGCAAAGTACCTGTCCTTTTTTCACTCTATCGTCTTTTCTGACGATCGGCTTCAAATTGATAGAAGTACTTTGGTTGGTCTTTCTGAATTTTACAAGATTATATGATTTTGAATCTCCATCAAAACTTACCATACGTTCTTCTTCGCTTCGGTCGTATTTGATAGTGATTATGTTTGCATCTACATACTCGACAACTCCATCACCTTCCGCATTGATCAATACACGAGAATCTGAAGCTACCTGACGTTCCAACCCTGTTCCCACGATTGGTGAGTCTGCAATTAACAATGGTACAGCCTGGCGCATCATATTCGATCCCATCAATGCACGGTTTGCATCATCATGTTCCAGGAAAGGAATCAATGAAGCCGAAATAGATGAGATCTGGTTTGGAGCAACATCTGTAAAGTGAACCGATTTAGGTTCAACCAGTGGGAAATCACCTTCCATTCGGGCAATTACCTTGTCTGTATCGATAGTTCCATCTCCCTTAATAGGAATGTTTGCCTGAGCGATCAACTTTTCCTCTTCTTCTTCAGCAGAAAGGTAGGTTGGTTTTGCTTTAAGATCGATCTTACCTTCTGTAACTTTACGGTACGGAGTTTCTATAAACCCTAAGTTATTCACTTTTGCATATACAGAAAGTGAAGAGATCAAACCAATGTTTGGCCCTTCCGGAGTCTCAATAGGACACAACCTTCCGTAGTGCGTATAGTGAACATCACGAACCTCAAAACCTGCTCTTTCACGAGAAAGACCTCCAGGCCCTAAAGCCGAAAGACGACGCTTGTGCGTAATCTCTGCCAAAGGATTGGTCTGGTCCATAAACTGAGAAAGCTGGTTGGTTCCGAAGAATGAATTAATCACTGAAGACAAGGTCTTCGCATTGATCAGGTCTATAGGCGTAAATACCTCATTATCACGAACATTCATACGCTCACGAATGGTTCGTGCCATACGAGCCAGACCTACTCCAAATTGAGAAGACAACTGCTCACCTACTGTACGTACACGACGATTCGATAAGTGATCAATATCATCAATCTCTGCTTTAGAGTTGATCAATTCTATTAAGTATTTTACAATGGTAATGATATCTTCTTTGGTAAGTACCTGCTTATCCATTGCGATATCAAGACCCAGCTTTTTGTTCATACGGTAACGACCTACCTCACCTAAATTATAACGTTGGTCACTAAAGAACAACTTGTTGATGATTCCGCGAGCGGTCTCTTCATCTGGTGGTTCGGCATTACGTAATTGTCTGTATATATGCTCTACCGCTTCTTTTTCTGAATTGGTAGGGTCTTTTTGTAAAGTATTGTGGATAATCGCATAGTCAGCCATGTGATTATCTTCTTTGTGTAACAGGATCGTTTTTGAACCTGAATCCAGGATCTCTTCGATATGCTCTTTTTCAAGAACGGTATCACGGTCCAATACAATTTCGTTACGTTCAATAGAAACCACCTCTCCTGTATCCTCATCGACAAAATCTTCGTGCCAGGTCTTTAACACACGGGCCGCTAACTTACGTCCCAGATACTTTTTAAGGCCTGTTTTTGAAGCTTTCACTTCTTCAGCAAGGTCGAATATTTCGAGAATATCCTTATCTCTTTCAAATCCAATCGCACGGAAAAGTGTTGTTACCGGTAATTTTTTCTTTCTATCAATGTACGCATACATCACGCTGTTGATATCGGTAGCAAATTCGATCCAGGAACCCTTAAAAGGAATTACTCTGGCAGAATATAGTTTTGTTCCGTTGGCGTGGAATGATTGTCCAAAGAACACACCTGGTGAACGGTGTAACTGTGATACAACAACACGCTCTGCACCATTGATACAAAAAGTACCACTTGGTGTCATATAAGGGATAGTCCCTAAATAAACATCTTGCACGATGGTTTCAAAATCTTCGTGCTCTTCATCTGTACAATATAATTTCAAACGGGCCTTTAGTGGTACACTATAGGTCAATCCGCGTTCAATACATTCCTGAATGGAATATCTTGGCGGGTCTACAAAGTAATCTAAAAACTCTAAAACAAATTGGTTGCGGGTGTCGGTAATTGGAAAATTCTCCAGGAAGGTTTTATAAAGTCCTTCATTACCTCTTTCTTCTGATTTGGTTTCCAGTTGGAAAAAATCCTGGAAGGATTTGATCTGAATGTCCAAAAAGTCGGGATAGTCCGGCTTATTTTTTACAGAGGAAAAATTCAATCTTTCAGTTTGCGTTGCTGACATCTATGGACGGAATTTTAATTAAAAAAACTGTGAGTGCGTATACTGGAAAATATTAACCTCTATATACGCAAAATGGTTTAGGCCATTCCACCCGGGGTGGAAGACCTAAACCTTAAGGTTTGGAACGTTGGGAGCTTACTTAAGCTCAACCTCAGCTCCAGCTTCTTCTAACTGAGCTTTTAGAGCTTCAGCTTCGTCTTTTGCTACACCTTCTTTAATAGGAGAAGGAGCATTATCAACTAATTCTTTTGCGTCTTTAAGACCAGCTCCGGTTAATTCTTTTACCAGTTTTACAACTGCTAATTTAGAACCTCCGGCTGCTGTAAGAACTACGTCGAATTCAGACTTTTCTTCAGCGGCATCACCACCTGCAGCACCACCTCCGGCAGCTACAGCTACAGCTGCAGCAGCAGGCTCGATACCATACTCATCTTTTAATATAGTAGCTAACTCATTAACTTCTTTTACCGTTAAGTTAACTAATTGTTCTGCGAAATCTTTTAAATCTGCCATTTTCTATCGTTTTAAATAATTTTTAATTTATATATTTTAATTAGTGCTTAATTTGATTAACCTTCTCTTTCAGATAAGGTTTTAACTATACCAGCTAAGGTACCTCCTCCAGACTTCAATGCCGAAATAACATTTTTAGCAGGAGATTGAAGTAATCCAATGATCTCTCCAAGAAGCTCTTCTTTAGATTTGATCTCAACCAGCTTATCCAGTTGATCGTCTCCTACGTAAATTGCTTCTTCAATAAAGGCTCCTTTCAATAAAGGTCTTTCAGATTTTTTTCTGAATTCTTTAATTACTTTAGCCGGTGCGTTACCTGTTTCAGAAAACATTAAAGAAGTGTTTCCAACAAGAGTTTCGGTTAATTCACCGAATTCTTTATCTGAACCTTCCATTGCTTTTGAAAGTAATGTATTCTTAACAACTGCCAGTTTTACTCCGGCTTTAAAACAAGCGCGACGTAAGTTACTGGTAGTCCCTGCGTCAAGACCTGAAATATCTGTTAAATAGATAATTGGGTTCTCAGACAACTGTGCAGTTAAATTTTCAATTACTTGTGATTTTTCTTCTCTTGTCATAATTTTTAAATTTTACTGATCAGAAAACCTTTTGGTGTCTATCTCTACACTAGGACTCATTGTACTAGACATATAGATACTTTTAATGTAAACACCTTTAGATGCCTGAGGCTTCAGTTTCACTAGGGTTGTTAATAATTCTTTTGCGTTTCCGGCAATTTTTTCAGCATCAAAAGATGCTTTCCCAATTGCTGCATGTACAATTCCTGTTTTATCAACTTTAAAGTCGATCTTACCGGCCTTTACATCAGAAACAGCTTTAGCAACGTCCATTGTTACCGTACCTGTCTTTGGGTTAGGCATTAATCCACGAGGTCCTAAAACACGTCCCAGTGGTCCTAATTTCCCCATAACACTTGGCATGGTTACAATTACGTCAACATCTGTCCAACCTCCTTTAATTTTTGCGAGGTACTCGTCTAATCCAACATAATCTGCTCCGGCTTCTGTAGCTTCGGCTTCCTTATCCGGAGTTACCAATGCCAATACCTTTACATTTTTACCGGTTCCGTGTGGAAGCGTTACTACACCTCTTACCATTTGGTTTGCTTTACGTGGGTCTACATTGAGACGCACAGCAAGGTCTACGGAGGCATCGAAATTTACGTTGGTGATTTCTTTTATTAAAGCAGAAGCTTCTGTTAAAGTATATGCTTTCGCTTCTACTTTAGCAGTTGACTCTTTTTGCTTTTTTGTTAATCTTGCCATTTTATAGATTCTTTTTCTTGATTAAAAAGGTGCAGCACCTTTTATTTTCACTCCCATTGATCTAGCAGTACCGGCTACCATTTTCATAGCAGACTCAACAGTAAATGCATTTAGATCGGGCATTTTGTCTTCTGCAATCGTTCTTACTTGATCCCAAGAGATAGTAGCTACCTTGTTAATGTGTGGCTCGCCTGATCCTTTTTTTGTTTTGGCGGCTTCAAGGATCTGTACAGCAGCAGGAGGTGTTTTAATAACAAAGTCGAAAGACTTGTCCTTATACACCGTAATAACTACTGGCAATACTTTACCTTGCTTATCCTGAGTTCTTGCATTAAACTGCTTACAGAACTCCATAATGTTCACACCGGCAGCACCTAAAGCTGGTCCAACAGGTGGTGACGGGTTAGCGACACCTCCTCGAACTTGCAACTTTACTACTTTACCTACTTCTTTTGCCATTTTCTAAATTTTAATGTGGTTCTTTCTCTAGTGGAAGCCTAAGAAATAACCTATTATATAGCGTGTAACAATTAAACTTTTTCTACTTGCATATAACTTAATTCTAATGGTGTCTTTCTTCCGAAAATTTTCACCATCACTTCAAGTTTACGTTTTTCTTCATTTATTTTTTCTACCGTACCGTTGAATCCGTTGAACGGACCATCGATCACTTTTACGGTTTCGCCAATTACAAAAGGGATGTTTACGTTGTCATCTTTTACAGCCAACTCATCAACCTTTCCTAGCATTCTGTTTACCTCTGCCTGTCTTAATGGCACAGGATCTCCTCCTTTGGTCTCACCCAGGAAACCAATCACTCCGTTAATAGATTTTATAATGTGTGGTATTTCACCTGCCAGACTCGCCTGCACCATAATGTATCCCGGAAAATAAACACGTTCTTTATGTACTTTTTTTCCGTTACGTATCTGGATTACTTTCTCGGTAGGAACCAAAACCTGATCAATATAATCTTCCAGATTAAGTCTTTTTATCTCAGATTCGATATACGACTTGATCTTGTTCTCCTGTCCACTAACCGAACGGACCACATACCACTTTTTTGTACTCTTTGTTTCAGTCATTTTAGTTACGACTTGATCCATTCAAAATATAGGCTTATCAACTTACTAAAAACAGTATCCACTCCCCAAACCGCCAAAGCGAGAACTACTGAAAATACAGCTACAAGAACTGTAAGTCGTTGTGCTTCCGACCAGGATGTCCAGGTTACGTGGTTTTTTAGTTCGTTATAAGACTCTTTAATATAATCTACCATTTTATTAGGTATTATTACTATTACTTGCACGGGTTGAGAGACTCGAACTCCCGACACCTGGTTTTGGAGACCAGTGCTCTACCAACTGAGCTAAACCCGTTTTTATGAGCTGCTCTACGACCTACATTCTAACAAGGCCAAGCTAAACCCGTAATAAAAGTCAAGGCGTCCACCTTTGGCGGACACCTTAAAACTCCTTTATCTATTGACTTTAATTAGTCTAAAATCTCAGTTACCTGACCAGCTCCTACAGTTCTACCACCTTCACGGATCGCAAAACGAAGACCTAAGTTCAAGGCAATTGGTTGGATAAGCTCAACAGTAATTGTCAAGTTATCTCCAGGCATAACCATCTCTACTCCATCAGGAAGAGCAATGTTACCCGTTACGTCAGTTGTACGAACGTAGAACTGTGGGCGATAGTTATTATGGAATGGAGTGTGACGTCCACCTTCTTCTTTCTTAAGAACGTATACCTCTGCTTTGAATTTAGCGTGAGGTGTAACAGATCCTTGCTTACAGATAACCATACCTCTACGGATATCGGTCTTTTCAATACCTCTTAACAGGATACCTACATTATCTCCGGCTTCACCTCTGTCAAGAATCTTACGGAACATCTCAACCCCTGTAATAGTAGAAGTCAATTTTTCAGCTCCCATACCAATAATATCTACAGCATCTCCGGTATTTGCAACACCTGTCTCAATACGACCTGTTGCAACAGTACCACGACCTGTAATAGAGAATACGTCTTCAATAGGCATCAAGAAATCTTTGTCTACTTCACGAAGTGGCTCTTCGATCCAAGTATCAACAGCTTCCATTAATTCCAATACAGTATCTACCCATTTTTGCTCACCGTTAAGTGCACCTAAGGCAGAACCTGCGATAACAGGACCGTTATCTCCATCATACTCGTAGAAGGAAAGAAGATCTCTGATCTCCATTTCTACTAATTCTAAAAGTTCTTCATCATCAACCATATCCACTTTATTCATGAATACAACGATACGAGGAATACCTACCTGACGTCCTAAAAGGATGTGTTCACGTGTTTGTGGCATAGGACCATCTGTAGCAGCAACTACAAGGATAGCTCCATCCATTTGCGCAGCACCGGTAACCATATTCTTTACGTAATCCGCGTGACCCGGACAGTCAACGTGTGCGTAGTGACGATTCGCCGTTTGATATTCTACGTGTGAAGAGTTAATTGTAATACCTCTTTCTTTTTCTTCCGGAGCGTTGTCAATTTGATCAAAAGACTTAGCCTCTGAAAAACCAGCATCTGCCAATACTTTAGTAATAGCAGCTGTTAAGGTTGTTTTACCGTGATCTACGTGTCCAATAGTACCTACGTTTAAGTGGGGTTTGGACCGATCAAATGTTTCTTTTGCCATGTTTGTATTTATTTAATCTTAGTTATATAATAGTGTTCAATTTATGTACTTAGTTGAGCCAATGATGAGATTTGAACTCATGACCTCTTCCTTACCAAGGAAACGCTCTACCCCTGAGCTACACCGGCTTATTGGTTGCAGGTTTAAAGTTTAAGGTTCAAGTTCACTTTCACAAACTTTAAACTCAAAATTAGCACTAACAATCACTTTCGTGATGTTGTTTTTGAGCGGGAGACCGGATTCGAACCGGCGACATTCAGCTTGGAAGGCTGACGCTCTACCAACTGAGCTACTCCCGCTTTTTTAGCTGAAAAATTTCAGCATACAATTTCAATATTTCAAAGTGGATCACCTCACATTTGCCCGGCAATCCTTTTCGGGAAAACCCGAATAAAGAATTTACTCAATTTTTTAAGAAAGCCAGCTTTCTACAAAACCTCATAAAATTCTACGTGGGGAGAGCAGGATTCGAACCTGCGAAGACATAGTCAGCAGATTTACAGTCTGCCCTCGTTGGCCGCTTGAGTATCTCCCCTTAACCATTGTATTTAAAAGAACTTTCCTTTTTCTTAAGAGCCGATGGAGGGACTCGAACCCACGACCTGCTGATTACAAATCAGCTGCTCTAGCCAGCTGAGCTACATCGGCTTTTATGTAACTTTTTAGCCATAAAAAAGTCCGCTATTTCTAACGGACTGCAAATGTATATAAATTATTTTTTCTAAAAAACTTTTTTTGAATTTTTATCTTATAAATACGCCCTTTGTTTTTGTTTGCGTTTTTTTAGCTGTCGTTCCAGTGATTGTACGCATTCATCTGTTCCAACTTCAAAAGTCCTGGCTTCTTTTTTTACAATTAAATCATCACCGGGAATACTTAATAATATTTCAACAATTTTATTTTGTTTTTCGCTTGTATTTTGAACCTTCAAAAATACATCGGCAAATACAATCTTATTATAAAATTGTTCCAGCTTGGAAAGCTTCTTTTCAATAAAGTCAATAAGCCTGGTATCGGCTGCAAAATTTGTAGGTTGCACATTTACATTCATACGCAAGAATTTTAATGTTTGTAATTTATTTTGAGTTACGGGGATGCGATTTTTTATACACCTCTTTCAATGTTGCTATACTATTATGCGTATAGACCTGGGTAGATGCCAAACTCGAATGCCCTAGCAGTTCTTTCACTGCATTTAAATCTGCTCCTTCATTTAAAAGGTGAGTCGCAAAAGAATGACGTAAAATATGCGGACTCTTTTTCACTTTTTCAGAGGCTTTACTAAAATAGGAATTTATAATTCGGTATACAAGTGTTTCATAGATTTTAACTCCCTTTAAAGAGAGGAAAAAATAGGCTTCATCTTTGATCTTTTCCAACTGAGAACGATGCTGCAAATAGGTTTTGATGGTTTCTGCCACAGAGGGCAGCAAAGGAATGATACGCTCCTTATTTCGTTTTCCCAAAACCTTAATTGTGCCTTGGGCAGCAGAGACGTCATTCAGTTTCAGATGTACCAATTCCGCCCTTCTCATTCCTGTAGAGTAAAAAAGTTCAACGATCAACTTGTTCCTGACCCCTTCAAAATCTTTGGTTTCGTCCAGCAATTGTAAAACATCCTCAATCTCTTTTTCCGAAAAAGGAACCTGCAACTTTTTGCTTGTCTTTAAAGCTTTGTGTTTTAATAAGGGGTTGACCTCTATCTGCTTCGTTTTCAGTAAGAATTTATAGTAGGTCTTTAAGGAAGATACCTTACGGTTAACGCTTCGGTTTGTGATACCTGAATCCACCAACGAAACGATCCAACTTCTGATGACCGAATAATTTACTTCTTTGATCGTATTATAATCGTATGTTTCCGAAGCAAAGGCCAAAAAACTTTCAAGGTCCCTTTGATAAGCAGTAATGGTATGCGCAGAATAATTTTTTTCTAACGTAAGATAATCGATGAAGTCTTTAAAGGGCATAAAAAAATCCGTTAGAAAGTAAAAATACTATAATCTAACGGACTTTTTATTTATTTGAATAGCGAAATACTAAATTTCTTCCGCATCTCTTAATCCTTGAATATATTGTGCTTTTTGTATTTGAGCTCTACGTGTTACCGAAGGCTTGGTAAACGCCTGTCTCTTGCGCAGCTGGCGCATGGTTCCTGTACGGTCAAATTTACGCTTAAATCTCTTTAGCGCTCTATCGATATTTTCTCCGTCTTTTATTGGTATTATTAACATAATGTCATCACCTCCTCTCTTTAGGGACGGCAAAGATAAGTAAGATTTTGGATTTTAGAAGTTAGTTGTCAATTTTTTTTAATTCTGAATAGCAAATCGTACAAGCTTCATCAGGTAGCTTTCTTATATACTTTTCCGTCGATCACTACCTTAGCTATGATCTCCCTCAGGATCTCACTGGTTCCACCTCCAATGGGACCCAGTCTGCTGTCGCGTAATAATCGTGCTAAGGGGTATTCTTCCATGTAGCCATAACCTCCCAATAACTGAAGGCATTCGTACATGACATCGTCCGCAACTTTAGTAGAGGTTAACTTAGCCATCGTTGCTTCTTTCACTACATATTCACCGTCATTCAACTGTTTGGCTGTCGCGTAGTTAAATGTTTTGCACACTTCCACCTCGGCAGAAAGTTGTGCTATTTTATGCCTCAGTGCCTGAAACTTTGATATGGATTGACCAAAGGCCGTACGGTCCTTCATATACTGGATCGTATATTCCAGTGCATATTCACTGCGGGCATGTGCATTGATCGCCATCACAAGCCGTTCCAACGCAAAGTGTTGCATGATATATGGAAAACCCTGATTTTCTTCACCCATCAAATTTTCTGCGGGAACCTCAACGTTGTCAAATGCGATCTCTCCGGTATCACTCGCTCGCCATCCTAACTTATCCAGCTTTGTAGCCGATACACCCGGCATGTCCCGGTCCACTACAAAAATGCTTATTCCTTTGTTACCCAACTCGGGTGCTGTTTTTGCAGCGACGATCAAATAATCGCTGTGTACCCCATTGGTAATAAATGTTTTGGAGCCGTTAAGAATATAGCTATCTCCTTTTTTTACAGCGGTACTTCGCATTCCAGAAACATCACTGCCTCCAAAAGGTTCTGTAATACAAAGGCATCCTATTTTCTTTCCGGTTATACTGGGAGCCAAATATTTTTCTTTTTGTTCGTGATTTGCTTCTTTGTTAAGGTGTGTCATTGCCAAATAGGCATGTGCCCACATCGCAGCTGCAAATCCCCCGGAGTTTATTTTTTGTAGTTCTTCCAGAAATATGACCGTATAGAACAAATCAAGGTCCATCCCACCATAGGCTTCCGGGTAGTTGATCCCAAAATATCCCATCTCTCCAACCTTCTCCCAGATAAAGCGTTCAATATGTCCGGTCTCTTCCCATTTCTCTATATGCGGAACTACTTCTTTTTGTAAAAAATCCTGAAAGCTTTTTCTGAAAAATTCATGCTCTTCTGTAAAGTATATACTCATATTTCTTTTTTCTATTGTATAACAGTTTTATAATATATTAATTACTCTGATTGGTGAAATTGGTAAGTGTATTACTAGAAACTGTACAACTACTATTTGTACCTGATTTCCATACAGCATATGGATAAAGACTTCCTGTTTTTTCAAAATCATTAAATTGAACAGTAGAACCACTAGTATTAAGTAAATATACACATGATTTTTCTGAACTAGTAACATCGTTAAAAGTTATACTTGTATTTGCAGAATCTGGTACTATATAAATTGGCCAAGTTTTAAAATTCCCCATAGTATTATTAGAAATTGAAGTATTTTCTCCACCCACATAAATACCTATATATCCATTATTAATGGTATTGTTACTAATCGACATGTTTTCTATGTTTGCATCAAAATAATAAATACCTGTAGAAAAAACTGTGTCTAAATCACCATTCAAATCAAAAGTATTTCCGGTAATTTCAATATCGTTTGAAAAATCTACCAAAAAATTGGAAGTATCGTGACCAATAATAACAGCTTTATGCCATTCATCATTTGAAGCTAATACAATATCATCATTATTTTTTAAATCCATAGATGAATTATATATTTTAATTACATTACTATTAGATTTCAATAAAGTATTTTCTTCAACTAGACATTCATGCGGCTTCTGCTGATCAAGACTTCCTACTTTGTCTAAATCTGGTGAAAATAGTTCGATAGCCTGATCTGTGGTTTGTATCGAATTCTCTTTAATTGTTAAATATTGCCCTGGTTGATTACTCACCTTTACACCTATTTTACAATTGGTAATGGTATTATCTTCAATCAATAAATCAGAATAATTACCATCTGATCCATTAGACCCAATAGTTGTCTGTGTATAATCTACTTTTATGGCAACAGCCTCATAATTACCACTGGGGTTATTATTAACGAGTAGACCATCAATTATATTAAGGGTGCATTTTGCTTTACTCGCATATTCATACTCTGAAGTACCATTCTTATGCCCAAAACGAATCCCAGGCCCTCCATAACCCCCAAGGCTATCTTTTAAATTATTCCCTTTAACCAAGGCACCACGATCATTTATAGTAATATATGCTGTTGTAGCATGTCTAATTGTATTACCAATAATATCATTTCCAATTCCATAAACTTCTTGCCCTCCATCTAATATACCAGCAGTTCCAACCCCGGACCAACCACCTTCCATTCTATTATCTTCGACCAGACAGTCCGTTGATGCCAATAAGTGCACCAGTTCTCCACTTGATTCTTCAAGGTCACAATTCTTAACAGTTATGTGATCTGATTTTTCAATTAAAATTTGATGAACAGCCTGAGTAGCTCCGCTACGCCCTTTTTGAGCTGTCATTTCGATATTATCTAAAGTAACATAACTGGAAGAGTTGTTCACAATAATTCTCCCTGTATGTGAACCACTACCTCCTTCTGCATTTGTATTATAAGTATGATTGTCAACAATCAAATCTTTTATGACAATAGTAGAACTGTTATCAATCTTAAAACGTACCCCATCAGTTATATACCTAAATGTTACGTTATTACCATTTATGGTTATGTTCGATTTATCTTCAATAATAATATCAACATCAATATCATAAGTGACCCCTGAGGTGAAATTAACAGTTGTGCCGTTAGCCATAGTATCTAAACCATCACGAATATCTTCATCATCATGAGTGGCATCAAAGTTAAGAACTGGGGGCTCCATATTAAGATCAATATTTGCTTTGTAGTTGATATCAATATCATTAACTTCGGTTTCATAGCCTACAAACAAAAATGTGGTAAGCACCAGAAGATTCAGGTATGTTTTCATAGCGCGTTATTTTAAAAAACCACTTAAAAAGGGCTTTAGGTTATAAGTACAAATATAGCTGAATTAGCTGTAATTTAAGGAGTGACAGCCCTTCTATTTTTTCCAGTTCTGAAAAGTCACTAATTCCTTCGTGAAGTACTCTGTATTCCCAGATCTTTTTGGCAAGTTCAAAAGAAATTCCGGGTATGGTTGCTATATCTGAAGCCGATACACTATTGATATTCATCTTTTCAATGGGAGTTGGCGTCTTAACTGTGAACCGATTTAAAACTTTTTGTGACACCGCCCTGTCCAATCCCCATATTGCATTCAATTGAACATCATCTGTAAATCCGCCAAGTTTTTCTTTAAATAAAACGATACGCTTACTCAACGCCTCCCCTATACCATTTATTTCCTGTAATTGTGCTTCGGTGGCTTTGTTCAGGTCTGTTTTTTGTGCATAACTTCTTTCAGTAAAACTATTTGACTGATTTTTCTTTTTGGATCTTGGATGTGTTACCCATTCCGGGAATTTAAAATACGGACTTATAGCTTGTAATAAGGAATCTGAAATCTTCGTTACACGCTTAAAATCGGCCACAGAGTTGATCCATTGTTCTTTGTCCCGAAAATGTTTGAGCCTGTCGTATTCTTCAGCAGACATTCCCAGGATATAGGCTTTGTGGTCAGTAATAAAATTGGGGTTGAAAGGATATACCTTTGGTTTTCGGCTCTCAATTTCCGCAGCCCGTAAGGAATCTATTTGAGATCGCCTTGTTACTATTTCTTCAGAAGATGTATCAAGGATGTTCTTTTCAGAAACATCCACAAAATAATAGATACACAATAAGGCAATAATAATTCCTACCAAAAAAAGGATCCCACTTCGCTGTTGTTTATTGAACTCGAAATGGGATCTTAAGTTATTTAGATTCATTGCATTCCGGTTTTAGTTACCGGGGAGCGATGAATTTATGCTCTAATATAGCAAAATATATTATGCCTTTGCAGCTTTCTTTTCCCTTATGGCTGATATATATTTTTTCACTTCATCACGTACTTTCGGGAATAAGAAGTAGAGACCGATAACGTTAGGTACAGACATCGCAAATATCATCGCGTCCGAGAATCCTACTACCGCTCCCAAACTTGCCGCCGAACCAACAATAATGAATAGGCAGAATAAAATTTTAAATGTGTAATCCGCAGCTTTTGATCTTCCAAAAAGGAACATCCAACTTTGAAGTCCGTAGTAAGACCAGGACAACATTGTTGAGAATGCAAATAGAACTACTGCTACCGTTAGTACATATGGAAACCAAGGTAAGGTAGAAGCAAATGCTTTTGAGGTTGCTAAAACCCCGTCTGCTTCTGCAACACCATAGGTCATAATACTACCATCACCATTTGTAATGATAATTACTAAGGCAGTCATGGTACAAACTACTACCGTATCAATAAATGGTTCTAACAAGGCTACCAAACCTTCTGATGCAGGATATTTGGTTTTTACAGCTGAGTGTGCAATGGCTGCACTTCCTACCCCTGCTTCATTAGAGAAAGCGGCTCTCTGGAATCCAATGATCAGAACCCCGAGAATACCTCCCGAAATCCCCTGAGCATTGAATGCTCCATCAAATATTTGACCAAAAGCAGAACCAATACTTCCAAAATTCACAACAATTATGATCACAGCTGCCAGGAAATATATTCCTACCATAAATGGTACAACCTTCTCAGTAATACTTCCAATTCTTTTTATCCCTCCAATAATAACGATCGCAACAACTATTGCCATTATAATTCCGAAAACAACACCTGCCGAGGTAGATTCGGCACCTATCATTGTATTGAATTGTTGTGCTGCCTGATTCGCCTGGAACATGTTTCCACCACCAAATGAGCCCCCAATACACATGATCGCAAAGAGTATAGCTAATATTTTACCCAGGCCACCTTTCCCAACATCTTTTAATCCTTTTTTCAGATAATACATGGGACCACCGTATACAGTTCCATCTTCTCCAACATCCCTATACTTTACACCCAATGTACACTCTACGAATTTTGAGGACATTCCCAGTAGTCCGGCAACGATCATCCAAAAGGTAGCACCGGGGCCTCCTAATGAGATTGCAATAGCAACTCCGGCAATATTACCCAAGCCAACGGTTCCCGACAAGGCGGCAGTTAGTGCCTGAAAGTGAGAAACCTCTCCATCATGGCCTTCTACACGGATTGTTTCGATTGCATCACCGCCAGGTGTTGGATCACCTGCCATAGGATCTACAGTAACATGATCTACGTCATCGTACTTACCTCGAACTATATTGATAGAAACCCCAAAAAGTCTAATATTGGCAAACCTAAATACTAAAGTAAAGACCAAACCGGCCAATAGCAACCAAATAATCACAACCGGCATACTTACATCTTCTGTAAAGTTAACAGCAGTAAACACAAATCCAGACCAAGCGTTTGAGATAGGTGTAAACCAATCGTTTACTTTTTCATCCCAGCCTTTGTCTGCAGCTTCTTGAGCAAATGATGCAAATGAAATTAAAAATGTAAAAAAGGAAAGAAGAAATTTCTTCATAATTGGTTGTTTTAGTGAGACGTTGTTTTTTTCAGCTAAGCAAGATGCTAAAAAAAAGTAGTGAATTCAAATTTTTCGCCCTTTTAATTGTTAACGGATATTCAAACGTTATACAATTGTTTTAAATTTTCAATTTGGTTGGGGCGGCCTATGAGTATCAATTTTGAATTTTTCTTTACCAGCATAGAAGGCTCCGGGTTCACTATATACTCTCCACCATGAGACCTGTAACCAATGATAGAGCAACCGGTTTTTTTTCTTACATCAAGCTCATTTATAGCACGTTCAACACCATCAGGGCACATTTTCTCAAAAGAGATCTGTTCAACATTCATACTGTCCTGTTCGCCGGATACGGAAAGGTTATCTAAAAATTCCACCAGGTCCGGCACTACCACCAGTGAAGCCATGTGGTCCCCACCTATTCTATCCGGCATTATTACATTGTCGGCCCCTGCGAGCTTTAGCTTTTGGTTACTGGTTTCTTCCGTGGCACGACTAATTATCTTCAGTCCATTATTCATTTGACGGGCAGACAGTACTATAAACAGATTATCTGCATCACTGGGTAAAGTACAAATTAACGTAGATGCCTTCTTTATTCCGGACTTTATTAAACTTTCGTCTTCAATGGCATTACCACGTACAAAGAGGTAGTCTTCATTGGAGTAATGATTTATCACTTCCTCATCTTTTTCAATAATTACGAACGGTTGGTTGTAGGCGAGTAATTTTTGTGCAGCTTGTTTTCCGTTTCGCCCATAGCCACATATAATGATATGGTTTTCCAGGGATTTGATTTGATTTTCCACTCTTTTTTGTCTTAAATTACCAATGTTGTTTGCACTTAAAATATATTCGGAAATCACTTTAATTGCATATCCCACAATAAAAATACTGGAAAGGATAAGAAAAGAAGTAAAGACCTTTTCGGCAGGACTTAAAGGGTGTAGTTCCCCAAAGCCTACCGTAGTTATCGTTATTACGGTCATGTAAATCGCATCGATCCAATTGTATTCGTATTCAAAAAGAAATTTGAAGCCAAAGACTCCTACAAAGAACACAAGAACGAGAAGAAATAAAGCTCCGGTTATTTTAGATTGAAATACCTTACTCATAGATCAAAAACTGAAGTTCTTTTTGTAAACACTAAATCTTTCAATTTCAATAGAAATGCTATCGTCAGGTAGATAGCAAAACCAATACCCATTGTCGCGAAAGACACATAAATAAAGAACAAACGCACACTCTTTGCACGCATTCCCAGACGGTCTGCCAAACGTGAGCTTACATAAAACCCCCTTTTTTCAAGATAATGGCGAATTTTATATATGGCCTGTAACATAGTTGCAAATTACTACTTTTAACTGAATATTTCCTTTGCAATTTTAACCTTTTATTATTGAGTTTCCAATAGCGCAATCCAAACAGCGATTGTTATCACAATAGTTATTTTTAAGTTGGAGCAACGCCTGACTTTCCAAAGCGTTTTTAGAGATAGGCAGTATTTGATCAAATTTTTGAATGATCGAATTTTCCTCCGAAGGTAATACAGAAGCCAATTGTAGCAGGTCCTCAGAAATATTTTCTCCCGTATGTAATGCATAGCAAAACTTTATTGGAATGACGGTATTGATCAATATCAGGTCAATAAACTTCTTTGTTAACCTTTTTTTTCGTTTTACCGAAGCAAGGTCAAAATTATAATGTGTGTCCCAATATCTACTTGCGGATATATTGAACAGTGCATATAATTGATCTGGTGTTGTTGCTGAAATAATTTCAGAGAACAGGTTTTGTCTTGTATGATACAATACCGAAAGTTGAGATAGCCGAATGGTTGGAAAATTGGAAGGACGCAATCTGAAAAATTTGGGATCTACAACCGCTTTGTTATCTAACCCAAACTTATACTTCGTATAGGCATATGTCCTTTGAAGTTTTATAAAATAATGGTCTTCTTTATCCTTATCCAACATACCTGCCTGTCCAAAAAGTACAGCCTCCAACTCCAACAGGTCACAGCTAACTTTTCTTATAACAGAAAAGTCCAGGGATTTTGCAATACTCAAAAATGCATCTCCATTTATTTTTAATCCAAAATTCTTGGACAGCATTCTAAAGAGTATCGCCTCCCAATGATTGTTCGTAATGTTTAATTCCTGTAAAATAATTTCAGCCTTTTGCTGTAGTCTTTCAACATATAATCGTTCCTTCCAGTTACTCAGGATAAAAGGATCAATCTTTGGAAGATCATTTTCACAATTGATCCATATATGCTTTTTTGAAAACAGGTTTTCATAAGCTTCAAGTGAGGGTTTATTAACTATTTCCTTTAATTGAAGTGCAGGAACTGGCGTATTATCCTTCCGGTAGACTTCGGTGTCATTTTCCCAGACAATATGTAGTATTACATTATCATACTTATCGTCTTTTTCATGGTGATGTTCATACCAATGAGAAGACCTTACATGTATCTCTACATTACCTGCCCATAATTGATCATCAATAGAAAGTTGTGCATTAAAAAAATCCGGTCCGGAACTCAAGTTATGCTGCCCGGGGTTTATAACTTCTATAGACTCCCCTTGAATTGTTGTTAACTCCCGCGCATCAAATTTTTGAAACTTCCACACATAGTGCAGGAAATCTTCTTTCATTTTTCGAATAATTTGGAGGGAGTTCAGTTTCAGAGAACGGTTAAAAATAAAAAATCCTGCTTAATAAGCAGGATCTAATTGTATAGATTTCAAAAAAACTAGTCTAAGTAGCCCATTTTTTTCATCCAATCCTCGTTAAACATTTTACCTACGTAGCGACTACCGTGGTCATGGAAAAGGACCACTACCACATCATCTTTTGTAAAATGTTCCTTAAGTTGCAATACTCCTTTTATGGCAGCTCCAGCAGAATTACCCAGAAACATTCCTTCTTCCTTAGCCAACCGTTGGGTATAAATAGCAGCATCTTTATCTGTAACCTTTGTAAATCCTTCAATGAGACTAAAGTCTACATTCTCCGGAAGGATATCTTCGCCTATTCCTTCGGTAACATAGGGATATATCTCTTTTTCATCAAATTCACCGGTTTCATGGTATTTTTTAAAGACCGAACCATAGGTATCTACTCCCCAAACTTTTATTTCGGGATTTTGTTCTTTTAAATATCTTCCTACCCCGGATACGGTACCACCGGTCCCTACACCTACAACAAAATGGGTAACTTTGCCATCGGTCTGTTTCCAGATCTCCGGGCCGGTACTCTCATAATGTGCTTTGGCATTACTAGGGTTGTCGTATTGATTTACATACCAGGAGTTAGGTGTTTCTTCGCCCAAACGCCTGGATACAGAATAATAAGACCTGGGATCGTCCGGTTCTACATCTGTTGGACATACGACAACCTCGGCACCTACAGCTTTAAGGATGTCCATCTTTTCCTTGGATTGTTTATCGGAGATCACAAAAATACATTTGTAGCCTTTAACAATAGCTGCAAGTGCCAGCCCCATCCCTGTATTACCACTGGTTCCTTCAATAATGGTCCCACCGGGCTGTAATCTTCCGTCTGCTTCGGCATCTTCGATCATTTTTAATGCCATTCGGTCCTTTGTAGAATTTCCCGGGTTAAATGTTTCGTATTTTGCGAGTACCAAAGCCGGAATGTCTTCGGCTAATTTATTGATTTTTACCAATGGTGTATTGCCAATGGTCTCTAATATATTCTTTGCGTATTCCATTCTAATTTTTTAGTGACACCCCTCTGCCAAGGCTTAGGAGTACGAAGGTGCAAAGGTACAAAAGCACTTTGACTTAAGCACCCGATTATTCAAATCGAATGGCTCTAACAGGAGAAATTTTAGCAATTATATAAGAAGGAAGTAAAAGCATTAACAGGCAAAGTACAAATGTCCCTGCATTCAAAGCTAAAATATAGCCGATATCCAAATGTACAGGAGCTTCAGTAACATAGTAGGTATTTGGGTCCAATGGAAATAATTTAAACTGTTGCTGTAGTACCAACAAACCAATTCCTATTACATTTCCCCAAAACAACCCAACTCCAATCAAATACATCGCATTATAAATAAATACTTTACGAACGCTCCAGTCACTACTGCCTAATGCCTTAAGGATCCCTATCATTTGTGTACGTTCAAGAATAAGCACCAGTAAAGCGGTGATCATATTGATACCCGCTACCAAGATCATGATCCCAATAATAAGTGCGATATTGAAATCAAAAAGGTCCAGCCATTCAAAAATCGAATTGTATTTATCCCGAATGGTCTGCGTATCGAGCGTACTTGAAGTTTCATTATAGACTGCATTGCCAATAGGAACAATTTCATCAAAATCATTTACAAAAATCTCAAACGAACCTACCTGATCCTCTTCCCATTTGTTAAGGCGTTGAATGTGCCGAATGTCTGCAATTAAAAATTGTTCGTCGAATTGCTGAAAGCCACTGCTATAAATCCCAGTAATTGTGAAACCGCGGCTTCGGGGTGCTTTAGAACTATCATCATTTAAAAAGAAAGTTACTATTCTGTCTCCTATTTCAAGCTGTAACCTATTGGCTAAATAAGAAGAGATCAATATATCCGAATTTAGATCTGATGTAAAGTCCGGTAGTTCACCTTCTACAAGGAAATCTTCAAAATACTGCCAGTCATAATCCTCTCCCACTCCTTTTACCACTACTCCTTCAAAATCTGTTTCGGTACGTATTACACCTCCTTTTAAGGCCGTTACCTGTATGTGTTTTATTCCTTCAACAGTTGTAAATTCTGGGTAAAAATCCTGATTTTTTGATATGGGGATCTGCGAATCGTTAGAGAAATTGGTGTCGAAGTTGGTAATAATGATGTCTCCATTAAAAGCGGAAACCTTTTCACGTATCTTTTTCTGAAGCCCAACCCCCGTAGCAATGGATATCAGCATCATAATGATCCCCAAGGCAATAGCGGTAATGGCAATTTTTATTATTGGTGCCGAAATACTACTTTTATAATCCTTGGCGGCAATGATGCGCCGGGCGATGAAAAATTCGAAATTCACTGGTTACTATATGCGATTATCTTTTTTCAAAAATACATTTTTCTTATGGGTTCTTGTTTGTTTTTCCTGTGGAAGTCAAAACAAAGAAACTAACGCTGTAGCTTCCGAAGAAATTGTAGCACATGATACGTTAAAAACAAAAGACACTGCTCAAAAAGGAATTATAACCGGTGCAAATCAGATTTCTAAGTATTATGCCCTTTTGGAGAACAAAAAAATAGGAATTGTAGCAAATCAAACATCAATTATCATCGATACGCTACACGCTCCAAATAAAAACTCCAATTATCCAACCGGAGGTTATAAATTAAAACATAAACACCTGGTGGATGTACTTTTAGGGTTCCAGTTTTCAATTAAAAAAGTTTTCGCGCCGGAGCATGGTTTTCGGGGCACCGCCGATGCCGGAGAGCTGGTGAAAGACGGTATCGATACCAAAACCGGCCTGCCTATTATTTCCCTCTACGGAAAGAACAAAAAACCTTCTCCCCAACAACTGGAAGGTATTGATATAATGGTGTTCGACATTCAAGATGTAGGAGCACGTTTTTATACGTATATTTCTACACTTCACTATGTTATGGAAGCTTGTGCCGAAGCCGGTATTCCTCTTATTATTATGGATCGTCCAAATCCTAACGGGTCTTATATTGACGGCCCTGTCCTTGAACCGGAACACAAAAGCTTTGTAGGGATGCATCCCGTACCGGTCGTTCATGGCATGACCATAGGCGAATATGCGCAAATGATCAATGGCGAAGGTTGGTTGGCCAATAAAGTGAACTGTGATATTACAGTGATCAAAATGCAGAATTACTCGCATGGCAGTGACTATTCATTACCTGTAAAACCCTCTCCTAACCTTCCCAATGATCTGGCTATCAACTTATATCCCAGCCTATGTTTTTTTGAAGGAACTATTGTGAGCGCAGGGCGGGGAACAGATATGCAATTTCAGGTCTTTGGTGCTCCTACCCTACCTGCCGAGTATTTTCCATTTACATTCACCCCACAATCCAATGAAGGTGCAAAATACCCTAAGTTTAAAGGAGAGCAATGCAACGGATTGGACCTTCGTGGAGCCAAAAAACCTGGCAAAATAAATTTGGAATGGCTGATCGAAGCCTATGTAGGCTACGGGAAAAAACCTGCTTTTTTTAATGATTTCTTTACCAAACTTGCAGGAACCAAAAAGTTACGGGAACAAATTGAGCAAGGATATACCTACCGGGAAATCAGGGCAACATGGCTTCGGGACCTGGAAAAATACGATGCAATGCGTGAAAAATATCTGTTGTACCCTAAAAATTAGGGCAATCGCCTTTTCATCTCTTCCACAATATTAAATGCCGCAGGGCAAATTGCAACATTCTTCAAAGTAAGGTTTGCTATCTGCTGGAATTTTCTTCTATCCGTATGAGGAAACTCACGACAGGCTTTTGGCCGTACTTTGTAAATACTACAATAGTTATCATCTCCCAGAAAAGTACAGGGCACACTTTGCAGCACATAATCATTGTCTTCGTCTACACGTAAATAGCTTTCAATGAACTGTTGTGGTTTCATTTTAAAATACTTCGATATTCGCTCCACATCCCTGTCTGTAAACAAAGGCCCTGTCGTTTTACAGCAATTGGCACATGTAAGGCAATCGGTACGTTCAAATTCGGCCTCATGCAATTCTAACATTAACGAATCGAGTTGTTTTGGTGGTTTTTTCTTCAGCCTGGTAAAGAACTTTTTGTTCTCGTTATGTGTATCTTTGGCTCGCTGAGGGAGATTTTGCAGGGTTTCCTCCATATTTCAAAAATACGCAAATGAAAGACATCATTGGCAAAGCATTGTTAGATTATTTCCACGGAAATTATACCGAGGACATCATCACCGAAACCAATATAAGTGAGGAAGATATCTTACCGTTGCCTTATATGTTCCGGAATTTTGCTGAAATGCCTAAGATGGAACAAAAAGCATTACAATTGGCAAAGGGAAAAGTGCTCGATATAGGTTGTGGTGCCGGAAGCCATGCATTATATCTTCAGGAAAGGGGGTTGCAAGTTACTGCAATCGATATTTCCGAAGGAGCGGTTGAAGTATCCAGGCTTCGAGGTGTAAAAGATGCCAGGCACATGGATTTCTTCGAATTAAAAGATGAGAAATTTGATACTATTTTACTGTTGATGAACGGTTCGGGGCTCTTTCAGAAGATCTCAAAAGTTGCGCAATATCTTCAGCATTTGAAAACATTGCTGACTCCTTCCGGGCAAATACTTATTGACTCCAGTGACCTGAAATATATGTATGATGAAGGAGATGATGGCGGCGTCTGGATTCCCGGAGATCGCTATTACGGAGAACTTGAGTTTATCATAAGATACAAGCAAGAAACCAGTGAACCTTTTGATTGTCTATACCTGGACGAGCAAATTTTTGAACAAGCCTGTCTTTCAAATAGTTTGTCCTTTGAAGTACTGGAACGCGGAGAGAATTATGATTACTTAGCGAGAATTAGTGCTGTGTAAAATATCCTGCTTTAACGAGTGCACTCATTTTTTCAGAAAAAAGATCACGGCTCCAATGTCCGGAGATCTCTGCAATATCTTCGGAAAGTGCATCTCGCTTTTCTTCGATCTTTTTTCCAATTTCACTATTGAAGAAAGCGGCAATTTTTTCATTTTCTTCGGAAGAAAGGTCCCCGGATTGTAAAACCATTTTTTGAGCAGCTTCGGTTTCATAGAATTCTTTCATCTCTGCAATTTCTTCCCGGGTGAAATGTTTTCGGTACGCAAAAGTTAAAAACGCAATGACCTCATCTACGCTTTTTTCTTTTCCCTGATATAAATTCGTCCAGAATTCTTCAGGTACATTTGCCGAAGCAAACTGTTTTTTCAGCAAATTGAACATCTCTTCATATGCTCCTTCATATTGCTGAGGTGTACCATTAATATTGAGGTAATCTATAATATCTTGCTGAAAGGAATCGACTTGTGCAGTGACAGAAAAACAAATCGTTAAAAAGAGCGTTAAAAACAAGTATCGTATTTTCATATATTCAAAATTTTCTATTATTGTGGAATGTTGTACCATTAACAATAATTTTGCCAAAAATACAAATTAAGAAATGAAGCACCCCCGTATCAAGTTATTGTTTATTTTACTAGTCTTTATAGGAGTTACTGCCTGTAAAAAGGACGATGAAGCTTCGGCGGTGGATGACATCAAAGCGGAAAACCGAAAGGAGCTGGGAGCTTCTGCAGAAGATCTCTTGTCTAACGATATCTATACAAATTTAACAGTAGAATTTGTATTCGCTTCTACTTACAGGCCTACAAATGCTACGATCGCCAACTTCAGAAATTTTTTGAATGAAAGGCTCAATAAGTCCGGAGATATAACTTTTATTGAAAATGTAATTGATTCGCCAGATGGAGCTCCATTCAGTCTTGAAGAAATAAAAGATATTGAAAATACAAACAGGACAAAGTATACAACCGGTACTACTATTGCGGTGTTTGTTTTCTTTTCTAACGGTTCTTCTTCTAACGACACCAATACAACAGTAACACTGGGGACCGCGTATCAAAACACATCGATAGTGGTTTATGAAAAGACAATCAAAGATTTTGTTAACTCTAACCCCAATATTGACCTTACCATTTTGGAAACCACTACTTTACAACATGAATTTGGCCATATTCTGGGATTAGTGAATATTCAGGACGATGATATTCACACGGACCATGAAGATGCTGCGCATCTAAAACATTGCATTGTAGAAGAATGCTTAATGTATTTTGAAAGTAGTAACCGAAATCAAGTTGAAACCATGCTGAGAAGTTTAAATCAGGTTCCTGCAATGGACCCTCTTTGTATTGCCGACCTGCAAGCAAAAGGAGGTAAGTAATAGGTTTTACAAATAACTATTCTCCTCCATACACCTTTTTACCATCTATAAATGTCGCCTTTACTTTTATATTGGGTATACTGTCGATAGGAATTGTCATAATATCTTTTTCCAAAACTGTAAAATCTGCATATTTGCCTACTTCAATACTTCCCTTTTCACCCTCTTCAAAATTGGAATATGCCGCCCAGATCGTCATTCCTTTTAAAGTTTCTTCCCTGGATAAAGCTTCTTCCATACGGTAACCTTCTTCGGGGTAATTCTTCAGGTCTTTTCTGGCCACCGCTGCATAGAATGTATGCATCGGATTTACTTTTTCCACAGGAAAATCGGTTCCCAAAACAATGATCCCGGCTTTATCCAATAATGTTTTATACGCATAAGCACCTTTAATTCTTTCACTCCCCACCCGGTCTTCTGCCCAGTACATATCACTGGTAGCATGTGTAGGCTGAACCGAAGGAATTATGTTTTTTGAGAATAGGTCAAAATCTGAAAGACTTATCACCTGTGCATGTTCTACTTTCCAACGTGCATCCGTCTTGTTTTTTAGAACTTCTTTATAAGCATTTAAAATTGAAACATTTGCAGAATCTCCAATTGCATGCGTGTTCATTTGATACCCCGCAGCGGCAATTCTTTTGGCCAGGGATCTCATTTCTTCCATAGGGGTTATCATAGCGCCAAAATGTTCCGGTTTATCACTATACGTCTCCCGCATAGCAGCGCCACGTGAACCCAAAGCACCATCACCATATACTTTTACCGATCGTACATTCAAACGGTCTGTCTTTATAATACCTTTATTTAAAAAATGAGTCAGGTCCTTTTCTGTATTACTTACCATAGCGTAGACTCGTAATGACATCTCTCCTACAGTTTGCAAACTATCAATAGCTTCAATGACCTGTCTGTTCAAACCTGCTTCGTTCACAGTGGTAAGCCCTAATTCCAGGCATATTCTTTCAGCATCCTTTAAAGCCTGGGCAATATATTCAGAGGTCATCGCCGGAAATGTATTTCGCACTAATGTCATGGGGCTATCAACTAAAATGCCTGTTAATTTTCCATCTTCAAGTATCACTTCGCCTCCTGCCATTTTTGTTTCTGAAGTAATACCCGCTAATTCCAAAGCTATAGAATTTACTAACATGGCATGGCCGTCTATACGGGTCAATGCAACCGGAGTATCGGGGAACAACGAATCTAATTTTGTGTTGTCAGGGAACTCTTTATATTCCCAATCATTCTGGTCCCAGCCTCGCCCAATAATATAATTTGCATTCTTTTCTTTCTGAAAATCGACAACACGCTCCAAAACCTCATCAAAGCTTTTAGTGTCTACCAGGTCTACATTTTGAAGCTTTTTCCCTAAATTAAATAAATGCGCATGTGCATCTATTAGCCCTGGAACAATGGTTCCTCCGTTTGCGTCATAGGTTTCGGCAATCTTATATTTTAACTCTAGTTCGGGTTTTCTACCTATCTCCAGGATCTTTCCATCTTTTACCACAAAAGCTTTAGCAGTGTCGAAAGTAGCATTGACCGTATAAATATTTGCGTTCTTTACCAATAGGTCTGCAGGAATCTTATCCGGTGCACAAGAAATTAATAAAATAGAAAAGAAAAAGAGCAGCTGTTTCATTTGGAATGGTTTCAGTAAAAGTAAAAAAAAGAACAAAATTAATTCTTAAGAAGCGGAGTTCGTTTTAAAAAACTAAAATTTAATGTTATTACCCATAGCAATATCACCGCAAATGTTATTTTTTGAATTATTGGCAGGTAATACAGGTAATTTTCAGAATAATAGATATAGTTATTCACACCCAGTAAAACTATACAGAAAATTGCAGTATACATAAATCCCCTAAGCTTATTTTTGTATAAACTTATCAAAATTCCCACAAGAGTACATAGGCCGGAAAGGCTTGACAATGTAGTCATAATATCATGGTGCTCAGTTGAAATGGACGCTGCTAACAGCATTGATAAAACACCGCTGATTTGTATGATACGATCCCAAATTTTATTTAGAGGATAATACTTGGGAAACATATAAAAGAACAATGCCAGGCTTCCGCATAGAAATCCCATGCCGGCTATTGCAATGGGCCTTGCCGGATTAGTTTCTTCATTGATGGCTTCTTCATATAATAAATTACACCAGTAATTACCCGCCCAGCTAAAACCTATTGAATTTGGATTGAATTGAGAGCCTCCGGGATACATAGAAGCTGCAATAAAAAACAAACCCACAAAAAGAAGAATTCCAAATGTGGGTAATAATCGAATCATTTTAATGCATTTTTACCAATCGAACTTATACGTAGCACCCAGTAATCCTTGAATACCTAATACGGGATAATTATACCACTTTTGATAATCATCACTCAATAAATTACTTCCTTTGGCAAAGACAGACAATCGGTCGTTCACTTTATAGCCTAAATGTACATTAGCATCTATATAGCCATCCAAAGTGACCTCTGTAGGAAAAGGATCTATGAGAGAGCTAAAAACAACCACCTGGTCCTTGCGTTCCCCAACATAAAACAATGAAACACCTCCGTAGAGTTGTTCGGTAATGTCGAAATTTGAAAATACGGTTGCTTTTAATTCCGGAAGGTTCCATGGCTGTGCCTGGTTGGTCGTATCGTAACTAAAATACTCTCCGTTGATCCCCAATGAAAATTTATCAGAAACCTCCACTTTCAATTCTCCAAATATGGATAATGTATTAATGTCATCATAGACTACCTGAAATGAGTTTCCATATTGATAGTCTTCTGTTGGCGCTACATCGTTCAAAGGATTTATCTGAAACAATGCCTTGTTCTCCGTTTTTCCATAAGAACCCCTAATATTATATCCTACCGAGTTGGAAAGCTTCCCTTTTAAACCTCCAAAAGCATCATATAAATTATTGGAAGGCATTATATTAAGAGTTGGCGAAACAAAGGGGTTTTCTTCTTTAAAACTGAAATAGCTATTTTGGTTTACTCCACCGTCCGCACCTCCGTAGACGATCAATAATTCATCCACCAAACGATATGAAACGTTAACACGCGGATAAATAGATATGTCGCTCTCACTATTTTCCATATCCATACTCGCATAAGCCGCAACTCCCAGTGACAGTGTAAGGTCGTTATTTACATAAACCAACGACGGAGCCACGCCTACGTTTAGAAAACTATAATTTATAGGCATCTCGGCGAAATAATTTCTGTCGAAACTTCCCGTAAGGTAATCCACATCTCCATCCACTTTTAATGTGAAATCTGTTACCGGAAATGAGAATTCCGGTTGCGCAGTGATATTGAATTCTGAAGAAGAATATGCATCTCCCAAATACCGGATGTTAGCTGCAATTCCTTCAAAAAAGGAATCATCCAATGCCAGGCTTCCACCAACATTACCACTAAAATAGGTCTGTTGCGCATCGATCCCTGCAATAAATTCATCTGAAGCATTTGCAAAACTTTCGGGCAATCCATACCAATTGAACAATTGATGTTTGATCCCTGCATCCAATCGGTAAGAGATATCACGCTGTCTGCTTGTATAATTACCATCCAGGCTGGTATCATAATACTTATCTTCCAGGCGAATGCCATCAATTCCTCCCTGTGATGAGTTGTGCCTAAAAAAGAATCCTACATTATCTGTACGGCTTATTTCAAAATTGCTGTACAATTCTCCCAGAATACTTGTATAATTTCCAAAGCCCAATGTTGCATAATTATCATACAGTTTTATGGGTTTTGCCTTTTCAACTGTGGCAGCCTTTCCCTTTGCCGGTGTAAATGTAGAAGCCACCGGAACCGAAAAAATAGAGTACAACACTTCTTTTTTCTGGGTTGTTACCGAATCATTTAACACAGGGGTTTCCTTTACCTTAAAAGCATCGGAAATAGTAGGAGTATAAGGTTTTACAATATTTACAACTTCTGTCCCCAGGTCGTCTTCATCCTGAGCGAAGCTTGTAACCGTGAATAAAACAAATACTAAAATAGTAAGTGAAGCAATACGTTTGTATGACATATGTTTAGGTATGTTATTATTGAAATGGGCTTAATTTCCATCTGTTTCCACAGATGAGTTTGTTTTAGATTCTGCTGATTTGATCACTGCTAATTCGGCTTTGGCCTCATCTACTACATCTGGGTATTCGGTGAAATTCTTGATCACACTTTCCAAAATATAGGTTGCCTGGTAAGCATCTTCCAATGCATAGAAATTCCTGGCCATCAATACCAAACCTTTAGCTCCATAATATTTGTAACCACTAAAATCTTTTGCCAGTTTTTGCACCGAAGTATTTGAAGCTTCGTGATCTCCCTCCTTGTTCTTAAAATAAGCATCATAATAAAGTGCTTCTGCTGCCAATTGTCCGGTGGCAATTTTTCCAACTTCAGCATACGCTGTTTTCGCTT
Organism: Flavobacteriaceae bacterium; assembly: GCA_028284005.1. Lineage (GTDB taxonomy): Bacteria > Bacteroidota > Bacteroidia > Flavobacteriales > Flavobacteriaceae > JANQOS01. Next base: position 76,313 of record JANQSO010000010.1, on the reverse strand, counting down.
TTTCTTCATCTCCGGTCTTTATAGCTGAACGAGCAATGATGATCTGCGCATCACTTTTAATGGCGTTGTCAATTTTTGAATTTTGAAGTACCTTCTCTGCATAGGCAACTGCTTCTGCATATTCTTTTAACTCATAACTTGCCTTCATACTATTGGTTTGGGCGAAGATGATATTCTGTGGAAAATCAGCTTCAGTTTCCAGTCGCTTCAGATACTTCAATGCATTTTGGTAGTCTTTATCGGCCAAATGCAATTCTGAAATACGTGCCAAAGCCTGCTCTGTAAATTCGCTACGTTCCTTATCTACTACAAAAGCATAGTGCGAAATGGCTTTTTCCGAAGCATTTTCAGCAAAATATAATTGTCCGAGATAAAAATGAGCTTGTAATGCATGTTGCCCGCTTGGAAATTGTTTTAAGTAATCTTCAAAACGTGAGATGGCCTGTTTCGGTTTGTTTTCCAGATAGGGTTGTTCCGCAGCCTGATATGTGGCATCGTCTAATTCTGCATCTTCTACCTCTACAAAATCCAATGTATTTACCCAGCTGGCATATTCGTCCACTCTTCCCTGGTCAATGTAAATGATCTTTGCCGAAGCCACTGCCTGTAATGCTTCCGGTGTAGAAGGAAAATCGTTTGTAACTCTTCTGAAAATATTTAAAGCTTCGCTACTTTTCCCGGTATTGTCATAGATCAATGCTTTCTTTAGAAGTGTCCGCGAGACATAACTGCTATTGGGAAGTTGTGTGATCAATTTATCATAGGTGGCGATAGCATCATTTGTCCTGTCTTGTGCCACATAAGTATTTCCCAGCTCATACAGGGCATCATCGCGATATACAGATCTTGGATATTTTCCTGCAAATGCATTTAATTCGTCTATCTTGTTTTGTGTACGGTTTACAAAACCATAGCTGATCGCTTTTTGGAATGCCGCATAGTCTTCATCCGGTGTTCCCAATTCAATGGCAGCATTGTAATTTTCCATTGCCGGCCAGTATTGGCTACTTACAAAATAACTATCTCCCAGTCTTAAAAAAGCATCTTTTTTTCGGGCTCCGTCTGCCGAAGAGGATTCCACGTACAATTTGAAATTATTAATGGCTTCGGAATAATTTTTTAGTTTGAAGTAGTTATATGCCAGATTGTACTTACTGTTCTCCATTTCGGGTGTTCCCGTAGCGCCCGGTAATTGCAAAAATTGCTTGTACCCTATCAATGCCTCATCAAAATTTGAAAGCTGGTAGTCGCTTTCCGCTTTCCAATAGGTGGCCCTGGCAGTAAATGTCTTATCGCGTGGTTCTTTTAATGACTTATCAAAATAATTGATGGCATCACTGTATTTGCCTTCATTATACAATTCGACACCACGGTAAAAAGCTACCTTTTGATAGGCCAGTTTGTTTTCAAAGGACTTGTTATTTTCCAGCAATTCGATAGCTGCTTTATAATTCTTTGAAGTGATATACGAATCGATCAACAGATCTTTTAGCTCGTCATTGTTTTGATTCTTGGGATAGGCTTCTATAAAAGATAGAATCACCTGTGGTGTACTTTTATAGCTATTCCCTATCTCGTAACTGAGCTTTGCATAATTTAGCCAGGCATCTTCTTGTATTTCTACGGAGAAATCCATTTCTGAGGCATTTTTAAACGCATTTAAAGCTTGTTGTTTTTGGTCCAGTTTCAAATACGATTCTGCCAAATGGTAATATGCGTTTTGCGCCACTGCGTTTCTTCCGTCTATAATTTTATTGAATTCATTGATTGCATTTTGGTATTCACCCTGCTTGTAGTAAGCATAGCCCAAAAGGTAGTAATCTGTATTGTTCCATTTACCGCGCTTCCCTTTATAATCTTTTAGATACGGAATGGCTTCTGCATATTTTCCAAGGTTGAAATAACTTTCACCAATGATCTTCGAAAGTTCACTTTTCTCCTTTGGGCTGGAGCTATCGTACTGCTCTTTGCCCATATCGATCGCCTTTTGAAAATTTCCAAGTTTAAAGTTCATATCTGCCTGGTAGTAGGACAACCCTTCTGCATAGCGTTCTTCATCTTTTACTTCTTCAAAAAGTTCGTTGGCTTCTTCGTAATCATCACCTTCATATGCAATAAAACCCAAATAGTATTTTGCCTGAGAGCCATATTTCTGGGAAGTGCTAACCCTGTTGAAGTATTTTTTTGCTTCGTTATAGCGCTTATTCTTAAAATATGCATAACCGTTATTGAAGTTGAAACGGTCTCTTTCGCCACGCGGAATACTTCCTTCATCTACCTTATCATACCATTTGCGTGCATGAGAATATTTCCCGTTCTCAAAATAGTAGTTTGCCACATTCACATAAGCATCATTCCGTTTGATACTTGTTGGATATTCGTTGACAAACTCTTCAACCAAAGCATCTGCATCCTGTTGATTAAGACGCACTGCACAGTTTGCAATGTAGTACGCACAATCGCCTTTTATGGTTTCATCTTTTACATCGTTCTTTACCGAAGCGAACAGGCTTTGGGCTGCCAGAAACTGATTATTGTTATATAGTTCCAAAGCTTTGTTATAATCAACAAGGTCGTTTGTAAAAACAGCCGTTTGTTGTGAAATCGAGGAAAAAGAAATAAGTAGGAAAAGGGTAAAAGCTACGAGGTTTTTAAACATTTTTATCACGTTTTATTGCTAGTATAAAGATACATCTTAAGCTCAAAGACTGAAGATTGAAGACTGAAGTTTTTAACATTTAAATAAACAATTATAGCAGCCCGATGCATCGGTGCCGGTTTTGTATTTATATTCTCTCAAGGCTTCATACTTCGTGCTTCCAACTTTGTTAATAACGCTAGATTTTTGGTATAAGTATATTTAGATTTTATGTCTCTACATAAGAATAGGGGCCGTAGCCCCTATTTTACTCATGGTCAATTAAAATAATGCTATTTCTTAATTATTTTATTGGTAAAAAGAACTTTGTTATCCGTACTGAGTCCTTTCACAATATAGATTCCCGTACTAAGTTGAGATAGATCAAAGGTAAGATGGTAATGGTTCAAATTCTCAAAACCATACACCTCTATACCTAACATATTATACACTTTTACCTCTTCTATTCTATCACCTGTTCTTTCCTCTTTTGTAATAGATATTTCAGATTCTACTATTGTTGGGTAGATAACAAAAAGTTGTTCTGCCAGGCCTACTTCAGTGTCTTTATCAGGATTTCTATTTTGCCTCAATGTTGTAGGCGGACAAGAAATTACGAGTGAAGGGTCTATTTCAAAAAGTGCAAATCCATCCATAGGTGGGTTCGTAAAACTACTTCCCGGCTCAAGTAATGTACCTTCTTCCAGAGTAATAACATTTTTAGCTGTAACAGTTACTGTTGAAGTGTCTTTAAATTCCTGGTTACGCATCACAATATTCTCCGAAACTCCATTGAACACAAAATCCCAGCGGGAAAATTTTTGGTCCTCCAGGTAAGCAACACTGCCATATTCATTCATTAAGGCATCTGTTAATGCTACAGCTTTACCGGTATTCAAACCTCCCGATCCAAACTTGTTATTATAGTAAGAGTGTTGATTTGCGGGTATATCTCCAATATATTTTGACGAAATTTTTAAAATTGATTCAACTTCATTGAAACTTAAACAATTGTTCAAACTTTTCATGAGCCCTACAGTACCACTAACCTGTGGCGTTGCATTAGAGGTTGCAAGCCCTGTATCCCCTTGATAACTGATCACACCAGTAACTAGATAGGAACCATAACTAAACATACCACCGGATGGTGCCAATATATCTACCTTATTATTTAAAATAGTTGTTGATTTACGATAAATTTCTACCTGATCCTCAAGTGGTTGTGTACAATCATATGCATTGTTAAAAAAAGTTACTTTCGCTCCTACATAATCTTTTGGACTTCTGATTATTGGAATCCCTCCAACAATCTCAATATTGTCACATATAAGATCATTGATATGAGCAACTGCGGCCACAGAAATTACATTGTTATAAGATGCAGGATAGTATAAATAATCATAGTTATAGACTTCTCCATTGCTATTGGATCTTAGATTAAAAGAAGCTGCAACTATAACCGTTCCACTTGCAGCAATTTCATCAATACATTCCTGCTCAGTGGGTGAAGGTGTTGTTCTATGTACACCCCAACTACAATTAATAATATCTGCTCCGGCATTAGCAAGTTCCAATATTCGGTTAAAATTACCATAACCGTTCATCATTATATTGCAGTCGTAGCAAACTCCGGTTATATCATGCCCATTGTCTCCTCTGGCAGCAGCAATACCAGCTACTCCATTTCCATGACCTATCACACTTGGATTTGTACTATTAGTTGCATTTGGAAGAATTTCATTTTTACCTATAAACTCCAGATTATTTACAAACAATGGTCCTCCATCGGAGATACCTATTTTAATATCACTAGATCCTGTAGTATAATCATCATCCCAAGCCATAGCAGCATTTATATAGTCTAAGTAATGTAAATATACCGGTAGACCAAGATTAGTTACCGGGCTTGTTAACCCATAGTCATTTGGATAATGATATGCCAGTTCAGCAGTAAAGTTTCCTAAATATTCCCCATAATCAAAAAAAGAAGCGGCTTCTACTATAAATTCGTCCAGTGAATTAGATGAATCTGTTTCAACATAAAAAGTACGTTGTAAATTTGATTTTGATGAGTTTGTAAAAGCTTTTTCAAAAACATAGATAGTATTAGTATCGAATAGGTCTTTTAAAACTTCATCTCTCCCTTTATAAATCAAAGAAGTTCCATTGTGTTCCAGTTTTGGTTCAAAATCATGACTTATGGCTCGAACATAGTATTGATGGTTTTGTGCAAAACAATTAAAGTTACATGCACAAAAAAGGACTATGAACAGCGTCAAAAATTGCTTCATTTTCATAATCTCCTTTTTAATTATTTAATTTTGCTTTCAATTCACGTACAGTTTGGCTTAGTGCATCCATTTCTTTATCCTTTTCGATAAGGTATAATGTAAGTTCTTCTATTTTCTGAAGTAAGAGTTTATTCATTTCACCCAGCTCTATGCCATTAGCTTCAACTTCTTTAGCACTTGGAATATCTTTTAAATGTCCATATTCGTTAATATGCTCCTCAACTTCTTTTAAAGTTGGTAGTTCATAATCCTCTTCAAAAACAAAATCCGCCCAGGTAGTATAGACCTTAACAGCATCGGCACGAACTCTCCCGTTTACAGAGAGTCTGTAAATATCTGCTCCATCCTGATACGAAGTTGTTCCAATGGTCACATACGAATTGGTCTTAGGTAACTGCAGAAATACATTCCCGCTTCCATCTTCTTTTAGGCTGTAAAAAGAAGATTGATTTTTATCATAATATAGTTGTTCACTGGAACCACCGGTATTGGCATAGAATCTAAACCTACTTTTATAGTTTCGGTCTTCGATACCCATAAATGATTGTGCTTGGGCATCTAAATTAGACTCAGGAATATCCAATAAATTAAAAATACTCCCGGTCGAGGATAAAGTGGTTCCCGCACGTAAAACATTACATTGCCCATTTCGGTCGGAAACGTTTAGAAAGAGCGAACCGTTTGGCAGGGACTTATTGAAATTTGCTTTTTGAGCAAGTATATTTCCCGTAACATGTAGTTTCTCGGTTGGACTAGTATTTCCTATTCCAACACTACCACTACGGTAAATATTTCCTGTTGAATTATTTGCACCGTTCCATTGGGGGAGTGCCCGTGTTTGTGCAAAAGAAAGGTTGAAACAAAGAAGTGCTGTGGTAAAAAAAATTAATTTTCTCATAATGATATAGTTAAGTTAATAATAAAATTCGATCAAGTTGGGACAGAATATTTCAGTGCAATTGCAGGTCTTTAATGCAATTCCATTATTATTCCAGTCAACAAACTTCTTATGTATTATAATCGGGGAGAGTATCTAAATTATGAATTTATCTATAAATTCTTATGTTAAGAACATTAATTTTTTTTTAAGATTACATCTTTAAAAAAATACTGTACTTTTAAAGTTATATCATTTATAAAATTCAGATAATGAAAAAATTTCTTGTTATTGGCCTGGTTTTGCTTTCTGCTACTACATTCGCACAAAGAAATAAATTTAAAAATATGACCGAGAGAAACGGTAAGATAGGTATTGGAACCGAAAGGCCCGACGAATTACTTACTGTTAAGGGAAAGATCCACACCCAGGAAGTATTGGTCGACCTCAACGGAGCCGTAGCACCGGATTATGTTTTTGAGAAGTATTTTGAAGGCGTCTCTACACTAAAACCCGAGTATACTTTACTTTCATTACAGGAAATTGCTGTCTTTATAGAAGAGCACCATCATTTGCCGAATATTCCTTCTGCGTCAGCCATAGAAAAAGATGGGCTCCCTTTAAAAGAAATGAATCTTTTATTGCTTCAGAAAATAGAAGAACTAACTATCTATACGCTACAGCAACAAGAGCAAATTGATGCTTTAGAAGAAAAATTAAGTACTGTTCAGAAAGAAAAATAAGAATGAAAGCTTTTTTATCTCTCCTTTTCATTTTTTCTTCTTTTATCTCTCTTTCACAGCCCGAACCGGAAGAAAGATATTATTTCCATACCAATATTGAAGATGGCGAATTACTGACCGTTTCAAAAAATGCGTATGGGACGGTATTGGTTACAAATGCTAACAATGCGAAAGAAACAGAAATATACGCTCAATACAAGGTATTTGATTTTGGAAGGGCGTTCCCTAATACCAATAATGTGCTTCTAAAAAATGTATATACCATTGTGACCAACAAAGTAGAGTTATTGGGTGCCTTGCAGTATAATTTCCCTGAAAAATATACCCGAATAGATCAATTTTATCCGGATGAAAAACCTTTTTACCCCAATGACTACGGAAGTACCAGTCCAACGGAAAATTTAGGGACAGAAAATCCTTTGTATGACCTGGACCAAATAAATGCTCCAAAAGCCTGGGGAATCACCAGAGGCTCCAAAAAAGTTGTCATTGGCATCTCAGATGCAAAGATCGACTCTACCAATGCAGATATGAAGGGGCGGGTTTCTAATTATTTAACCTATAGCAATGCTAATGTTGGTATGAATTGTGCCCACGGTACAAATATAGCCGGAATTGCCATTGCTTCCATGGACAATGCATATGGAAGGCCGGGAATATGTCCGGAATGTGATGTTATCACCATACGTTATGGAAGCTTTAAATATGTTGAAGATCTGGTAGCCGCTGGGGCAAAAGTGATCAATACCAGCTGGGTGTTTTGTAATATGGGTCCTTACCACGAAAATATTGAAGCAAGAATTAACGAATTGTATGATGACGGCATACTCATTGTTGCTGCAGCAGGAAATGCAAAAGGTTGTAATGGCGATGACTATGCTCCCGATGATTATGTGTATCCGGCTTCTTTTGAAAAAGTGATTTCGGTCACCGGTGTTTTTTCTATCTATGATACTGAAGAAGAATATGTTTTTACAGGTAAGGAAGGAAAAAAAGCAACGCACAAATTAAAGGACCGTCACTTAAGGGAATATGGATTCAATGAAGATGGTAGCATCTATCCAAAATATACCAAATGGGGAATGCAGCGGAACAATGCAGTAGATATCTGCGCTCCTGCAGAAACATATTTATTAGGGAGCCATATATGTTATGGAGAGAATAAAGTAGGTGGAGCGACTTCGGCTGCTGCGCCTTTTGTTACCGGGGTAATTGGCCTTATCTGGTCGGAGAATTATTGTCTTTCTTCATATGAAGTAGAGAGTATCTTGAAATTGTCTGCCGAAGAAATAGAGAACCTTCCGGGAAATGAAAGATTTAAAACACAGTTAGGAGCCGGCCGGGTGGATGCTTACAGAGCCGTGAAAATGGCAAGAGAGACCAAAGAACTTTTTGGGAATGTGGAAATTAGTGGGCGTGATTTTTATCGTTTTAACTTTAAGCTTGAAAATGCACCGCATACTATTACTATAAGAAATCAAACCTTCAGAGATTCTTCCAGTGTAGATTTTAAAGCGCGTAATGCCATAGTATTGAAACCAAATACTGTTTTAAGGCCAACCACTACAGATGCGACCATTAAATTGAGTATCGGCCCAAACTTGCCAACAGAAGAGTGTTTTCCATCCCCGCCTAAAGAATATGATACGGTTTACAAGAAAAAAAGGCCAGGAAATAATACCAATAGCAACAATAATACTTCTAAAGCAAAAAAAGAGTTCAGGGCAACTTATAACAAAAACACAAAAAGTGTTGTTCTAAACCCACCAACCAATAAAAGAAAAGATAAAGGAAAATACAAAGTACAGGTACTAAACTCTAACGGAAAAATAATTAGAAGTAGATCCTTTACATTTCCGGGTGAAAAAAAACTACCTATAGAGGCATCCAACTCAAGAATAATTACTGTTAAGATAACGTTTGATGGTAAAACTGAAAAACATCCATTAAAAATTTAACTAAAGGCTCTTTTAAACAAACACTTTGTAATACATTTGTTTTTATTGATCTTAATTTATTTAATCTATGTCCAAACCTGTTCTATACTTAAAGAATGCTTCAATTTTTCAACGAGAAAATCTTATTCTTTCAGATGTTTCCGTAACGGTTGAAAAAGGAGAATTTGTCTATCTAATTGGTAAAACAGGTACCGGAAAGAGTAGTTTCATGAAAACCCTTTATGGCGATCTGCCCCTTCAAAAAGGAGAGGGTGAAATCGTTGGTTACGACCTGCCCAGCCTTAAAGAAAAGGACATTCCATTTTTAAGGAGGAAGCTGGGAGTTGTCTTTCAGGATTTTAAATTATTGAATGACCGTACCGTACATAACAACCTGTTATTCGTACTAACAGCAACAGGTTGGAGTGATAAAGCCGCAATGGAAAACAAGATCAATGAGGTTTTGGATAAAGTAGGAATGAAAACCAAAAGCTTTAAATATCCGTATCAACTATCGGGTGGAGAACAACAACGAGTTGCTATTGCACGTGCCTTATTGAATGACCCCGAGTTAATTTTAGCAGATGAGCCTACCGGGAATCTGGATCCGCAAACCAGTGTCGAGGTAATGGAAGTACTTCAGGAAATAAATAAAAATGGAAATACCATTTTAATGGCAACACACGATTACGCTTTATTGCTAAAATACCCTTCAAAAACACTTAAATGCGATGAGAACCAGATCTTTGAAGTTGTTCAAAAAACCGTTTAATTTCTTTCGAGCCTTTCTTCTATATAATCATTAAGTATCCTGCTGCATTTTTCGGCTCCTTTATTGGTAAGATGGTCCGCATCCCGCAGGTCTGCAGCTTCAAAGCGGGCGTCCTGAGATAACTTTAAAAAATGTGCATTACCATATTTCTTTTCAAGAGCTTCAAGTGTTGAAGTGATCTTCTCTTTCTTTTCAGAATTCAAAGAATCATAATAGGTCTTATAAACTGGCATTTCTACTAAAAAAACTGTTATCCTATTCTGTTTACAGGCTTCGATAATTCTCTCAAGACGCTTAGTGTTTGTGGTGAAATCCTTAAGGCCGTCCTCATGTTTTTTTACAATTATAGGCGTTATTTCTTCTTTATCGTCTACAATATCTGAAGCGTCCTGCATTCCATAACCATTCTCAAAACAGTTTACATTGGTTCCCTTCTCAATATATTCCTGAAACAATTCTACAGATTTATTAAAGCGCCTTGCCAAAGAGACACTATACTTCTTTACATCGAAATCTGAAATAACAGGAACCTCAAGCTCCATTTGCTGCCTGTAAAAGTATTTTCGCCACAGGTCTTCCGAAGTATTATCTTCCTGCGATAAACTGAAGTAACTAACTGTTAAAACAATTGCTTTCAAATTAGGCAAGTTCTTTGCATGCTTATTAAAAAGTAATTCGTCAAAATATAAGCTCTGGCTTACATTTGAAATGTTGAATGTTTTCCTTTCAAAAAAGGCTGGATCCAGTCCGTACAAAGCATGAGAATTTCCGAACAACAGGATTTCACTGTCGGCATATTTTGTGATTATCTGCTTGTGCTTATAGGTGTAATTTGTTTCGGTAGTGCGATAAAAAAACTCCAATGCTCCCCATACCAGCAGAACCGGGAGCAAAAAAATAATTGTCTTTTTATACATCTTCTTCATCTCCTAAAATTGAAAATAGATAAATGGTTGTAAATCTCCTGCAAAATAAAACACACAAAACAGTACGATATAATAAATGGCATAACGCAGTGACCCTGACCGTATATATGCAATATCCAAAACATGGTCCTTATGACGTTGTATCCACTCTAACACCATATACCCCAGAAGAAGTACAATTCCGCTTCTTGGAATATGAGGCATGGTAAAGAGCGATTCTGAGAATACGATCTTTAAATACTGAAAGGCATCTGTAATGGTTTCAGCCCTAAAAAACACCCAGGCGACCACAACTATAAAAAAGGTAGCGCCAATATTAATGAACTGTCTAAATGTTGGTAATCTTCGATCCTTACTATACGTGACATTGTTCTTTAAAAATAAAATTACGGGAATTACGAACAATGCATGGATAAAGCCCCAAAGAACAAATGTCCAGTTAGCTCCGTGCCAAAGGCCACTGACCAAAAAGACAACAAAAATATTGAAGATCAGCCTTCCTTTTGATACTCTGCTTCCTCCTAACGGAATATAAAGATAATCTCTAAACCAGGTAGAAAGAGAAATGTGCCACCTGCGCCAGAAATCTGCCAGATTTTGTGCCAGATACGGAAAATTGAAATTTTTCATTAGGTCAAAACCTAATAACCTGGAAGTACCTATAGCAATGTCACTATAACCGGAAAAATCTCCATAGATCTGAAAAGCAAAGAATACTGCCCCAAAAAACAATGTGCTTCCGGATTGATCGTGATAATTTTCGAAAATTGAGTTAACGACCAATGCGCAATTATCTGCAATGACCATTTTTTTAAAAAGCCCTCCCAATATCAATCGTAATCCATCCACATTCTTATTGTATTGAAAAGTACGCCTGACCTCAAACTGTGATAATAAGTTTGAAGCTCTTTCGATAGGCCCTGCCACCAATTGAGGGAAAAAAGAAACAAAGGCAAAAAATGCAACCGGGTCCCTGGTCGCTGTTATTTTCCCTTTATAAATATCTATTGTATAACTTAATGTCTGGAACGTATAGAAACTAATCCCTACGGGTAGTAGGATACTCCAGGTATTCACATTGAAACTAGTGCCAAATAGTGCAAATGAATCTACAAATGTCTCAACAAAGAAGTTGAAATACTTAAAGACCACCAGAAGCCCCAGGTTAAAAAAGAGGCTCACATACAGCAATAGCTTTCTTCTTGGTTGGGAACTGGTTTTTACAAGTGCTCTTCCCACAGTAAAATCTACTACCGAGCTCATAAAAATCAGCGATAAAAAACGCCAGTCCCAAAAAGAGTAAAAAATATAACTTACAACAACCAAAAATAGATTTTGCCAACGTAGGGAGCGATTAAAAACCGTCCAGTACAGCACCAGAACAATGGGCAGGAAAATAGCAAAATCAAGAGTATTAAATAGCATCTAATCGTATACGCTAATTTTGTAAGTGGCAATCTACAAACAATCTACCTAAATTGCTAAAACAAAAATGTTATTTCTAAATACGGATAGTAGGTATAATTTGTAATTTAGCGGGATGTATAAAACGGTAAAGAAAATTGTATTCGCTCTGGTCCCAAGAAAACAATTAATTAAGCATGAGTTATTGTTAAGATCCGTTTTTGCTTTCAGGTTTAAAGGAAAAAAACACAAATGCCCTATCTGTGATCACAACTTGAAAAAATTCATCGAATTGGAAAACGGGGACCTGCTTTGTCCTTTTTGTGGTAGCCGGGCAAGAACCAGAAGATTGTTTACATATTTACGGGAAAACGATCTATTGAAGGGTAAGATACTTCATTTTTCTCCCTCTAGAAGCCTTTACAGAGTACTTAAAAAAAATGCGGGAATTGACTATGTTAGTACAGATTTTGAAGACCAATTCATTGCTGATCATCGTTTTGACATTACAAATATAGATTGTGAAGAAGGCACTTTTGACCTTGTGGTCTGTTATCATATATTAGAGCATATTGATGAAGATGAAAAAGCGATAAGGGAATTACACCGGGTATTAAAACAAAACGGCTTATGCCTTGTTCAAACACCTTTTAAAGAAGGAAGTACCATTTATGAAGATAAAACGGTCACAAGCCGGGAAGAGAGACTTAAAGAATTTGGACAAGAGGACCATGTGAGAATTTATTCAATACAAGGATTAAAAGAACGTTTAAAGAACAATCATTTTGATACTATAACAGAACTATTCTTTGAAGAAGATCCGTATTTGGGCCTCAAAGAAGAAACCGTAATTGCAGTCAAAAAATAAATTTATTCTGTTTGTTAGAAAAAAAGCCGTTATTAGAAGATTATTACAACTATGCTTTCAATTCTAATTCCCACATATAATTACAACATTACCTCTTTGGTAAAGAAGATCCATGAGGAAGTTGAGAAGCTGGATGTTGATTTTGAGATCAAGGTCCTTGATGATTGTTCCCCTAATGTGGTTTTAGAAAACGAACAAATTACCAATTTCAGGAATACTACTTTCACCAGGCTTGATAAAAACCTGGGACGTACGGCAATTAGAAACCTATTGGCTAAAAATGCGCAATACAACTGGTTACTTTTTTTGGATGCAGATGTATTGCCAAAACATTCAAATTTTATACAAACGTATCTGGAAAACTGTGAGAACTCTTCTGCAGATGTAATTTACGGAGGCATTTCCTATCAAAAAAAGGCGCCATCAAAACACAAATATTTGCGGTGGCACTATGGTAGAAAAAGAGAGGCTAAATCTGTAGCCGAAAGAAACAAGGACCCATATTTCATAATATCTCAAAACCTGTTCATTAAGAAAAAGGTGTTCCTTTCCGCAAATATAAATGAAGAAAATCACTACGGGTTGGATAATTTGTTCTCCAACCAGTTAAAAAAACTGGAAGTCAAAGTTCGCCATATTGATAATCCTGTCATTCATCTTGGCATTGAAGACAGTGAATCTTTTATTCAAAAAGCCAAAAAAGCCGTAGAAACAACCGTAATTTTTGAAAGGAGAGGTTTAATGGACGATAATCTGAGGCCTCTTCAAAAAAGTTATTTGAGGTTAAAAAAATATAGAGCTACACAAGTATTCAGCTTCTGTATTTCTCCCTTTAAAAAATTGATGGAGCGTAATTTTAAATCAGAAAACCCACATCTATTCTGGTTTGACCTGTATCGCCTTAACTATTATATTGAATTAAAATCCAAACAGCGTGCCTGAATTTTCAATCATCATACCACTATATAATAAAGAGCGTGATATCCTAAAAACACTCAATAGTGTCTTTTTACAAACCTACACCAATTTTGAGGTTGTTATTGTAAATGACGGTTCAACAGATGAAAGCGAAGCGGTTGTAAAAAGCTTGAAGGATGATCGCATACACTATTTTTATAAAAAAAATGAAGGAGTTGCTTTAACCCGAAATTTTGGTGTTGCGCAAGCCAGGTCAAAACACATCGCCTTTTTGGATGCAGATGATTATTGGCATCCCGGCCACTTAGAGAATTTGAGTTCTTTGATCAAAAAATATCCGGATCAGTCCTGGTATGCAACGGCCTATGAAAGAAAGTACAATCATAAATTAATTACCCCAATGCTTTCGCCTGCAATGCAAAAAGGCAAAGATTGGAAAGCTAGTATAGACAATTATTTTGAGTACAGCTTGATAGACCCGCTTGCATGGACATCGGCTGTATGTTTCAAGAAAGATTTTTTTCACCTTTTAAATGGTTTTGATGCATCCATTACACATGGCGCTGGAGAAGATACAGACCTTTGGATGCGAGCTGCCTTAAAGGCCCCTTTAGCATTTTCAAATACGGTCACTGCCAGGCATAATTTAGACGGAAGTAACAGAATTTCACATACGCCTACACTTACCAGGAATTTTATGAATATGGATGCATATGAACAGGAAGCGGAAAACGATCCATACCTAAAGAAATATTTGGACATTAATCGTTACTCTTTTGCAATACAACACAAATTGGCTAACGATATTTCTTCTTTTAATAAGTATACCAAAAAGATCGATCTTAGTAATCTAACATCAAAACAGCGTTACTTACTGAAGCAACCAAAAAATGTATTGAAATTACTATTGAAAAGTAAAGGTTTTGCAGAAAAGCTGGGCTTAAGGTTTACTTCGTTTAAATGATTTGAACGCCTCGTATTCCCTAATGTAATCTTCTTCTTTATAAACATCACTTACCAAAGAAAGGCAAACAGCTCCTGCCGAAAAGTTTTCTAATTCCCTCCAAATACCATTTGGGATCAATAACCCTTTGAACGGGCGGTTCAAAGTAATGACCCTGCGGTTGTACCCATCATCCAAAACCACATCGAAGCTACCACTTAAAGCTATTAAAAATTGTTGCAGCTCAATATGTGCATGTCCTCCGCGTGTAGAATCACTGGGTACATCGTACAAATAATACACGCGCTTTATATCAAAAGGGATAAGGTCCTTTTCTACTACAGAAAGATTACCCTTTGCTCTTGGGTGTACTATTTTAGGAATGTCCCTTAAGGCTATATCTTCAACTCTGTCGTAACTCATCTTGCAGTATTTGATTCCATTGGTTTGATATTTCTTTCATTGAAAATTGTCGTACCGAAGCTTTTGCATTGCTTCGACAACGTAGGTTTAATTCCTGGTCCACGCACATTCTGTTGATCGCTTCGGCAAATAAAGGTATGCTTCTTTTTGAAACTAACAAACCATTTTCTTCGTGTTTTATTATTTCTGAAGGGCCCGACACTATATCCAAAGACACAACAGGCACACCCAACGAAAGTGCTTCCGCCAATACCATTGGAAATCCTTCAAACTTACTGGTTAATGCCACAAAAGATGCATTGGCAATATATGGAAACGGGTTTTTGGTATACGGCAGGAATAGTATGTGAGAAGCACTGTTTTGACTTTTAGCGAGCGCCTGTAATTTTTCTTTATCATTCCCCTCTCCCATGATCACCAGATTAAAACCCTGCTCCCATACCTTTGATGCCGTAAAGGAATGTATCAAAAAAGTAAGGTCCTTTACATCGTCCTCAATCCTGCCATAAAAAAGCATGTACTTCTTATTTTCCAATTCAGAAGGAACTGCCAAATCGTTCTCATTCCAATCAGGGTCATAGCTATTATATATAGTATAGCAGTTTTTGATGCCTCTTTCTTTTAAGATCTTTTCGGTAATGTATTTTGACACCCCTACATTGAAAAGATTCTTATTATAAGCCTTTTTAAACTTTTCGGGCTTTTCGGTAAGATATAATTCCTGATGTGAGCTATGCACTACAAAAATCCTTTTAAACCCTCTGTACACATACCTGTCATAGAACATTTCTTTACTATACTTATTTTTGGTGCGGTGGTCGATAATAACATCAAAACGATATTGTTTAAGGTATTTACGAAACATTTTAAGCCTTTTGAAACGACTTAAAAGGTCATCCTGCTTTTTTTTGAATACACCCAGATTGAAGAGGGTGCCCACATACGGGTAATCTATCTCATCTGTCAATAGCGCAATATGAACATCGTGCCCTTGCTGAGAAAGCATCCGCGATAACATTGCACAGGATCTTTCCGCACCTCCTTTTCCGAGTGAAATGGTGACTATACAAATTTTTTTATGCTTATTTTGCACTCTGATGATTCATTTAAATTTGAAGTTAAGATAACTCCATGAAAATACTATTGATAGGCGAATATAATTCTTCTCATTATACTTTAAAAGAAGGATTGACTACTTTAGGACACGATGTAACGGTAATAGGCTTTGGGGATGGTTTTAAAAAAAGAACGGTCGATGTCAATTTTATCCGAAATTACTCCAAAGGCTTTCCTCTTTTCATAAAAAAGGTTATCTATAAACTATTCAAGATCGATCTTACTTCACTTCATATCAAAAAACAATTTTACAAGCATCAGGATCTTTTCAAAAACAACGATATAGTACAACTCATAAACGAAAATTCGTTCACTACAGTACCTAAAATTGAAAAAGAGCTTTTAAAATATATCTTTGAAAACAATAAGAACGTATTTCTCCTGTCCTGTGGAACGGATTATCCAAGTGTTAAATATGCAATGGACGGAAAGTTTAGTTATTCGATCGTTACTCCATATTTACAAAAAAAAGGAACCGCTCAACAGTTTCTACATGTTACGCAGTACCTCACTAAGGATTTTGTTGCGTTGCACCAGTTTATTTACAAAAATATAAAAGGGGTAATCGCTTCAGATCTGGATTATCATATTCCTTTGACAGAAAATGAAAAGTATCTGGGTATGGTTCCCAACCCTATTAATACCAATCAGATAAAGTATATACCACAAAAGACCGATGGAAAGATCGTGATCTTTCACGGAATCAATGACAACAACTATTACAAGAAAGGAAACGACCTCTTTGAAGATGCTTTAAGAATTATTTCTGAAAAATACCCCGATAAAATCGAGGTCATCACAGTAAGAAGTGTTCCTTATGCAGAATACATTACCTTATTTGATAATGCCCATATCCTATTGGACCAGGTCTTTGCCTACGACCAGGGTTTTAATGCTTTGGAGGCCATGGCAAAAGGAAAAGTAGTCTTTACAGGAGCCGAAAAGGAATGGCTGGACTACTATAACTTAAAAGAAGATACTGTTGCCATTAATGCGCTTCCGGACCCCGTTCTAATTGCTGAAAAATTAGAGTGGCTCATTAAACATCCCGAAAAAATAGTAGAGATCTCTCAAAACGCACGAAAATTTGTTGAAGAGGAACATGATCATGTTGCTTCCGCATCCTTATATCTTGAGAAATGGAAGGCTGCCTTTTAACTTTTTACTTTTGGAAGCCGAAGTTCAATTGAAACCCTGGTGGACTCACTTCTATTTACCGCTGCTCCATGGATTATAAAAGGAGAGAATAACAACGCCTCACCCTCTTTAGGATTAGGGCGTATCATTTGCAGATCCCCTTCTTTGGTTTTAAGGATACAGGGAACAAAATATGTATTCCCGTTGATAGTAGCTCCTTTGCTTCCGGTCCGTAAAATTTCATTCTCCGGAATTAAATGGCTTCCGGGAAAAACCGGTAAGGATGTATGTTCATTACAACCTTCAATGGGAATCCAGACATTTATTACATCTTCCCAATAACTTAAATATCCATCCCTATGTGGCGGGTTGATATCCAAAGAGCTGGGTCTGTTGATTCTTATTTGAATATGGGATTTCTGTAATTCTTCTACCCAGGAAGTAAGCGGGTAACCAAGAATTTTTCCAAAACGGTCCGTAAGTTTATCAATATCAAAATCGAAATCTTCATTTGTCAGGTTTCGTGTAATATCAATAACCTGAAGGTGCATTTCATCATTAGTTACCACTTTGTGATAATCACCCAGTTTGAAAGTATCCTTATCATATGGAATATTATTTGCTTCAAAAGCCCGGATAATATTCTTTTCAATAGAGGCCCTTAGGTCCTCAAATTCATTCCCTTCAAATGCATCGACAACACCAAATCCCAGATGGCTCCAGGAAGTTTTGGAAATAACGCTATCCTTTTCTTTATAGAGAAGCTCTTCTTCTCCCCAAAAAAAATCTCCTTCCACCTTAAAATCATAAGATGCTCCATCCAAATACAAGTGACATATCTCAGTAGCCATAGAAGCACAAATTTACAACTCTATTTATTGAAATACTATGCATCACCCTGAATCTTTTCGGTCTTTTTAAAATATCTCCACACTAGGAAAAATACCACCACAAAATAAATCACATACCTTATAAAATGTGCAATTACAACCCCTTCCACTCCATAAAATTCTGTGAAATAATATGCAAATCCATAAAACAATGCAAGTGACAAGATTTCAGAAAAAATGAAATTACGTACCATTTTCTTTGCTAAGAACTGATGTGCCAATACCAATGACGCCAGCCTAACAAAATCCCCCAATAACTGCCACTTAAAAAGAGGGGCCATCTCTGTAAAGCCCGGGTAAATAATATCTATAACTATATGCCGAAGAAAGAACACTAAGATCATCCCCACGCCAAAAAGAGGCAACAATGTCTTATAGATGGATAATACCTCTTTTTGAAAACCTGATCGCGTATGAATGCTTGCGAATTTTGGAATTACGTATAAAGTGAAAATTGCCCCCGAAAAAACCATATAATTCTTTGAAAGTGTTGTCATAGCTGTCCAGATACCGGAATCGGCCTCGGTCATACGCCCGGTAATCATATTCCGGATATCGATCTCAACATACCCCAAAAGAATGGTAGAAACGAAAGACATCAATGAAAAAGCCAATAATTCTTTGGCCATGGGTGCTTTAAAAGACAGTTTTTTAAACTTAACATATTCTTTTAGAACTTTAACGAAAATAAAGAGCAGGACAGAGAATTGGATGGCCGGAGTAATGGCTATTGCTATCAATGCCCCGTCAATATTATGCTTGTATAATAACACAACTGTTGTCGCTGCACTTAGCAAATAAGCAATGAGTTCGATCTTGGCGAACTTTTTATACTTTGAAAGGCCGTTTACAACCCCGTTAAAAATACGTTGCATGGCTATTAGAGGAACTATAACCGCTAACAGTTTAATGATATAAGCAAAATCTGAAGTTGTAAATAGATATTCACTAATGTAGGAGGCTCCAAAAAAAAGGATAAGGCCGGAAGAGATAGATCCAATTGCTACAAATACAAATGCCGTGGAAAATAATTTTTGAAGTTGTCCTTGGTCTTCTTTATACTCTGCTACATATTTTACAACTCCATTGAATATCCCTAAAGAGGTCAAAGAGGTGAGCATTTGTGTAAGGCTGCGTAACTGCCCTATTTTAGCATACCCCGCTTCACCTAACATCTCTGCCAGTAAACGCTGAATAAATAAGCCAATTACCAGTCTAATGCTAATCACTACCGCATTTAAAGAGGTCATCTTTAACAATAGATTAGCGCGTATAAATTCCGGTACTTTCAATTAATACGAATTTAAAACTGAAATGATTGTACTTACTTCTTCACTACTTAAAACCGGACTCATGGGAATGCTTACCACTTCACGGTGAATTTTTTCGGAAACAGGGAAGTTCATATCTTTATAGTCGGGAAGTGCCTCTTGCTTGTGTGGTGCTATGGGATAATGTATCAGGCTGCCTATACCCTTCTCTTTCAAATAGTCTATAAAATCTGTTCTGTTTTGTACCTGTACCACAAAAAGGTGAAAAACATGGTCTTTTGCTCCACTAAATCCGGGAAGTACCAGTTTATCATTATTTATCTCTGAAATATATCGTTTGGCAATATTGCGGCGAACTTCATTGTCTTTGTCTAGCAATGGCAGCTTGGTACTTAGAAAGGTAGCTTGCAACTCATCTAATCTGGAATTAAAGCCCAGAATGTCATTTACATATTTCGAAGAAGTCCCATAATTCCTAAGTTTTCTTATCTGAAGCGCTAATGCATCATCATTTGTTGTTACAGCACCTCCATCACCAAGTGCTCCCAGGTTCTTGGTAGGATAAAAACTGAATCCTGCAGCATTCCCTAAATTACCGGCATATATTCCTTCATCATTTTTAGCACCATGGGCCTGTGCCGCATCCTCGATAACCAATAAATCATGCTGCTTTGCAATTTTGTTAATCGCTTCCATAGGAGAAAGCTGGCCATATAAATGTACCGGCATAATCGCCTTTGTTCTTTCAGAAATACTTTCGGTTAAATTTTTTAAATTAAAATTGAAGCTTGTGGTTTCCGCTTCTACCAGAACCGGTCTTAAATGAGCCTGCTTGATTGCCAAAATAGTTGCGATATATGTATTTGAAGCAACCAATACCTCATCTCCTTCCTTTAATTTACCCAAAATTTTATAGCCTTCCAAAATAAGGCGCAAAGCGTCTAATCCATTTCCTACCCCAATACAGTGCCTGACACCACAATAGTTTGCAAAATCATTTTCGAAAGCAGCAACCTGATCACCCAGAATATAATACCCTGAGTCCAGAAAGGCTTGAAATCGTTCTTTGAATTGCTTTTCGAATCGTTGATTGATCTTATGTAAATCTAAAAAAGGGATCATATAAGGACAGCTTCAAGTTTAGAAAAATAGGATGTATTTATTTCGTAGAATTCATGTACGATACTCCGTGCTCCAAAACATTCTTTCCAGTATAACAATCCTTCGTTTATGTTTTTACCCTGATTTAAATTAGACACTCCGAAGTCAAAATATCTTTTATGTTTATACCGCACCGTAATTAATTCATGAAAAAGATAATCCAAACTTCCCAATTGTTGCTTATCCTCATTTGCAGAGATGTACTGTACGTGTGCCACTTGTTTTGTTTCAAAAATAGTAGCTCCTGCAACTATCTTAGTATCTTTCAATACATTAAACTGACTTATATGTTTTGGGAACTTAAATGCCAATTGTTTTATCTCTTCTACCGAATGTACAGGTAAAGCATTATGCCTTTGTTGTAGGTTTGGAATCAATATCTCATCCCAAAAAGACTGAAAGTTTAGGTTCTCTTCAATTGTCAGGTTGTTTTTCTCTGCCTTTTTAACACCTTCGGTCCTGTTGGGCTGTATCTTCAAAGGGTTGTTTAGGTCTATTGTACTTGAAACATCCACCCGTATACGCTTTGCTTCAGTTAAAAACAACAGATAGTCTATTTCATCAGCCGGCTGCAAGTTGTAAATCTTCGGGATAGCTTTTAATTGAAGTGTTGTAATCTTTTCAGAATTCAAAAAGAACAACAGTGCTTTGAAAACCTGAAGTGTTTCGTTCAATTTTATTTTTTTTGGCAATACCAAACCACCATAAGTAAGTCCCTGGTGCGAATAAAGAATGTCACCCTTTTTGTTTGCAGGAAGTACAGCTACGAGTTTTTCTTCCTTCAAGACCATCAACGAATGATCTTCAAATCGATCGTTATGATACTCCATAAAATCACGCTTAAACAAAAATGTAGCGTTCTTCGCCTGAGCTATAAAATTATCCCAGGCAGTTTTATCCTGTGCAGCATATTTTTTAACCCGGTAAACAGGTATATTTTTGGTGATGGTGCTTTTCAAAAAAACAGTTGTTGGTTATTGAATGTAAAACTAAAATTATTTTTACATTTATCTGGAATACTATAACGTATAAAAACTATCTAAATTGAGTGGGCCTTTGTCATTGCATAAAAAAAACACATTAGAAAATTGGGTATTGTTTTTAGTATTTCTGGGATCTTTCCTTTTTTTTATCATACAGTCACCTCTCTATTCACCGGATACCTATAGTTATTTAAGAGCAGATATTTCCCGCTTTCCGGGCTATATCATTTACTTGCGAAGCTTGCAATATGTATTTGGAAGCAACTTAGGCATTGCGGCAGTAGCCGGACACCTGCTATTCGGTTTTACAGCAATTTATATATTGTTTAAAAATTGCAGCAGCTTCTTTAAACTTTCGGCCTTCTTCAGGGCAATTTTAATAGGCGTTCTGCTTTTTCCTTATTTTTACCCTATAGAGGTTGCCTTAAACCTTACTTCAGAAGGAATTGCATATCCTCTTTATTTGTTATTCATTTCATTTACTATTGATTTTATTTACAGAGATCAAGACCGTAAGATATTTCACTTATGTATCGCGTTTATAGTATTGGTACTCACCCGTGGCCAATTTATAGTGGCTGCCCCTATCGTTGCCTTACTGTATCTGCTAAAAATGAAGCGAGATGTATTAAAAAGAAAATATGTATTATACCTGATAGTATTCTTGCTTTTACCGGTTATTACAGGGACTTTGGATCGCACCTACCGAAAGGTCTTCTATGGTTTTTTTGAAACTACCCCTTATAGTTATGTAAATGCGATCACACTGTCTCTTTTTGTTTCTGAAAAAGAAAATGCAAACCATATTGAAAATAAGGATCACCGGAATATCTTTCTACTATCCCATCATCGCATTGATAGTATGGGTTTGCTGAGCTCTAAAATTAAAAGCAGCTATAAGGCAAAGTATAAGGTGTTCCACAACAATTTTCCTAAGATCTGTAACCAGAATATACATGATTACGGTAAAGCCTATTATAGGGACATTGGAGTTATACCTCCCATGGATTCTTTTAAAATTGAAGAAGCCTGTAAAAAAATGTTTCCTGTCCTGATTTCCGAAAACTTTAAAGAGTGGAGTGCTATTTATCTAACCGGGATCATTCATGGGTTTAAATCTGTTTTTATACTCTTTTTTGTGATCGTTCTTGCCATTGTATCTTTTTGGAGAACCATAAAAAGATTTCGGCCTAAAAGTTCGTTCATTTTCTTTGCTACCTTACTTATTTTGTCCAATGCAATGGTTGTTGGTATTGCATCACATTCTATTATGCGATATTTATTTTATAATTATTTCTTAGGACTCTTAATAATAATCATACTTTTGAAAAAAATTCTTCCTGAACATGAATCCTGAGCTAACTGTTGTAATGCCTTGTTTAAATGAAGCTGAAACGCTTGCCGTATGTATCAAAAAGGCACAGGCCTTTTTTGAAAGGGAAGGTGTTGCGGGAGAGGTGGTTATTGCTGACAATGGAAGTACGGACGGATCTCAGGAGATCGCCAAAAGCCTGAAAGCCCGTGTTGTCAATGTAACAGATAAAGGCTACGGAAATGCCCTTATTGGGGGTATTACTGCTGCTGAAGGAAAATATGTTATGATGGGAGATGCCGATGATAGTTACGATTTTAGTAATATGATGCCCTATCTGGAAAAATTGAGGGAAGGCTACGACCTGGTGATGGGTAATCGTTTTAAGGGAGGAATAAAGAAAGGCGCAATGCCTTTTTTACATAAGTATTTGGGTAATCCGGTACTGTCGTTTATTGGCAGATTGTTCTTTAATTCTAAAATTGGTGATTTTCATTGTGGTTTACGGGGATTCAGTAAAGAGGCCTTTTACAAAATGGACCTCAAGACCACAGGAATGGAATTTGCCAGTGAAATGATCGTAAAAGCGAGTTTATACGACCTTAAAATCACAGAGGTACCTACAATCCTTTCTCCGGACGGAAGAACCCGGCCTCCGCATCTGAATACGTGGAGTGATGGATGGCGCCATTTACGGTTCCTGTTATTGTACAGCCCTAAATGGTTATTCTTTATTCCGGGTATGTTATTGATGCTCTTTGGCGGTATCACTTCGGGAATTTTGATCTACAATCCGGTGACCATTAGTAATATAACTTTTGATGTACATACGTTACTGTTCACATCGGGATGTTTACTAATTGGATTCCAGTTCATACTATTCTACGGTCTCACCAAGGTATTTACGGTTGAAAACGGCCTGCTGCCAAAGTCAAAGCACTATGACCGCCAATTCAAATTCATAAACCTGGAAAGAGGATTAATTGTAGGGGCCTTATTTGTAATCGTTGGAATTGTACTAAGTGTTCTGGCCTACAGTTACTGGCAGGAACTTAGCTTTGGAGATATTACAAATTCAAATACATTGCGAATGGTAATTCCTGCTGTTACAAGTATGTTATTGGGTGTACAAATTATCTTGTTTAGCCTGTTTTTTAGTATCCTTGGCCTAAAGAACACTAATTAGTCAAACAGTTTTATTTTTTCAAAAACGACTTTTCCACTGTCATCAATATATTTGTAAACACCTCTTGGAGCGCCTTCAGTGGTAATGATATAGCTCCCGTCATCCTGTAAATTCTCTGTATATGAAGGGTCTTCACTCAAATATGAAAATAAAATTCTAAATATATTTACTGCCGACCTAAATTCTGTTTTCTTTTCCGGTAATACTCCATCGGGCCAACGAATGGAAAGTGCACTGCTGAAAATAGAATATACAAGATCGCGGTCCTGTGTTTTTACACCTCCCTGTTGTAAATACTCCATCCCAACATAACCTCCATGGTCCGCCATGATCATGATAAGTGCATTAGGGTCATTTTCTATAATGACATCAATTGCATCCATTAATGTAGTATTGGCCTTTTTAAGATCGTTTATATACATATCTCTTTTTACCTGTACTGCATTTTCAACAGAAGTGTCCCCATTGATGTGTTTAGGGTTGAAGATCTCTATAAAAAAGAACTTAGGGGACTCAATGTCCTCCGTTACATAGTCTTTAAGGGACGGAAGTATCTCTTTTTTGGTTCTTAGTCCGGTACTAATAAAAGGAATTTCACTGTAGTCAAAATTGCATTCATCGTATCCCATTTTGGGCCTGTTCAATAAGATATAAGGCATTTCGGTTAAGAGATATGTTTTATATCCATTGTTCTTGAATACATCTAAAACGGTATTCTTTGTTACGATTAGATCCCGTGCATTAACGGCTTCGTTGGAAGAAGCATTGCCTTCATAATAATGATGCTTCATCATAAAAGTAGCGCTGTTTGATGTAAGCGTAGCTTCGTAATTGCTTCGGAAATCGGGGTAATGCGTAAAGTTATTTTCAGTTAAAAAAGATTCAAACGCATTGTTTTCAATATTGTAATAACCTTTATTCAATTCTGAAAAATTCACATAGCCATCCGGCTGGAGGTAATATACATTGGGAGTAGATACAAATGTAACCTGAGCTATATCATCCGGTTGTTGTAACCATTCTTCAGAATAATCAAATATTCTGTAAAGAGAACTCAATAAAGTAATGAGCCCTATCACGGCCAGCAATAATTGCAATGCAATTACTTTCTTTATATGCTTGTATAGAAAAAAAGCAAACAGTGCGGCAATAATAAAAATCCCCAATGTGATCTTCTTTTTAATGCTTCCATGCAAACATAGACTCACAAAAAATAAAAATGTAAAAACATTTAAAAAGGGTAGAATGTATCGTTGCCACTTTTGTATGGAATGAATGGCAAATACTCGCTGAGACAGACTAAACACTCCAATAGGAACAATTAAAAATATAAGGATGAAATAGCCAAGGTGCTCCCAGGAACTAACTAGTGTATAATTGTTGTTAAAGTAAAATAAAATAGGATACAAACCTGAAGCAACTGCTGCCAATACATGGCTTACAGTAGTAGATCTCAAAAAAGTCTGTACAATGCTCATTATGGGTCCAGCTTTCTGTATTGCACTTCGTAATCTTCATTGATACATTCAAAAAAATCTGCACGGCTTCCATCGTATAATGGAATGAAACTTTTGTCTTCTTCTTTATAGTTCAACAAGGAAGGATCGTCGCTCAGGTACGAAAAAATGGTTCTGAAGAGGTTCACATTAGATCTAAAGCTCAGGTCTTCGGGAACGTCACCATCCGGCCATTTAATGGACAATAAACTACTAAAGACCGATATGGCCTCCAACTCGCTTAATTGTTTCCTTTCGACCTCTAACATATAACTTAAACCTACATAACCTCCATGATCAGCAATGATAACTATCATTGCATTATCATCATACGTATTGATGATATTGATCAATTCTTTCAGCCAATCATTGGCAACTTCAAGCCTTTCCAGATACAATTCCCGCTCTCCCTCAACGCCCGTAGAGTACGACTTTGCATAGGTTACGTGGCTTGGAATGGTCTTTTCTATAAAATAGAAGTTATTCCTGGTGGATGTGTTCTTAAGCAGCGTCTCAAAATCTGAAACAATATCTGCTCCCCTAACACCACCGGAGTCATACAATTTCACTTTACTTTGGTCTATATTGCAATAATCAAAACCCGATAATTTTCGGTTCACCAGGAAAAAGGAATTATCCGTTATCAAGTGAGATGTATATGCATTGTTCTTTAGGATCTTCAATACATTGTTATTATCTCCAACAATTATCTCCTGTGATCCATACGTTTTTAGGTTTCCTCTAAAAGTATTGCTATAATAATGATGCTTCATTGCAAACATCGAGGAATTAGAAGTTAGTGTTGAGTAATAATTACTTCTAAAGTTGGTATAATTCACAAAATCATTCCGGGTCAACCATTCTTCAAAACGGGTGTCGTTGTAATTATAAGGCTCTTCTCTTAATTCGGCAAAGTTTGTATACCCGTCAGGCTGAATAACATAGATGTTTGGCGTCTTTTTAAACCTGGTATCTAAAATATTATCTTCCACCAATGTCCAGTCATCATTGTAATTTACCATAAAAATGACTCTTGGGATGAAACTAACAAAGCTCATCACGGCCAGGAGAAGTTGCAGAATGACTATTTTACCAAGATGTTTATATACAAGCAGGCCCAAAAGTCCGGCCAGGAAGACCACTAACACAAATGTCTTTTTGTTTGAAAGAAAGACAAGAATACTTATAAGGCCGGAAAATACAATTATATTGATGACACTAAGGCGGTACTTTTCAAGGGGTTTCAGGAAAGAAAGTCTAAAAACATATTTGGAAACTACTACAAAAAAAACCGGCAGAACAAAGCATATTCCCAGTAAGAACAGCAATTGCACCCAGGAATCGGCCAGGTCAAAATTGCTATTATAATAATGCAAAAAAGGGTATAGACCCGCTGCAAAAGCAATTAGTATGGGAGAAACATCTTTATTTTTCAATAAATTTTGCAACATATGGTACCTGCAAGTTAATATTTTTCAAAAGTAACATTTCCTTCATCATCAATAACCTTATAAACACCTTTTGGGGCATCTTCTTCAATGATCGTGTAACTACCCTCATTTTGAAGATTTTCCAGGTATTTTTCTTCTTCACTTAAGTAAGAGAACAGAATTCGGAATACGTTAACTCCGGTTTTAAATTTTGTATCGAATTTTGGCGCTTCTCCAGAAGGCCATTTAATTGATAGTTGTGTACTAAATGCCGAATATAAAAGGTCCTTGTCCAATGTCTTTTTCCTAATTTCAAGCATATGGTCATAGCCAGCATAACCGCCGTGATCCGCCATGATCATAATTAATCCGTCGGGGTCCCTTTCCTGAATAAGGTCAATAACCTTGACAAGCTTTTCATTGGCAATTTTAAGATTCTTTTTATATAGTTCAAGTTCTTTTTCCACTCCTGTTGTTTCATGTTTTTTTGATGAAACATGGCCCGGCTTAAAGATCTCTATGAAAAAGAATTTTGATCTTTCTTTATCTACATCTAAAAATGCTTCAATTGGCTTCAATATATCCTCTTCCCTTTTAAAACCGTCTGTTATAAACGCAATATCATCATAATCAAAATTACAGGCATCATACCCCATTTCAGGAAAATTATTCAAGAGATAAGATATTTCCGCTATAAAATGTGTTTTGTAATTATTGTTTTTAAATATGTCCAGAACAGGATTCTTGGAAATGATAATTTCCCGTGCATTGGCAATCTCGGTGAAATTAAAACCATTATTATAATAATGGTGCATCATTGAAAAAGTTGCACTATTTGATACCAGCGTCGATGTATAGTTACTACGTATATCCGGGTAGCTCTTAAAATTATTTTCTTCTAAGAAATTCCAGAATTCTGTATTATCAACATTATAATATCCTTTGTCCATTTCAGAAAAATTTACATACCCATCCGGTTGTATGTAATAAATATTGGGACGTTTTTTAAATACAACTTCTTCAATATCATCCGGCTGTACAGACCATTGGCTGGAATAGGTCAATTGTGTTTTAATAGTAGGAAAAAGCCAAAACAAACCTACGACCACAAGTAAAAATTGTATGATGATCACTTTTTTTAAATACGCATAGAGGTAGATCGCAAAAAGTAATGCGGCAACAAATATTATACTGCTAAAGAGCCATTGTGTCTTTGCATACAAACACAATTGTATGAACATAAAAAAGGAAAAAACATTTAAAAAAGGTAATACGCGCTTATCCCATTTCTTTAATTTGGGAGTTTTAAACAACCTGCTAATGACCAAAAAGGTTAAAACAGGTACTACCAGAAAGAAACCAATAAAGAACCCCAGGTGCTTCCAGGAATTGATCAGTGAATAATTATTGGTATAGTAAAATAGGACCGGATACAGTCCCGAAGCCAATGCGGCTAACACAGGTAGCCATTTTTCGTTATTTAAAAGGCCAGGTATCCCTTGCTTCTTTTTGGTCACCATCTTACTTGCTTTTAAACAAATATAATATACGCTTTGTTCCGGCTACGGTTTCTTTCTTTTCTAACTGAAAATATTTTTTGTATCCGTCTTCAAATTCATTTTCATTATAAAAATCAAAATGGTTGATAAACTCACGTTTTCTAACCAATAGCGATTGTACCCAAGAATCCTCCCGGGTGGGAAACTCAATGATCAGGTTCTTTGAGAATTTTGCAAAAAATTCTGCAGATTTTTCGAAAGGCACATTGCCCGAAAGTGTAATATGATGAATTAAAGCCAGGGCCATGGTGACATCAGGGGCATAATCCCGCAACCGTTCTATGAGCGAATTACGCTCGGTATTATTGAAGCCAATTCCCGGAGCGGGTTGCAAAACATCACATACAAACGGAAGCATATTTACTTCATTATTTTGCTGAATTTGTTTGTAGTTGTGGTCTACCGCATTGCTGTCAATATCTGTTACAATTACATGTGGCACAGTATCCAGAACAGTTCTGGCAAAGGTCCCGTCATTACCTCCAACATCAATCAATGTTTGAGGTCGTAGCGGATTTACCCAACTCTTTATCAATTCTTTCTTAGCTTCAAAAGCAGCAGTCTCATAATTGGTCTTGGCATAGTAATCTCCCCACTCGGTAGCTTCTTTTACATCCAGTTTTTTTATGTAATCAAATAAACTTTCCAATATATTGCTTTGCGCTTTTTTGGAAAGTTTTGCCACTTTTGTCTCTGCTTTATAATCTTCACTGTGTTTGCTTTCCATCTTTGCCAGCAAATGAATATTGGTATACAAAGTAGAGCTTAATTTCGACTTTCCGGGAAGCATGGAAGCTATTAATTTTACCGGAATCCCGTCAATATGGGTTTGCAACATTTTAAAAACTTCGGTACCGTGGTATTTTGCCAGCACTAAGGGGCCAAAAAAATGAGTAATAAACTGTTTATACGCTCTCCAGGGAGTATCCTCTTCGTAAAAATCAAAAGAAAGTGTATCTATAAAAATAGGCTTCCCTTTGTAAAAAGTAACATTATATGCAGATGCATCTTTCAGAATAAATCCTTTGGACAAGGCATATTTCTGAATTTTCAAAGTGTGAAGTGCAGCATGTTTAAACTGGTTAAAACTCCATTCGTAAGGATTGGTGATGAACGGAATTTTTTCAGGAGTGATAATGATAGTGTCTTCAGAAACTGAAGTTTCCGTATGAGGGATCAGCAATTCATTTTTGATAAGCGCTTCATAAAAACCACTATCGGTTAATTTTTTATACTGTGGAAAATAAATAGGATTTATAACTCTGCGCAAGGTCCCACCGTCATGAAACATATACCCGGAAGGGTCCCTGAATGAAGCTTGGTGTACGTTACTATTACTGTTTGTCATGTGTATCGGTGTCTTGCTCATCAATATCTATTGAATCGTAAGTATCCTCATCTTCTTTCAATAATCCAAAAAAGGCCTTAATCTTATACATCACATTTTTTGAAAATAAAATAACCCCTGCAGCTACAGCCACTATGGCTTGTACAATCATTGCCCCTAATCCCGGGTCGAAATACAAAAAATTCATACCAACAAGTTTTTTAAATTGATTTTCTTTTTACAAAAACTTAACAAATAAACTAAAAAACACCCAGTTTATTGAAACAAAAACCAATAATATTTATAGCTTATTACGTTTGCGATCTACCTCTTTAAGTAAAATTTTACGCAATCTTAAATGGCTTGGCGTCACTTCTACATATTCATCTTTCTGAATATATTCCAAAGCTTCTTCCAATGAAAACTTTATAGCAGGAACGATCTTAGCCTTGTCATCTGCACCTGCAGACCGTACATTACTAAGCTTTTTTGTTTTGGTGATATTCACCACCATATCATCCTGGCGTGAATTTTCGCCTATTACCTGCCCTTCGTAAATATCTTCATTAGGATGTACAAAGAAACGTCCGCGTTCCTGTAATTTATCAATTGAATACGGAATTGCAGAACCGTTCTCCATAGACACCAGACTTCCATTCTGTCTTTCGGGAATTCCTCCTTTCAAGGGCTGGTATTCTAAGAAACGATGCGTCATAATGGCTTCACCCGCAGTAGCTGTTAACAATTGATTACGCAATCCAATGATCCCACGTGACGGAATATTGAATTTACATACCATTCGCTCTCCCTTTGCTTCCATGCTAAGCATCTCCCCTTTTCTCAATGTCACCATGTCTATAGCTTTTCCACTCACATTTTCGGGTAGGTCTATGGTTAACTCTTCAACGGGCTCACATTTAACACCATCGATCTCTTTTATAATAACCTGGGGCTGTCCAATTTGTAATTCGTAACCTTCGCGGCGCATGGTTTCAATAAGGACGGATAAGTGCAAAACACCACGACCAAATACCATAAATTTATCAGCACTGTCCGTAGGCTGCATACGCAGCGCTAGGTTCTTTTCCAGTTCGCGCTCCAAACGTTCTTTAATATGTCGTGACGTAACATATTTTCCGTCTTTTCCAAAGAAAGGAGAGTCGTTAATGGTAAACAACATGCTCATTGTTGGTTCATCGATCGCAATGGTCTTTAATGCTTCCGGGTTTTCAATATCCGCAACCGTATCGCCTATATCAAAACCTTCCAAACCAACCAATGCACAAATATCACCGGCCTGAACCTCAGTAACTTTTAAGCGGCCCAAACCTTCAAAGGTGTGTAATTCCTTTATCCTGGACTTTACCGTAGAACCGTCTCGCTTTACAAGCGTGATCTGCATATTCTCTTTTAAAACCCCTCTTTGTAAACGCCCAATAGCGATACGGCCTGTAAAAGAAGAATAATCCAATGAGGTAATTAACATCTGTACGCTACCTTCCTCTACTTTTGGAGATGGAATGTGTTCCAGGACCATATCCAGTAAAGGTTCAATATTTTCGGTTTTGTTTTTCCAGTCATCGCTCATCCAATTGTGTTTTGCAGAGCCATACACTGTTGGAAAATCCAATTGCCATTCTTCGGCACCCAGTTCAAACATCAGGTCAAACACAGCTTCATGAACCTCATCCGGAGTACAGTTCTCTTTGTCTACTTTATTTACAACCACACAGGGTTTCAAGCCCAATGCAATGGCTTTTTGTAATACAAAACGTGTTTGTGGCATAGGGCCTTCAAAAGCATCCACTAACAGCAAAACACCGTCGGCCATATTCAATACACGCTCTACTTCTCCTCCAAAATCGGCGTGGCCCGGAGTATCGATAATATTAATCTTTGTGTCCTTGTAAACTACAGAGACATTTTTTGAAGTAATGGTAATACCCCGCTCACGTTCCAGGTCATTGTTATCCAGGATCAGTTCGCCTGTTTTTTCGTTTTCACGAAACAAACTACAATGATGCATGATCTTATCCACCAATGTGGTTTTACCGTGGTCTACGTGTGCAATGATCGCAATGTTTTTGATATTCATAGTGTTGCTCTTTCTTAAGGCCGTGCAAAAGTAGTGTTTCTGAAACTATTAAAGCACAATAAACAGTTAATTATTTTGCTTCAATAATATGTTATCTTTGCACTACTAAATTTTTAAAATGAAACTTGAATTAATTCCGAAGCTAAAACACGTAGATTCCAATAATTTCTTCCTATTAGCGGGTCCCTGTGCCATTGAAGGTGAAGACATGGCACTATTGATCGCTGAAAAGATCGTCGCTATCACCAATCGACTTGAGATTCCGTTTGTTTTTAAAGGAAGTTTTAAAAAGGCCAACCGAAGCCGTATTGATAGTTTTACCGGTATTGGAGATGAAAAAGCTTTGAATATTCTTAAAAAAGTTTCTGAAACATTTGATGTTCCTACCGTAACCGATATTCATGAAGTAAGTGATGCTGCTATGGCGGCCGAATATGTTGATGTATTGCAAATTCCGGCTTTCCTGGTGCGTCAAACCGACCTGGTAGTTGCCGCGGCGAATACCGGAAAGGTGGTGAATCTTAAAAAAGGGCAATTTATGAGTCCCGAAAGCATGCAACATGCAGTTAAGAAAGTAACAGATTCCGGTAATGATCAGGTAATGGTCACGGACCGTGGAACCATGTTTGGCTACCAGGACATGGTCGTTGACTTTAGAGGGATTCCAACCATGAAGCTGTATGCCCCCGTGGTTTTGGATATAACACATAGCCTGCAACAACCCAACCAGACTATTGGTGTAACCGGTGGCCGGCCTGAAATGATTGGTACCATAGCCCGTGCGGGAATTGCGACAGGAGTGGACGGCATTTTTATTGAAACTCATTTTGACCCGGCTAATGCAAAAAGTGACGGAGCAAATATGCTGGACCTAAGTAAATTGGAAAAATTATTGACAGACCTGGTGGCCATCCGAAAAACCATCAATCACTTATAGTATTTTTTGTCCTTTAAGGAATACGCTTCTTTTATAAGATCGAGTAAGACCTCCTGGTCGATATCTTCCGGTTTCCTATAGCGCAATGACTTAAAGTGTTTCCTTCCTTTAGAAACCAAAACCTCCAAATGTTTTGTAAGATGTGCCCCATGCCAAAATACCAGATCAACATATCCGTTGGTACAATTTAAATAACAAAATGGAAGCTTTCCGTCTATGCAATAGTAAGGTACTTTCCATTTGTATTGCAGGACTACATTGGGTACAGTAGTTTCAATTACCACCTGTAAATGCAGTAATATGGAGCGAAATGGTTCTGACTGATCAAGTATATAGCTTTCTGCCGGGTTCATTGACGGCTAAGATACTACTAATTAAAAAGCCCTGCTATTTTGCAATAGCAGGGCTTTTTATACTAATAAGAACCTGGCTGAGTTCAAATAAATTAGTTTTTAATAAAGAAGGGCTATTCAATAAAGAGTAGCCCTTCTAAAATCGCTTTTTTTAACTCCCCAATTAATTAAGCTATACAAAGATGCGGCGATTGTAAATTATGTACAAGAGGCATATCCCCCTTTTTGTATAGGGGTTTTTCCTGTTTTTTATTGCTACTCCAAATAAAAAAAGTTGCTCGAGGTGAACAACTTTTTAAATAACCGTTTTTATTAACTCCCCAATTAATTATATAACGATTAAAATGTCTTATGATTAGATATAGATCATCTCTTTAAGACACTCAAATATGCAAATAAACTTATATGTAAAGCAACAGGGTTTTTCCTATTTTTGCTACAGGATTTTTCCTGTTTTTTGCAATTCAAAACACTAAAGGTCAATAAATAAGCTATTAAAAAAAGGTTGTTCAAAATTGAACAACCTTTTCCCATTTCAGCTTATATTAATTTCCCAATTAATTAAGCCACTTAAATATCTGTTTATCTAAAACAACCTACAAGAGGAAAATTCCTATATTTTTATAGGGTTTTTCCTATTCTTAGAATTGTTCCAATAAGTAATTGATCAAATCTGTTGTGGTAACAATACCAACCAATTTGGCGTCATCCACAACCGGGATCGCATGAAATTCTTTTTTTGCAAGAATCTCTGCAACTTCCTTGATGGTAGCAGTAGAAGGAACACTAACCAGGTTCTTTGCCATTACCTGTTCAATGGTAAACATATTATATACAACCGTGTCTACTTCATGTTCTTCTTCATCCACCGCATCTGCAAAACTAATGCGCAGCAAATCTGTATAGCTTAACATCCCGGAAATAGCGTCACCACTTACAACGGGAATATGTCTTATCTTATGCAATTTAAACAGGTGCTCGGCCGTCTCCAAACTATCTGTATGGTTTAATGTGATCACATTTTTGGTCATTATTGCGGAAATTGGCGTTCTTTTTTTCATAATCATTAAAATTTGAATTTGATATTAAATTTCGCAAACAAATGGCCAAGAAAATATGACAAAAATCATTTGCAGGTAAAATCGAAAAAAGAAGTTTTAGTGAAATATTAACACCTGTTCATTTTGAAAATCTAAAAGATTCTTCTTACTTTGTTTTTCAAAGTACTTTTATCATGACTGAAAAAGATTATTTAAAAGACATCAGCGAGATCAAAGATCTAATGAATCGCTCTTCACGGTTTATCTCACTTAGTGGCCTCTCGGGTATCTTTGCCGGACTCTATGCGATTGCGGGAGCAATAATTGCTTACATATTTGTTTTCCCAAAACCGGGAGAATATCTATACATTCATAGTTGGAATTTTAAGATCACATTGCTGTTATTGGCCTTAGTAGCAATTTTTAGTATTGTAACCGCTTTTTTATTAACCTCCAAAAAAGCCAAAAAGGACAATGTAAAAGCATGGGATTCCACAACAAAACGACTACTTATTAACTTTTTAATTCCGTTAATTACAGGCGGTATTTATATTATTATAAAAATAAATAGCCAACATTACGGCCTTACAGCCTCTTTAATGCTGATCTTTTACGGATTGGCACTTGTCAATGCTTCAAAGTATACCGTTGGAAATATAAAGTATCTGGGCTATGCTGAAATAGTTCTCGGACTTATTTGTGCCGCGCTGCCCGGCTATGGATTCTGGTTTTGGATTGCCGGATTTGGATTATTGCATATCCTGTACGGAAGTTTGATGTATCTTCAGGAAAAAAAGGTGTAATTGTGGGAATTATTGATAATATAAATAAACTATTTGATCATCGAATACGCCTGGGGATCATGTCCATTCTGGTTGTTAATGACAGTGCCGATTTCAATAGGTTAAAAGAGCTACTGGATGTGACAGATGGAAATCTGGCAAGTCATCTGAAAGCTTTGGAACAGGCTAAATATATCCTGGTGGAAAAACAGTTCATAGGCAGAAAGCCCAATACACGTTACAGCGCTACCAAACTTGGAAAAATCGAATTTAAAAAGCATATCGATGCTTTGGAAAAACTAATCAGAAAATAATACTATTTTTTTATTAATTCACTTTGAAATACAAAGTACTTTAAAATTTTAATTATGGAACAAAAAAGAAGCAAATTTGGAAACTGGTTGCGTAACTCAATTACGGCACGAATGCTAATCGTTGGTTTTTTACTGATCGTACTGTTAATACCTCTGGAATTTGTAAAAAGCCTTATCAATGAAAGAGCATACCGGCAAACAGAAGTAATACAGGATATCAATGGGAAATGGGGTAATGAAGTTCTTCTATCAGGACCCATACTCAAGATCCCGTACAAAACCTACAAAGAAGAAAAGATATACAATGAAAAGACCAAAAGCTACCAGGTAAAAACAGAGGTCCTCTATAAAAATGCATATCTGCTTCCGGATTCATTGCATATAGATGCTAATGTAGATTCCAAACCCTTAAAGCGCGGAATCTATGAATCTGTGGTATATACGGCAGATATGAACGTAAAAGGAAATTTTCCGATGATAGATTTTTCTGAAAAGAACATTGCGACAGAGGATATCCTCTGGGATAAGATTACCGTAGAGATAAGTACCTCAAATTTAAAAGGCATCAGAAATTCCATGGAGGTTACTTTAAGTAATGAAAACTTTTCTATGAACCCGAAATATGGTCAATCCTACCTCAACGTAATAGAGAGTGAGATCATTAAAACCAATTTTGCCGAAAATGATAGTGCTATCCCTTTTTCATTCGATATAAAGATCAACGGAAGCGGAAGCCTTAAATTCATTCCCATAGGAAAAGAAACCAAAGCAACAATGAAATCAGATTGGCATTCTCCCAGTTTTGACGGGCGTTATTTACCGGATGACGGTACTAAAGAAATTACAAAAGAAGGCTTTCATGCAGATTGGCAGGTGTACCAGATAAATCGTCAATTTGAACAACAGTTCTTTGGTACTTTGCCGGACCTAAGTGCTTTTGGGTTTGGGACCAGCTTCATTATTCCTGTAGACGAATATCAAAAAAGTGAACGTACCGCCAAATACGGATTCATGGTCATTGGACTTACTCTTCTTGTCTTTTTATTGATCCAGCTGGTAAGCAGGATCTACATTCACCCCTTTCAGTATGTAATGATAGGCCTGGCATTGGTCATGTTCTATACGCTGCTTATATCCATTTCGGAACACAGTTCATTTTTAAAAGCGTACGCCATAGCCGGAGTTTCGGTTTTAGGATTGATAACCATTTATTCCAGGGCCATTTTAAAAGGATTTAAATTCCCTTTACTGGTCTGTACATCACTGGCATCTTTATACGGATTCATTTATGTGATCATACAATTGGAGAATTACGCATTGCTGGTAGGAAGTATAGGATTGTTTGTGATCCTTGCCATCATTATGTTTGCTTCGCGAAAAATTGATTGGGGAAATGACTAGGTTTAAGAGAGTATGAGGATAGAAGGCTGAAGCTGGAAGTATGAAGTTAGGGGTGTGAGGTTGGGAGCTGGAAGTTAGAGGATAGAGGTGATACTATTTTGTATTAGAACCACAAACTTCCAACCTCTGTCTTCATGCTCCTATCTTCTATCAATTAACTAAAACTGAATGAAAAAATACCTGTTATTTTTTTTCATCCTATTGATCATGGAAATTGCCATTGCAGTATTTCATTTTCATCCCTTTGTAAGAGGGTTTGTAGGAGATGTACTAGTGATCCTGCTGCTTTTTACTTTTCTGAAAGCCTTCTTTTCCATTACTTCGGAAAAATTAGCAATTGGAATTCTGCTATTTGCATTTACGGTAGAACTACTTCAGTTTTTCGATCTTGTTGAAACTTTTAATATCCAATCAAAACCATTACGTATTGTACTGGGTTCAGTTTTTGATTGGTGGGATTTAGTTGCTTATACAGTTGGTGCAGTTATAATCTTTGTCTTTGAATATAGAAACAGTCTTAAACAATAAAAATCGTTCACTATATCTTTTAGGAAATCAATCTTCAAATTAATTTTTTCCATCCACATAATCCTGAAGGTACGCATAACGCTCCGTAAGGGTGCCCTGATGTGTGGTCATTCTGGCGCGTTCTAAAACCCCGTCCTTGTCATTATTAAAAAATGCAGGAATAACTTGTTCCATGAACATGTCTCCAAAACCTTCACTGGCATCCTTGGGCAATTCGCAGGGCAAGTTATCCACTGCCATAACGGTGATCGCGCCGGGCGCGTTGAAAGCTGTTTCTGTTTCGGTACTTGGATCATATCCGTAAAACGGTTCGGCAATGGTCGAAGCACGGAGCGTGCTCGCTACAGGGCCATCCACATCACAGGATATATCTGCCACAAGGTTGATATTGAAATCGGGATGCCGGGCATCTTCCCTTGTGAACAAAAAAGGTGCGCCGCTCCCATAAAAGTGGCCGGCAATAAATACATTACTTACTTTGGCATACGGCATAAAATTGCTTTCATAACCGGAAGGGTCTTTATAGAATTCGTACTTATCCCCTGCTTTTCCATCTTTCCGGCGGTTGTATTCCATCACATCAATAAGACAGTACACAGGTTCCGAAAAGGAAGACGTAAGATATACCGCATCTGTTACTTCCTTGATCTTTAGATGGTCCAAGATCTCCTTGGCGCCCATTGCCACTTTTCCGGTTCCGGATAAGATGATCCGTAATTGTTGCGGAAGGCTGATCTTATCCAATTCCGCTTTTACCGCATCGAGATCGGCCAGGGTTTCTACTTTGGGTAATTCGAACAGGCCATCCCTTGATCCTAAGGCACGGAATCCGTTATAAGCACCTACAAGCCCCGCGTAGCGCCCAAAACCTATTAACCTGCGACCATTTCTGTTTACAATGGTCTCATGGTCATAGAGTTCAATTTTTTTATCGAGAATGGCTTTTAGTAGTTTTCGGTTATAAGGCTGTTCTTTTATGGTATGGCTGAAGAAAAAGTATTTTTTATTGGGTATCAATGCTTCTACAGGGACTTCTTTTACACCTAACATGACTGTGGCTTCCGAAACATCTTCCGTTACCTCAAAGCCTGCTTCGCGATAGGTTTCATCTGGAAAAATACGAATGTCTGATGCTTCTGCTATGATCTTCGCCTCCGGAAACGTTTGCCTGACTTCCTGACATTTTTGGGGTGAAAAAACGACACGGCGATCGGGTGGATTTTTACGTTCTTTAATGAT
This sequence comes from Flavobacteriaceae bacterium, assembly GCA_028284005.1. Classification (GTDB taxonomy): domain Bacteria; phylum Bacteroidota; class Bacteroidia; order Flavobacteriales; family Flavobacteriaceae; genus JANQOS01. Next base: position 38,016 of record JANQSO010000010.1, on the reverse strand, counting down.
TGCGAAGGTGATAGCCATTTGGAATGCTTTTTGTTATTTTTTACTGGCGGCAAAGATAGTGTTTTTAGTGTATCTTTGCATTCCATTTCGGGTAGGGATTGAGGTAATTTACCGTGTAAAACCGAAAGCCCGGTCGCATTGTTTTGCAAGGCGAACCCGCCAAATGATCTTTGAAAATACCTGGGGCCGACTGGTTTTGACAGCGGGTCTAATGATAGTGTAAGCATGCCGAGCGCTGGGATACAGCTCGTAAATCTCATATTTCACACTTTTTAAACGGCGAGAATAACTACGCCCTAGCTGCATAATCTGAATTATAGTAGGATAATGCCTCGTCCGACAAGGTCGGAAAGCAGGAAGTCTCTCGATGGCCTTGGTTTACGGCAATCGATATAGAGGCTTCGTAAAAGTAAACCTAGTTGGTGCAGGGCTTTGATGTACTAACGAAATCTAATGGAAGCTAAGCTGTGACTTGGTAGTTTTCGACCGGGAAGCAGACGAAAATCCAAATGAAAACTAAGCATGTAGAAAGCGTTATTGTTGCGCGTTTGGACGAGGGTTCGAATCCCTCCGGCTCCACTCCAAAAACCACCTACGGGTGGTTTTTTTCGTTTCGCCTCCGGGATTCGAAAGCCTGTGCGCCAGCTGGCACCTTCACTAAAAATATCCTCAGGATATTTTTTATACGTTCGGTCCTCTCCGGCTCCACCTTCGCTCGCCAGAGCTTTTGATATATCAGAAGCAACGGCGAGTTTTTTTATATTTATACGATAAATTTGTTGACCGAACTCCCCTGGCAAGCTTCGTATGTTCGTTCCGCCTCCGGGATTCGGAGGCCTGTGCAACAGCTGTACCTTTACTCACCATAGTAACTGGAAAAATAGCTGTTTAAGAGTTAAAAAAGTACCCTGGAGTTAAATCATGCTTACAGGTAATTTTCCAATGATCTGGATTGATTGCTAAATGATACTGCATAATTATATTGTGCACATGCCAAGGCAGAAGATAAATAGATTCTTTTGCGTCAACAAGTTTGTACCCTTAGCTATAAAAATATTAAAGAATTGATACATTTACTATTATGACAAAGTCGTTCAAAAAAACCTTTTTTACTCTGGTAAGTTTTAGTATTGTTTTCGAAATTATACTATCCTGTGGAGTAAATGGCCCGGATAAGAATCAGTCTTTTTTGATTTTGGAGAACTGTACTATCATCCCAATGTACCAAGATACATTGTTGTACAAAAAGAATCTTGTAATTCAAGGTAAGAAAATAATAGCGATTGATGATAATTTAAGTTCAGAATATATAGATCAGAACACACGAAAGATTAATTGTACTGGTAAGTTTATTATTCCTGGTTTATTCGACAGTCATTTTCATTATGGTAGAAATGAACAGTTATATAAAGCAATTGATTCATTACTAATAACATATGGAGTGACTAATGTTTTTAACATGCATGGGTCATCCGAATTGGCTGATCATATTAATAATGAGGTCGAAAGTTTGATCAGACCTGATATAATTTCTACAGGAAGAATTCAAAACAATCCTTATCTCGTCGAAAACACCGCAGATAGTATTATTGGAGTTCATAAAATTAATGATCAAGAATTTATTAAAATTTATACGAATTTGTCTATTGAAGGATTTCAAACTTATAATGATAAAGCCCCTGCAGAAGGTTTAAGAATCGTTGGCCATATACCCAGAAAAATGGGTTTTTACAAAATTTTAAAGAGTAATCTAGAGCTTATTTGCCATGCAGAAGAAATATTGTACAATGAACCGTTTAACTATTTAATGAGTAGTGACAAAATGGTCGAGCCGAATTACGATTTAATAGATACTGTGGCTGTTTCAATGAAAATGAATCAAAAGTGGTTGAGCCCCACATTAATCTCTTTTCACTCAATTTTAACACAATCTAAGAGTGATAGTCTAAAATTTGAAGGAAGTGAATTAGAAAATAGAATAGGGGCATATTGGAATTGGTTTCCGCCTAATAACAAGATACCTTCAAAATTTAATTCACCTGAAAAACGATTTAGATTGGAGAAAGCATTTTTATTTCAAAAGTTATTGGTAAAATCTTTAAATGATCAAAAAGTAAATATGTTAGCTGGAACTGACGCACCAGCATACTGGAACCTAGTCCCTGGAAAATCACTACATAAAGAACTCCAATTACTTAGGTCGTGTGGGGTTTCGGAATATGAAGTTTTGAAAATGGCAACATTGAATGCTGCTAGGTTTTTAGGGGTAGAAAATGATTTTGGAACAATTGAAGTGTCAAAAACAGCTAATCTTATCATTTTAAATGAAAACCCGTTAGTAGAAATTAAAAACACATTATCTATAGAAAAAGTAATTGTGAATGGGAAATTATTGCAATAATTGTTATGGAAAGGTTACTTCAGAAGATAATATTTAAAAGCTCTTAAAAGGAGAGTTAATAGAGTATTAAAATATTTTGGTTTAATGAAAATTAATATCATTTTGAAAAAAACCTACGAAACTGTTATTTGTTTTCTTAGTTAACTTTTAGCTAACATTTTTAAAATAGAAAAAGACTATTATTTTTAGATTTGTTTAATTGTACTTAATTTAATTTTCATGAACATACTAAAAGTACTATTTATTATATTAAGTTTTCAGCTAATATTTGTCTCATTCTTTTTGTTTCAAAGTAAAAAAGGAAAAGCTTTAAGTAATAAGATACTAAGTATAGTTTTTTTTATGTTGTTTATTGCTGTTATCAACCTTTTTTTAATAGTGTTTGGAGTTAATGTCAAAGAACCTCGGTTATTATTGATCGATGACACATTTATGTTTGCCTATGGTCCATTATTATACTTCTTCACACAGTCGGTAATATTCAAAAACTACTCATTTAAGAGAAAATACATTGTGCATCTCATTCCTTTTTTATTAGCTGTATGCTCTGTTTTTTATATACTTCTATATGTTGACATTGATTTTATATACCAAGCCATGGACCAAAATAAAAATCAAAACTCAACTTTATACTTCCGTATTGCTGAGATCTCAGTTTTGCTACATATTCTATTTTATTTATTCAAATCTAAAATAGAAATTGGAAAAGTTCTGGGTAAAGCCATGAATATATATTCAACATTTAATCAAGATAATTTTAAACTCTTAAAGTTCATAATTAACTCTTTCATGGCATTGTTCTCTATATCATTAATTCATTCAGTATTACCATTTATTGGAATCAAAAACGGATTATTAATCACACTTATTTTAATTATCCTATTCATGTTTTATTTTGTTAATTCCATATTGTTAAAAATGTTGAATCAATCATCAAAAGAAAGTGGCGCTATTACACAAATGAATTTCAAAAAGGCAGAGAAGTATGCCGGGTCGAAATTATCACCGACCGAATTAAATATATTCAAGGATAGATTAAAAAACCATATGATAAATAACAAAAGGTTTTTAGATAGCGAATTAAACATCAATGATCTGTCAAGTGAATTGGAGTTATCATCAAAAATTTTATCGCAAGTAATTAATGAAGGGTACTCTTGTAATTTTTTTGATTTTGTAAACAAATTTAGAGTAGAATCAGCAAAGTCTATTTTTATCAATCAAGTGGACAAAAAAATGACTATTAAAGAAGTAATGTACGATTCAGGTTTTAATTCTAAATCTTCTTTTAATACAGCTTTTAAAAAATTTACCAAATTAACACCCTCTCAGTTTAAAAATTCTTTACAAAAGAGTTCGAGTTCCTGATTTCGACCTGTTCTGATTATTTTAAGATATAGTATTGTACTTCAAATACTATTAAAATTAAGATAGTTGAAGAAACAAATTAAGAACACTCCATCAAATAAACTTGGGCACCTTTTAAGGACAAACAAGCAAGCTAAAATCATAGAATTGCTTTTGGTCTTTATAGCAGCCTTTCTTTTTATAAAATTATTCTCGTTCAAAGAGTCTTCAAGTTTAATATTTACTCAAGCAATTATATGGGCTGCTAATATTATTATGCTGGCAATAATATTTATTGGATTAAGACTAAGAGGAGAAAACCTAACACATTTTGGGTTTAGTTTAAAAAAGTTCAGTATTAGATTTGGAATTAAAACTTTCTTACAGTCAATTCTTGTTTTTGCTTTAGCGCTAATCGGTTTTATTATTGGTTCAATAATAATGGCAAATATTGTAGGTATTCCCGAAGGCTCGAATATGAATAGCTATGATTATTTGAAAGATGATATATGGATGCTCTGCTTAACACTTGTTGGAGTTTATATTGTTTCGTCATTTGGTGAAGAAGTAATTTACAGAGCTTTTTTGATAAATCGAATTTCTGAATTAGGACTAAACAGTAAAGCAGGAAAAATTTTAACCGTAATTATAAGTGCATTAATTTTTGGGGTAGCACATTATAGCTGGGGAATAACAGGCATCGTTCAAACGATGTTCATGGGTTTGGTATTAGGGTTTTGTTATGTATATCTAAAAAAAAGAATTTGGGTTTTAATTTTTGCTCATGCATATATGGATACAATACTAATGGTACAACTATATTATAGCTAATACCAGGTGTATTTTTAAGTTGTGAGTCTTTTTGACAATTGATTTAGATCAATGTAATAACGCAAAAAAGGTTATAGCTTAGACTTTTGAATCATCTAAATAATTAACTCATTTAAAATGAAAGATCATTCAACAACCATTGAGAACGATTTTTGGCAATTGGAAATAAATTATTGGAATACAATAAAAAACGGAAATATAATAAACTACAGGAATTTATTACATGAAGAATTTTCAGATTGGCCATCTATTACAGATAAACCGCTAAGAAATATCAAGTCCATGTTAGATTTTCTTGAAAAAACAAAAAGCGGGTTTATTTCACTTGATTTTGAGATTAATGAAATGTATACAAGTGTAATTGATAAGAATGAAGCCATTATATATTTTACATGTAAAATACTAGCTGAATTAAATGATAGAACAACCGTAAGTTCTGATTACAGAATGATTCATATTTGGCGTAAAGAGAATAACAAATATAAATTAGTTGGTGGTCTCCAATCGAAAATTTGCGACGACAAGTAAATTAAACCTTGATTCATTTTGAAGTTTGTTGAGGCAAAAAGTAAAAAAGACTTTTCACTGGTGCGTAATCTATTTAAAGAGTATGCTTTAATGTTAGATGTTGATTTGGAGTTTCAAAACTTCGGAAAGGAAATTAAAAATCTTGAAGTAATATATTCAAAGCCATATGGAGTTGCCTTTTTAATTACTGAAAATTACAATAATCCCATAGGTTGTTTTGCTATAAGAAGATTTGAAGACGCAATTTGTGAGTTAAAAAGAATGTACATAAAGATAGAATTCAGGAGACTTGGAATTGGAGAAAAAATGATTAAAAGAGCTATTAAAGAAGGTAAAAGATTAGGATATAAAAAGATACGATTAGACACATTACCAAAAATGAATGCTGCTATTAATTTGTATAGAAAAGTTGGCTTTTATGAGATACAGCCATATAGATTTAATCCTATTGAAGGAACAAAATATTTTGAGATCGGACTATGACTATAGTTCGTTATTAATAAAGCTTTGAGCAATCTCAATTTTTGTCAACTATGGAGGTCTGATTTTAATATATGAAAAGATTAAAAAATGAAGTCTAAATTTATCGATTATGTAAAAAGTTTTGTTGATGTTCCTAAATCGGAACAAGACAAATTAACTTCATTAATAAAAATCAGAAGGATTTCTAAGGGAGAGGTTTATCTTTTAAAAGGTCAATCGGCAAGAACTATCTCATTTGTAAACGAAGGGCTATTCAGATATTTCTACGTCAACAAAAAAGGGAATGATCTAACCAAAGTTTTTATTCCTGAAAATTTTATTTTACTTGCTTATAGTTCCATTCTAGAAAAAAGAGGGGCATATTATACTATAGAAGCACTTGAAGATTCTGAAATTGAAGAAATCGAATTCACAAAATTTGATGAATTATGTTACAATCATCCATGTTGGAATTCTTTTTTATTAAAAATCTTACAAAATGCGTTGTTAATTAAGGAACAAAGAGAAAGAGAGTTCTTAATGTTTAATGCAGGGCAAAGGTACGCTTCTTTTTTATGCAAATTTCCAGATCTAGAGGGTAGAATTCCGCAACATTTTATTGCTTCTTATATTGGAATAACTCCTGAAACTTTAAGTCGGCTAAGAAAATTTAGATAATTGATATAGATCAATGCATTATATATGAAAATATGATATGTTTGATATTATTTCATGATAAAAATACTATTTCTGATATTAATTAGGATATGCTAGTTTTACTATAAACAACCTTATAACCAAAATTAAACTTTAAAATATGGAAAACATGATTATTAACCACTGGGCAGTTTTAGTATGTGCAGTGTCCAATTTAGCATTAGGAGCACTATGGTATTCACCCATTCTTTTTTATAAACCATGGATCAAGGAAAACAAGTTAACTGATGATACTATAAAAGGAGCGAATCAAGCGAAAGTTTACGGTTTGGGATTTTTATTGGCTTATATAATATCCTATAACATGGCGTTTTTTTTGGGAGATACCAATACAGATTGGCAATGGGGTATGACAGCCGGCTTTCTGGCAGGGTTTGGTTGGGCAGCAACAATTTTTACTATCATAGCATTATTTGAGTTAAAAAGTTGGAAATATATATTAATCCACTGCGGCTATATTATAATTTACTTTACCCTGATTGGCTATATAATTGGAGCTTGGAGATAAATAATAAGAAATAAAAATATGACAAAGACATCACATGAAATAGAGAAAGATTTCATCGAAAATATGGCTGTTAAAACAGGCAAGGAACTTAAAGAATGGATGCTTCTACTTAAAAAAATAGATACTCCAAAAAGAAATGAGCTGGTTAATTGGCTAAAAACTGTTCAAAATTTAAAACACACCTATGCCACAATGTTGACGGCTATTTACTTGAATAATGGAAAATCTGTTTATGGTAATTCTAATGATTTGTTGGAAAATCAAATATCTAAGTATGAAATATGGCGGCCACTCTTTGAAACGGTTTCCAACAAAATTTTGCATCATTTTCCAGAAGTAAAAATGATTCCAAAGAAAACATATGTTTCTTTTACTGCTAAACGTGAGTTTGCAGCTATCAACATCAAATCCAAGGAACTTCGGTTGGGAATGGATCTGGGAGAAATACCATATGACGGCAAACTGGAAAAAGCAAAATTAACCGGGCCAATGCCTAGAATTTCTCATATGGTAATCTTAAAAGAAAATGAAGATTTTAGCGATACCGTTCTAAATTGGCTAAATGAATCCTATAACAGAATAAATAAATAATATTATGAAAAAAAATTATATCACTGCTTTAATCACTCTTATGGCTTTTGCCTATAGCTATTGCCAAAATTCTGATCTATCAATATACAAGAACTTAGTTGATAAGACATGGAAATTAGAAGGAACCTGGGGCGACGGATCAAAACTTAAACAAGAAATCACTTTTGAATATCATTTAAACAAAAGCATTGTGATTGCTAAAACTATAGGCTACACAAACAAAGCTCAAACCAAATTCGGTGAAAGAAATTATGGAATTAGAAAGTATGATGCTACTTCTAAGCAAATCAAATTTTGGGAATTTGATGTATTTGGGGGAGTTACGACAGGAAAGATCTATTTGGAAGGAAAGAATATTGTTCACCAATATCAGTATGGTGATGATACTACCCTTACTGATATGTGGGAATATGTAGATGATTCAACCTATAATTTAAAAATTGGAAAGTACAAAAATGGAATTTGGGAGCAAGTCTACTTAAACACCCCAATTAAATTAGTAAATATTAAGAAATAGAGTGTTTAAGTAAGGAAACATTTATGAAAAAATTTGTTTTAAAATTGGCATTGATAACGCTTATAATATTTGCTTCTTGCAAGTCAAAAGAATTAAACTCAAATTCCAAAAAAGGAGTGTCATTTAAATCAGATCTTCCAGAAGTTAAAACCAATAAAATGAGCAGTGGGCATATTTTGGTTTGGAGTGAAGTTAATGATCTGGAAGGTTGGTTCATTTTTGATTCTGGCGCTAGCGTCAATGTATTGTCAACTCATGTTAGGGAGAAATTAAATCTTAAAAAAGGAAAGCAGGTCGAAGTTGAAGGGTCAGGGACTACACAAACTTCAAATTATTGGCTACTGGATAAACTGGTTTTGGGCCCTGCTGTTTTTACAGACACAGAAGTGATCGATACGGATCTAAGTATGTTGGAGAAAGCATGGGGAGTTGAAATCTATGGCATAATTGGGTATTCATGCCTTAAAAGTGTCGTCGTTGAAATTGATTTTAATAAACCTACTATTTCTGTTTTCGACCCTACAGAATATTCCAGTGATAATATAGTCGATTGGAAAAAAGCCCATCTAGAAAATGGGCAGCTAATAGTCGATGCCCAATTTGAAGGGCATGATGGTAAATTTAGAATTGATGCAGGTTCGGACACTAATGGTATTATTCATTCTCCAACGGTCAAGAGGTTTTCAATGTTAGAGAATAGAAATGAAACAAACGTCAAGGCTATTGGACTTGATAATCTGGAATTGAAGAGTGATACATTGGAGACATTCACTATTTGGGGAAAAACCTATAAGAATTTACAATTTAACTTCTCTACTGCCAAAGAAGGTGCTCTGGCTTCGGATGATGTGACCGGAAACATAGGGATCAAGATTTTAAAGAATTATATATTGATTTTGGACTATTTCAATCAACGCTATTCGGTAAAAGAAATTGAATAAGGCCATCATTACAATAAATTCATATTAAAAGAATAAGTTCCTACTTTCCTGATCGAAGGTATACACTTCAGGCAAATAATTTAAAAAGGCAATCCATGAGGTTAACTAAAACAATTTTAATTATAGGTTCAATTTTCATTGTTTTTCTTGCATGTCAAAAGAAATCAAATTCTATTACCCATAAATCTGATGAATTTGGGGACTATGCTATTTACATACCTAATAATCCTCAAAAATTAATAGTGCTTGTACATGGATATCCCTGGCCTGATGATTCAAGAACCAAAGAACAGTTAAAAGAACATGTTTTAAGTTATGCAGATCAATGGAGAGAGTTTTCTGATGTAAATAAGGCCATAACTATTATTCCTCAAATGGGTTCAGGAGATTTTGCAGGATATAGGCAAATGTTTGGATATAGAATTGATCCCGGAGATTATATCGAAAAACTGGTTGATCATTATAGCAATGAGTATATTAAAGACTATTCTGGCAAATTTACCCTATACGGCCACTCGGCTGGAGCACAGTTCGCTGTCAGATATGCAATAACCCGTCCGGAAAAACTCGATGGAGCAATAATAAGTGCACCAAGCACATATCCTTTTCCAAATGAGAGTGTTAATTGGCCATATGGCTTTAAAGCTATTATAAGAGACTCTATTTTTAATGGAACTACTGAAGTCAAAGATGATTCTGAAAAAGTAGCAGGAGCGCTATTTTCACCTAAACTCAAATACGCCATACGGGCAGTTGACCAAATCCCCATCTGCATAGTCATAGGTTCTGGTGATACATTACCACGTAAAAGCAGAGAAGGTCTTATTGGTAATACCCGTATGGAAAGGGCCTATAATTGGGCAAGCATTATGAATTCAAAGAACTCATCAAACAGAAACGAAATCAAAATTACTGTCGTCAAAGATGTAGGTCATGAACCATTTAAAATGCTGAAAGCTGTGCATGAGCAAATTTTAACATTTTATGAGAACTATTGAACCCAAATGGAACATTTAAAATAACGCTATGAAACTATTACTCTTATTCTCTTTATCCTTTCTTTTATGTCAAAATCTATCTGCCACCGAAACTAATATTATTGTAAGAGCCAAGGCCAAAGACGCTAAGTTTATTGGAAGCTCACTAGGTGGTGCCTATATTATAATAAGGAACACTATAAATCAACAGGTTTTAGCTGAAGGAAAAACGAGCGGATCCACCGGAAATACTAAATTAATAATGAGTCCGCTTAAAGATAGAAGAAGTTTAATTACAGATGACAATACTGCTGGATTTAAAGCTTCGATAGATATTGATGAGCCCGTTTTTGTGACCATTGAGGTCAATTCACCATTGAATTATAAGAATGCCAAGGTTTTAGCATCGGTTCAATTGTGGCTTATACCCGGAAAACATATTCTTGGTGATGGAATCATAGTTGAAATCCCTGGTTTTATCATTGATATTCTAACCCCCAGAACCCACCAATATATTTCATTAAATTCTGTAAAAAATGAATTGTTCCCAATTAGAACCAATATAGTAATGATGTGTGGGTGTATCATAAGTAAAGGTGGCACATGGGATGCTGATGAAATTGAAATTAAAGCTGTTATTAAAAGAAATAATAAATTCGTCTTTGAAAAACCGTTAAAGTTTGTTGATGTAAATCTTTTTGAAGGAACCTTCAAAATAGAAAAAGAAGGCAAGTATGAAATTATTGTTTATGCCTACAACCCTCAAACAGGAAATACAGGTGTTGATAAGATAAATTTTGTAATATATGATTAGACTTTAAAGCTGAGTTTTTAAGAGTCGTGCCTGCCTATTTTCCCTTATACCGTAACGCCCCGGTTTCTATCTTGATCGCAGTTTTGGCAAGGATGGTAAAGATAAAGGCTCCCAGGGCCCAAATACCTAAGGTTACTCCAATCTCTATCCCTGTAGGCGTATACTCGGCAATCTTTCCGTATGGCCCCGGAATGAAGCCGGGAATGATCAAACCAAATCCTTTTTCGATCCAAATGGCAATGAAGAGGATCAAACAGGCAAAGAAGAGCACCCTAAAATTATTTCTAAGTTTATGGAAGGTCAGAATTATCGTTGCCAGTACATTCAGTCCGATCGCGGTCCATATCCACGGTAATAGCGCTGTTTTTCCTTCGAGGCCAAAGAACAGATAATAAGCGCTCTCACTATGGTGGGTAGGCGCGTAGAATTCCTTGAACAATTCCGAAGCCAACATGATCAGGTTGATCTGTGCTGCAACCGTTACCACCATTGCAATTTTTTTAAGTGTTTTGTCCTTGATCTTAAATGCGGTATAGGTGCGTATGATCGCTAAGACCAAAATGATCAAAGCCGGGCCGGCTGCAAAAGCCGAAGCTAAAAACCGAGGTCCCAGTAAGGCATTGTTCCAGAACGGACGTGCCTGTAATCCCTGATATAAAAAAGCGGTTACCAAATGGATCGCCACTGCCCAGAAGACAGACAGCAATGCACCGGGCACATAGACACTGGATTTTGACTTTTTCCCCTGGTAATGCCTGAAGAGGATATAGAACGGAATTGTAACATTTAAGAACAGATAGCCATTCAGTACCAGAACATCCCAGGTAAGCATGGAATTGGGAAAGTTAAATACTCCTATCCCCGGGATCATGTGCCATAGTACCGAAGGGCCTCCCATATCGGCAATGACAAATGCCAAACACATCACAAGTGCAGCAACGGCTATTCCTTCGCCAATAAGAACCGCTTGTTTAAAATCAATATCCTTCAGAACATAGGTTGGCATTACCAACATGACCGCAGCAGCAGCTACTCCCACCAAAAAAGTGAAGTTTGAGATGTACAACCCCCAACTCACCCTGTCCGTCATACCTGTAGCACTTAATCCCTGTTCCAATTGTATGGAATAACAGTACATCCCAATTAGCATGACCAATGTCAAAGATGCCATCCACAAATGATATTTTTTTGACCCGTGGGTGATTATATCCAAACTGTCTTTAACCAAACTTCCAAAAACTCTAAGTCTTCTCATTGTGTTTCTTGTTAGCCTCTTGTTCTTATTTTAGTCATTTCTTTTGTGTCTTATCCCTATTTATTCGATCCTTAATCCATGAAATACCAGAACTTGGGTTCTGTCCCCAGGTCTTCTTTTAACCGAAATACCTTTTTATTCTCCAATACCCAACGGATGGTACTGTTTGGATCCAGCAGGTTCCCAAAAATGCGTGCTCCTGTTGGGCAGGCTTCAACACAGGCCGGATTCTTTCCTGCCCTGGAACGCTGTACACAGAAAGTACATTTTTCCATAACTCCTTTTTTTCGTAACCTGTTCCCCAGATAGTGCTGATTTTTATTTACTTCATTTTCGGGTACTTCCGGTTTGCTCCAGTTAAAGCGGCGGCCATCATACGGACAGGCAGCCATACAATACCTACAGCCTACACACCAATCATAGTCTATCACCACCAACCCATCTTCTTCCCGCCAGGTTGCTTCTACGGGGCATACCTCAACACAGGGCGGATTGTCACAATGGAAGCACTGTGTTCCCATATAAAAATGTCCTTCCGCAGGTACCTCATGATAGTAATTATCATCGGCTTCATTGAAATTGAATCCTTTCCCGTCCTTCATTTCATGAATACGGATGTATTGCATCTGCGATTTTCTATCCTGGTTATTTTCTTCAACACAAGCATTCACACAATCCATATATCCCTGGCATTTCGAAATATTGAAAGCGTATCCAAAGAGCACATTTTTTTCTGCATTCTTAGCAGACATATTGATCGTTTTTCCGGTACGGAGCTGATAGGAACGTGTGAGCCGGTCGATGGTCGCTTTCTTTTCGTCATCGGTCATTAATTTATAGTTTCCTTTAAATTGCTCTTCCCAATCAATTTGCGCTTTTTCTTTGGTTTCGTCTCCGGCTACCAAACTACAAGATGTAGATATGGCCCCTGCCCCTATCATTAGACCTGCTGTTAGTTTTTTAAAAGCGGTACGCCTCCCCATTTGCACATCGAACACCTGGTCAAAACCATCTTTGTGCCTCTCTTCCCCAATAGCATTGCTTTTAGAGTTGCATGTACCTTCTGCATTGCCACAACCACATGCCGTTGTTTCTTTTCTTTTGTTCCCGAGGTCCAGAGAGAACCATTTTTTCCTGTTGTCGCTCATACCTGATTATTTACGTTCTTCAACCTTTTGTGTGTTGTATCTTTCCGGCCACTTCGATTCGAAATGTGGTTTATGGGGGTCATGGCAGTTCACACAGGTCATGGATGCCCGCGGCGGAGCCCAGCTCTCAATACGCTTTCCGTGTGCTCCTCCTGTCCAATCGGTGAATTGCCTGGTGTGGCACTGGCTACACACCTGATAGCTCCTGTCAAAATCGATCGTTTTAAATGTTAAGCTCTTCAGGTGGTCCATATCGTTACCATCGTGGCAGGTGATACAATTCATCGTATTCTCGTCTGCATGATTCAGCTTAATATCCCAGTGTGCCTTCTTCAGGTCCTTGCTTTGCATTTGGTCCAAAGGCTTGTTATGGCACTCCGTACAGGCATAGGATTTGATCTCGCCCTTACGCTCCGGGATCAGGAAAGTAATTCCGTTTTCGGTAACCTCGATCATGGTAAGGCCCTCAAGGTGTTCTTCCGAAGAAGTGGAAATCCCATGATAGTCTTTACTCTCAGCTTCTATCTTATCGGTAATACTATGGTATTCCTCTTCGTGGTGTTTACACGAAGCAGCCAGCAGGGCTACACATAGAATACCAATTATTTTATAGATAACATTATTGTTCATGAGGGTTGGCTCTGTTAAAAATTCCTGTTTCTTTGGTCTCTTTATCGTTTGGAACATGGCATTGACGGCAATTAATGCGTTCCGGGTGTGTTACGCGTATTTCTTTAGGCGCACTGGGACCCGCATGGCACGCCAAACAATTTTCACGTAATTGTAATTGATGTGGTATGGCCGGAGGGCCTCCCTCCAAAGCACTGTTCACACCAACCAAAGGAATGGTCCCTTTTTCAAAATTGGAGCCTTTAAACACCGTTTGGGACTGCTGCGGCACGTGGCATTGACGGCAGTTTATCATTTCGGGATGTGGTGTTACGGGTGCGTATGCATTGAACTTTTCGGCAAAGCCTCCGTTCTCATGGCATTTCAGACAACTGTTCTCTCCCATATTCCGCTCATTTTCCACATCATGCGGAATACTTGGAGGAGCTCCATAAAATGCCCTGTTATCGTAATACGTACTTAAGGAGCGCTGGTACTTTTCATCAACGGCCATGTTGGCATATTCCAGTGCATATTGCGAACGTTGAAAAACACCTATTTCCGAAGGGATCACCGGAAGTTCCTTGTCCTTTTCAACAGGAACATACGCTTCTTCCAGTCCTTCATAGTAACTATAGTTCCAAACCGCAATAAAGGTGATGAACAAAAGCACGAACAATGATATGATACCTAATCGTTTTCTCATAGTATTATGCTTTTTCTACTTTGACAGCACATTTCTTATAGTCCGGTTCTTTTGAGATCGGGCAAAAAGAATCCAATGTGATGTCATTGATCAACATACTCTCATCAAAAAACGGAACGAATACCTGCATTGGGGCGGGTACACCACGCTCATTCACCGAGGCGGGCAGTACGATCTCCCCCCGCCGGGTCGTTAGCTTCACTTTATCCCCGGTACGTATCTGCATACGTTTTGCATCGCCGGGATTCAATTCTACATAGGCGTGTGGCATTGCTCTGTGCAATACCGGTATTCTGCGGGTCATGGAACCTGTATGCCAGTGTTCAACGACGCGGCCCGTATTGAGCCAGAACGGATATTCCGAATCGGGGGATTCGGCAGCGGGCTCGTAAGGACGTTGCCAGATAATGGCCTTACCGTCCGGTTTGCCGTAAAAATGAAATTCTTCCCCATTGCTACAGGCAGGGTCATATTTGGAATTGAAACGCCATTTTGTAGGCTTCCCATCCACATAGGGCCACTGCATTCCGGGGTTTTCCTTCAGCACCTGTAACGGAGCCATATTATGCTTTTTATTATCGTGATGTTTCCGGTATTCCGTGTAAATTTCTTCTACATGGGTCTCTTCTTTATAGTAGAATTGTTTTTCGAAGCCCATTCGCTTGGCAACTTCGATCAGCTGCCAGGTATCACTCATGGCTTCTCCCGGAGGTTGTACCATTTGTTCAAAATATTGTGTTCGTCGTTCGGAATTACCATACATTCCTTCACGTTCGACCCACATGGCCGATGGCAATATGACATCTGCAATATCGGTTGTGGGTGTCGGATAAATATCAGAAACCACGATGAAGCGCCCTTCTTTTTTTGCCGCGTCCCTATAGCGCTTTAACTTGGGTATGGTCACCATAGGATTGGTTACCTGTATCCACATAAAACGGATATCTCCCCTATCCAAAGCTCTGAACATTTCAACGGTATGATAGGTGGGTTTCGGGTCGATATTCTCAACCGGAACATCCCAGATCTTTGCAGCAAATTCACGGTGTTCCTTTTTCATGACCACTCCGTGTGGCAGTTTGTGGGTAAGCGTTCCTACTTCTCGCACAGTACCACAGGCAGAGGGCTGCCCTGTTAATGAGAAAGGGCTGTTCCCGGGTGTTGATATCTTTCCGGTGAGCAAGTGAATGTTATAGATCAGGTTATTCATCCAGGTTCCCCTGCTATGCTGATTTGGTCCCATACACCAGAGGGACATTACCTTTTTGTTAGGGTCACCGTAATAGGCTGCCATATATTTGATATCCCTGGCAGAAACACCGGATATCTTTTCTACTTTCTCAGGAGTATAATCTTCCAGGAAGGTTTTAAAGGCTTCAAAACTTATCGCTTCCGGCTTGTCCTTGAACTTATATTTGTCCTCCAGGCCGTAACCCATATTGGTCAAACCTTTACTGAAGTTACAGTGTTTTTTTACAAAGGTCTCATTGACCCAGCCATTCTTAATGATCTCGTAACAAATAGCATTGGCAACCGCCAGGTCTGTTTGCGGCAGAAACAAAATGGATTTATCCGCCGCCATACTTGTACGGGTGGTGCGGGTAGCAAAATCTATGATCTTTACGCCTCTTTTTAAGCGCTGGTCCAGCAGCCTGGAAAACAGTACCGGGTGCATTTCTGCCATATTATTCCCCCATAGGACAAAAACGTCCGCATAGTCAATATCTTCATAGCAGCCCATGGGTTCGTCCAGTCCGAAAGATGTCAGGAACCCGGTCACCGCACTTGCCATACACAAGCGGGCATTGGCTTCCACATTATTGGTCCCGATACATCCTTTGAACAGCTTTGAAGCGGCATAGCCATCCGGAATCGTCCACTGTCCGGAACCATAAATGGAAACCGCATCTTTTCCATGGTCTTTGATAGTTTCCTTCATTTTTGAAGCGATCAGGTCCAATGCTTCATCCATCGAAGTTTCCACATACCTCCCGTTCTTCTTCACTAAGGGTTTTGTCAAGCGGTCCTTACCATAGAGCGCCATCACGGAATGGTAGCCTTTTACACAGCACAATCCTTTATTTACGGAAGAAGCAGGGTCCCCTTTTACGGCAACTGCCTTACCTTCTTCAACGCCTACCAGAACTCCACAGCCTACACCGCAAAACCGGCATGGTGCTTTTTTCCAATCCAGATTGCCTCCTTTTGGAAGGCCTTCTTCCTGTTCTTCAGCAAATAAAATACCCGGAAACATGGTGGCTGCGGCAGTTATTGCCGATAATTGTGCCATCTTCTTTATGAAATCCCTTCTGTTGGATATTGATGTATACATACATTAATTGTTTTGTGGTGTATTGAATCCGGATACCATAGCCAGTAATTTCAAACTGCTGATGGCCTCCAGTTTTTGTTTTAAGATCTTTTCCCGGTCCTCATCTTCGGTATCGGTTACCAGAACGATAACCTCTTTATTTTGGGAAGGAAGCACATCACATTCTTTGAGTGCCGAAAGTTCTTCTATAAGCCTTTCTTTTTGTCCGTCATGCGGGTGTGCCAAATAACTTTTTATGGGCATGGTCTGTGTTTAAAAAAGCTCGATAAAATTATCCTTTAATATACTTCATAAGTATGACATTTGTCAGTTTTCCGGAGTTTATTTATTTTTTTTTAGGATCACTAGTAGCAGGATAATCGTTAGAATGGTTCAATCATACTAGCAGCAAACAAATATAACAGTAGTTTAAACCACCAGGTAAGAACCTGGCGGTAGCAGGGTTTTTGCTACTTCTACTAGAAAGTTAGTTAAAGATAATTAGGAACTGTTTTTTTCTATCCTATAAACAAATATCAAATTATCTTTTGGCTTTGATATAAATTCTAAAATATCTTCTTGCTCATTAAAATTAAAAATCAAGTCTCGATGATCTCCCAATAAAATTAAGTCCTGTTTATTATTTAAATATTTAAAATGAATATAAACATTGTCATTATCTATGCTATACACAATTTCATAAGTCTTTTTCTCTTGATTATAAGAAAAGTTAATTAACGGTCCACAGTCAATAGAATTAATTAGGTCTCCTTTATTATCCTTTACCATTATAAACAATTCATAATCATTTTCTTGGCCAAAACTTAGAAAACTAAGCAAAATAAAAAATAAAACTATTGAAACTCGAGTTCTAATCATTAGTATAGATCTTATTGAGTTGATTTAATCTTTTTTTAATCTTTTTTTAATCTTTCTATACTATTAACATCCCAAATAATAGAATCATTTTTATTAAATTTAAAAATATTCCTCACTGATCTTACAGATCGTTTTAATTTTTGAGATTTTTCCATCAAATCAATTAGTTTTATAATATTATTCTTAAAATCCTTGTAGAGATTTTCATCCTCAATGTAGATATCCCAAACTGCTCCTGCTCCTCCCCACATATCTAAAGAATTAATTTCTCTCTGAAATTTATCTAGTTGATTTTCATTTAAACAGTTTATTAAGAATTCAATAAACTGTTTTTTACCAATACTATTATTCCTAGAAAGAATTTTACTTAAATTTGATAGGATTAGAATATATTCTTCCCTGTATTCACTCATAGGAGTTAAGGGTGTTTTTTTTCTAAAAAAAAGCATATTTAAAATTATTCCTAAGGAAGGTTTAATAAAATTATTTTTTATTGTGTTTATTTCAGTAAACCACTAGCTTACAGCTAGTGGGGACAGGGACCAACATCAAAACCATCATAACAATTAACTTCATTATTCATTACCTTAATCAATGTCAATATTTTCATCACAATAAAAATAACTTTTAGGTTTATAGGTATTAAAGGGAATATAAAGGTGATCATTTATTTTAACTATTGACTTCAATAAAGAATCATTCAAAATAATGCCTAAAGTTTCATTATCAATCTCATTTTTAATACTGCTCTTTTGATTGTGAAATCTAATTATATTTACTCCAAAATCAATTGTGTCAAGTTTTATCTTTACATTCCCTTCACAAGGAATAGATTTTGCAACAATCGAAATTGGATTAAATATTCCGAGATTAATTACTTCACCATTCCTTATTCCATATATATTATTTGTTTTTATGTTATAATAATTCTTTGTTGGTAAAAGTATATCTCCTTTTAAAGAAGTAATATCATTTTCAACTAATAAATTTTCCATATTATCATCAACATCGTCAGGACCTATATGATAAAATCCTTTAAACACATTTTTCTGATTAGATACAAATTCAGAATTTAATTTAATATTATATTTAGATAATTGATTTTTTAATATTAAATTTTTATCTGTTAAGAAATTAAAAAAATCAACTTCATCATAATCTCTTGATTCATTTTCTATCCTAAAAATTTGATAATATTTACTTAGGCTATCAACATTAATCTTTTCAAGATTGGATTGTATTTTATAATACTCATAACTTTCTCCAAAGAGAATGTAAAGCAAGAATATCATTAATCCCAATAGCAAAGCAACTAAAGTTAGAGTCTTTTTTAACGTCTTTTTCATTCTGTTAATTTTTACTTTTATTATACTCACTAATTACTTCATTACGTCTTTTTCGTTTAGGTGTGCGAAAATATTTTTTTGAGAATTGATCTAAGTGTTGCTTGTTTTTAAATCTAATTTCTGCAATGCGATTACCTTTGTTGTTGAAAAACCTAATGATATTTTGATCATCAAAACCAACCCCAGATATTGGGTAACTCATACTAGCGATATTCATGTCTTTTGTATCTGGTTTAATAAATATTACTGCGCTAGCATTAAATGTTTTTATACTTCCGTCTTCCAACATTAACTCATAATTCAAATTAAATATGTATTCATTCAAATCTAAAATTCCTCCTGAAAAATATTTTCTTAGATTTTTATTTCCTGATGTAAATAATAATCTATCTGATCCAACAATTGGGACTTCAGGAGCAGAGATTGAAGCTTGATTATCATAAAATGAAAGTTCGGAAGTAGAATTATTGGCTTTATTGATTAGATCTTCTGCTTGCCTTTCCCCATCAGCAATAGCAGCAGATTGAATAAAATCCATGAGTAGTCTCTTGTTATCACAATCAGGGCATTCACTATTTCCAGACTCAGCAGTACTTTCAGTATGACTTTGTCCTCCATTAATTTCTATACTACCATTGCTAATATTACCCACTCCTTCTAATGGGCCAACGTCTATTTCTGTATATGTCACGCCTTCTTCCATAATTCTACCAGAAACAAAACCTCCTGCAGCTCCAAAACCTGTCGATGCTCCACTAGGGTCCGGCCAGAATACCGGATTATTATCAAAGGCCGTATAGGTAGATTGCGAATGGTGTGTTACAGGATCAATAGCGATCCATCGCGCGATAGCCGGGTCGTATTGCCGAAGGTCCATCTCATACAGGTTAAGACTCAGGTCCTCATTTAACTCAATTCCATTATACTTCCATTGCTGTGCCAGGGCATTTCCAATTCCGGTAACATTTGTATTATAGCCATTGTGTTTTAGGCCGAAAGGATAATAATTGGATTCTTCTATGATCTCAGAGGATGGGGTAATCGCTCCATCCAGGTTATCGTCTGCATAGGAGAGTCGTACATTCCCCAGATGATCCACATATTGGAAAACATATTTAAAGGCACTATAAGTAGTGACACCATTCGTAGAACCTTTTACCCGTTCGATCTCTATCACCGGTTTTACATAACCTTCCGGATGATTGAAGAATTGTAATTCGCCATCTGTATACTTATAACTACCTGCATATTCAGTAACTACGGCCGGGGGAGTTCCTCCTATAATCTCAGTAAAGGTCTTTTTTAGTTTTACGCCTGTAGCATCGTATACATATTCTATCTTCCCGGTATCATTACCATGATCAATAAGTATCACTTTGGGAAAATTTAAATGATTATAGGTAATAGCCGTATTGATCCCTTTATTTTTGTCCTTGGTCATATTACCATTGTCATCGTACTCATAATCATCGCCAGTAGTATTTCCATCGTTAAACCCTAAGGCTTTTAAGGTGGCCCCGGAACCAGCAGCATCATCTACTTTTTTAAGTTGATTGCTATTACTGGTATAGGTATACCTTAAATCATCCCATTCTCCATGGGTACTGCCGTTATCGTCATACCCCCTTCTGTTCAGGCTTTGAATGTTTCCATTTCGGTCATAATCAATTCCACTTACATCGTGTTTGTTATTGGCTGTCATAGCTGCTAAAGTACTACCCTTATAACCCGTAGCTGTTTTCACACGGTTAAGGTCATCATATTCATAAGCGTAGCTTCGTATCTTCATATCCGTAGCATCGGTCACACTTTTCCAAAGGGTCTGTGCGATATTACCATTGTAGAGCTCATCGCCTGAAGCATTTCCCTCCAGCCGATTGTAATTGATCCTGAATTTAAACAGGTCGGTATCGAGCCCATGGCCACCACCTTCCACATCATTGATGTCGGTAAGCCAGCCCCGTACGTTATAGGTATAGTCCACATCCTGTAATTTCTTGTCTAAGATAGTACCAAATAATGTAAAATCCTCTATCTGTGCCGTACTATGGTATAAGGATGCCTTTCCTATCATGGTGTCTCCACTGGTATCAATAGCAGCTGTCCCTATCTGAGATCCTCCCTTTTTAAAGATAATCTGGGTGCCTACCCGTTCTATAGAAAAGGCTACTCCTTCTTCATAACCCGCCACGACCGTAGACTGCAGTACGCCATTTTTGATCAGTTTTACATCCTTTAGGTTATCTGAATCAGTATCCTGATCGGAATGGTAGATACCAAAATCATAGGAGTTCCATCCGCCACTATTGGAAGTCTTTACCAGGCCTACCTGAGTGATCCTGTCATCGGTAGAGATCACATAGCTTACGCCCCCATCTTCCAGGATCTCTCCTTTGGTTTTGGCACCTGCATCCCAGGCATTGGTAGTAGTATTCTTTACCAATTCCCCATCAAAGGTCATATCTGCATTGGTGATCTCAGTATAACCATCTATATAGGTCTCACCACCCACATACTTTCGTGTTAGCTGTCCCAGGTCATCATAGCTGTTTTCCGCGATAAGCTGTACAGGTTCGTTGTCCAGTTTTTGAGTATGAGATATCAATCGTCCCATATGATCATAGGAAAAATAATCATACACATACAAAATAGGAAGATCATCTTTCTTATGGGTGGTATTGCTTTTAACTAACTTTCCGGCAAAATCAAGCTGCATATATAGAATATCATCCGTATCCAGATAGTCATTTTGAGACCGGGTGTAAATCGTACGTCCCCTGTTGTCATAGCCTGCAAAAGAAAGGATCCAGTCACTGGTATCCAACACCTTTACCCAACTTACTGTAGGTAGCCCCTGAGTATCATTGGATACGGTCTCCCCATAGACAGAGGCCGGTAAGGAAAGGTTGTTCATATTGACATCATAGTCATCATAATAGTTAATGGTATATACTTCCAGGTCAGCTGTAGGATAGGCAAAATTGGTATAGTATACAGTGGTGCCTCCAATAGAGATTGCTGTACCGGTCCGGTCCTCACTTACATAGGTAGGTGCTTTTAGGTCAGACTCTATTTGCGACATTGATTTCCCCCCCGAGTTGGTAAAGAGCCCCGTATAGGCTACACGGCCATAGTCATCGTATTTGGTAAAGAGCCAGTCGTTGCCTATCCTTAAATTGGCATCCTGGGTAAGGATGGGACGGTCCAGGGCATCATAGAGAATATACTCTTTTCCTTTACCGGGAATTTTCTTTTCTACCAAACGGTTCCTGTAATCATATTTGTAGCGGTAGCACAAATCATCCAAGATAGTTCCATAACCGGTCACTAAATTTGCGCTACTGTCCACGATCTGTTCCGAACCTTCCGGGGAAAGTACAAAGGTTAGGTTTCCATAATCATCATAGACATAATAGGTATCGTGATAATAATAGTCAGGGGCACGTGCCGAATCATAGACAGAGATACGTTTTAATATCATTTGTCCTTGTTTATTGGTGTACTCCATGCTTGTCCCATAGACCCCGTCCGCAGTCACCCAGTTCTCATCTTTGGTGACATTCTTAGTGAGTTGATTGGCTGCATAAAAACCATTGGAATCCAGGTCTGGGTCAGAACCGGAAAGATCCACGGAAAAATAGATCACTTCATTGGCCGTATTGGTATGGTATTCAAATTTTACAGTATGGTCCGTATCCGAAGCTACTTCTATATGCCAGTCCTTACCCGGGGCACCCTGTTCCAGCAAACGGCTGGCAGGAGAGGCTTCAAATCGCTTATTACTATACGGATTGTCCCACCCGGCAGGATAAGAGCCGCTTCCCGGATAAAAATCATCAGGGAACTTGGTTTTGTAAAAGCTGATCAATTCATCCTGAATGGTTCCGGATGTCGGCACATAAAAACCTCCTTCGTTGCCACTTACTGGTAAAGGCAAGTAATTTTTAGGCTGTCTGCCCATATGATCGTATTCTACAGGGATAATAAGGTCTTCGCGGTCCCCTCCGGCACGTAACGTAACCGTTTGTTTGGGCCTGCCCAGGCCATCGTAATAGGTAATGGTTTCTATTTTATCATCATTGGGGATGTTCCCTGCGGCTACCTGAGCTTCTGTATACTCTTTCTGGTAGCTGATGGATTGTATATAATTTTCAGAGTTGGTCTGGCCAATAACTTGCATTGGCAATACAACAAATACGGATATAAGTAACTTTTTCATTGTCTTTGCTTTTAGTTATTGATTCTATAATTGTATTGATTCTCTCCCACGACCTTCTCATCCTTATCCAGGACATATTTCAGGCGGTTTTCATCGTCATAAACATAGGTCATCCGATATCCCTTGGGGTCGGTAATGGTCCTGACCCCTATCTGGGGCCTGTAGGTATAGGTGGTCACCTGCGCATCGCTCATAGAGGCATCATTTCTAAGCTGGTCTAAGTAACCATTTAAAGCCGTCTCTCCAGTAGTGGATTCAATATTAGCTACTATGGAAGAAGGTAACTGCGCATAGGACTTGTTCTCTATTTTCGCCACCAGGTATTGCCCGTTGTAGCCCCATACATAGCTGGTAGTTGCTCCATAGGCCTGAGAAACACTTACCAGGTTGCCATCATCGTCATAATCGCTAAAGCTTACCCGGGTCTCTAAAGGGTTCCCAACGGTGATGGTTCCTTTTGCAGTTTTAATATAACGGGGAGCGATCAGGTCCATTTGAGTAACGCTTCCATAAACATCTATACCTCCCCAATCGTTGTATTCTGTTTTCTGGGTACTGAGCAGTTCCGCACTGGCAGCTCCTATTTTCTGGAAGTTCTCCACCTGCATTGGAGAAGCTATTTTATTTGCTGCAATTAGCTTGTCAATGACTGTATCCCCACTATAGTCTTCCGGGTATTTGTATTCTGTGATCAAGGTTTTATTACTATCACTGGTAGTAACGGTTGTTTTTCTGGGTAAATAATTAATGGTGGAATCAAAATCTGTCGTAGTGGTTGTGGTTACCTGGTTACCATCCAGATATTTGGTCTCCGTACTACTTTGCAAATCTTCATTACGTAGCCGCATATAGATCCTGGCTGGTTGTATGCTTGCATAGGCTTCACCAACCAGAAAAGTAATGTTATTAGTGTCTGGCGGAGGAGGGCCCCAGATCCCAGAATTGTACCTTCCTTCAACATATTGAAACATAACTGCGTTTTGCTGTGCATCCTTCCAATATAATTCCACAAAATAGTATTTGTACTTTGGGTAGTCCGTGAATGTATAATCTGTATAATATGAAATAGTGGTATCCGGGGTATAATCCTTTGAAACTTTAGTAACATCTGTACCACCATCTGCAGTAACAGTACTTCTTTTCAGGTTTCCTTTTTCAATATTATCGTAGTAATGACTTACAAAGGGGTAAGATTCATCTATTCTGATTCCGTCATAGTCATCATCATCATCATTGTCATTATAAAAGATATTTACCGTACTTCCGTAATCGGCATTATCTGTATTAGGGTTCACATTCGTTACCGTAACCTGATCATAGCTTATATAAGGTTGGTCCCCCAATGTAGCTTTGGCTACTCTATTATATTTTGTTCGCAATGTAACATCTCCAGATGTATTGATATAATAATCATCTGTTTCGTAGGTTAAATTCTTTTCAAAATTCTCTACTAAACCGGAGTAAGAAAAGGCTTTCTTGGTCGCTATTACACCAGTATCTGTATAATTGATAATGGAATCCACCCTGATACCGGCATAATTCACTCCACTTTCTCCATGCTGCCCGTATACAAATTCAGTATACCCTTCCTGTGGATAGTTGATCCGGTTTAAAATTCCGACCTTGGCACTGGCCAGGTCAAAATCCCTGTCGGCTCCTGAAAAATTATATCCGTCTATATCCCAGGCAGGATACATAGTGCCCGCAGTATTACCGGCATCATTATAAAATCCAAGCCAATCCTGATCCACAGAATCTCTTCGAGGCATATCTCCCGGGCTTTCATAAACAAAAGAATATTTCTTTTCAAAAGAAGGGTTTTGAGCATCATAGCCATTGCCTGCTATCTTGACCTCATCCAATCGTAATCGTAGTTCTTTTTCTTCATCCCCTGTAACTATATGCGTCCCGAAATAGTCATGGTCAAATTCAATATAGTTGATAATATTACTGCTGTTTACAGGATCCTTGATCGTGATCGATTCAATTGCTGAGTCTGTATTGAGGTCATCTCTTGCTTTTAGGTCAATATCTATAATAACATTTCCATTGTGTTTTACCTCGGTTAAAAACTGCTGCATAATTTTATATTCATGGCTAGGGTTTATTTCTCTTTCAATTGTCCCTACTTGAGGATGCGGTTTGGGAGTGTTTGTAATTTGAGTCACCCATAAACTCACATCATTTTGCCAGAAACCAAAATCGGTATAAGTAAACTCATATACGTCCTTTCCATTGGGAGAAATGATCTTGGTCAACAGCCAGGAAGAGGTATATTTCATGTCAATTGCTATTGGCGGTTTATTATTACTCCCTGTGTCATCATCATGTGATGTCTCAGTTATTTCTTCTTCAGCAAAAATATATTGCACCCCCGCATCATCCACTACCGTCCAATAAGCACCATGATCTTCAATTTTTAATCTGGGGTTATTAACAGGAGTTGGAACTAAAGTATTGTTATCCTCATCGATAAGCATTATGATATCATCACTTAAACCTAAACCACTAAGGGTATAAGTATCCAGTACAACATCAGATAGTCCTAATTGTATGTCTAACAAAAAATCAAAATATTTTTCAGCAGTTGTTTGACTAGCAAACTCTATATTTTGAAGTTGATTATCCATATTATGGTCATAAAAAGTATCCCTAAAATCAATATAGTCTTGTCTTAGAGTAGATGTATTATAAATAGTATTATAATGGGCTCCACTGGTAATAGTAGGATCATCCGCTTTTTCATTAACCCTCCGAGTGATCCTGGCACCTAAATTAAGATTCCAGCCTAACCCCACATTGGAGGCTATATCTTCTACCTTACGGGCATCAATATCATAGGTAAGAGAGATTGGAATATCAAACTCATTCCCTTTATAAGTATACAAAGGAATGGACACCTGGGGCTTTCCCACCCGCAGGTCCACGGGAATGTCACCATAGCTGCCAAAGGCACTGGCTTCCGGGGAGGTAGGAACACTTATCCTACGGTTTAATTCGGTATCATAATCAAATTCAATTTGTGAAAAAGAAAGAAAACTGCACAACAGCAGCGCTGGAAAAAGAAGAAGGTTTTTCATGGAAATGAGGTTTTAAAAAATAAATACTAAACAATAACAATTTTAGTTAAGGCACATCACCTTACCATTAGTATTGTGTTATTAAAATTCTACGGGGAGAGACCCAAAGCTACCTAATTTTTTTCAAAAAAATATGATAAAGGTCATAAAAGCGGTTAAAGTTTTATGAACGGGAATATACATTTATGAATGGGAAGGTTTTTTTATAAATGTTTGTTTTAAAAATATTTACAAACGTTTAAAATTATTTCTCCAGTGCCTTTTTTCAGATCTCAAACACTTTGAATATCTTGCCGGGGAAACCAGAGCCAAAAACATGAAGCTACCCTTACATTGCAATGTGACCTACCAAAAAAAGTTCTTATCAGGGGCCGAATCTCAAGAACTGCTCGATCATTTAATGAACTTTAAAGAACTCACGGCTCCGTTTGAAATAACAACCCTGAGCGGAGAGGCTTACCGGCATACCTATGGCAAGATGATGTTCATTGATAAAGATCTGTTTGAAGAAAAAAAGTTTCCGGAAGCTGTCTGGGGCGCCAACAGGATCTGGTCCAAAGAAATGGCAATGGTCAAAGAGCGCGTTGAAACCCTTACCGGACACACCTTTGCCACCTGTGTATGTATCTATTACCCGGATGGCAACTCGGGGGTGGAGTATCATTCGGATTTTGCTTCATTTGGTGATACTTCTATTATACCATCCGTAAGCCTGGGGGAAGAAAGAAAATTCTATTTACGGGAAAAGCGGACGTTGGAGGAACACAAGTTCTTCCTTGAGAACGGAAGTTTGATCATCATGGGAGAGAACTGCCAGGAATTGTATGAACACAGCTTACCTGTGGATGCAGCCTATAAACGCCCAAGAATTAACCTGACGTTCAGAAAATACGGTTTTCATTGATCCTTAAATTGAAGTGATGCCCTGTTTTTAAGCCTTTTCTTCATTCCCGGGTTTTAACAATCCCAGCAACAAGGTAACGAACATGATCCCGTAGAGTACAAGGACCACCGGTTTGGACAATGGGTTCAGTAAATAGTGAATTCCCAATGCTGCTACCGTGGTAGCCAGCACAATAACTCTGAAGGTATAAAATATCAATTGCGGCATTCGTTTATCTATTTAAGCACTAATAACACCCGTTCGCATTTCCCGGTCAATATGGTTGTAATGGAACAAGAGTGTTTTATAGAATCGTGATGAATTCTTTCCGTTTTCAAGGCAGCCCTTAAGGGTCTCTTCCAGGTCGGTATATGCTATGGTAATGACAACTGCATCATTCATATCATATAACTTGTTTCCGGACCGCTTAGTGGTTTTTGAGGTCCATAAAGAAATGACCTGTTTTTCATAATCTATGGCCACATCCACCGAGCTGAAGAAAAATTTCAATAACGCTTTATGAAAAGCATAGTATTCTTCATGTACCGGCATAGTAGCCACGCAGCTTTTGCTGATAAGCTTCCGCATTTCTTCCCTAACTATTTGACCCTGATCTTTCATAGCAAGTTATTTATATATATAGAATCGAAATAACCTGCCAAAAATTACGCGACCGCATAAAATTTAGCATGAAATTAACCTATCGGAAGCGATCTGTTAAAATATTAAGAAATGTATGGTAAGTTATTATTTTTCAACAGCATAGCCGTCTGCTTCCCAGGCAGAGAAACCGCCTTCCAGGTCATAGACACGAGGAACGCCCATTTCTATGAGCATTTGGGTAGCACGGCCGCTTCGGGAGCCTTTTTGACAGTACACATATACTGCCTTGCTTAAGTTCAATTCTGCCAGTTTCTCTTTAAATAAAGCGTTATTGATATCAATGTTCACGGATCTTCTTATATGCCCTGCATTGTATTCTTCCGGAGTTCGTACATCCACCAATTGCATGCCTGCGATCCGGTCCAATGATTTATCCAATTGTTCCCGGTTGAGCAACATTATTTTCTTATCCTCACTGGAAGCTTTGGTCCTGGTGTCCTCAACTGCTTCGACCTCCTGATTTTCCTGAGCTTCTTTGGATTCCTTACAAGACTGGAAGGAAACCAATAGTGCTAAAACTAAAATAGATAGATACTTTTTCATGGTAAAGATTTTAAGTGGTTGTTTCTCCGTCCCAATCGGTAAAACCGCCCAGCAAATTATAGGTCTTCTCAAACCCCAAAGACTTAAGGATCGCACAAGCCTGTCCGCTTCTTCCGCCGGAACGGCAGTACACATAATAACTTTTGGAAGGGTCCATTTGTTGTGCTTCCGCCATAAAAGCAGCCGCGTTATAAATATCTAGATTCTTCATATTGGGGATATGCCCTTCTTCTACTTCTATTTCGGTGCGTACATCCAATATGACAGCGTTATCGTCCTTAGCGAGTTGTTCTCTCCATTGAGACTGAGATAGGTCCATGCTTTAAAAATTTTTTCGTAAAAATAACAATTCAGTTGATTTGAACCATAAAAATCCAAAACACTTTTTTCAGCCTTTATTTACTCACGGAAAAATTATTGCTTTACCGAGCAGCCTATCGCTTTGGTCTCTTTTACCGAAACTTCTTTTCCTGCCAGCAACTCATTGACCGCATTGGCCAGAAAGCGTTCTTTAACGGCAGCTCCGTTCCTTACATTGTCGTCTATGGCTCCAATGTATTTTACAATTTTCTTTCCGTCGTCCTCCTTCTGTAGCAAATATACATGAGGTGTCTTTTTTGCACCGTAAACGGCATATACTGTCTGACTCTCATCATACAGGTACGGAAAGGTAAATCCTTTGTCCTTTGCTTTTTTCTGCATCAACTCGAACGTATCATCCGGCTGAACTGCAGGGTTGTTGGGATTGATGGCAATGACCGGATAGCCTTTTGGTTTGAACTCCTTGTCCAAAGCGATCATACGGTCTTCACTGGCAACCGCATACGGACAGGTATTACAGGTAAAAATTACAATAAAGCCCAAAGCTTCGGGATAATCGTCATAAGAAACCATGGTCTTGTCAACATTCAGCAAATTGATGTTAGCAGCCTCATCGCCAATGGTATATCCGGCGATAGTATTTTCTTCATTCGTGATCTTAAAACTACTGAATACCGCTACGCTTATTAAAGCAAGGAACAGTACGATACTAATTGATCTCTTTTTCATAGTAAATAATTTATAAAACAGTTTTTAATTCTTCTTCTAATTCTTCATAGGTAAAGGAGCGTTCGTAAAAACGCCTTGTGGCACTATTGTATATAATGGTAGCCGGAATGGCTCCACTCCACTCTTTGGATACTTTCGGGATCCAACCGTTAGCATCCGCATCGTCCAGAAGGACTACTTCCGATTGGATGTTATTCTTTTGAATGAAAGGGATCACCTGGGACTCCAGTTTTTCAGGAAAATCAAGGCTTACAAAAAGCACCTTCACATTTTCTTTTGCATATTCTGAAGCCAGCTTTTCAAAATACGGCATCTCCTTGATACAAGGCTTACACCAGGTCGCCCAGAAATTGACCACGTAGGTAGAGTCATTATCTTTTGACAGCAGCGGTTGCAGTCCGTCAAAGTTCAGGGAAGGGACGTTATGGGCCGATACATCTATGGAGGCATCTTTTTTCTTTGCTTCCAAAGTTACCGCTTCATCTATGGGAGGTTCGGAATTCTTATAGTTCCTATAAGGACAAGCTGTTAAGAGCAGCATTAAAAGTACAAGCGAAATCCATTTCATTTTTTAAAAATATCTATTTAAATGAAAAACAAAAACTATTTAACAAATCATTTGTAGTTAAAAAAAGTTTTTACCTCATGTTGATTAAAATTCTGTTAAACTTCTTTTCAGTTTAAAAATTTACATTACATTTGTATATACAAATATTGTAATGAAAACAATACCAATAGACGACGCTATCAAGTCCATCCACAAGATGGCCATCAGCACCAAAACCGTGATCAACATCCTATATACCTCCCGTATCGTGGAAGAGGCCATTGCAGCTACACTAAAGCCTTATGGCCTAACGATGCAGCAATACAATGTGCTGCGGATCCTGAGGGGCCAGAAAGGCAATCCCGCCAACCTTTGCACATTACAGGAACGCATGATCGACCGCAGCAGTAATACGACCCGCCTGGTGGACAAACTCATTAAAAAAGGATGGGTGAAAAGACAGGTTTGTGAACAAAACCGCAGAAAAGTGGAAATGTTCATCACCGAAAAAGGCCTTGCTATTTTGAAAGAACTGGACCCTGTTACCGAACTAAATAATGAAAAGGTCCTTAAAAATCTTTCCGAAGAACAACTGGAAGAACTAAACCATCTATTGGACGCACTAAGAACATTTTAAATTTTAATAATCATCATATAAACTAAATTTTTTAAGCTATGAAAACAATCATCAGATCAGTACTAATCTTAGCAGTTGCAGTAACTGCCATGGCATTTACTACACCTATAAAGAAAAAGATCGACATCAAGGAAAGCACCATCGAGTGGAAAGGAAAGAAGATATTAGGTTCTCATACGGGAACTATCGACCTTAAAGAAGGGTACCTGGAAATGGACAACGACCAATTGGTTGGCGGGAAATTCGTGGTAGATATGACCAGCCTGAAAAACACCGACCTGGAAGGCGAATACAAAGGAAAACTGGAAGGGCATTTAAAAAGTGACGACTTCTTTGGTGTGGCAGAGCACCCAACAGCATCCTTAAAGATCACAGGGGCCACCAAAGACGGAAATATCTATACCGTAACTGGGGACATGACCATAAAAGGAACCACAAACCCAATTACGTTCGAACTTATCATGGGAGAGACGGCAGCCAGAACCAGCCTGAAAATAGACCGTACCAAATATGGAGTACGCTACGGAAGCGGAAGTTTCTTTGACAGTCTGGGAGACAATACCATCTCAAACAAATTCGAATTGGATGTTACTTTAAAATTTTAAGCGACATTCTCTTGTTGTTTTAAATTTCATTTCTATATTTGAAAATGAAATTATGAATACAATAAAAACAAATACATGGTGGTGGAATAACTTACGTCAAACGTCGTGAGCTAGGCACTATCGTATATAATATTATACTAAGGCTTGTCAATCACGACAAGCCTTTTTTTATTTTATGAGATATAAACTGAGAACCTATTCAAAAAAACTCCTTGCAGATACCATCACTCCGGTGTCCGTTTATTTACGGCTGCGTGACAAATACCCGAACAGCCTCTTGCTGGAGAGCAGTGATTATCATGCCAACGACAATAGCTTCAGCTATATTTGCTGCAATCCCATCGCATCCATCAAAATTGAAAATGAGCTCATCACACAGCAATTTCCGGATGGAGAGGTGCTTGTTTCCAAAATTACTCCGGAAACTTCCGTGCCTTCGGTTCTGGAAACATTTGCCTCGTCCTTTTCTTCGGAAACAAATTCATTTAAATTCATCAATAACGGACTCTTCGGCTATATGGCCTACGATGCGGTACGTTATTTTGAAGATATTCCCGTTTCAAAAAAAGAAAGTAACCTGCAAATGCCGGATTGTTATTATGCGGTATACCAGAATATCATAGCCATCAACCATTTTAACAATGAAGCCTATCTTTTTGCACATTGTTTTAATTCTGAAAATAATATCTCACAAATAGAGCAGCTTCTCAGGTCCAGGAACTTTGCCGAGTATCCTTTTCGGCGGCAGGGCGGCCTGGAAACAAATCTGGAAGACGACGATTTTAAAGATCTTGTTAGAAAATGCAAAGCACACTGTGCCCGGGGAGATGTTTTTCAGATCGTACCCAGCAAACGGTTTGTACAGGGATTTACCGGGGACGAATTTAACGTATACCGCGCCTTACGGAGTGTGAATCCTTCACCTTATCTTTTTTATTTTGATTATGGGAAGTTCAAGATATTCGGAAGCTCCCCCGAAGCACAATTGGTCATAAAGGATGACCATGCCGAGATCCACCCTATCGCCGGAACTTTTAAACGTACCGGGAATGACGAAAAAGACGCGGAGCTGGCAAAACAACTTTCCGCAGATGAGAAAGAGAACAGCGAACATGTGATGCTGGTCGACCTGGCTCGAAACGACCTGAGCCGCCACGGATCTGACGTTACCGTTGAAACCTATCGGGAAGTTCAGTTCTTTTCACATGTGATCCACCTGGTGAGCAAAGTGACCGCTAAAAAGGACCCGGAAGCTTCTACCATGCAAATAGTTGCGGACACCTTTCCGGCAGGGACCTTGAGTGGCGCTCCCAAACATAAGGCCATGCAACTATTGGAAAGGTATGAGAACAGAAGTCGGGAGTTTTACGGCGGCGCTATTGGCTTTATGGATTTTAAAGGTAATTTTAACCACGCGATCATCATTCGTTCGTTTGTGAGCAAAGACCACCACTTGTATTATCAAGCCGGTGCCGGTATTGTATCCGGGAGTGATGAAGAAAAAGAATTACAAGAAGTGTATAACAAATTAGGTGCTTTGACAAAGGCCCTGGAACTTGCAGAAAACATATAGATATGAAGGTTTTGGTAATTGATAACTACGACAGTTTTGTGTACAACCTGGTACATTACCTGGAGGAACTGGATTGTGAGGTGACCGTAAAACGGAACGACCGTTTTTCTCTGGATGAAGTTTCCGGTTACGATAAGATCTTATTGTCTCCCGGCCCGGGGATCCCGAACGAGGCCGGAATGCTGAAAGCGCTTATAAAAGAATATGCGGATTCAAAGAGTATATTGGGGGTTTGCCTGGGACAACAGGCCATGGGTGAGGTCTTTGGAGGAAAACTGGAAAATCTGAGTGAGGTATTTCACGGGGTGGCTACCAAGGCAACCCTGATCGTAGATGACGAGCCTCTCTTTAAGGGACTGGAAAACGAAATTGAAATAGGCAGATACCATTCCTGGGTAGTTTCCCGGGAGGATTTTCCGGAAACCCTGGAGGTAACTTCGGTAGATGAGAACGGACAGATCATGTCGCTGCGACATAAGGTATTTGACGTTCGGGGGGTACAATTCCATCCCGAGAGTGTGCTTACGCCCAACGGAAAACAAATCATTAAAAACTGGATAGAAAGCTAAATGAAAAAGATCTTAAACAGGTTGATCAACCACGAGCAGCTAACAAAAGAAGAAGCGAGAGGTGTTTTGGTGTCTATTTCCGAAGGGAAATTCAATCAAAGTCAGATCGCAGCATTTCTTACCGTATATATGATGCGAAGTGTTGCTTTGGAAGAACTGGAAGGGTTTCGTGATGCATTGCTGAACCTTTGTTTGGCGGTAGACGTAAACGATTATAATACCATAGACCTATGCGGTACGGGGGGTGACGGTAAAAATACATTCAACATTTCCACACTGGCTTCTTTTGTAACCGCCGGTGCCGGAGTACAAGTTACCAAGCATGGAAATTACGGGGTCTCATCCATAAGCGGCAGCAGCAATGTAATGGAATATCTGGGTATTACATTTAGTAATGATACCGGCTTTTTAAAACGTTGCCTGGATGAAGCAGGGATCTGTGTATTACATGCGCCTCTCTTCCACCCTGCCATGAAAAATGTGGCTCCCATTAGAAGGGAACTGGGAGTGAAGACATTCTTTAATATGTTAGGCCCTATGGTAAATCCTGCATTCCCAAAGAACCAACTGGTAGGTGTTTTCGACCTGGAGCTGGCAAGAATGTACGGCTACCTCTACCAAAAGAATAACAAAAGATATACGGTGTTGCATGCCATAGACGGTTATGACGAGATCTCACTAACAGGCCCCGTAAAATTGATATCAAATACTTCGGAAACCGTATTGCAACCCAAGGATTTTGGAGTAACTCAAATTGAACCGTCTGACATTTACGGAGGTGAGACCGTAAAAGATTCGGCTGAAATATTCATGAACATCTTAAACGGAAAAGGCAAGGAAGCGCAGAACCATGTAGTATGTGCCAATGCCGGAGCAGCTATTTCGGTTGTAGAGGGTTGCAGTCTTGAAGAAGGCTTCGGAAAAGCTAAAGAATCATTAGCGTCCGGAAAAGCATTGCAGTCACTAAAAAAATTACAGGTATTAAGCAAATAGAAGAATGACGATACTCGATACCATAATCGCTCATAAATACAGAGAAGTAGCTGCTAAAAAGGAGGTATTTCCGATCCCGGTTCTGGAACGATCCCAACATTTTTCAAGGGAAACCATTTCAATGGCCGCCAGCCTTAGAAACTCCGAAACTGGTATCATCGCAGAACACAAAAGACGTTCTCCCAGCAAATCGGTCATCAATGAAAAGGTATTGGTACAAGAGGTGGCAAAAGGGTATGAAGATGCCGGTGCCAGTGCCATGTCGGTTTTAACGGACACTCATTTCTTTGGAGGTTCATTGGAGGATCTGTTAGTAGCACGTTCGGTTACCGGCCTGCCATTGCTTCGGAAGGAATTTATAGTGGATCCTTACCAGGTCTGTGAGGCTAAAGCGTATGGTGCCGATGCCATTTTGTTAATTGCTGCCTGCCTTTCAGAAAAAGAATTGAAAGATCTTTCCAGCCTTGCAAAAAGCCTGAATCTGGACGTTTTGCTGGAAGTTCATAACAGAAAGGAACTGGA
Organism: Flavobacteriaceae bacterium; assembly: GCA_028284005.1. Lineage (GTDB taxonomy): Bacteria > Bacteroidota > Bacteroidia > Flavobacteriales > Flavobacteriaceae > JANQOS01. Next base: position 3,244 of record JANQSO010000010.1, on the reverse strand, counting down.
GAGGTCATTGCTGCCAACAGTAGATATGTTGGGCGTGAACAATAGAAATCTGAAAACATTCGATGTTTCTCTTGAAACAAGCAAAGCACTTTCGGCGCATATTCCCAAAGATTTTGTGAAGGTTTCCGAAAGTGGAATCAGTAGTATTGAAGCTATTATCGAATTGAAACCATACGGTTACGAAGGTTTTCTGATCGGTGAGCATTTTATGAAAACCTCAAAGCCGGGGGAGAGTGCAAGAACGTTTATTCGGAAACTAAAATGAAAAGTATAAAACTTAAGGTCTGCGGTATGAAATACAATACTGTTGAAGTGGCATCGCTTCGGCCGGATTACCTGGGGTTTATATTTTATAGCGGTTCCCCACGATTTTTTGATGGTGAGATTCCGGAGCTGCCTTCCGGAATTAAAAGAACAGGTGTTTTTGTAGATGCCCCTTTGGAAGATATTTCAGAAAAAATAAAACAATACAATTTGGATGTTATTCAATTACATGGAGAAGAATCTGCTTCTTTCTGTGCAAAGCTGAAAGCTTTGGAGCATATTGAACTTTGGAAAGTTTTTAGTATCAAGGATGTTTTCAATTTTGAAGTTCTTACCCCCTATGAAAAAATAACTGATGCATTTCTCTTTGATGCAAAGGGCAAAGAAAAAGGGGGCAATGGGTATGCTTTTGACTGGAGCATTCTAAAGGACTATCCTTCAAAAAAACCATTTGTTTTGAGTGGCGGAATCGGATTGGAAGAAATGGATGCCCTGAAAGAGGTCCTTAAAACAGACCTGCCTATTCACGCTATTGACGTAAACAGCAAATTTGAGAGTGAACCGGGGTTAAAAAACATAACTGACCTGCAAAGGTTTTTAAAAGAATTAAATAATACTGAATACCGAAACTATGAAGTATAATGTTGATGAAAAGGGATATTACGGTGAGTTTGGCGGAGCCTATATCCCGGAAATGTTGTTTCCGAACGTAGAGGAGCTTCGGCTTAATTACCTGCAGGTTATGCGGGAAGCGTCCTTTCAAAAAGAATTCAAACAATTGCTCAAAGCATATGTGGGGCGCCCTACTCCACTCTATTTTGCAAAACGCTTTTCAGAAAAATACAATACAAAGATCTATCTGAAACGGGAGGACCTTTGCCACACCGGGGCACATAAAGTGAATAATACCATTGGCCAGATCTTAATGGCAAAACGCCTCAATAAGACCCGTATCATTGCTGAAACCGGTGCGGGGCAGCACGGTGTTGCTACAGCAACGGTATGTGCCTTAATGGGACTGGAGTGTATTGTATACATGGGAGAAATAGATATTGAGCGACAGGCACCCAATGTTGCGAGAATGAAAATGTTAGGAGCTAAGGTCGTTCCTGCGACCAGTGGAAGCAGAACACTCAAAGATGCTACTAACGAGGCTATCCGCGATTGGATCAACAATCCTACGAATACCCATTATATAATCGGCAGTGTGGTAGGGCCACATCCCTACCCCGATATGGTCGCACGCTTTCAAAGTGTGATCTCAAAAGAAATAAAACAACAATTAACGGAAAAGGAAGGTCGTGAGCATCCGGACTATGTGGTGGCCTGTGTGGGTGGCGGCAGTAATGCGGCCGGTGCCTATTACGAATACCTCGACACTCCGGAAGTTGGTATCATTGCCGTGGAAGCTGCCGGAAAAGGAATACACAGTGGTGAAAGTGCCGCTACTTCGGCCCTGGGAAGAATGGGGATCATACATGGAAGCAAAACCTTACTGATGCAAACAGCAGACGGGCAGATCACCGAGCCTTATTCTATTTCGGCAGGGCTGGATTATCCGGGAGTGGGCCCTATGCATGCACATTTGTATGCGAGCGGCCGTGGTGAATTTATTTCGGTGACCGACGATGATGCCATGCAGGCCGGACTGGAGCTTAGTAAATTGGAAGGTATCATTCCCGCCATTGAAACAAGTCATGCGCTTGCTATCTTCAAAAGCAGAAAATTTAAAGAGGATGACCTCGTAATCGTGAATTTAAGCGGGCGTGGGGACAAGGACCTGAATACTTACATTGATTATTTTAATTTATAATGAACCGGATACAGAAGATATTTTCAGAAGACAAAAAATTACTTTCCATATATTTTACAGCCGGATACCCGGCTATCAACGATACTGTGCCTATTTTGCAGGAACTGGAGAAGAACGGTGTGGATATGGTTGAGATCGGGTTACCTTTTAGCGACCCCCTGGCAGACGGCCCTACTATTCAGGCAAGTTCTACTGAGGCCCTAAAAAATGGAATGACCACCCGGCTACTGTTCGAGCAGTTAAAAGACATTCGTAAAACGGTTTCTATCCCTTTGATCCTAATGGGTTATTTTAATCCTGTCCTGCAATATGGTGTTGAAGCGTTTTGTGCAAAATGCAAGGAAACCGGGATCGACGGATTGATCCTTCCTGACCTTCCTTTGGCCGAATACAAAGAGCATTACAAAACGATCTTCGAAAAATACGGCCTCGTAAATATATTCCTGATAACACCGCAAACCTCCGAAAGCAGGATACGCCAGATCGATAAGGCTTCGAACGGGTTCGTCTATATGGTAAGCAGTGCAAGTACCACCGGTGCCAGGCAAGGGTTTGGGGAAGTACAGCGTTCCTATTTTGAAAGAATAGCTGCAATGCAACTTAAAAATCCTCAAATTGTTGGTTTTGGCATCAGCAATGCCGAAACTTTTTTAGCGGCAACCAAAGATGCGGATGGCGCTATTATTGGCAGCGCCTTTATTAAAATGCTTTCAGAGAAGGGAATTGGCGGAATTGAAAATTTCATACATTCTTTGCGGTAACTTCTTCCTTGTATAAAAGTCCGTAATATTTTATAACTTAGGGTTTCGTTTACAACAGTTTACCAACGCTGTTCGAACATCGACTATCAATTAAATAATTTAACTAAAAGAGTATGGGAAAAGGCGATAAAAAAACCAGAAGAGGAAAAATTACAATGGGATCTTACGGAAGGCTTCGGCCCAGAAAAAAGCCTGCTAAAGCAGCTCCTGTTGCCGTAAAAAAAACAGCGAAGAAAACCGCTAAAAAAACAACCAAAAAGAAAGCTTGATCTTTTTTTTAATAAACATTAAAAACCCCCTTCACGATGTGAAGGGGGTTTTGTTTTTGGTTGGTATTTGTTTACCAGTGTGAGTGCTTACTCTTTAATGAGACGTTTTACAACGCTAGCCTGCTCACCTGATATCT
>JANQSO010000013.1 GCA_028284005.1 Flavobacteriaceae bacterium | reverse complement strand
ATCTTCGGCAGTAGCTTCACCTGTAGCGAAGTAATCCGGTACAGTATAGAACAAGCTACCTGCTCCAGGATCTACAGTTTGATCAGGAGGACAAGTAAGTTCTGGTCCAAGAAGATCTACTACAGTAATCACTGAAGTACAAGAAGCAATGTTTCCACTTGCGTCACTTGCAAATACAGTCGCCGTAATTGGAGTTCCTATATCTGCACAAGTAACTTCTGTTACATCTACAGCCAATACAGTGATACCACAAGCATCAAACGATAGTGGCCCTGCAGGAATTACTTCCACGAAGAAAGCGTCTCCATTCGAATTGGTTAAAGAAAGGTTCCAGTTAGCTTGGTCAAACTGTCCTTCAAAACCAGGCATGAAGTTAGAGATCACCGTTTCGTTATTTCCGAAAAGGTTGTCATCAGTTTGTGAACGGAATCCAAATACATCACCAGGAACTACTGCTACATTAGCACTACCATTTTGGTTTCCTAGTCCCGGATCGGTAAGTTGTGTATAAACACCATTTAGTAAATATCCGAAACTATCAAATCCTGGTAGATCATTTAAGACATAATCCCAATCGAAAGAGATATTTGCTGCCTCAGTAATATCGACAGTAAAGTCTGTGAATCCTTCTAAGTTAGATCCGTCATCACTACCTATTACCATTACATCATATACTGCATCCGTAATAGCTAACAGCGCGTCTGGGTCTACGTCTAATGTCCCATCTGGCCCTAACTCAAGGGTTGCATCCCAACATACTAATATTGGATCCGTATCATCAATTACGTTAACAGTAGCTGTACAGAAAGAAGAGTTTCCACTTGAATCTGTTACCATAATGTCTACAAGGGTCTCTCCTAATTGTGAACAATCGAAATCTACCATAAGATTTGGTGCTGTTCCGGTTGTATAATTAAAGGTACCGTTGAATACTCGAGGGCTAAATATAGTTCCTGTGAAAGGAACGTTGGTAGCAGCTCCTAGATCTACAGTAAGGTCTGCATTAGAATAGTTCTCGTTCGTACCGTCACCGTTTGTATATGCATGCGCATGACCTCCATCCAGAACTATTGCCATACCGTAAGTGGTATTAGCATTTAGTACAAGTGGAGTACCTAAAACCATATTAGTTGGTACATCTAAACCTGCTCCGGTTCCGGAAGCACTTGCTGCAGGAGCTCCCCAGGCAGCAGCATCATTTTCGTTTCCTGCGTATGTACCTACTAAGGTATAGATATCCATTGTAAGAGCACCTCCATCTGGAGTATTAATATCCATATCACTAATGTTGATATTCTCAGGTCCAACAGTTACATCAAAGTAAACAGTTCCTCCCGGATCACCACCATTGTCAGATCCGAAAAGTGTTGTTAATGATCCTGGAACAGGAGGTGTTCCTGCTGTGGTTACAACTACAGCACCACAATTGTCTGTAGCAGTCAAGATCAAATCACTTGCTGGGATCGATGCCATACCATTAGCATCTAAGACCACATCAAATGGAACAATAGGAGCATCATATTCATAAGTAATACCCCAAGTATTGATCGTTCCAAAGTCACCAAGAGCGTTGTCGGCTACCGTTAGTATCCAGTCTCCCATTGTGCTTTCACCATCAAAGACAGAAAGAGGATTGTTAGGAATAAATGAACCACTGATCGTTGGTATACCAGCACCACACTCATCTTCAACAGGAGTTGCAGCTTCATCATCCAGAGAAGCTACGATATCATCTCCGTCACATCCAAATCCTGTAGCAGGAACTCCGGGACGGTCCATAATAACTGCTGTAGTACCGGCAGGAGATTCTATAGTTATAGCAATGTCTCCAACCCATGTATGAGATATATCAAGATCTACATTAAGATCAGTAATTGTAAAGTCATCTGTTACCGTTAAGGTTGTGGATATTCCTGCAGGATCATTATCAGGGATCGCTAAAGCAGGACTGTCAGAGCCTGAACCTGTAAGTGTTGTTGGCTCTCCAGCACATGCAATAACAGGAGCTTCAACATCGTTTACAGTTACTTCGAAAGTACATGTTACAGAGTTTCCTCCAATGTCAATATATTCTAATTCAGTTAATGTAGTTCCTACAGGGAATACACTACCGCTAGGCAATCCTTGAAGAACGTTATAAGTTACAGGGGGTCCTGCAATAGCCCAATCGTAAACAAGTCGTAATTCTAGGAAATCACCACCACAAAGAGTAAGGTTTATGTTTCCAGCTAGGTCACTTCCTGTAAAATCGATCTGACCATCAGCAGCCCAAGTATCTATAAGGGCAGCAGGGATAGTAAAGGTTTCTAAAAGCGTAGTGTTACATTGGTCACCAAAGTCACCTGTTGCACCAATCATACCTACTGTATTTGCATCTTCATCGTCGATGGTCCACGCTTCTTCGTTTCCACCGGTTCCATCAATATCTCCAAAAGTTCTTACTTCAAGAGTAGCATCTCCGGAAGCACCTACTACAGCACCACCAAAGTTGAATGTGTTAACAGATAATAAAGCAGGATTGGTAATAGTGATCGTTTGATCGTATGTGCCGGAAACTAATCCACCACCTGTAAAACAGTTGTCCACTACCAATGGATCCGGATAGGTCACTACCGCTCCACAAATACCAGGATCATTGTCTACAGTAATATTGTCCGGACAAGTAATAGCAGCCGGCTCAGTATCATTTACCGTAACAGTAAAGGAACAGCTAACTGTATTTCCGTCACTATCTGTAACTTCATAGGTTACAACAGTATCTCCAACAGGAAACTCATCTCCACTCATAAGCGGACCTGAAGTTTGCGTAGCAACAAGAACTCCATCTTCAACATCTAAAGCGATGGCATCTGTATAGTTTACAATTGCACCACAAGCTCCCGGGTCTGTACCTGCCACGATATCACTAGGACAAACAATTACAGGAGGGTTTCCAATATAATAAGAAACACGAAGTTCAGGTATAGCAAAATCACCAAAGTCACCTCCGGCATTGTCAGATACATGAACATCCCAGTCACCATTAATGGTCAAACTACCGGCGTTAATTGCTGCTGCCAGATCTGCAAAAGTATCAGGAGCAACGCCAACGTTTGGTCTAAAGCTACAAATTAAATCATCTTCGCAGATAACATCACCACCAGGTATGGTATCACCCATATCTTCAGCATTTACAGTAGCACCGTCACTAAAAGTTATAGGAAAGCTACTTGAGAGATTACTACTATCTCCTGCTGTTCCAGGGGGTGCACCAGGTCTGGTCACCAAGAGAATACTTTCACCTCCGGGCCCTGTTAATGTAATTTCCATATCTCCGGCCCAGGTATGGTTGATTGCCATGTCTATTTCAATGTCGGCAACTGTTGCGCCTGCAGGAGCACCAGCAATATTCACCAGGGAAGAAACACCCACCGGGTCATCATCCGGCATCCCCACAACAGTGTTGTTACTGCCTGTCAAAGTGACCTGCGCACTTGATTGCCACATAAAAGTGGTAGCAATCAATGCCATAAAAATTAGAGTAATTTTTTTCATAAATTTTAAATTTAATATTAGTTTAAAGTTAATGTTTTAAAAGTAGCACAAATTATCAGTACTGCAAAAAAAAAAACATAAAATAGTATTTCAATGAAAAAAAAATCTTTCTACTGCTGTTTTTTTAGATGAACGGTATGCAATTAAAGCCCGGAAGAGACCTATTTTTATGTAGATGCCTTATATTTTAAAGCTTTGAAAAGCATGTCCTTTTTTAAAAAATTAAGAATATAATTAATCCAAAACACATTTTAATACTCATAAAAAAACCGCTTTCAATTTAGTATGAAAGCGGTTTTTACAATTTGTTTTATAAAAAACGATTATTTGATCATCTCATAACTACGTTTTATAAACGCTGTCATTTCTTCGCCTTTTAACAGATTTTTACTCAGTTTTGCCAGGTCGAGAGCCTGATTGACCAAACGTTCTTTTTTCTTTTTCGTCTTAGTGTTCAAAATTTCACCAACCAATTCGTGATTTGTGTTCACCACCAGATTATACATTTCCGGCATATTGCCCATTCCAAACATTCCACCGCCACTTTGCTGCATCTCTTTCATACGGCGCATAAATTCGGGTTCGGTGATGATAAAAGGATTGGCTTTACTATCCATGGCTTCCATTTGTACCGAGAATTTTTCGGCAGGAATTACTTCCGTTAAGAAGATCTTTAATGTTTCTTTTTCTTCTTCGGAAAGTTTTGAAATTGCCTCATCTTCCTTTTTGATCAAATTATCGATGTGGTCACTATCAACACGTACAAATGACAGTTTTTCATTGGTAGATTCCAATTTCTGAAGCAAGTGTGAAATAATAGGAGAATCCAGTAACAATACTTCATACCCTTTTTCTTTGGCCGCTTCAATATAAGCGTGCTGCTCTTCTTCATTAGAAGCATATAATACTACTAGTTTGTCATCTTTATCGGTCTGGGCATCTTTAATTTTTTCTTTTAATTCTTCCAGGGTCAGATAGGTTCCGTCCACGGTTGGATATAATGCAAAATCCTGTGCCTTTTCGAAGAATTTTTCTTCGGTCAACATTCCGTATTCGATAACGATCTTGATGTCGTTCCATTTTTGTTCAAAATCCTCACGGCTGTTATTGAATAAACTTTTTAGCTTATCGGCAACTTTACGAGTGATATAACTTGAAATCTTCTTTACGGCTCCGTCTGCCTGAAGATAACTTCTGGATACATTCAATGGGATATCCGGACTATCGATCACCCCGCGAAGCATGGTTAAAAACTCCGGGACGATACCTTCTACATTATCAGTTACAAATACTTGATTTTGATATAGTTGTATTTTGTCTTTTTGAATATTTACATCATTGGTCATCTTTGGAAAGTACAAGATACCAGTTAGATTAAATGGGTAATCGACGTTTAAATGAATATTAAAAAGAGGCTCTTCAAATTGCATTGGATAGAGTTCTCTGTAGAAGTTCTTATAATCTTCATCTTTCAGGTCGGTAGGTTGTTTGGTCCATGCCGGATTAGGATTATTGACAATATTGTCAACTTCCTGTGTAGGTGCCGGATCATCTTCTTTAGCGTCTTCCGGCTTTGGAAGTGTTTCGGTTTTAGTTCCAAACTTAATTGGAATTGGCATAAACTTATTGTATTTCACCAATAGCTCGGAGATACGTGACTCTTCTAAAAATTCTGTGGAATCTTCGGCTATATGTAAAATGATCTCTGTTCCTCTTTCAGCCCTTTTTCCTTTTTTGATCGTATACTCCGGAGAACCGTCACAGGTCCAGTGAGCTGCCGGTTCATCTTTATAACTCTTGGTGATGATCTCAACTTTGTCCGCTACCATAAAGGCCGAATAGAACCCAAGCCCAAAATGCCCGATAATTCCAGCATCTTCGCCATTTTTGTCTTTATATTTTTCAAGAAATTCTTCGGCACCGGAGAAAGCGATCTCGTTGATGTATTTCTCTACTTCTTCCTGTGTCATTCCAATACCCTGATCGATAATATGAAGTTGTTTTTTCTCTTTGTCTACTTTTACTTCGATCATTGGATCGCCATATTCAACTTTAGCTTCTCCAATTCCCGAAAGGTGTTTCAGTTTAAGGGTCGCATCGGTTGCATTGGATATTAACTCTCGTAGAAAAATTTCATGGTCACTGTACAAAAACTTTTTAATTAGTGGAAAGATATTCTCTACAGCTACGTTTATAGTTCCTTTACTCATCGTATGTTAGGTTTAATTTTTTTAATTTCTGAATAGTACCAGTCAAATAGAATACCATTTAATGTTTTGCTGACACCTTGTCATTTTATTAAAACTTTAACATATTTTGTTTAATTTTTATGATATTTTATTAAACAAAATTTATATATTTACATCAAAGATCATGGGATAATCAATATGCTATGAAAAAGTAAATTTTTTCTCTATTATTTTATGAGTTAGTTTGTTACGGTAAGGGTGCGGTCTTCGTGCCCTTACTGTTTTTTACTATTCTGAAATTATAAGGATTTAAAAATTTTCTCCATTCCTAAGGATTAGTTACCTTTCCCTTCGCTTTAAATTCATATGTATGTATATGTCAAAAATTATAGGTTTAGGTTCTTACGTACCCGAAAATGTGGTTACTAACGACGATCTCTCTAAACTTATGGATACTAATGATGCCTGGATACAAGAACGTACGGGAATCAAAGAACGGCGTCATATTAAAAAGGGGGATGGTAATTCAACCTCGGTAATGGCTGTAAAGGCTTCGATTATTGCTTTGGAAAGAGCAGGACTACAACCCGATGAAATTGATATGATAGTTTTTGCCACTTTGAGTCCGGATATGTATTTTCCCGGAGGCGGAGTACAGGTTCAGGAACTTATGGGAATGCGAACGATTCCGGCACTGGATGTTAGAAATCAGTGCAGTGGATTTGTCTATGGTATTTCTGTGGCAGATCAGTTTATAAAAACCGGTATGTATAAGAATGTATTGGTAATTGGAAGCGAGAATCATAGTGGGGGGCTTGATTTTACTACACGGGGAAGGGGGGTATCGGTAATTTTTGGTGATGGTGCCGGAGCTGCTGTTGTTTCCAGGAATGATTCCGGTACAGGAGGAATTCTGTCCACACATTTGCATAGTGAAGGAAAGCATAAAGATGAATTAGCGTTACAGGGCCCTAGTACCAACTATTGGGTTCCTCAAATTATAGAAGAAAACCCACAGGAGAACATACCGTATTATCCATATATGAACGGTACTTTTGTCTTTAAGCATGCTGTAGTACGCTTTGCTGAAGTTATTAATGAGGGTTTACAAGCTAATAGCCTTTCAGTGGATGATATCGATATGTTGATACCGCATCAGGCCAATTTGCGTATTTCTCAATTCATTCAGAAAAAATTCAGGTTACCGGACCATAAGGTTTTTAATAACATTCAGAAATATGGTAATACGACAGCTGCATCTATTCCTATTGCATTGACCGAAGCATGGGAGCAAGGAAAAATTAAAGAAGGTGACCTGGTAGTTTTAGCTGCTTTTGGTAGTGGCTTTACCTGGGGAAGTGTAATCATTCGCTGGTAAAAACTCTTTTAAAGTAAAAGCCTTCTGAAATTTCAGAAGGCTTTTTTTATACCTAATAGGTTTAATTTTTAGAACGGCTAATTCAAATAAATTATAAAAGAGACATTAGGTATTTATTATATAGACTCAAAATATTGCAAAATGTTGCACTGGACTATATTTTTTAACGTAATAATAACATTCTAAAAGATTCCGCCGCTACCTTCTTTTTCTCTGTCGTCTCTTTGTTTTCTGGATTTAGCTCTGTATTTACCACCACCAAAACGGTAAGATAACCCTACATAGATCGTATTACTTTCCCAGTTAAAGGCACCTGTTTGAACGTATGGTAACTCACCTTCAAATCCAAACTTCATCGTGTCAAAAATATCACTATAGTTCACACTAAAGGTTCCTTGTCCCTGCCATAGGCTGTAACGAGCACCAACATTCACAAAATACATTGGATCTATAGTAAACTGCAAGGTTCTTGCTTTTCCTCTGTAAAATCCAAATGCCGAAAGAGACAATGCTTTGGTAACTCTAAAATTGTTGAACATTCTAAGGTTCCACGCAACGTTATCTACTTCAAAAGTATCTACAGTGATATCATCAACTGTTGGGTTCTCAACATCTGCCAAACTTTCTGCAATACCTTTTTGTGTTTGGTTGTACAAGTCGAAACTGGCATTAATGCTCCACCAGTTCGTAGGACGGTAATTACTCGAAAGCTCTACTCCGTAAGCCGAAGTGGTATCAAAGTTGTCATATGTAAGTATTACTTTGGTTATATCGGTACGGTCTATAAATAAAGCACGGTTTATTTCGTCTTCGATCGCTCTAAAAAAGACTCCGGCTGTAATGCTACCTCTTTGCATACCCCGGGTATAGTTCGCTTCTATAGAGTTAGTAAACTGAGGCTGCAATTGTGTGTTTCCAAAAGCAGAGATCAATGGGGTGCTCCATTCTCTAATTGGGTTTACCTGACTTAATCCGGGTCTGTCCACTCGACGGCTGTAGCTTACCTGAAACTGATTCTTTTCAGAAGGGTTATATGTAATATATGCTGAAGGATATACCTGCATATAATCATTAGTAAAAGAACTAACAGTATTGGTATCTGCTTTTACTTCTACATTTTCCAGTCGCGCACCAATCTGGTAGGACCATTTTTCATAACTCTTTCCATAAGTTGCATACACAGAATAAATATCTCGCTTATAATCGAAATCCGTATCCGGGGTATCCACTAATTGACCACTGGAGTTAAAAGTTTGCCCGGTAGACGTATACCCAAGGTTCGTTTCAAATAATCGTGCTTCCAAACCTACTTCAAGTTTTGAAGAGTCGGTAAGCGGGTTTACATAGTCAACATTCACTGTTAAGCGATCTCGATCTGTGTCTACATTATCTACATAGTCATCTAAAATTGAAGCTCCTTCAAACATGAAGTTGGCAACTTCTTCATCTGTAAAAGTATTGTAATCTGCTTCCAATTCGACATTATGTCCTTCTTTGGCAAAATCTAATTTATAGTTGAAATTATATTGTGAAGATCTGTTGTCGTTTTCGTTGAAGAACTCCTGTAACTGGTCTAAAGACGCATCGTCATAATAAATAATATCTGTTAGGCCATCTGTAGCTCCATCAAAGAAATTTTGATTGGTAAAGAATGATAAGGTATTTTTTTCATTCAGATAAAAGTCCAACCCAACTTTTGCAAGATTCGATTTACTGTCATCAAGAAAAGTAAAGAACTGTTCACTATTGTCATCGGGCCTGAAAACATTTCCGAAGTTTTCATTTTTAGAGACATTGTTACTGAAATTCCCGTAAAAGTTAAACTTACCGTGTCGATAGTTCATATTCAAAGAACTATTGAATTTTGCTTGTTTCTCATAGGTAAGCCCTACACTTGCATCTCCGTTAAAACCTATAGCCACATTTTTGTGTAGTATGATATTAATGATACCACTCATTCCTTCAGGATTGTACTTGGCTGAAGGATTTGTGATCAACTCTATTTGTTTAATGGATGTTGAAGGTATTTGTTTTAATAGTTGTGCAACGGGTACATTAGATAATTTTCCATCTACCATAACACGAACATTTTCATTACCGCGCATGGAGATATCTCCTGTTTGCTGATCTATGCTCACAGAAGGTAAATTGTTCATAATGTCTGAAGCTGTAGGCCCGGCTGTGATAAGGTCTTTCCCTACAGTGATCACCTTTCTGTCAAGTTTTTGCTGAATAGTAGTTCGTTCTGCCACTACGGTTACTTCGTCCAGAGCGGCTACATCTTCTTCAAGCAGGATATTACCTAAATCTACAGTACGGTTTCTGCGGGTAATTTCAATTTCGGTCTCATAAGTCACATATCCAATAAACTGAATAGATACTCTACTTTTTCCTTCCGGAATATCATCGATAGAAAACTTTCCTTTGTCATCTGTTACTCCTCCTGTAATGATCTCACCTCCCAATGTTTTAACAGCGACTGTAACATAAGGAATAGGTTCCTGTAAGTTCTTGTCGATAACCGTACCGACAATTTTACCCAGTTTTTCGGGGTTGGAATGGTTGATAGCAAAAGTTGAAATGCTAATCAACAATGCAGTTAGTAAAAATAAATGTTTCATTTTTCGATTGAGTTTGTTCGTTAATTATTTGATGGAATATTATGTCTGCTGCTTTGCATAACCTTAAAACCTATGCTTAGTTAAAAATTTACAAACATTTACAATAAGACGCATCGTTAAAATTCTTGTTACATAAAAGTTAAACAAAATTAAAATTTTAACATTTAAAAAAACAAACCCGAAGTCTAGAACTTCGGGCTTGTACCTTTACTGCTATTATTAACACTAACCATCAACGTAAAATTTTCACAGTAAAAGACAGAAATATTTCTATACAATAGACGGAGCCAAATAAAAAATGTTACATGAGAATATTATTTTAACTAAGTTTTAAGAGATGTGCCGTACAGACATCGTAGTTTTAAAAAAAAATAAATGAAGAAAACGCTAGTTTTAGGTGCAAGTTTAAATCCGTCCCGCTACTCGAACCTCGCCATACATCGGCTGGTTGCGAAAGGGCATACTACAGTAGCAGTAGGTCTAAAAGAAGGAGAGGTTGCAGGCGTTACAATAACTTCCAAAAAGGAACTCTTTAAGCAACTTGATACCATTACTTTATATCTAAATGCAAAGCGACAACAAGAATACTATAACTATATCTTTGCGCTGAATCCAAAACGTGTCATTTTCAATCCGGGAACCGAAAATGCAGAACTCTACCATTTACTAGAAGAGAACAATATTGAAGTTGAGGTTGCCTGTACTCTAGTTCTTTTGGGAACGGATCAATATTAGTCCGAAGAAGGTTAGAAACCCGTTTAGTATAAGAATTCCGAATCCTACGTCAAAATTGAACAAATCTATTAAGAAATGGCTTATTGCGTATCCCAAAAAGGGAGTAATAATAGCTACTACCGGCACGAAAGTATCCTTTACTTTCCATTTTGTGAACATTCCGTAAGCATATAGCCCCAGTAGTGGCCCATAGGTATAGCCGGCAAACGTAAATAGTTTGGCAATGACCGAAGCATCTGCAATAACATATTTAAACAAAATAATAACGAGAACCAATACTATTGAAATAAGGATATGGATTCTTTTACGAATTCTTACCTGCTTTTGCTCGTCATACTTTTTTTCTATATCCAGAATATCAATACTAAATGAGGTAGTCAATGATGTTAGTGCACTATCGGCACTAGAATAAGCAGCAGCTATCAATCCCAATAAAAAGAAAATTGCAATTCCAATCCCTAAACCGCTCTGTGTTGCAATAGTTGGGAATAACTGATCCTTATGTGCATCAATACCATTTTTTTGTGCATATACGGTTAGTAGTAGCCCTAAAGCCAAAAAGATAAAGTTTACAATGGTGAGTACAATGGTAAACCAAAACATGTTCTTTTGAGCATCTTTTAAATTTCTGCACGTGAGGTTCTTTTGCATCATATCCTGGTCTAGTCCCGTCATTACAATAGCTATAAAAGCCCCGCTCAAAAACTGTTTTACAAAATGATCCCCGCTTTTCCAATCATCAAAAAAGAACATTTGCGAGAGGTCACTTTCAGAAATAAAATTAAATAAAGTTCCGGCAGAAAGTCCCAGGTCTTCAGATACGTAATAAATGGCAACTCCCACGGCTATCAACATAAATAATGTTTGCAGTGTATCTGTCCACACGATCGTTTTGATACCACTTTTAAATGTATACAACCAGATAAGTAAGATAGTTATGGTTACTGTTACCCAAAAAGGGACTCCCATTTCATCGAACACCAGCTCCTGAAGTACGATTGCCACCAGGTATAGTCTAAAGCTAGCGCCTACTACACGTGACAAAAGAAAGAATGAAGCACCTGTCTTATATGAATATTTACCAAAACGCCCCTCTAAATAAGTATAAATAGACGTGAGGTTCAAGCGATAATACAACGGCATAAGTACGGTTCCAATGACCGCATATCCTACGGTATACCCTAAAACTACCTGAAAGTAACTGAACTTTGATGCTTCTACCCAGCCGGGAACCGATATAAAGGTTACACCGCTAAGTGATGCTCCTATCATCCCAAAAGCAACCAAATACCAGGGAGACTGTTTTCCTGCCTTAAAAAAGTCGGAATTGCTTCCTCCTTTGTTCGTTAAAAATGAAATGAGCAATAAAATTCCAAAATATCCGGCAATTAATAGCAATATTTGTAATGGCTGCATATATTTTTCGACTTAAATTTAGATTTTTTTGTAAAAATACAAAGATTGCTTATGAGGCAATTTAAATTTTTAATACTTTTGAACAATTAGTAAGCTAACCCTTTAATTTATAATAATATAAGCTATGAAAACTAAACTATTACTACTTTTAACTTTTTTTCTGTATGTAACAACTTCACAGTCACAAGAATATATTCGAATGATTGAAGCTGAGACCTATACAGTTCAAGAAATAATTGATAATGCAGAAGCCTACTTCGCCGATAAAGACAAGGGAAGAGGCTCTGGTTATAAGCAATTTAAGCGCTGGGAATATATGGCGATCCGTCAGGCAGATGACAATGGATATTTACCTAAGGTCACTGATAGACTGGCCGAGCTACAACGCTATAATGCATATTTGAACGATACTGCGCAAGAACGTCAGGTGCTCGCCGATAACTGGGTAGAACTAGGTCCGGATGACTGGAATGCCACTACGGCATGGAGTCCTGGAGTTGGTCGTATTACAGCCATCTCTGTTGACCTTACAGATAATGACCACATTATTGTTGGTGCAAATACCGGAGGTGTATGGAGAACTACAGACGGAGGCCAAAACTGGACTCCCTTAAACGACGATTTTGCTAATATGTATGTTTTTTCTGTAGCTATTGACCCTCAGGATTCAGATACCTATTTCTTCGGATCGAATAGTGGATTGATCTACAAATCTACAGATGCGGGAGGTACCTGGAATCTATTAGCAGATATTGGCGCTTCCAGAGTGAATAGAATTTTATTACACCCTACCAATGCTAACATTATGTTCGCTACAAGTGAGAATCAGGGAGTATTCAGTTCTACAGACGGAGGATCTAACTGGACGGAGCCTGTATCGGATACCAGAGGATATGACATAGAATTTAAGCCTGGAGATCCTTCTGTTGTATATGCCTCGGGAACTGGTTTCCACAAATCAACCGATGGAGGTGTAACATTTAGCACTATTGGAGGTTTTAGTACCGGTCCAAAAATGATTGGTGTTTCTGCAGACGATGATACTGTTGTATATGTTGTAGAGGCAAGTGGATCGTCTTTTGGAGGCTTTTATTCTTCTGCCGACAGCGGGTCCAGCTTTACGCAATTGAATCACGCAGGTAGAAACTATTTTGGTTATGATACCGCAGGGTTCCAAAGTGGAGGTCAGGCACCTCGTGATATGGCTATTGCTGTAAATCCTAATGATGTTGATGAGGTGCACATTGCAGGTATACTTACCTGGAGATCCATGGATGGAGGAGTTACTTTTGTTAATACTTCAGACTGGATTCCGGCAGATGCTGCCAGTGCCAATATAGGATATTGCCATGCCGATGTTGATATCTTTGAATTTATAGGTAGTGTATTGTTTGTAGGAACAGACGGAGGAATCTTTAAAGCTACGGATACTCCTAACCTTAACGCCAATTATTATACAGATATTACCAAAGGTCTTGGAATTCGTCAATTCTATAAGATCGGTGTTTCACAGACAGCCGATGTTGTTGTGACTGGAGGATCACAGGATAATGGTACATCTTTTTATACAGAAGCTAATGGATGGAGAGATTGGTTAGGAGCAGATGGTATGGAAGGATTTGTTGACAAAGACTTCTCCAACATCATGTATGGTATGATCCAAAACGGAGGAATGTTCAGAACAAATAATTCAGGAACATCAATTACTAACCTTCCGGAACCAGGATCAGGCTCCGGTGCCTGGGTGAGTCCTTTTGAGCAGGACCCAACAGTGAGTAATACTATTTACTGTGCTTATAATATTATTTATAAGTCTACAAATCAAGGAGGAGTATGGGCTCCAATCTCTCAGAATTTTGTTGGGGACCTTGATAACTTAAAAATTGCACCTACCAATAACCAGATCATGTATGCCTCTAATGGAGGATTCATGTACAAAACTACTGATGGTGGAGCTACAAACTGGGTACAAACCACACTTCCGGGAGGAACAGTTACCTCTATTGCTATTCACCCTACAGATCCAGATAGAGTTGCTATTGCAGTTGCAGGTACACAAGCTGTTAAAGTTTCAAATGATGGTGGTACAACCTGGGAAAACTATAAGAAGAACCTACCTAATTTTGCAGCCGGTGCAGTGATCTGGGATGATAATGGTAAAGATGGACTGTACGTAGGAATGGATTATGGTGTTTATTATATTGATAACACTATGACAGATTGGGTACCTTATAGCAATAATTTACCAAATGTAATTATTGGTGAGCTGGATATTAATAATGTGACCAATATGTTATATGCAGGAACCTATGGAAGAGGCCTTTGGGTTACTCCATTGGTAGAAGATAACTTAGGAACAGATGATAATCTCTTAAGTAAGGAAAGTGTTTCACTATATCCAAACCCTGCTCTTAATGAACTTACTGTTAGGTTCCAGCAAGCAGTTGAAGCGGATTTCAGAGTATATGACATTACAGGTAAACTGGTAATTCACCAATCTGATATTTCTGTGGTAAGACAGCACACTTTAAATATTTCGGGATTACAAACCGGAGCTTATTTTGTTAGAATCAATTCTGACAGAGGAGCTGTAACCAAGAAATTTATCAAGAAGTAAGAGCTTATATCTTATAAATAGAATGCTTCAGAAATATTATTTTTCTGAAGCATTTTTTTTATCTTGCCTTTCAATTATTACCTATGGACTTTTCTTCGAAACTACTTGAAAATGCTGTGAACGAGATGTCACAGCTTCCCGGTATTGGCAAGCGTACAGCACTGCGTTTGGTATTACATATGCTGAAACAGCCGCAAGAACAAACACAACGTCTTTCGGAGAGTTTGCAGCAGATGCGCGAAGAAATTAACTTTTGTAAAAATTGCCACAACATTAGCGACACAGCCTTGTGTGAAATATGTGCCAATCCTAACCGCAACAAAAAAATTATTTGTGTTGTCGAAGATATTCGTGATGTAATGGCAATTGAAAATACAAGTCAGTACAAGGGAAACTATCACGTATTGGGTGGTAAGATCTCTCCTATGGATGGAGTGGGACCGGGAGAATTAAATATTGCCAGTCTGGTAGAAAAAGTAAAGTCGGGAGATGTAGAAGAACTTATTTTTGCATTGAGCTCTACAATGGAAGGAGACACTACCAATTTTTTTATATTCAAACAAATTGAAGAGTATCCGGTAACTACTACAACAATTGCCCGTGGTATCTCGGTGGGAGACGAGTTGGAATATGCAGACGAGATTACTTTAGGGCGTAGTATTTTAAATAGAATTCCGTTTGAAACTTCTTTAAAAAGCTCATAGACCTTGAAGCTATCCGTGATCATCCTTAATTACAATGTCCGTTTTTTTTTGGAACAGGCCATTCGTAGTGTTCAGCGTGCTTTAGCCAGTATAGATGCTGAGATTATTGTGATCGATAACGACTCTTCCGATGATAGTTGTGAAATGGTAAAAAAGCTTTTTCCCAATGTGACCTTAATAGATAATAAAGAGAATGTAGGTTTTAGTAAAGCAAATAACCAGGGAGTCGCTATCGCAAAAGGTGAATATGTTTGTATTCTGAATCCCGATACGGCAGTTTCCGAAGATACCTTTATAAAATGTATTCAGTATGCCCAGGCCATAGAAAATATGGGAGCATTAGGAGTTTATTTAATGGACGGTACTGGAAATTTCCTTCCGGAGAGTAAACGCAATGTGCCTACACCAAAAGCATCCATTCTAAAACTATTTGGACTGGGAGGCAGTTATTATGCGAAACACCTTTCAAAAGACGCTGCCGGGAAAGCAGATATTCTGGTTGGAGCATTTATGTTCTTAAAACGAAGTATCTACAACGAGG
This sequence comes from Flavobacteriaceae bacterium, assembly GCA_028284005.1. Classification (GTDB taxonomy): domain Bacteria; phylum Bacteroidota; class Bacteroidia; order Flavobacteriales; family Flavobacteriaceae; genus JANQOS01. The sequence continues at coordinate 86,260 of JANQSO010000013.1, read as the reverse complement.
TAGGAGGGTTTGACGAAGAGTATTTTATGTATGGAGAAGATATAGACCTTTCCTATAAAATAAAAATGGCCGGTTATCAAAATCACTATTTGGGAAGTACAGATGTATTGCACTACAAAGGAGAAAGCACCAAGAAAGATGCTTTATACTATGATAGATTTTACGGAGCCATGCGCATTTTTTATAAAAAACACTTCAAAACAAACCCGCTTTTTAATGCTTCGGTGAATTTAGGAGTTTTACTTCTGAAAAGATTTAGAGCCTCAAAAAGCAATAATGTAGTTAGTGTAGCTCCGGACAATGCCTATGTCTTTACCGAAAACCTCTATTTGCTGAAAGGACTTTCAGAAAAACTGGATATGCCTTTAAAATCGGCTTCTAAAGCAATATTTCAAGAAGAGAACTTTAGTAATTCCATGCTTATTTTTGATTCTGAATACATGCAGTATTCGCAGATCTTTTCTATAATGAAGCGTTTCAGAAACAATAACAATCAATTCCGAATCTATCCGCCAAGAAGTAATTTTATTGTAGGAAGTGACCAAAGTGATGAAAAAGGAAGCGTGATCGTTTTTTAAGAGATTTCAAACAAGAAATAGTTGAAATTTAACTAATTTTGCAGCGTTAAAATAAAAATAGCTGCAATAAAGGAATTATGGCAAAATTTGAATTGAAACTACCAAAGATGGGTGAAAGTGTTGCCGAAGCTACGGTAACCAACTGGCTTAAAGAAGTAGGAGATACTATAGAAGCAGATGAAGCTGTACTTGAGATAGCTACCGATAAGGTGGATAGCGAAGTACCCAGTGAAGTGGATGGTGTTTTGGTAGAAAAACTATTCAACACAGATGATGTAGTACAAGTAGGGCAGACCATTGCTATTATTGAAACGGAGATGAACGGAGAAGCTGTGGCCGAACCTCCAAAAACCGAAGTTAAAGTAGAAGAAGCTGCTTCGGTGCCACAGGAAGCCATTGCAGAGGTTGAAAAGCAAGTAGCAACGGCCAAGGAAACCACTCAATCGACTATTGAAAGTAGTGGTGACAGATTTTATTCTCCTTTGGTAAAGAACATTGCTGCTGCCGAAGGAATCCTGCAAGCTGAATTGGACAGTATTCCCGGTACGGGAAAAGACGGACGTGTAACAAAGAATGATATTTTAGGCTATCTTGAAAACCGTTCCGCAAAACCTTCAACGCCACAAGTTACTGCTAGCCCGCAAGCAGAAAAGCAAACCTCAAAACCGGCAACTCCGGTTTCAGTAAATGGAGAGGATGAAATTATAGAGATGACCCGTATGGGGAAACTCATCGCCCATCATATGGTGGAAAGTGTACAAACTTCCGCCCATGTACAATCTTTTATCGAAGCCGATGTAACAAAGATATGGAACTGGCGCAAAAAAGTAAAAGAGGCTTTTGCGAAGAGAGAGGGAGAAAACCTGACCTTTACACCTATTTTCATGGAAGCTGTTGCAAAAGCTCTCAAGGATTTCCCTATGATGAACATCTCTGTAGATGGTGAAAAGATCATCAAGCGGAAAAACATCAACCTGGGAATGGCAGCTGCTTTAGCTGATGGCAATCTAATAGTTCCCGTAATTAAAAACGCGGACCAACTCAATTTGGTTGGAATGAGTAAGGCGGTGAATGACCTTGCCAACCGCGCGCGTAACAATCAATTAAAACCGGATGAGATCCAGGGGGGAACCTATACGGTAACCAATGTGGGTACTTTTGGAAGTATTATGGGAACACCTATCATCAACCAGCCGCAGGTAGGTATTTTGGCATTGGGTGCGATACGTAAAGTTCCTGCAGTGATCGAAACACCGGAAGGTGACTTCATTGGTATTCGTTACAAGATGTTCCTGTCACACAGCTATGACCACAGGGTGGTAAATGGCGCTTTAGGAGGACAGTTTGTAAAACGGGTTGCAGATTATCTTGAAGGATGGGATAGCAACAGGGAGTTTTAATTACTGTATCTCCTTTACTATTGTTTCCAGATCGTTATAACCAAAGATCACATGGTCCTTGTTCCAGATCACAGGGAAACGAATTTTGGTCTCTTCGGTTAAACTTCTTTCAATAAGCCGCATAAACTGGTTGTAAAGTATGGCATCCTCTGTAATGTCAAATACACGGTGTGAGATACGGTTGTCTTTTAATGTCGTTGCAAGTTCATCACATTTCTCACAATTATTTTTGGTGAAAAGGACCCGTTTTCCTTTGATCATTTTTTTAATATCCTTGGCTTGTTTCTCATACGTAAAGTTGACGTTCCTTTTTTCTTTATTGATGATGAGGTCATAGGTATACCTTGAAGGAGTATCTGTCAACTCAATTAGTGTGATCATTGGGACCTTTGCCTTGGGAGGGATGTCTTTAATGACAGGTTTTGAAGCACTTTTGCGGTAGCCTTCGGCATTGACCATAAAAAATACATTCAAGGTATCTGTAGTTCTGTTTTCAGCAAAAAGGACAATACGTTTTCCGGACTTCTTTTCAGAAATTAAAACCTGTAGCTCCTGGGCATACATTTGAAATGATAAAAAAGCTAAAAAAGTAAATAGAATTTTACGTAACATAGGCAAGTCACAAATTTATGAATTACTACCTTTGTATCACAAATCGTACCAATGGAATTAAACTTAAAGAAACCTATCTGCTTTTTTGACCTGGAAACAACAGGGATAAATGTAGCAACAGACCGAATTGTAGAAATTTCCATCTTAAAAGTCTTTCCCAATGGTAATAAAGAAAGTCATACCTGGCGTGTGAATCCGGAGATGCCTATTCCGGCGGTAGTATCTGCCATTCACGGAATAACAAACGAAATGGTAGCTAACGAACCTACTTTTCGCGAATTGGCCCCTAAGGTCTATGCTTTGCTGAAAGACAGTGACCTTGGAGGGTTTAATTCCAACAGGTTTGATATTCCTTTATTAGCTGAAGAACTATTGCGTGCGGAAATAGATTTTGATCTGAAAAAGGCACTGTCTGTAGATGTACAGACCATTTTTCATAAAAAAGAAAAACGCACCTTAGAAGCTGCGTATAAGTTCTACTGCGATAAAGACCTGGAAGATGCACACAGTGCTAAAGCAGATACAGATGCTACTTATGAGGTTTTAAAGGCACAATTAGACAAATACGATGATCTTGAGAATGATGTGGCTTCCCTGGCGGTGTTTAGTTCTCATAAGAGCTTTGCAGATTTTGCCGGGTATATTGGCTATAACAAAGAAAGAGAAGAGATCTTTAATTTTGGTAAACACAAAGGAGCCAAAGTAGAGGATGTCATGGAAAAAGAACCGGGGTATTTTGGCTGGTTGCTCAATGCAGATTTTCCATTGTACACTAAGAAAGTATTGACGCGCATTAAACTTCAGAAATTAAATAACAAACTAGAGTAGTAATGAAGATCATATGTGTAGGCAGAAATTACGCGGCCCATATAGAAGAATTGGATAACGAAAAACCGGAAGATCCGGTATTGTTTTTAAAACCTGATACTTCCATTTTGCTCAAAAAACAACCCTTTTTCATACCGGATTTCTCTGAAGATGTACACCATGAAGTAGAAATACTGGTAAAGATCAAAAAAATTGGAAAGCACATAGACCGTAAGTTTGCACATAAATATTACGATGAAATTAGCCTGGGGATCGATTTTACGGCACGAGACTTGCAATCACAATTAAAAAGTAAAGGATTGCCCTGGGAAAAGGCCAAATCATTTGATGGAGCAGCAGTAATAGGGAATTTTGTGCCAAAAACTACATTTGAGGATATAAATGCCATAAATTTCAGCCTGAAAAAGAACGAAGAGACTGTTCAGCAGAGCAATACAGCTTTAATGTTGTGGAAAATTGATGAGTTAATCGAATATATTTCAAAATATTTTACTTTAAAGATTGGAGATATTATCTTTACGGGCACTCCGGCAGGAGTGGCTAAAGTAAACCCAAACGATAACTTAACCGGTTATATAGAAGAAAAGGAAGTCTTTTCTATAAAAGTTAAATAAATGAGTAGACATTATTCAAAAGAAAGTTTAAGCGTGGTTGCAGGTGGCGACTTAGAGTTTATGGCTGTGGTAGCAAAAACCTTTTTAGAGGAAATTCCTCCGGACCTATATGCAATGGAGGAAGCCATTCACAACGACAATAAGGAGTTGGCGTATCAATTTGCACATAAGATGAAACCCAATCTGGAAATGTTTGGCATTGATGTCCTGAAAGATATTACTACTATTGAGGCCTGGACGAGAACTTCCAAAAACAAAGCTGCGATTACTGCCAATCTGGAGAAAGTACTCACTTCGGTAAAGGCTGTTTTTAATGAGCTTAAAGAAGACTTTGATTTATAGATGCTTGCCGAAATTATCACTATAGGTGACGAAATTCTTATTGGTCAGATTGTAGATACCAATTCTGCTTACATTAGTAAAGAGCTTAATAAGATTGGAGTACAAGTGCATCAGATCACTTCTATCCAGGACGATAAAGAACACATATTAAAAGCGTTATCAGAAGCTAAAACCAGGGTGGATCTGGTATTGGTTACAGGGGGCTTGGGGCCAACCAAAGATGATGTTACCAAACAAACCTTTTGTGATTTTTTTGATGATACTTTGGTAGAAAACCCTGAAGTTTTGGAACATATCAACATGTTGTTTTCAAAATACTTCAATAAAAAGCCTTTAGCAGCGAACTTACAACAGGCACTGGTGCCATCTAAAGCGGTAATATTAAAAAACCTGCATGGTACGGCACCGGGAATGTGGATGGAACAAAATGATGTGGTTTTTGTTTCAATGCCGGGGGTACCTTATGAAATGAAGTATTTGTTACAAGATGAGGTCTTCCCGCGAATTATTGAAAAGTTCAGTACACCATTTATTTACCATAAGACATTATTGACCTATGGATTGGGTGAAAGCTCTATTGCCGACAGGATCGAGGATTGGGAAGATAACTTACCCAAACATATAAAACTGGCCTACTTACCTTCCCTGGGAAGAGTACGTTTAAGGCTGTCCTCCAAAGGGACAGATGAAGGACTGTTAAAAAAAGAAGTAAATACCCGAATGGATGTACTTCACGAGCTATTGGAAGATATTGCGGTGGGGTATGAGGATGAGACCAGTATTGACCGCCGGATAGGAATATTATTAGTAAAAAAAGGGCATTCACTCAGTTTAGCGGAAAGCTGCACAGGAGGTGCCATTGCTGAAAAAATTACGGCTAACGCAGGTGCTTCCGCATATTTTAAAGGAGGCATTATTCCTTATGAGACCGTAAAGAAAGTTTCTATCCTTGGAGTAGATGAAAAATTGATACAGGACCATACGGTTGTGAGTGCTCCTGTTGCCGAAGCGATGGCTATACATTCAAAAAAACTATTTGGTACCGAATACGCTGTTGCTACGACAGGTATTGCAGGCCCGACAAAAGGAGACGGGAAAGATGAAGTAGGTACGGTTTATATTGCAATAGCAAGCCCCGGCGGTGTAATTTCAGAGAGATACAGTTTCGGAAAAGCAAGAGAAAGAGTTATAGAAAAGGCGGCTAACAAAGCGCTGGAAATGCTCCTAAAAGAAATTTTAAAAAACTAAAATTCTTTTGTTGGTCATCCCGATTAATTTTTTTAAATTTGCACCCTGTTTTAAAATAACTAAATAACAGTTTAAGCAATGTCAAGAGTTTGTGAGCTTACCGGAAAGAGAGCTATCGTTGGAAACAACGTATCTCACGCGATGAATAAAACAAAACGCAAGTTTAATGTGAACTTGGTTAAAAAACGTTTTTATATTCCTGAAGAAGACAAGTGGATGACGCTACGTGTATCTACTTCAGCATTAAAGAACATTAATAAAAAAGGGATCTCTGCAGTTATTAAAGAGGCTCGCGAAAAAGGCTTCTTAAACAAATAATTTGTAGCACCGCTAAAAGTCGAATACAATGGCTAGAAAAGGAAATAGAGTACAGGTAATTTTAGAGTGTACAGAACATAAAGAATCTGGACAACCGGGAACTTCTCGTTATATCACTACGAAAAACAAAAAGAATACTCCGGACAGAATGGAATTGAAAAAATTCAATCCTATCTTAAAGAAAATGACAGTTCATAAAGAAATTAAATAATTTAAAGCCATGGCAAAGAAATCAGTAGCATCGTTACAAACAGGATCCAAGCGATTAACAAAAGCCATTAAAATGGTAAAATCGCCTAAATCAGGAGCATACACATTTGTTGAATCTATTATGCCTCCGGATGCGGTAAACGATTGGTTAAACAAAAAATAACAATTGCATTAAGTATAATAGTAAAGCCACTTTTTTATAAGAGTGGCTTTTTCTATTTTGTATCTTTAGCCGTTTTCCCGACAAGCTGTGATCGGGTTTATAAAACAATCACCATAAACTAACAAAGCAGTATGAGCTTTTTAAAAAAAATATTTTCAAAAGATAAAAAGGAAACCCTGGATAAAGGACTGGAGAAATCTAAAAATTCTTTTTTTGATAAACTAAGCAAAGCAGTTGCAGGAAAGAGTAAAGTAGATGACGATGTCCTTGATAACCTTGAAGAGGTTTTAGTATCCAGTGATGTGGGCGTAAATACTACACTTAAAGTTATTGAGCGAATAGAAGAACGTGTTTCCAGAGACAAATATTTGGGAACCGAAGAATTAAACAAAATTTTACGTGAAGAGATCGCCGGACTCTTAAGTGAGACCAATACAGGGAATGAAACCGAATTTGAAATTCCCGAAAGAGACACCCCTTATGTTATTATGGTTGTGGGCGTTAATGGAGTGGGAAAAACTACTACGATCGGTAAACTGGCGCATCAATTTAAAAAAGCCGGGAAGAAAGTCGTCCTGGGAGCTGCAGATACGTTCCGTGCTGCGGCTATCGACCAGCTTCAAATATGGGCAGACAGAACCGATGTCCCTATTGTTCGCCAGGAAATGGGCAGTGACCCGGCCAGTGTTGCTTTTGATACTTTGCAAAGTGCTGTCAACCAAAAAGCAGATGTTGTGATCATAGATACTGCCGGTCGTTTGCACAATAAAGTAAATCTTATGAACGAGTTGACCAAAGTAAAGCGTGTAATGCAAAAAGTAATTCCGGATGCGCCACATGACGTACTATTGGTACTTGACGGCTCCACCGGGCAAAATGCTTTTGAACAGGCCAAACAATTTACCGCTGCGACCGAAGTAACATCATTGGCAGTAACCAAACTTGACGGAACAGCAAAAGGCGGAGTTGTTATTGGGATTAGTGATCAATTTCAGATTCCTGTAAAATACATAGGAGTAGGAGAAGGTATTGAAGACCTTCAGGTATTCAACAAATTTGAATTTGTGGATTCGTTTTTTAAGTAGAGAAGTAAGGAGTAAGAATTAAGTAGTAAGGAGTAAGGGATGGGTAAATCCAGGAGTTTTAAAGATTTAATTGTATGGCAAAAAGCACATCGCCTTGTTCTTGAAATCTATAAAATGACATTAGAACTTCCTGAGAGTGAAAAATTTGGTATTTCAAATCAAATTAAAAGATCTTCTGTTTCAGTGCCTGCCAACATTTCTGAATCATTTGGGAGAACTGGCCTGAAAGATAAAATTAGATTCTTGTACATTGCAAATGGCTCTCTTGAAGAGACTAAATATTTTCTTATCCTTATTGAAGAATTGAACTATATAAATACAAGTGACTTATTTACTAAAGCTGAAGAAGTGTCCAAAATATTAAATTCTTATATAAACAAAATGAAAACAAGTTTATAAAACACTTAATTCTTACTACTTACTACTTAATTCTTACTACTTAAACCCTTATGCGAACAAAAACACTAAAAAAGAATACAATTAATGTCATAACACTGGGCTGTTCCAAGAATACTTACGACAGTGAAGTGCTAATGGGGCAACTACGTGCCAACAATAAGGAAGTAGTTCATGAAGAAGAAGGCAATGTGGTGGTGATCAATACTTGCGGATTTATAGCCAATGCAAAGGAAGAAAGTGTAAATACCATTTTGGAATACGTTCAGAAAAAAGAAGAAGGTAGTGTAGACAAGGTCTTTGTGACAGGTTGCCTTTCAGAGCGTTATAAGCCGGACCTTCAAAAAGAAATACCCAATGTAGACCAGTACTTTGGTACTACAGAACTTCCGGGCTTGCTAAAAGCTCTTGGAGCAGACTATAAGCACGAACTCGTAGGAGAACGGCTTACAACCACTCCTAAGAATTACGCCTATCTGAAGATCGCAGAAGGTTGCGACCGCCCTTGTTCATTCTGTGCCATTCCTATTATGAGAGGAAAACATCGTTCCACACCCATGGAAGATCTGGTGACCGAAGCTGAAAAACTTGCAGCAAATGGGGTGAAAGAACTGATATTGATCGCGCAGGACCTAACCTATTACGGACTTGATCTCTATAAAAAGAGAAACCTGGCCGAGTTGCTTCAAAAGCTGGTAAAAATAGAAGGTATTGAATGGATTCGTCTGCACTATGCATTTCCTACGGGCTTTCCAATGGATGTACTGGAAGTAATGCGTAATGAACCAAAGATCTGTAATTACCTGGACATTCCGTTGCAACATATTGCAGACCCTATTTTAAAATCGATGCGTCGCGGAACCACAAAAGCAAAAACAACAAAACTACTAGAAGAATTCAGGGCAGCAGTTCCGGAAATGGCCATAAGGACAACCCTTATCGTTGGCTATCCGGGAGAAACCGAAGAAGATTTCCAAACCCTTAAAGATTGGGTAACAGCAATGCGTTTTGAACGTTTAGGCTGCTTCACCTATTCCCATGAAGAAAATACACATGCGTATCAGTTAGAAGACGATGTGCCCGAAGAAGTGAAAATGGACCGCGCCAACCAGATCATGGAAGTACAGTCGCAGATCTCCTGGGAACTAAACCAACAGAAAATAGGAAAAGAATTCAGAGTGGTCATTGACCGCAAAGAAGGGAGTTATTTTGTAGGCCGAACCGAATTTGACAGCCCCGACGTAGATAATGAAGTGTTGATCAATGCCGAACAGGGCTACCTTCGAACCGGAGAATTTTTCAATGTAAAGATTACAGCTGCGGAGGATTTCGACCTGTACGCAGAACTTGTTTAAGATAATTTTAGATTTTTACCAATAGGCTTTATTGTATATTTAAGAGTTGAATCTTGTATATGAATAAAGCGCTACTTTTTATACCCGATATTTCGGGCTTCACCCAATTTGTACAAAACACGGAAATTGAACACAGCCAGCACGTTATTTCAGAATTGCTGGAAGTACTTATCAATGCGAATACACAAGGCCTTCAACTGGCCGAGATAGAGGGTGACGCTTTGTTTTTCTATAAAGAGAACCCTATACCATCCCAGGAAAAGTTGTTGGCTCAAATTGAGACCATGTTCACGGCTTTTTACAGCCATTTGAAGATATTGAAAAAGAACAGAATATGTACCTGCAATGCTTGCGCCACTGCACCAAACTTACAGCTTAAGATCATCTCACATGCCGGTGAATTACAATTTATAGATGTAAAAGGAAACCGTAAGCCCTTTGGAAATGCTGTGATCGAGGCCCACAGATTACTAAAAAATTCCATAGACAGCGATAACTATGTATTGATCAGTAATGAATTGGTAGCCGGTATTGAGCTTCCGGCCACATATAAGAGTAAACTGTTTGACTTCCACCAGGGAAGTGACACATACGACGCTAAAGAAATAGCTTACCAGTATTCTAAAATTGAACCTTCAAAACTACAACTAAAGGCATTTGAAGAACCCAAATTCATTTCTTTTGAAAAACCTCCAAACCTGACCTTTGAAAAAAACTTTCATGTCTCAGCTGAGGTATTACTGGAGCATATTACCAATTATAAATATAGGCATGACTGGGCAGAAGGGGTAGATGAATTTGTATACAACGAGAACGAAGTGACCCGTTTAGGCACAGAACATATTTGTGTGATAAATGGAAAACACCTTAATTTCATAACCGTTACTAAAAAAGGAAAGCCGGATCAAATTGTATATGGAGAATTAACAGAAAGCCCTCCTCCGGTAGATCAATTGTATCAATTTTTTATTATTACTCCTGTTTCTGAAAAAGAGTGTTTATTGAACGTTGAGACCTATTGGAAGGCAAAGTCACCTTTGAAAAAGCTCCTGATCTCATTATTTGTAAAAAGAATATTTATTAAAAATACCGAAAAGGCAATTCAGAGATTACAATTATTCTTAGATAAAGGCGTTTTATAACGATGCACTTGAAAAACTAACAACCTTATAAATACTATGCGATCTTTTATTTCACTTCTGTTTTCAATGGTATTGCTTATCTCGTGTAAATCCGATACCAAAAAAGAGACCTCTGTTACTTCTTCTGAAGTAAAAGAAGCTTCACTTGAAACGTTGGATAATCCTGTTACCGGAAATAGTTCTTTACCGCGCCTTTACAGCAATGGCAAAAACCTTTTCATGTCATGGATAGAAAAAGATTCTTTAGCGGTATTGAAGTATTCCGTTTTGGAGAATGGAACATGGAGAGATCCGGAAGATATTCTGTCCGGAAAGGACTGGTTTGTAAATTGGGCCGATTTTCCTGCTTTGGCAGAGAACAACGGAAATATTTTGACCAGCTTTCTTCAGAAATCGGCTAATGGAAAATATACCTATGATGTAAAACTGAACTTATATAATTCAGAAAAGAACCAGTGGAAGAAAAATTTTATCCTCAATGATGATGGTACGCAAAGTGAACACGGATTTGTATCTATGATGCCATATGTTGCCAATTCTTTTGTTGTTACATGGCTGGATGGAAGAGAAACTGTTGGTAAAAAGCATGGAGGAGGAGCAATGAATTTAAGAGCTGCTATTGTTTTTGAGGATGGAACGATCGATCATGATACATTGCTTGACGAAAAAGTCTGTGATTGTTGTCAGACAGGTACAGCCATAGGCCCCAACGACCAGATTATTGTTGCCTACAGGGACCGAAGTGAGGACGAAATACGCGATATTTCGGTAGTAATCTGGCAACATGATACAGGTTGGACAAAACCAAAAACGATTGGAAATGATAATTGGAAAATTGACGGATGTCCTGTAAACGGGCCTTCAGTAGCCGCTAATGGGAACACAATTGCAGTTGCCTGGTTTACTGCTGCCGAAGAAATTTCAAAAACGAATATCGCCTTTTCCGAAGATAACGGAGTAACATTTAAGCCTCCTGTAAGAATGGATAACGGTGACGCCATTGGAAGAGTAGATGTTGCAATGCTTTCTGAAACCGAAGCTGCAGTAACCTGGATGGAACCGGATGGGGAGGATACCCTGATACAATTACAAAAGGTAAGTTCAGATGGGACAAAGGGAGAACTGGTCACTGTTGCCAAAACAAGTGCCGAGCGTAACAGCGGATTTCCACAATTGGAAATAGCAGGCGATATGGCCTATCTTGCCTGGACCTCCACTTCGGAAAATGAAGCCAAGGTAAAAACCATCAAAACGGCATCGATAAAAGTAGCGGACCTATAATTTTGTCATTCCGACCGAATGTGAGGAATCTCTAAGGTTCTTAGTGTTGCTTTGCTCACTCTGAATGACAAAATGTATATTTGCTGTAAAAGGTTAAGATTGAAAAAACTGCTGATCATTGGTCATACCTTCCCCGAACCGGCTACTACAGCTGCCGGTTGCAGGATGATGCAACTCATCGAATTGTTTGCCGAATCTGGCTACGAGATCACTTTCGCAAGTACTGCGCTGGCATCAGAAAGAGCAGTAAACCTCAAACGCCTGGGAATAGCGGTTGTGTCTATTCAGTTAAATCATGCATCTTTTGATGAATTTGTTTCAGAATTGAAACCCACTACAGTACTTTTTGACCGCTATATTACCGAAGAACAATTTGGATGGCGGGTTGCTGAACACTGCCCCGATGCAATACGGATCTTAGATACGGAAGATCTGCATTTTTTAAGAAAGGCCCGTAAAGTAGCTGTTAAAGATACTATTCCGGTTGAAGCAGCAAAGCTTTTTACCGAAACTGCTAAACGGGAACTGGCGAGTATTTTGCGAAGTGATCTGTCGTTGATCATTTCGGAAACGGAAATGGAGCTTTTGCGACATACCTTTAAAATTCCTGTTGAGATACTCTTTTACTTACCTTTTATCATTGAAACATTCTCGGAAGAAGCCCTTCCTTTTGAAGAACGGTCGAATTTCATAACGATTGGAAATCTATTGCATGCACCCAATGTAGATTCGGTCCTGTATTTAAAAAAAGAAGTCTGGCCGCTTATAAAAAAAGAACTGCCTGAAGCGAAACTTCATATTTATGGCGCATATGCACCCCGGCAGATCCTTGAACTGCACAATGAAAAGGAAGGATTTCTTATTGAAGGATGGGCAGAAAGTGTGTCTGAAGTAATGCAAAAAGCAAAGGTTTGTCTGGCTCCCTTACGGTTTGGCGCAGGATTAAAAGGAAAATTACTGGACGCAATGTTGTACGGAACACCTTCGGTGACTACTTCCATGGGAGCAGAAGGAATGCATGGCGAACTTCCTTTTTCGGGAAAGGTTTCAGATACGGTGACCGGTTTTGTGGATGCTTCGGTTGCGCTTTACAATAACAAAACTGAATGGCTGGGAGCACAAAAAAGCGGTTTCAATATTATTGAAAAGCGATTTCGCAAAGACCTTTTTTCCGAAGCCTTTAAAGAATTTCTTTTTAAACTGGGGAAGCATTTACATGAACACCGTGCCCAAAATTTTATAGGTGAGATTCTCCGGCATCAAACAATGCAAAGTACACGCTATATGAGCAAATGGATCGAGGCGAAGAACAGTGCAACATAAAAAAGAGCCGCTATGGAACGGCTCTTTTCCTGGTTAGCAAGTTCACGTGGAACTCTTATAACCCCTCATTTTTAGCTATCTCTACCTGCATTGGATTTTCCAGTGCCCAGGTATCTTGTCGTGTTCCGGTGATCTGCCAGCTTACGGAGATCCCGGGAATATTTGTTTTAATTACAAAGGAGTTGTTTTCGGTTTGCAGAGGTTCCCAGATAATGGCCTGCGCGAAGGTTTTATCTACAATGGTCAGTTGGTATTTAAAATCTTTGTTCAGTGCGCTCATATAGTCTGGAAGTTGAACCGTGGCAAAGCCTTTATCATCTGTTGTAATATTTCCACTATATATATTGATCCGTTCGTTGCTTTCGATTGAATTATGGACCAGGTATTTATTGTCCGGATCCAGTGGGTGGTCTATTTTAAATGCTTTGGCGGCGGCACTCATCATTCCTCCAATAGTAATATCTGAAGACACTTCCACATCGCCTTCAAATACAGCTGCGAGGTTTGCAGTAGATGCTGCGATCACCCGTAATGCACTACTGGAGGCCGAGGTAGCTCCGGACCGGATCAAAACGGCTGAATCTGCCGATGTTCCTGCCGGATGCAGGTCAAAAACAGCGGTTCTGCCTAAAGTAGAAACCGTAGAAGAATTGGCCTGTTCCACATAAAGTGCCGCTTCAACATTCACACCCGGATTGTCAAAACTGTCAATATGCAATCCATGACCGGATCCTTTATTGATGATCTCTACTGTCTCCGAGGTATTGTCGGATTTGTCAGTTTCAAAATACCCTGCTTTACCATAGCCTTCGTGTTTCACAAAAATTCCGGGCTCGGTATTGGAATCACCTCCCGCAGCGGCATTCATGATATTCACATTGATACCGGGGCCTTTCCCGTTTGATGCTACAACTACGGCAGGGCTTGCGTTCACTTTCCCTGCGGCTTCATCGGTTATGATGAATTCGGCAACACTTCCGGTTCCCATATTGTTGGTGACCAGTGTTGTTGATGCATTGGCGTTATTATCATCCGTATTGAAAAAAGCAACACTTCCTCTACCTCCGGTTGTCGCTATAATGGCAGATGCCATACTTAAAGGATCACCGTTAAAGATATCCAGTCCGGCACCTGTTCCGGCATTCTCCACAAAAATCCCTTTTCCGGTTCCTTCATGATAAATATTCAATCCGTTTCCGGCACCATCATGAAATCCATAGAGTGCAGATCTGGACCCTGTATTGGTTCCCCAGATACTATATGCATCTCCGCCGGCAATTGCATAAATTCCGGCTTGGTCCACTCCTGTAGGACCTTCAACATACAAGCCTGTATAGTCTGTGTCTACAGTGATCTCTAATGCCCTGTTTCCGGTGGAGACGATCTCAACTTTTCCCGCATCGGCAGTAATGACTCTTCCAAGTCCGGGCCCACCTTCGTCATAGGCCTCGTCCAAAGTGTTCTTATGTTCTACATTTTCAGCTAATAAGGCATAGGGAACACTGATCAATTGTGTGGTTGCCTCTATAGTATAACTTGTTCCTCCTGCCGGATCGATCTCTGTTTTAATATAATATGTGCTTCCTTCCCAATCAATAGAGGCAAAAGCTCCCGATACAATAGTTCCGGTTCCAATTTCAACAGTGATCAATCCATTTGCATTGGAAGTAGGAGTATGCGTTTCTACATATACTGCCGTACCTGTTGGCGAACCTGCTAGTATACTTGCCTGCATGCCTACTGTCGTATCGGTGATCAGGGCACCACCTGCATCTCTGACAACAGCCTGATAGCCCATTTTTTCCGGAGCCTGGGCAAATAAACCTGCAGTAGTTAATACTGCGATCAATAGTGTAATTATTTTTTTCATCGTGTATAGATTTTATTTTTTAATGATTTTAAAGGTTTTTAAAAGAGAATTTCTGTCGAAGACATTCAATACATAAATGGTTGAAGACAACCTCTCCATAGAGATATTGGTTTCTTCAGTAACAATTGAATTTTCCAGAACAAGCCTTCCCGAAAGGTCATATAGCCGGAAGGAAAGAGTTTCCGTCGCAAGCTCAGTGATCTTTAAAGTGACGCTACTTACTGTAGGATTAGGATATACACTTGCCGTGAGGTGTATGTTCGGGAATGTGTCCACGCCCAGAATAAATATCTCGAAAGGCTGCTGTACTCCTTGGTTAGCGGTTCCGCCACTTCCTGTTGCCTGTACATAATCTATTTGTCCAATAGAATAGCTCAGACTTCCACCACTTCCGGAAGCATCTCCTCCCGATGCCACAGTATTTTGCTGTGCCAGCAGATTTGTTGCTCCTAACAAGAGAAGTGTACAAATGCATCCAATTAGTTTTTGTTGTTTCATACAAAGTTGTTTAAAGGGTTATAATTTTATTTTTGGGGATTCTTCATAACTATGTCATTTTGAAACTTGGCTTTGTAACCACCTTTTCAATATTTTTTAATTATTTTTATTACAAACGGGGTTTCAAAACGTACATACTATTAAAACCGGAACATCAGATAGCGCGCTTATAGAAATGATGCAGAGTAATTCTCAGCAAAGAGATAAAGCTCTTCGGCATATTTATACAGCCAATAGGGAGAGGATCTGCTCTTTTATAATGAGCAATAGTGGCTCTGCAGATGAAGCGAAAGATATTTTTCAGGAAACTGTGATCGCTTTTTACGAAAATGTCCGGGATCAAAAATTTAAAGGAGAGAGTGCCATTAGTACCTATTTGTATTCCATTGCCAGGTTCAAATGGTTGAATCAGCTAAAGAAGAACAAAACCAGGGATTTTCACCACCAGGAACTGGAGACAGATGAATTTGACAGAAGTACTTTGGCTAGAATGATAAATGAAGAAGAGAAAGCAGGTATACTTGAGGTATTGACGAAATTAGGGGATGTTTGTAAAAAGATATTGATAGAGAGCCTGTATCACAATGCATCGATGAAAGAAATAACGGCTCAGGGGAATTTTAGCAGTGAACAGGTAGTAAGGAACAAAAAATACAAATGCTTGCAAAAACTGAAACAACTCATTGTAGAAAGGCCTAAGCTAATAAATGTATTAAAGGCATATGAATGACTCTTACGACATAGAAATTGAACGGTATTTGGATGGCAAGATGACCGAAAGTGAGATACGTGACTTTGAACACCGTTTGGCTACAGACCGTAACTTATCTGAAAGCTACGGAGCGATGGTCACTGCCCGGAAGCTTATCACACAGGCAGGGCGATTGGAACTTAAAGAAAAACTGGAATCCTTTGAGGAAGAACCAGCCCGGAAAGGTAGCATAAAACCTTTATGGGTGAAAAGGGCTTTTCCCATAGCTGCTATGCTGATCATATTCTTTGGAGTATATCAATGGCTTATATTTAACAATGGAATTAGCGGTGATGCCATATACACTAACTATTATGAGACCTATAAAGCTCCATCTGTGATACGCGACACAGGAACAAACGAATTAACCAACTGGAAAAAGGCCACTGAATATTACCGTAAACAAGAGCATGAGGAGGCAATTGTATATTTTTCCAAAGCGGAAAAAGAAATACCGCAATATTTAGTGGCTTTTTATACAGGAATGAGTATGCTGGAGGTGGAAGCCCCGGACTATCAGACCGCCTTAAACAATTTTGAAACCGTTTTGCAAAGTGATAATGACTATACTCAGCAAGCAACCTGGTATAAAGGATTACTACTTCTGAAACTTGGCAAAAACGAAGAAGCTATTTTGGTTTTTGAAAACATTGTGGAAGCGCAAACCTATCAATACCAAAAAGCAGAAGAGATCCTTAAAAAGAAGATAAGGGATTAAGCCGCTTTTTTGTTTTTTCGGGAGTAACGGAAAATTCCCAACCCCAATAGAATGATTCCCATAGCAATATAGAAATAGGCTTTTTTCGAATTATTTTCCAACGCTTTGGTATTCCCGGTAAGTTTAAAGCTACTCCAGTAAAAAGGGTGTAATGCTTCCGGTTTGGCAATCTTTAGATACTCTAATTTTGCATGCTGAAGCGCAATATCCTTTGTTTTACCTTCTTTAATATTCTCAAGGAACAATTGGGTGAGTTGCGAGGAGGCCTCATCATCTACCGTCCATAAGGTAGATAACAACGACCTGCTTCCCGCATATTGAAAAGCACGCTCTAAACTTAAAATTCCTTCCCCGCGTATCAGTTTTCCTTTTGCGGTATTGCAAGCGCTTAACAGTACCAATTGAGCAGGGATCATCATGTTGTAGATCTCGTAAGTGTGCAGCATACCGTCATCTTCTTCCGAAACATTAAAATATAATTTTGACAGCAGAGGATGTTCATCTTCCACTTCCCCGTGCATAGCAAGATGCAGGATACCGGCAGTGGAGGAATTATTTTTTAACAAGTCTTCGGTAACCCGGCTTCCGGTCCAGCTTTTGCCATTGAAAAGTTCTGTAGCGAAGATCACTTCGGGCTGATTGTACCTTAGATTTGCCAGTTTTTTTCGTGTGTCTGTATATTCCTGTCCCTCGTAGCTAGGTGCAAAACCAAAGTATTTGGTGAAGGCCTTTTTAGGTGCCTGGTTCAACAATGCAATAGATGCAGAAGGTACATACGATACAGCCCGGTCATTCAGTAAATAGGGGAGCGTACTGTAATCTCTTTTACTATTTCCGGTATCTTCCGTTAAAAGAGCTTCAAAAGGAAGATAGGAGAGGTTTCCGTCCGGAATAATGATAAGCCTTTTTTGCTTTTCTGAAATCAATTCCGGCTGCAACAATTTTTTATATAAGCTGAAGGCAAGCCTTTTATAGTTTTCATACGCTTCCTGTGGGCGATTTTGAATTTGCTGTTGCTCACTTGTTTCTGAAAAAAACCGGATAGCCTCTTCAAATACTTCCGAAGCATTTTCAATAGTACGCATCCGGATATCTTCTTCGGAAATATAAAAGACCACAATACTTTTTTTACCCGAAAAATAAGCTGTCAGAGAGGTATTGTCCGTCAATAACTGATCCCTGATCTCCTGCACTGAAGCGATCTGGCTGTCATATTTCAATTCATAATACTCTTTGTGATCTGTTTTGATCGTAGTTACCAACAGGTCATATTCGTTTTGGAGCGATTGCAATTTGTCCTTGTACAATTTCAACATTTTATCCCGTACCTGGGCACACCTTTTTTCTTCGCTTTTAATACGTCCGGAATACTCGGTGATGGCATTTTTCAATCTTTTTTCTTCCGCAAGCAATTCGGCAGGGACATTCGCAAAGGCAGTATTCTCATGGTCGTATAAAGAGGCTAGCAGGAGAAGGGATTTACTTCGTTCGGAAAAGTTAAATGCTTTTTCAATATAACCAGTGTCATTCGTGATCTCGTACAATTTTGAAGCAGTATCTATACTTTCTTCAATGAGCGAAATAGTATGTGACGTCCAGAAGAACCGGGATGCTTCAGACATATAGTTGTTCTTTATCTTTTCGAGTAGTTGAATGGCAGTTTCCTGGGTATTCAGAGCAGCTTCAAGATCTTTCCGGTCATTTGTTTCAGTATATAATTCTTTCAGTAATTCCCCTTTGGCCGTGAGTGCTTCCAATAAATATTGATAGGATTGGATCTTCATATCCATCGTGGGGTTTTCATACCAGGAGGTCCCTGACATTTCGGCTACCAATATATTGATCACTTCCTGATATTCATCCAATGAAGCTCTTATATCTCCCGAAGAACGCAGGGCACGTGCTACAAAATTTTTACAGGCGCCGGTAAGCATATGCTCTTTTCCATAGGTATTTTCACGCCATTTTACAGCTTTTTCATAATAGTTGATAGCTGTGGCGTAATTGCCTTTTTCAAATAGGCTGTCAGCTTGTGTAAGGGTATGCTCACTGGTGTCGTTATTGATAGCTTCTTCATCGGTGACCGCATAGTTAAAATAGGTGAGTGCGTTTTCCATGTCATTCAGTTCCCAGTACATATCACCAATAGCTTCATTGAGGCTACGCATTCTGTAGTTCCCGGGTTCATAGGTATTCACCCATACCTTATGGGCAGCCAAAAAATGGTCCAGAGCTTTTTGGTACTCCAGTTTTTCGTAATATACCCCGCCCAGGTTGTAGTTGCAGATAGAAATATTAAAATGTTCGGGTTTGTAATGAGCCCCGTATAATGCTAGTTCCCGGAGATAGTAGGAAGCGGACCTGTCAAAATCTCCTTCCGACCGATTCAGATTCCCCAGGGCCCGCAATGCATTGCCCAAATAATAAACAGGAACTTCATTACTTTTCTCAAACAGTTGCAACGCCTTTTGTAAATGAGATACCCGTTCCACCGGAAAGGCATCACCATCCATACCATAGTGTTTTATTAAATGGTAGCGTCCGGTATAGTAATCATTTGTAAATGAAGGCTGTAAAATAGTGTCTTCAATGGATTTGATGCTATTTTCAAAATTTTTGGCGTCGCCACGAAGGGCATAACTTTCTGCCAGTAGCAATTTTGTGTCAAGGTCCGGACTTTCTCCTTTCCTGTGCAAAATAGTGATCGCTTTTAAAAGTGCGGTACTCGCTTTTCTGTTTCTAAGGGTATTACGGTGTAGTTTGTATTGGGCGATGCTTATTTTAACGACTTCCATTTCAGAAATAGATGTGCAGGTCAAAAGGTTATCGGTTTTGGCCAGTGCTTTTTCAAATTCTCCGGCAATGTTCAGATCTTCAACCTGAAGCAATTGGCTCTTGATGTCACAGGAAGATTGTGCAGCTCCCCAATAAGGAGCGACCACAAAGAACAGAAGGACTGTTATTCTTTTCATTTTGCTACCTGCATTATAAGTACTCTAAGATACTAATTATATAGTGAGTTTGTAATCTGGTATTTTCTTTACGTATTCATCAAAAAACACAACAGAAATTTACCCGGAGTGTTTTCTATATCCTTTTAAGATAATTGACCTATATGACAATATTATAATTTTTAGCACTGAAAATCAACATTTAAAAATATATCTCTTAATTTTTATTGACATATATGTCATAAATTAGTAGTAAGTAGTAAGTAGTAAGTAGTAAGTAGTAAGTAGTAAGTAGTAAGTAGTAAGGAGCTAGAAGTAAGAGGCTAGAGGTTAAAGGTTAGAGGTAAGAAGTTAGGAGCTAGGAGTATACGTCCATCTTCCAACACCCAGCTTCCAACCTCCATCTTCAAGCTTCCAACTTCCAGCCCTCAGCTTCAGTCTTCGTGTTCCTATCTCCTCAAAAATTACGTGATTATACTTATTGCCTTTTCTTTTTTAATAGGGTAATTTTGAAGTGATTAGCTCCCTCAGATCATAAAAACACCCAAAATGAAAAACCTTTTTTATCTCCTCTCATCAATCGTATTATGCCTATTTCTATATTCCTGCAGTGAAAAGGACCAACTCAACCCCAATAAAGAACCTTTAACTACCACTTCAAAGAAAAAGATCATTCTTGCCATAGACGGCGGAGGCATCAAGGGAATACTTCCGGTTTATTTTTTAACACAAGTTGAAGCCGCGTTGAACAATACAAAGTCATACCAATTGTTCGATGTGATTGGAGGAACCTCTACGGGAGGTATCATTTCCATTGGCCTTACAACTCCTTACCATACGGACGACAGCCCGAGAACAGCCGCCGAGGTATTGGATTTTTATCTGAATGATTGTGGAAGTATCTTCTATAAGAACAGCCAACCCACCGGCCCTTTGTATTATGCAGATGTTAAAGATGTGTTTGGTAGTAAGCGTCATGGAGTGGAAGCATTTTTGAAATCTAATTTGGGCCCTACCGTGACCTTAAAGGACGCCGCACAGAAATTACCCAATAAAAAGGTACAACAGGTATTTACCACTTCTTACCTTATCAATAGTACGGGAGGCCATATAAAGGACCCGACGATGGGTGTTGATTTCGGGCCTTATCTGTTCAATTGGGATACAGCTTTGAATGACAGTACGGAGGATTACTACCTGTGGGAAGCTGCCAGAGCAACTAGTGCAGCTCCTACCTATTTTCCGGTGGCCCACCTGGGAGGTGGAAAGGATGGAAGGTCCTCCACTAAAGAGAAATGGGGACTGGACGGAGGCGTTATGTCCAATGACCCTGCAGTTTGGGGCATTACGGAGGCACTACGCACCAAGGTCGCTACAAGTATGGACGATCTGGTCGTGATCTCACTGGGTTGCGGACTTAACAGGTTCAACGGCGGACTTGATGTGGTAAACGAAGCCGTAAATCACCAACCCTTTGGCCAAAAATACGGCTTTTGGGGTACCGGAGATTGGGGCCTGTACCTGCAAAATCTGAATGGGGTAGATACGCCCAACTCCGTTATTACCGAAACTGTGTTGTATGCCAACCAGTTTGTACCGGCAACTCAGTTAGAGAGCCTTACAAAAAGTACCAAACTGGAATATTACAGGGTACAGGTGGATCTTACCGAGCATCCGGATCTAACGCCTATGGATAGTTGCTCGAATGTCAAGGCGTTACATACGTTTGCACAGCAATATTTCGCGAAAGGCGAAGGGAAAGCTTTATTGGATGCTGTTGTGAGCGTGATCAAGAAGAATTTGTAGTTGTGGTTTTTATCTTCATTTTTTTGTAAAGGGGTGTTAGAAGCTGAAAGCTTGAGGTTAGGAGTTTGCAGTAGTCAGTTAGCGGTTATCTGTCTTTGACCTTCGTTTTCTTTGCTTGTCCAAAGAAAAGAAGCAAAAGAAAAGACTCCTTTTCAGAGGAATTTTTTCAGCATACTGAAAAACCACATCCAAAACTCCGCGTTCCGGATAGCCGAAACTGAATTTCGGAGCTTTTGTATGCCTATTCTACTGAAAAGTATTCACTTTGTGCTTATAACTTTACCCTTCTTATTCAATTTGCCATTCCGAACGGATGTGAGGAATCTGAAAGATGCTACAGTTCAGTATAGAAATGTGTCTTGCGCGTAGTCGAAAAACTCTGTTTAACTATATTTGTCTTATCAATAAGTTAGTCACAAGCAGATAAGACGAAAATGGAAGAAAAAGAAAAACCAAGACTTTCCAGACTAACTGCCATTATTACTCAGCTACAATCCAAAAGAATTGTTACTGCAAAACATCTGGCTGAAAGGCATAATGTGAGTGTACGGACCATTTACAGAGATATTCGTACTCTTGAAAAATCCGGGATACCCATTGTAACTGAAGAAGGTAAAGGGTATTCTATCATGGAGGGTTATCATCTTCCTCCTGTTCTGTTTACTGAAGATGAAGCCAATGCTTTGATCACCGTAGAACAGTTGGCAATTAAAAATAAAGATGGATCGCTTAGCGAAAATGTTTCCAGCGCCATAGAAAAAATAAAGTCTATTTTAAGATATTCTCAAAAAGGAAATGCTGATCTGTTAGCAGATAGGATCTACTTTGGTGGGGGTCAGGGTGAGGAAAAAACGAGTAACAACCTAATGCAGATCCAATCGGCTATTATCCATTTTCAGGTATTAAAGATAGATTACTATTCTTCCGGGAAAAAACGAACTACCCGAAATATAGAACCTTTTGCCATCTATAGCATCAATGGAAATTTTCTACTCATTGCCTTTTGCAGGTTGAGAAAAGACTTTAGAGCCTTTAGAATAGATTTTATCGAAACACTCGTTCCACAAAATGAAACGTTTACCCCACACAATATGACCATACAAAAGTATTTTGAGGAGTATGTGAAAAATCAAAAATACCCCTGACACACCTCTGTCACATCTCTGTTTTATGTTTGTACCTATAATAATCTTAAAACAATATAAAATGGAAATTTTCAAAATCGTTATTTTATCCTTATCAGGCCTCATGTTACTTTTTGTAGGCACAATGAGATTGAGTAACCCTATAAAGACCTATTTAAAGAATTCCGGGATTCAACTTGAAAAGGATGTTGACCTGTTAAATGAGGTTAGAGGAGTTAGTTCCGTAATGTTATGTGGCGGAATACTTATTTTGCTGGGAACAATAATTCCCCAGTTAAGGTTAACATCATTTGTTGTTGCCATCTTGATATTTATTGGGTTTGCCATAGGCCGGTCTGTAAGTATGGGTATAGATGGAAAGCCAAATAAACAGTTATTTCAAGGATTGGTTTTCGAACTTATTTTCGGTGCAGCCAATATTTTTTGCCTGGTGAATACTCTGGTTTAGAAGTTTTGGCCAAGTGGTAATCGGTATTTTTTCATCTTCGTTTTCTTTGTAAAGAAGTTAGAAGCTGGAAGCGTGAGGTTAGAAGTTGGCTCTGTTTACATACTATTTGTTTTAATGATAACTTGTACGCAAGTTGAAAAAGGCCACGACAATATATAGAACATTAACAGTCGTTAACACATTCTTTAGTTCCTTTTTGTACCTTTTTAGAGTTATTAGTTTTCATAAAAAATGGTATGAGAAAGTATATTCTATTAATATTTATGAGTTTTTTGATCTTCTGTCAAAGTTTTGGGCAATCGAATTTTGAGTGGCCGGAATCCCCAAGTGGTCATGTGTTCAAGAACTTTCTAAAAGCTTATAACTCGGGGATATCATTAGAAATTGAAGACTTTGTAAAAAAGAATTACGCCAATACTTCTGAGGATAAAGTTAATGAGGCTACAGAATACTGGATGGATCTGTTTTACCGATTTGGCCAGGCGAAACCATATTCCTTATCAATAAATAAACCAAACGATCTTGAAGTTTGGCTTCAAGGCACAATAAGCAAAACCTGGTTTGCTCCTGAATTTATTTTGAATAAAGAAACCGGAAAGGTTAAAGCAGTAGGATTATTGTTAGGAGAGCAACCTCCAAATACTTCTAATCCTGCCTTAACCAGTGAAGAGTTCTTCAGAAGGCTTAACAATTATCTTAGAGAAAATGAAAAAAACGGACTGTTTCAGGGAGCTGTGTTGGTATCAATGAATGAACAAATTGTTATCAATAAAGGGTATGGTTTAAAGAATATGGAAGAAGGTGTTAATAATGATTCAAATACGAGGTTTGATATAGCTTCAGTAACCAAACCGATAACAGCAATCGCTGTTTTACAATTAGTTCAGAATGGATTACTGGATCTGTATACTCCTATTAAGAAGTACTTGCCTGAATTGCCAGAAAGTATTTCAAGTAAAATAAATATCTATCAATTATTAACCCACACTTCTGATTATAAATTGAAAGGAATAGAAGGTTTTAGAGAAGAAATAGTGAAAACAAATTCACTGAAAGAGGTGTATCAAATACACCAGGAATACCTCCCGAAATGGGATAAGTTTGAAGATTTCACTCCAACCGGAAAATGGAATTACTCAAATCAAGGATACGACCTATTAGGAATCATAATAGAAAATGTTACGCAATTAACCTTTGAAGATTATTTAAAGAAAAATATTTTTAATGTTGCCGGAATGCCCGATACTTCATTTTCAAATGAAAATACTGCACAACCATATCGTTATGATTTAAAACATAATGGCCTTAAGAATTATAGTGAATATCCTCCATTTTTTGGAAAAGTAAGTGCAGCAGCTCAATTGAAAAGTACTACCGATGACCTTGCTAATTTATTCAAATCAATTAAAAATACTGATCTCCTTTTAGATGATGAGTATAAGAATCTACTTTTTTCTCCTGCTGTAAAAAAAGGCGGATCTAATTATCAAAGCCTCGGATTAAAAATAGGTTATGAACCTGTTCCATATATTGGCCATGGAGGTGTTAATGTTGGAAATACCTCCGAATTGTATTATTTTCCTGATTCTGATCTCTTTGTGGTTATCTTGTGCAATAACAGGTCTGGCGCACCCAACGTATTCAATTTTATTAAAAACAATGTGCCAAAAATGGATTAAAACTTTATAGTTCCAACTCCCCGCTTCAAACTTTGTGCTCCAGACTTCCAGCTTCATACCTCGCTAGATCCTAAACTTATTGTTATTCACAAAAAAGACAGCATTTACCAGGAACAGCTTTCCGTTTTCCCAGAAGGAACGGAACAATACATCATCTACAAGGTAGATAACACTGCCGCCACCCATACGGGCCTCTCCAAAGACCAGCGAGTTCTTTAAACCGGCTTTGGCATCTGCCCCCGAAAAACCGGCAACACTCACCGCATCGTCCTTGATATAGCCTACATTATAGCCATTTTCCAAGAATTGATAAGAAGCACTTCCCTGTTTTAAGCTGAAATAGGTATCTCCATAGCCAAATGCCATAGGGTGAGAAGGGTCCAGGCTTACCTTATAGATACTACCCGTGATAAAATCCTTCACACTTTCACGTTCGCGTTGGTCGTAAGGAGTAAGGTTGTCCTCTTTTTTGGTATCATCATCTTCCTCATCATCTTCGTTGTTCTTGAGATCAAAACCTTCCTTGCCCTCAAACGTACGTACGGCACGTCCCATAACAATAAGCTTGCCACCATTGCGCACCCAATCCTTTACTTTGTTGAGAGCACTTTCGTCAAGCACACTATTATACCAACCTTCCGGAAGGATCAGGACATCATATTTGTCCAAAGGTATCCAGCCAAAATCATCTGTATCTATGGAAGTAACAGGGTACTGTAATTGCGCTTCAAAGAAGTGCCATAACGAACCATAGCTAAGTGATGAGGTACCGTCACCCTTCAATATGGCGATACGCTGTTTATTGACCAGTTTTACATCCGGTGAGCCAAAATCGGTAAGGTTGTCACCAAAACTGGTAGGGGAAGCATACAGGCCCCTTTTGTGTTCGTTGGCAATTCTGGCAACGGTCGCATCAAAATCCTTGTTCTTGCGATTATCACTTCGGGTGATCACAAGACTACCGCGGTCAAACTGATTTCCGGCGAAGCTCAGTTTCTTTTCAGAAAAACGCACTCTAATATCATTTTTAAGCAGGTCTGCTAAAAAGGCCGCATCGTACAAGCTGTTCCACTTGGCAATATAACCCGCTGCCGAAGGCGAAGCAGTATTCATGGCATTCATGGCAGGAGCACTGCCATTTGCCGAAACCAGGCTGGTACTGGCAATGCAGTCCAGTCCGTAGGCATGAGGCACTGTCCAGGCGGTGATGTCATAGGTAAGAGGTTCGCTCAGTTTGGCATCCGGTTCAAATAAGACTTTCACCATTTTTCCTTTCGGCTGATCGGTACTAACCACCAACGCACCATTGGCATTCATGCTTCCGTTCCCGTTTTTGGAAAAGCTAAAACCACTAACGGTCCCTCCATTGGAAAAACCGTATTTGATCTCGTGTTTATCCAATAACTGTGTAAGGGCATGGATATTATCAGGATTACCTTTTAAGACATAACTTTTGTATTTCAGGCCACTGTTATTAAAGAACTTTTTGAATTCGGTATTTAGTTTCGCAGCGTTTTGAGAAGAGATCTCCACTGTAGAAAGCCCGGTGGTGTTATGATGCGCCACCCGGTCCACTAAAGTAAGTACATAACCTTCATCGGTCTGGATCCCTAATCCTGCGCGCCCGTGTCCTGCCTGTTCATAGGTCATCCCGATAGCTCCCATAAAGGTAGGGTAGGTATCTCCGTAACTTGGGTACAGGAGGTCGAAACGTTCCCGGGTAAAGAACAGCCAGCCTTCTTTATCGAAATACCTGGCGTGGTTCTTCCCGATCTGCGTCTGAAAATCACGCTGCCATGGTGAGATCACTTCATGGAAAGGTTCTGCGGCAGGTGCAAAATAATAAGGCTCGTTGATGCCTTGTTCGTGGAAATCTACATGGATATGCGGCATCCATTTGTTGTAGACCTTTAGACGTTGCTGGCTTTCCACCTGCGTGGCCCATGCCCAATCACGGTTCAGGTCGAATAAATAATGATTTGGACGCCCACCCGGCCAGGGCTCGTTGTGTTCGGTTGCATCCTGGGCAATATCGTAGGGAGTAGCTTTCACCTGGTTGTACCAGTTGGCATAGCGGTCACGGCCATCCGGATTTACACAGGGATCAATAATGACCACGGTATTTTGTAACCAGGAAGATCTTTCGGTAATTAATTCATAAAGGGTCTGCATGGAGGCTTCGGTACTGGAAGCTTCATTTCCATGAACATTATAACTTAGCCAGACGATCGCTATGTCCGGGTTTGCGCTTCCGCTTTCCAGGCCTATATTCTTCAAATTGTCTTTACGGATGTTCTCAATATTGGCCAGATTCTGTGCGGAGGAAACAATTGCATAGGTAAGGGGCCTGCGTTCGTTGGTCTTTCCGTAATTATGGTAGGTTACCATATTGCTGTTGTCGGCTACATGTTCAAAATAGCGCACTACATCCGCATGACGCGAAAATTGTGTGCCGATATTATATCCTAAAAAGTCAGAGGGAGATTGTAATTGCGCTGTTAGGGTAACAGAGATGAATAGTAAAAAAATGATTGATAAATGACGTTTCATAGCGTGATTGATTAATTAGGTCGTTAAAGCTAAGAAACTATTCTGATATTTGAAATTCATTTTTTTAAGATTAACGTATCTTTAAAACTTAAAGTCATTAAAGTGACTATTTTTGTGTCAGTTTTCTAAAAACATCTATGCCAATACAAACCATTCCGTATACCAACACCGGTTATTTTTCGAAACTAGTCTGTGATTATCTGGCTGAAAAGGAATCCCTGCGTCCGTTATACCATCATTTTCCGAAGCCTGAGAATTTTGAATCACAACTAAAGGAAAAACAATCCTCTTTTTCTTCAGAAAGCAGAAAGGTACTGGTAGAACAGCTAGAACTTCAGTATAAGGGGTATACGATTTCCGAAGCCACACAAAAGAATATCAAGGCGCTTTCAGAAAAACATACATTTACCATCACTACCGGGCATCAACTTAATTTATTTACCGGGCCTTTGTACTTCTTGTATAAAATATTTTCGGTGATCAATCTTTCTGAAAAGCTCAACAAAGAACATACGGCGTACCACTTTGTTCCGGTGTATTGGATGGCGACCGAAGATCACGATTTTGACGAGATCAACTATTTTAATCTCTTCGGAAAAAAGGTACAGTGGGACAGAGACAGTGGCGGCGCGGTAGGAGAGTTATCAACAGGTGGATTGGCGGAGGTACTGAAGGTTTTAAGGTCTGAATTGGGAGAAAGTGAACATGCT
Source organism: Flavobacteriaceae bacterium (assembly GCA_028284005.1). Taxonomy (GTDB): domain Bacteria; phylum Bacteroidota; class Bacteroidia; order Flavobacteriales; family Flavobacteriaceae; genus JANQOS01. The sequence continues at coordinate 58,239 of JANQSO010000013.1, read as the reverse complement.
CGTATGCTCACCTCGCTGTTCACTGAAGCCTATACAAAACACGACAACCTGGCTGCTGCTACACGTTACCTGGGAAATGCATTGTTTGCCGAATACGGCCTGGTGATCATCGACGGGAATGACACCAAATTGAAAAAGGCATTTGTTCCGTTTGCAGAGAAGGAACTGACCGAGGAATTGTCCTTTCGGAAAGTAACCGAAACAACCCGGAAGCTTACCCAATTAGGGTATAGTGCGCAGGTGAATCCGCGTGAGATCAATTTGTTCTATCTGAAAGAAGGGATACGCGAACGGATCATAGAAAAAGAAGGCACTTACTTTGTGAATGAAACAGATATTTCATTCTCGAAAGAAGAAATTCACAAGGAGCTTCACGACTATCCGGAACGATTCTCACCCAATGCTCTATTGCGGCCCCTATACCAGGAAGTGATACTGCCCAATTTATGTTATGTAGGCGGCGGTGGAGAGCTGGCATATTGGTTTCAGCTAAGGGATTATTTTGAATCGGTTTCCGTGCCATTTCCAATGTTATTATTACGGAACTCTGTCTTATTGCTTCCCGAAAAGATTTCGGAAAAATTAAAAAGGCTCCATGTAACGATCACCTCTCTGTTCCTTAAACAGCAGGAGCTTATTACAAAGCATACACATCAGTTGTCAGAAATTGATATTGACTTTTCTTCACAGCGAAAATTTCTACAGCAGCAGTTTAAAGATCTGTATGTACTGGCAGAGAAAACAGATGCTTCGTTTGTGGGAGCTGTCGCGGCCCAGGAAAAGAAACAGTTGAATGGTTTGGACCATCTGGAAAAGCGTTTGCTAAAGGCTCAGAAGCGGAAACTGGCAGATGAACTGAACCGACTCACATTGTTGCAGGATCAGTTATTTCCAGATCAGAGCCTGCAGGAACGCAACATGAATTTTTCTGAATTTTACCTGCAATACGGGGACCGGTTGCTCTCAGAACTAAAAGAAAACCTCGATCCGTTGGCAAATGAACTCACCATTCTATCGCTTTAAGATCCTTGTTGAAAAACTTCCTTATTTTTTTGCTAAAGATTTAGCCAAATTACTTTTTTAATTTACTTTTGCCTATGCAAAACAACGTCCTCATTTTAGATTTTGGGTCGCAGTATACGCAGCTTATCGCAAGGCGCGTTCGGGAACTGAATATTTACTGCGAAATCCACCCTTACCACCACATTCCGGAGAATTTAGAAGATTTTAAAGCAGTCATTTTATCGGGTAGTCCGTTTTCGGTGCGCGCCGAGGATGCTCCGCATCCCGACCTTTCCCGAATAAAAGGGCACAAACCGCTGTTGGCGGTTTGTTACGGCGCGCAGTACCTCGCACACTTCAATGGCGGTAGTGTAGAGCCTTCTAACCTTCGGGAATACGGCCGTGCAAAACTATCTACCATTATTAACAGAAATGGTTTGTTTGCCGGTATACAGGAAGACACACAGGTATGGATGAGTCATAGTGATACGATAGCGAAACTTCCCGAAAAAGGAGTGCGTATCGCAAGTACGGAAGATGTGGCAAATGCTGCTTATTATATTGAAGGAGAAGATACCTACGCTATTCAGTTTCACCCCGAAGTGTACCACACTACAGACGGAAAACTGCTTTTAGAGAACTTCCTGGTACATATTGCAGGAGTAGAGCAATCCTGGACCCCAGCAGCTTTTGTAGACACAACGGTACAATCTTTAAAAGAGCAGGTTGGAGATGATAAAGTAGTATTGGGACTAAGTGGCGGCGTAGACTCTACGGTAGCTGCCATCTTGCTACACAAGGCAATTGGCAAGAACCTATATTGCATCTTTGTGAACAACGGCTTACTGCGTAAAGATGAATTTAGTAATGTATTGGAGCAGTACAAAGGTATGGGGCTTAATGTGAAAGGAGTGGATGCTTCGGCACGCTTCTTGAAAGCCTTGGAAGGAGTGAGCGACCCCGAAGCAAAAAGAAAAGCAATAGGAAATGCTTTTATTGAGGTGTTTGACGATGAAGCACACCTGGTTGAAGATGTACATTGGCTGGCACAGGGAACCATTTATCCGGATGTGATCGAAAGTGTTTCGGTGAACGGGCCCTCGGTAACCATTAAATCACATCACAATGTGGGTGGATTACCGGATTTTATGAAATTGAAAGTAGTGGAGCCGCTAAGAATGCTTTTTAAAGATGAAGTAAGGCGCGTAGGAAAAGAAATGGGTATTGACCCTGAACTATTAGGAAGACACCCATTTCCCGGCCCCGGATTGGCCATCAGGATACTGGGGGATATCACTGCGGAAAAAGTTTGTATATTACAAGAGGTAGATGCCATATTCATCAACGGGCTGAAGAAATGGGGCCTCTATGATAAGGTCTGGCAGGCCGGAGCCATATTACTTCCGATACAAAGTGTTGGTGTGATGGGAGATGAACGTACCTACGAAAAAGTAGTGGCGCTAAGGGCTGTTGAATCTACAGATGGTATGACGGCAGATTGGGTAAATTTACCTTATGAGTTTTTGCAGGAAATGAGCAATCATATAATAAACAGAGTAAAAGGCGTTAATAGAGTAGTGTACGATATTAGTTCTAAACCACCTGCCACCATAGAATGGGAATAATATGAGGTCAATTATCTATATAGCGCTTATTTGTATTTTCACTACAGGTTGTGGTGCTACGGTACAACAAAATTATAATACACATACCGTACAGAAGGGTGAGACCATTTACAGCATTGCTAAAAAATACAATATCACCGAAGCAACCATCTACACACTAAATCCGGATGCCAGAAACGGTATACGGACCAACACGGTATTGATCCTTCCCTCAGCCGACATTATAAACTCTTCTGAAGACCAGATACGGTTTAAAATGCACCGGGTAAGAAGAAAAGAAACCCTTTTCAGTATCGCGCAGCGCTATAATATTCAGGTGGACGATATTAAAAAATATAATAAGGAACTGTATTCGCGACAGCTTAAAAAGGGAGAGAAAATCAAAATTCCTATCGGTATAAAAAAGACCTCCACCAATGTTGTTACTAACGAAACCAATACAAATTCTGAAGCTGCTACCCATACCGTAGTAGCAAAAGAAACAAAATATGGAATTGCCCGTAAATATGGGATCACAGTTGCCGAACTGGAAACACTGAATCCAAATATGGGAGAAAACCTTCAGATAGGAGCTGTACTGAATGTGCCTGCTGTTTCCGTGGTAGATTCTGCAACTATTGAAGATGAAAAATATGATTTTTACGAGGTAAAGGCCAAAGAAGGCTTTTACCGCCTAAAAGTAAAACTGAACCTTTCCAAAGAAGAAATAATAGCCTTAAATCCATACGCTAAAGACGGCCTGAAAGAAGGGATGATCTTAAAGATCCCGAAAGAGAATATAGATAGCGTAGCAGATAATATTCCAATTGTAAATCTCGAAGACTATATTCTAAACACCCAAAAGAAGAACATCGCTCTAATGCTTCCGTTTCGATTGAGCAGAGCCGAAAGCGATTCTATCAATGCAAATAAGGAACTGTTAAAGAATGATGCCACTTTACGTATTGCCCTCGATTTCTACAGCGGTGTCTTAATGGCCACCGAATTTGCAAAGGACAAAGGTATTTCCGTAAACCTAAATGTGTACGACACCGAAGCAAGAGAAAGTAAAGTAGGCGCTATTATTTCCCGAAACAACTTCGAGGATGTGGATGCGGTTATTGGCCCTTTGCTTCGTAAAAATGTTGAAAAAGCGGCTTCGGAATTGCGCAATACAAGCACACCGGTCTTTTCACCGTTAAGTAACAGGGAGATAAAGATATCTTCCAACCTGTTTCAAACACTACCTACGGAAGAGATGCTTAAGAACAGGATGCTGGAATACCTAAAGGAAAATGTTGCAGGTAAGAATGTAGTGCTTATCAGTGACACTAAAAAAGCAGCTTCCAAGCAAGCCGTCCTTTCGACTTTGGGAACTGTGAAAACGCTTTCTCCACGCGAAGAAGGGTTCTTATATGCTACCGATATTGAAGGAAAGATCGATAAGACCATTGAGAACTGGATCATTTTAGAATCTACAGACCCTGTGGTAATAAGTAATGTTGTGGGACTTCTAAACGGTATGCCGGAAGAATACAGGCTGCGTTTGTTCACTTTGGATAAGAATGACGCTTATGACTATCACGATGTTTCAAACGTACACCTGGCCAAGTTGGGCTTTACTTTTCCATCGGTGAACCGTAGTTATAATTACAAAGAAAAAACAGCTTTCCTTACCAGTTATAAAAATCAATATGGTGTGTTACCCAATCGGTATGCGGTTCGGGGGTTCGATGTGACCTACGATGTATTGCTGCGTTTGGCATCTGCAGAAGATGTTTACGATGCCATTGACAGTAAAGTAGAAACCGAGTATATCGAAAACAAATTCCGTTACACCAAAAAAATGTTTTCAGGGTATCAGAACAATGCATTGTATATTATAAGATATAATAATGACCTTCAATTTGAAGAAGTAAAATGAGTACAGCAAAAGTAACCTATCTGGGTAATCTCCGCACCGAGTGCGAACACCTGAAGTCCGGAAATACATTTATTACAGATGCTCCAACCGATAACAATGGTAAGGGAGAAGCTTTCTCTCCTACAGATACGGTAGCGACAGGTTTAGCCAATTGTATGCTTACCATGATGGGTATTAAAGCGAGAAGTCTGGAAGTAACCCTGGATGGTACAACAGCAATGGTTACCAAGACCATGGCAAGCGACCCCCGCCGTATTTCTATGATCGAAGTGGTCATGAACCTCCCTGCAAATATTGATAACAAGTCGCAAAAGATACTGGAGAATACCGCCAATACATGCCCAGTCCATTACAGCCTTCATCCGGATATTGAGCGAGTTGTGACCTTCAATTGGGGATAGGATACTCAATAAATTCTCACAAATTCCGTTATTGCTTTTATGCAACGACTACTGGCTATAGGTATCATTTTACTTTGTTTTTCTTTTGCTCCGGAAAATGATTCCGAAAAGATCCTGTGGAGCGAAACCGAAAAACTCACCTGGGATGACTTTCAAGGTACGCCTAAAGAAGGAAGCGACTATGTGGCAAGTACCAATTCGGGAATATCCTTTTCATTTTCATATACCAAAAGAGAAGACAGGATCGATTTTGATTACACCATTGAGAGTAATTTCTATCCCAAACTATCATGGTACAAGCGAGGGGCCGTTTCCGATTATATTCTGAAACACGAACAAACGCATTTTGATATTTCCGAACTGCATTCACGTATGTTAAGAAAAGAGATGGAAACACGTACTTTTTCAAATAATATAAAAGAGGAAGTACAAGATTTGTATCAAAGTATCGAAACCCGGAGAAAAGAAATGCAACGACGCTACGATAAAGAAACCGACCACTCGCAGATCTCTGAAGCCGAATTTGCGTGGAGAGACTTTGTAGCGGAACAACTCACAAAACATGAACGCTGGAAATAAACCGGATCCCAAACACCTTATTGAACTGGCAAACTACAAAATGCCATTTGGTAAATATAAGGACCAATACCTTGTAAACCTTCCCGAAGCTTATTATGCCTGGTTTCAGCAAAAAGGATTCCCTGAAGGAAAATTAGGGAGTTTGATGAAGGAAATGCATGAAATTAAAATGAATGGATTGGAAGACTTGCTTAGAAAGCTCATTGAAAAGAAATGATCTTTTTAAAGAACGGGTATTCCTTCAATATTTAACGAGCAACATTTCTTCCTTTCGGCAATAAATCCCTACCTTTGCATCCCGTATAGCTAATTCAGCAAGATTGCACATGAACACTACAAAGTACATCTTCGTTACGGGCGGAGTATCATCTTCATTAGGTAAAGGAATAATCGCAGCGTCACTGGCTAAGTTATTGCAGGCCAGGGGATATCGCGTGACCATTCAAAAACTGGACCCTTATATCAATGTAGACCCCGGTACGCTAAACCCTTATGAGCACGGAGAATGTTATGTTACAGATGATGGTGCAGAAACCGATCTTGACCTGGGGCATTACGAGCGTTTTTTAAATGTTTCAACCTCGCAGGCAAATAACGTTACTACCGGCCGGATCTATCAAAGTGTTATTCAGAAAGAACGCCGCGGTGAATTTTTAGGTAAAACGGTACAGGTGATTCCGCATATTACCAATGAGATCAAAGAACGTATTCAATTATTGGGTAATACGGGAGATTATGATATTGTCATTACGGAAATAGGCGGAACCGTAGGGGATATTGAATCCCTTCCTTATATAGAATCTGTAAGACAGCTAAAATGGGAACTGGGAGATGACAATGCGTTGGTAATTCACCTTACCTTGGTACCCTACCTGTCAGCTGCGGGAGAGTTAAAAACAAAACCTACTCAGCATTCTGTAAAAACGCTCATGGAAAGTGGAATTAGAGCAGACATCCTGGTCTGTAGAACAGAACATGAACTTTCTGATGACCTGAAGACAAAACTGGCGCTTTTCTGCAATGTTAAAAAAGATGCGGTGATCCAATCCATAGATGCATCTACCATTTATGATGTCCCTAATATGATGCTTCGCGAAGGCCTGGACACGGTAACGCTGAATAAACTCAATTTAAAGGATGCCAAAGAACCGGATCTGGACCGTTGGAACCAATTCTTACAACGCCATAAGAACCCAAAAGGAAAAGTGCGTATTGGACTAATTGGGAAATATGTGGAACTTCAGGATAGCTATAAATCTATTTTAGAATCTTTTATACATGCCGGAGCAGAAAATGAAGTAAAAGTTGAAGTAGTATCCATACATAGTGAGCATATAGATACCAATACCATTGCAACAACACTTTCCGGTTTAGACGGGATCTTGGTAGCTCCCGGATTTGGTGAACGGGGAATTGAAGGTAAGATCGAGGCCGTTCGCTATGCACGTGAGAATAATCTGCCGTTCCTTGGGATATGCCTTGGAATGCAAATGGCAGTGATCGAGTATTCCCGAAATATATTGGGAATAAAAGACGCCAACTCTACCGAAATGAGCGAAAGCACTCAAAACCCGGTGATCGACCTGATGGAAGATCAAAAAAGTGTTACCAACAAGGGAGGAACCATGCGATTAGGTGCCTGGGAATGTGAATTGAAAGAAGGTAGTATTGTAGGAGGCGTATACAACTCAAAAATAATAGAGGAGCGTCACAGACACCGTTATGAGTATAACAATGATTATCGTGAACAACTGGAAAATGCTGGAATGGCAGCAACAGGTATAAACCCGGATACTGGTTTGGTGGAGATCGTTGAGATCCCTTCGCATCCATGGTTTGTTGGGGTACAGTATCATCCGGAATATAAAAGTACGGTAGCGAACCCGCATCCGTTGTTCGTAGCGTTTGTAAAAGCAGCGCACGAACACGCAAAAAAGAAGTAAGCGACAATTTGGCGTATTCTTAAAACAGGCGGGATTATTGATTATTGAAAAAAGCAAAAGAAATTAATTGCTTCTGAAGAATGCTTCGGAAACATCTGTAAAATATGGAACAAAAGAAATTTGACAAAAACTCGTTATTAGGATTTTTACTGATCGGAGGAATCTTGATCTGGATGATGTACATTCAGAAACCCGCTCCGGAAGAAAATAAAGGCGAGCAACCCAAGACCGAACAGCTAACTGAGGAGACTACATCTTCAGAAAATACTACTACGGCCGAAACCACTCTTCAGGATGCTACTATAGAACTTACTGCAGCAAATGCAGAAGATTCCCTGGCACTGGATAAACTTAAAAACCGACTGGGCTCCTTCGCATATTCAGGAACATTGCCTTCGGCAACAGACGCGACTACTGTACTGGAAAATGAAGTTCTTTCATTGACGATAAGTAATAAAGGAGGATATATCACAGAGGCCAAATTAAAGGAACATACTACATATACGGGTGAGCAGGTTTATCTTATTAAAGACGATAACGCTTCTTTGAATCTTCAGTTTACTTCAGAGAACAGATTGCTTAACACCAAGGACCTGTACTTTGAACCGTCTTTGACCAAAAATGGAGAGAATGATGTGTTGACAATGCGTTTAAAGACATCGGAAAACGCATTTATAGAATATAGATATGAATTATTGCCCGGCGAATATATGCTAGGGTTCAATATTCGTTCGCAAGGCCTGGAAGGGGTTATCAATACCTCGCAGCCCATGTACCTGGATTGGGAGTTGAAAGGGTTCCGCCATGCAAAAAGTATTACTTACGAGAACAGATACTCACGCCTGACCTATGAATATGAAAATGGTGACGACCATTCAAAATTAAGCCCGGCGAGCGATGATGAAGAAACAGAGAAAGATGTGACCTGGATGAATTTCCGCCAGCATTTCTTTAGTTCCATGTTGTTGACAGACACCCCTTTTAAAGAGGTGAAACTCACTTCTATAGATTTTGTTAAGGATGAAGAGATCGATACGGTCTATACAAAGCAGTATGGAGCTAAAATGCTACTGGAACCCAAAGGAGGAAGCTTGTCCTATGACATGAATATGTATTACGGGCCAACCGATTACCAGATATTCAAAAAATACGGCCGTAACTTAGATGAAGCAATGCCATTGGGCTGGGGGATATTCGGGATGATCAATAAATATATCATCATTCCGTTATTTGGATTGCTAAGTGACTTTTTACCTGCGGGAATCGCTATTATTGTTTTGACCATTCTAATAAAACTGGCCTTATCTCCGGTACAATACAAACAATATTTATCGCAAGCCAAAATGAAGGTTTTAAAACCGGAGCTGGATGAAATACGTGAGAAGTATGGTGATAATAAAATGAAGGTTCAGCAGGAGACGTTGAAACTGCAGAATGTGGCAGGGGCAAGCCCCTTAAAGGGTTGTTTGCCGGCCTTACTGCAAATACCTGTTTTTTACGCCTTGTTTACATTTTTCCCGACTGCTTTCGATTTAAGGCAGAAAAGCTTCCTTTGGGCAGACGACCTGTCCAGCTACGATACGATCGCAGAATTACCGTTCCATATTCCGTTTTACGGGGACCATATAAGTTTATTCCCCATTTTGGCATCACTGGCCATCTTCTGGTATATGACAATGACGATGGGGCAAAGTATGCAAACACCACAACCGGGAATGCCGAACATGAAAATACTAATGTATATATCTCCTTTGTTCATGTTGGTGTTCTTTAATAATTATGCGAGTGGACTATCCTTGTATTATTTTGTATCCAATTTAATTACCATCGGTATCATGTTGGTCATTAAGAAGTTTATCATTGATGAAGAAAAGATCCATGCTAAGATACAGGACAATAAGAAGAAGCCTAAAAAGCAGAACCGTTTTCAGCGAAAAATGGCAGATATGATGGAGCAGGCCGAACAACAAAAGAGGGCTGGAAAAAGATAATGAAAGCTCCCGCCAGGGAGCTTTTTTATTGAATTTGTAATACGGGTCAATAGAATTAAATTTCTTTCGTTTAAAGAATACACATTACTAGATATGAGACTATTTTTTTTGATTTTTTCCGGAATCGCCTTCGGTACCACAACACTATCTGCTCAAGGTGATATCAATCAAATGGATGCGGATGGTAAACGGCACGGTGTTTGGAAAAAGATGTACCCAGGTACGAAGCAGCTTAGGTACGAAGGTACTTTTGAGCACGGCAAAGAAGTAGGTACCTTTAAATTCTATTGTGAGAAATGCAAGGACAGGCCTACTGCCATTAAGGAATTCAATACCAAAGATAATATTGCCCATGTTCAATACTTCACTATGAAAGGTAAACTCGTAAGCGAAGGGAAAATGGACGGCAAAAACAGAATAGGCGAGTGGACCTATTATCAAAAAAAATCTGAAGATATTATGACGAAGGAAACCTATGTTAACGGAAAGCTCGATGGAAAGAAAATAACCTATTACCCAAATGGAAAGGTCACAGAAGAGCTCAATTATGTAAAAGGACAGATGGAAGGACAGAATAATTACTATTCTCCGGAAGGAATACTTATTAAAAAATTAAAATACAGGAATAACCAATTGCAAGGTGAAGCTACTTATTACGACGCATACGGAAATGTTGTGATCGAAGGATTTTACAAAGACGGAAAAAAGCACGGTTTGTGGAGGTACTATAAAAATGGTAAGATAGAGTTGGAAGAAACCTATCCAAAGCCCTTAAAGAAAGCAAATTAACTTTCAAAAAGCGGCTTTTAGCTGCTTTTTTTATTTTGTAACTTTGCACACTTAAAATTATGAAAAAAGAAAGAGTTGTTGTTGGATTGAGTGGAGGCGTAGACTCCAGTGTAGCTGCCTATCTTTTAAAAGAACAGGGCTACGAAGTGATTGGCTTGTTTATGAAGAACTGGCATGATGATTCTGTGACTATTTCTGACGAATGCCCCTGGCTGGAAGATAGTAACGATGCCATGCTGGTCGCTCAAAAGCTTGGAATTCCTTTTCAAACAGTGGACCTTAGTGAACAATACAAAGAGCGTATTGTCGATTATATGTTCAATGAATATAAAATGGGCCGTACGCCTAATCCCGATGTACTATGTAATCGTGAGATCAAGTTTGATGTATTTCTAAAGATCGCTCTCGACCTGGGTGCAGATTATGTGGCGACAGGCCATTACTGCCGTAAAGGGACTATTACAAAGGACGGCAAGGAGATATATCAACTGCTTTCTGGAAAGGACCCTAATAAGGACCAGAGTTATTTTTTATGCCAGCTGTCCCAGGAACAACTGGCAAAGACATTATTTCCAATTGGAGAGTTGCTAAAGCCGGAAGTACGTAAAATAGCTTCGGAGCAAGGGTTGATCACTGCGGAGAAACGTGATTCACAAGGGTTGTGCTTTATTGGTAAAGTAAGGCTCCCCGAATTCCTGCAACAACAATTGGCGCCCAAAGAAGGAGTGATCGTTGAGGTTCCTTCAAATTTTTCGGCATACCGGAAAGAAAGTCCTGAGTTTACTTCCGAAGAAGAAAAACTGAAATATTTTTCAGAAAAAACACACTACTCCAAAACGGATGGAAAAATTATTGGTACACATCAGGGAGCACATTACTTCACCAAGGGACAACGAAAGGGGTTGGCGGTTGGAGGAACCAAAGAACCCTTGTTCGTGATCGATACCGATGTAAATGAAAATGTAATATATACAGGCCAGGGAAAGGACCATCCGGGGCTTTACCGTTACGGATTATTTGTAAAGGCTGAAGAAATACATTGGATTCGGGAAGATCTGTCTTTAAAGGAAGACGAAACTATGGAGGTGATGGCACGAATACGTTACCGACAACCTTTAAAAAAAGCAACTTTGCATCAAACAGTTTCAGGTCTTTATGTTATATTTGAAGAGCAACAATCTGCCATTACGGAAGGACAATTTGTATCCTGGTATCAGGATGACGAATTACTTGGCAGTGGTGTAATATCCTAAATTAAAAAACTATGAAAAACGTACTACTTTTATTCGCCTTTTTATTAATTCAGCAGGGCTTTGCACAAACGCAGGATGCTCTTGTCTTTTTTGCAGACAAAGAAGATGTGGCTGCCGCTTTGGCTAACCCGATTACTATTCTAACGCAGGATGCCATAGACAGAAAGGCTTTACACGATGTTGTGATCGATGAACGTGATGTTCCTGTGAATGAGAATTACATTACTCAGATTAAGAATGCTACCGGAATCACCGTATATGCCAAGTCTAAATGGATGAACTGTGTATATGTAAGAGGTACTCAGGCCAATATCGAAGACCTGTTGAACCTTTCTTTTGTAACTGCTGTCGAATTTGCCGATAAGAGTTTAAACCCTTTTCCGGTGAACCAATCCGTAGGCGATAAATTTGAAATGGAAAATCAGGAAAGCCGGATCATTTATAACTACGGCGCTGCTTCTAACCAGACCGAAATGATCGGAATAGACTATGTACACGAGCAGGATTTTACAGGTAGCGGAATGGTGATTGCCGTTTTGGACAGTGGTTTTCCAAACGTTTGGACCAACCCGGCCTTTTCACATATTGTAAATGACGGAAGGTTGTTGGGAACCTATGATTTTGCTGAGAGGCAAGTGAATGTTGATGGTACGGGCTCACATGGAGCCAGAACCTTTAGTGATATAGGTGCTTTTATACAAGACCAATTTGTTGGAACTGCTCCTGAAGCTTCTTTCTATTTGTTCAGAACCGAATATGGCCCTACTGAGAACCCTGTTGAAGAAGCATGGTGGGTAGAAGCTTTGGAAAGAGCAGACAGCTTAGGTGTAGACGTTACCAATACTTCTTTAGGATACCAGGATTATGACAATCCGAATTACGACCATACATACCAGGATCTGGATGGACAGACCACAATTGCGGCACGTGGTGCCAATCATGCTTTCGATAAAGGAATGTTGTTGGTTACTTCTGCCGGAAACGATGGAGGAGGCTTTAATTATGTAGCAACTCCGGCTGATGCACCCGGAATTTTAACAGTAGGTGCGGTAACGGCATCGGGGAATTATGCTTCATTTAGCTCAATAGGCCCAACCGTGGATGGACGTGTTAAACCGGATGTAATGGCGCAGGGACAGAATGCTGCTGTTGTAAGTCAGAATGGAAATGTAACTACCGGTAACGGAACTTCGTTCAGTTCGCCAATTATGGCAGGTGCTGTTGCAAGTTTATGGCAGGCAAGGCCCGAATTAAAAAACTACCAGGTGATGCAGATCGTACGTGAATCGGCACATTTGTTTAATAATCCCACCGCTCAAATGGGTTACGGGATCCCTAATTTTGAAGATGCATATAATTCACTTATCAGTTTAGGAGTTGAAGATCAATTACGGGAAACTCAATTTGCGTTGTATCCTAACCCTGTTGTGGATAAGTTGAATATTTCTTTTCCGGCAGGAGCTTCGGAAGCAAGAATTGCTATTTACAATGTTCTGGGAGAAAAAGTAATGGAGCAAAGCATTTCAACAGCGAAGAATGTTTTAAATGTTGCTGAGTTATCCTCCGGAATGTATATTGCAAGTATAACTTCCAACAATAAAACAAATACATTTAAAATAGTTAAAAGGTAGTGCAAAACCGGGTTACACAACTTTTTAATATTGAATACCCAATAATTCAGGCCGGCATGATCTGGAACAGTGGCTGGTGCCTCGCCAGTGCTGTGAGTAATGCCGGGGGCCTTGGCCTGTTGGGAGCAGGCTCTATGTACCCTGAAGTACTTCGTGAGCACATTGTTAAATGTAAAAAAGCTACTAATAGGCCCTTTGGCGTAAATGTTCCGATGCTCTATCCGGACATCGATAAGATCATTAATATCATTATTGAGGAAGGGGTGAAGATCGTTTTTACATCTGCAGGAAATCCGAAGACATATACTTCAAAATTAAAAGAAAACGGAATCACAGTGATTCACGTTGTGAGCAGTGTAAAATTTGCTCTGAAAGCGCAGGATGCCGGTGTGGATGCTGTTGTTGCCGAAGGTTTTGAAGCGGGAGGTCACAATGGCCGTGAAGAGACCACTACTTTTACTTTAATTCCCATGGTAAAAGAACAGTTACAGGTTCCTGTAATTGCAGCCGGAGGAATAGCCAATGGCCGTGGAATGCTGGCTGCCATGGTCCTGGGAGCAGATGGTGTTCAGGTAGGGAGCCGTTTTGTCGCTTCAGAAGAATCCTCAGCACATATTGCTTTTAAAGAAATGGTGGTAGCTGCAAAAGAAGGGGACACTTTACTTACTTTAAAAGAACTGGCTCCCGTGCGAATGCTCAAGAACAAGTTCTTTGAAGACGTAATGAAATTGTATGCTACAAATCCTTCAAAAGAAGAACTACAGGAACTTTTAGGCCGTGCAAGAGCTAAGCGGGGTATGTTTGAAGGCGACCTGGTAGAAGGCGAGCTGGAAATAGGACAGATCGCCGGGTTGATACACGATATTAAACCTGCAGCCCAAATTGTAAGAGAAATGATGACGGAATTCGAAATCGCTAAAAAGGAAGTAGCCGGATTTTAATTGTATTGACCATTTCTCAAATTCACACCTGTATACAAAAAGGCTTTTAGGGAACAGATAAAGTCTGTCCAGCCCTGGGTTTGTTGCATGGCTTTTGAAACTTCATTTTCAGTTAGTTCATAAGAACTTTCAGTGATCTTTATATGGGTCTGTGTTTTACCTTCTGCTGTTAAATAAATATCTACAATAGCAGTTTTGCCACTTCCGGACCATTCAAATGAAATATGACTATTAATAACTACTTTTAAGATCTTTATGTCAAGAGAAACACCGTAATCCTTAAATTCCCAGGTGACAATTGCTCCTTCTGTTATTTTCTCACTTGCATTTGAAACAAAATAGCACTTGATCTTTTTAGGGTCAACGATTGCTTCAAAGACTGTTTCTATTGGTTTTTGAACAGTGTCTTTCACTTTTACCTGTATGCTCATACGTTTTAGTTTTTTTGTCCGATAATATATAGATAGTCTCCCAGATCATTTTCACAGGAGCTGATAACTTTATCAATCGTGGCATTATCAATATCCAACCTTAAATCTTCTAATCCTTTCTCTACTTCCGTTGTATTCGCTAGATCTGCAAAGGAAGAGATCCCTTCTCGTACTTCGGGCCTGAAATATAATTCAGGGTCGTGTTTGCCACTAAACAAAAACAGATCCTGAAGTTCAGGGTCAACAAAATATTTTTCAGTCTGGATAACCTTAATACCTGACTTTTCCAGTGCTTTTGTTACGGTGTCTAAAGATGGCATTTGTAGTATAGATGCCCGGAGCATCTTTGGGAAGTATTTTATCAACCAGTACTGTTCCATTTGTTTTGGAGTAGAAGTAAAAATAACGATCTTTCCCTTGGGCTTTAATATGTCGCTTAACTGTTGAAATCCCTTTTTCAGATCGTTCCAATGGTGAATGGTCAGTGTAGCTGTGATTCCATCAATACTACCTGCTTTCAGGTCAATACTTTCGGCAGTACCAACTCTCCAATCAATTTTTGAGTTTTTCAACCTTGCCTTTTGTAGCATTTCAACAGATGGGTCAACACCTATGAAATTATAACCTTTTCGCTGTAATTCATGTGTATAATTCCCGCTTCCGCACCCAATATCCAAATAAATTCCTTTGGCGTTTGGTTTGAGGTGATGTAGGAGCCGCTGTGCTAAATAGGGATCTGCTTTTCGGGTTAGATTGTAGGTAGTTCCTATGGTATCGTATTTGGCTTTCATAGATTCAATTTCTCTTTAATTGCAGCTTTATAAGATATAGCGAAGTTATTAATAGAAAGGGTGCGGTGATCACTCCAGGAGTATATCCTCCTTCCATAAAGGACCAGGTAGGGTGCCCTATGCCATTAATTAATTCCAGAATGATCCAGAACCATAATAAAAACTTTGCAAAGGGTTTGTTCTTTCGAATAACAAAATACCAACCGAGAATTCCAAACAGAAAGAGGCCTATATTGATGACCAAAAAACCAACTTCCAGATCTTTTGAAACAAGTCCGGTTAAAAATGTAGCAGGAGGAAGCACGTTCCATAATTCGCCAAAATATTCTTCTGTAGAATGCATTGCCTGTATTAGGACCAGAACAAGAAATCCGGATACTACTCTTTGATCCATAGTATTTAAATGTATCTAAAGGTATAAAAAACGAAGATGATCCGGTTGAAGCAATTATTTATTTATCAATTCATTTTTGGTGATTGGTTGATATTTGGAAAGCTGTTCTATATATTCTTCAATAGTGCCCACCTCATTTTTAGACAAGAATTTACTAAGGTCATTACCATACAGGATCTTTATACGCCTTTTGAGCTCTTCTTTAAATGAACTGGTAAAAATAAAATCGATCTTGGAAGAAAAGTGTAGCTCATTAAGGGGAGCCAAAAATATAAGGGCATCGTAAGCATCATACATGGTTTGCCCTTTAGTTACATTGAGCATATGATTTCCAACATATCCTGCCTGCCCAAAAACGTTGTTGCGAAAGGAAAAAGCCACAGGAGTGTTTTCATTTAATTCAAATGCTTCATCCCACGCACCATTTTCCATTTTGACCCAACGGTATGTTAGTTTGTCCATGCCTTCAGTAGAAGTATTTTCCGATGTCTTTTTTTTAGCTTCAATGGAGAGTGTTACATTGTGAATTCTAATAGAGTAGGTCTTATCGGGATGCCATTGGTTGAAAAAGGTGCCACTGTTCCAATAGAAACTTCCGTCAGATTTTTTTATGTGTTTATAAGCATGCCTGGTATTGGTAAGGAAGATGCCCTTTTTGTTTTCCTCAAACCCTTCCATATGGTCCAGAATTATTTTGTACATAAAATAATCTCTGCCAATAAGCGATTTTTGGAAGATATTATATGTTTCACGCGTATGGATCGCTTCCCAATAAATGGGCTGGTCAACACCTATCACTTGTATCCTTTTTGAAGTATCTGCTATACTGTGATTGAAATCCCATACAGATGAAAGAAGATCGTAATAGGTTTCATACCTCCAGCCAAGCCCTGCAAAGCTATCCTGAAATGCCTTTAAAAGTAGTGTTGGGTCCTTTGTTTCACTTGCTAAGAATGCGTCTATGAGTGGTTGGGTATTTATTCCGAATACTTCCAGAAAGATATAGTCAAAATCACCGGTATTGTTTTTTATCAATTCCCTGTAGAAGTCAAAAGGTTCGACCGCATTATGTAAAGCATCATCGAATAATATCAGATCGTGGTTCTTTAGTTTTTGTTTAACGAACGCAATGGGTGCAACCCCTTCTTCTTTCAACACTTTTAAATGATCATTTGGCGTTTGCGCTATACAACCGGATTTTTGATGCAGCCCCAGTATTAGTACACTTAGGATTAAAACAAGTCTATTCATCTCTAGTTAGTTTTTTTAAAGACTGCAGAATTTGAGAAAAGTTTCAACTTCAGTGAGTGATAATAATTTTATTACGGAGGTTTGTTACCTATAGTTATTCGATGCGCTTTTAGAAACCGCTGCTGAAAAATAAAAAAGCTCCTAAAAAGGAGCTTTGTAATTGCGCTATAGTTCCACTGGAACCTGATTTTTTATAATATCTTTAAAGGTTTCCCTTTTCCTTATCAAATGTGCTTTGCCTTTATGCCACAAAACTTCTGCAGGGCGATAACGTGAATTGTAGTTACTTGTCATGGTAAAGCAATAGGCACCTGCATTACCAAATGCTAACACATCGCCTTCACGTATTTCGGCTATCCGGCGGTTGTTTGCAAACGTATCTGTTTCACAAATATAACCTACCACACTATAGAAGCGTTCACGGCCTTTTGGATTGGAAATGTTTTCAATAGTATGTTGTGATCCATATAACATAGGGCGAATGAAATGATTAAAACCACTATCCACCTGTGCAAAAACGGTAGAAGTAGTTTGTTTTATCACATTTACATTCACCAGAAACTTTCCTGCTTCACTTACCAGGAACTTACCGGGTTCAAAAGCCAAGGTGAGTTCTTTCCCGTAAGTTTTACAAAACGCATTGAAGCGTTCACTTAATTTTTCTCCCAATTCTTCTATGTTGGTTTCAATATCACCTTCTTTGTAAGGGACCTTAAAACCACTGCCAAAGTCGATGAATTCGAGATTGTCAAAATGCATAGCCGATCGAAATAATATTTCCGAAGCATACAGGAACACATCAATATCCAGGATATCACTGCCGGTATGCATATGGATACCGTTGATGGTCATATTTGTATTTTCAACAATTCGCTTGATATGCGGCATCTGATGAATAGAAATTCCGAATTTACTATCAATATGACCTACAGAGATATTTGTGTTCCCTCCTGCCATTACATGGGGATTGATTCGAATACATACGGGAATTTCAGGATACTTCGTTCCAAATTGTTCCAGAAAGGAAAGATTGTCAATATTGATTTGCACTCCCAGGCCTGCAGCACGTTCTATTTCTTCCATGGAAACTCCATTAGGCGTGAAAATGATGTTTTCCGGAGCAACACCTGCTTCCAATGCCAAACATACCTCCTGAATGGAAACCGTGTCCATTCCGCTTCCCAATGACCTCAGTAATTTTAAAACCGAAATATTGGACAGCGCCTTTACCGCATAATGGATCTTCACCTTTTTTACCTTTTTGAAAGCGTTGTTCAAACGTTTGTACTGTGCTTCAATTTTTGAAGCATTATACACATACACAGGACTTTCGAAATCCTGTACTACACTTAAAAGGTCTTGACGAGTCATCTGATTTCAGTTAAAATTAAGCCGCAAATGTAAGAGGTATTGAAAGATTTTCTAACAAGAAAACCATAAAATATTGAATTATTTTCCTTCGGAATCAATTTCAGAAAAACACGCTAAAAAAAGATTAGTCCAGTCCTATAACATTTGCTATTTTTGCACAGCCGAAAACGAGAAACACGTACTATGAATTTACACGAATATCAAGGAAAAGAAATACTAAACAGTTTTGGGGTACAGATACAACGTGGTATTGTTGCTACTACTGCTTCTGAAGCTGTTGCCGCTGCTAAAAAATTGACCGAGGAGACCGGAACCGGATGGCATGTGATCAAAGCACAGGTGCATGCCGGTGGACGTGGAAAAGGCGGAGGTGTAAAGCTGGCGAAGAACCTGGAAGAAGTTGAACAGCTTGCTGGGCAGATCATAGGAATGAATTTGATCACTCCGCAAACCAGTGCCGAAGGAAAGAAAGTACACCAGGTACTGATCGCGGAAGATGTTTATTATCCCGGTGACAGCGAACCAGAGGAATATTATATGAGTGTCCTGTTGAATCGAGCAAACGGTAGAAATATGATCATGTATTCCACCGAAGGGGGAATGGATATTGAAACCGTAGCCGAAGAAACACCTCACTTGATCTTTACAGAAGAAATCGACCCTGCGGTCGGGTTGCTTCCGTTTCAAGCCAGAAGAGTGGCTTTTAATCTTGGGTTAAGCGGACAGGCCTTTAAGCAAATGACCAAATTTGTAAGTGCCTTATATACAGCTTATATAAAATCTGATGCTTCATTATTCGAGATTAATCCGGTACTTAAAACGAGTGATGACCGGGTGATCGCTGTAGATGCCAAGGTTAGTATTGATGACAATGCATTGTTTCGCCGTAAGGATTACGAGGCCATGCGTGACCTTCGGGAAGAGAACCCCGTAGAAGTAGAAGCCAAAGCAGTGGGGTTAAACTATGTGGACCTTGACGGAAATGTTGGCTGTATGGTGAATGGTGCAGGATTGGCAATGGCAACCATGGACCTGATCAAACAAGCGGGCGGAGAGCCTGCAAACTTCCTGGATGTAGGTGGAACTGCAGATGCAGAGCGTGTGGAAACCGCCTTCAACCTCATTTTAAAGGATCCTAATGTAAAAGCTATCCTGGTGAATATCTTTGGAGGGATCGTTCGTTGTGACCGTGTGGCACAGGGAATTGTAGAAGCCTATAAAAATATGGGAACCATTAACGTTCCTATCATTGTTCGCTTACAGGGAACCAATGCAGATATCGCAAAAGAGATCATTGATACCAGCGGACTTGATGTTCACAGTGCTATTGAATTTCAGGAAGCTGCGGATAAGGTGCAGGCATTGCTTTCATAAGGAACAAAATAATATCTATCATACTATTTTTCAAAAGCCTTCTCATGTTTTGAGAAGGCTTTTTTATGCCTGGTTCTGTAAAGGTTGCGTTAAGGTACTGTTAAAAGTGTAAAAAAGCGTAACACTTCATCTGTTTGGGTAGTCTATATAATATATCAATCTTTTAAAATCGAACAGTTATGAAAAAAATCCAAGCATTTTTGTTAGCCACAGTGCTATTGGTAGGAAGTTTTGCTTCAGCCGCAACGATCCCAGCAAAAGAAAAGAAAAACCCAACCACAGAAGAGATAAGAGGTTTGTTAACAGACTCTGATTTTATAGTGGAAGAAGACATTTCGGCCTTTGTTACTTTTATGTTGAACGATGCCGGAGAGATGGTAGTACTTTCTGTAGATACTGAGTACAAAGCCGTTGAAAACTTTGTAAAGGCACGCCTTAATTATCACAAACTAAGTACCCCTTTAACAAAAGGAAAAGAGTATAAGTTGCCTATATTGCTTAAGGCAAATACATAACAAAAAAAATTAATTTGTAGAAAATCCCGGCTTCATCACCCGGGATTTTTTTATTTTTGAAAAATGGATAGAGATGATAAAAAAGCGCTTGTAAGTGATCTAATTGTTTTGGCGCGTGCCGATGATAAGGTCACGGATGAAGAATACGATTTTATTGTACGTCTGGCGGATAGAATGCAAATACCTTCGGAAGAGGTTAAAGAATTGTTTGAAAATCCGTTACCATCCAGGCCCATACAGACAGAACTTGAGCGTATCACACACTTCTATAAATTGGTTCTGGTGATGAATGTCGACAGGGAAACACACAATAAAGAAATTATTGCTGTCCGAAACTTTGGCTTAAGAATGGGAATTCGCCCGGGAGCAGTAGATCAAATTCTGCTAAGAATGGACGAATACGAAGACAAAATTATTCCTTCTCAAGAATTGATCAAGATATTCCAGACCTACTATAATTAATAGATTATTTTTTCAGAAATCTTATAGACAAGACAAAAAGACAGTTATAATGCTGTGGGTCAAGTCAAAATGTCTTGTTTTTGTCTTTGGACTTTAAATTGCTTTATACATTTCAGTAAAAAAAAAAGTTGAATCTTAAATACTAAAATGATATGAAAGTAGTTAAAAGAAATACCGGTTGGTTCCCATCAATTTTTGATGATATTTTTACCGAGAATAAGTTGGATGTGCCTAATTATGAAAACTTTAGCATTCCGGCGGTAAATATTAAAGAGAATTTTGCGAACTTTGTGATCGAAGTAGCAGTCCCAGGATTGCAACGAGAAAAAATTGCTATAGAAGTCGAGGAAAATTTGTTAAAGATTTCTTCAGAGGTTTCAAATGAAAAAGAGGAAACCAACAAAACTGAAGACAATACTAAATTTACCCGCAAAGAGTTTAATTACAGTAAGTTTAAACGTTCTTTTACATTGCCAGATAGTGTAAATGTGGACGAGATAAACGCGACCTATAAAGAAGGTATATTGACCATTACAATACCTAAAAAAGAGGAGCAAAAAGAAATTAAAAGAATGGTTGAGATTTCATAATTGAAATTTAATTTGGTTAGTTAGTTGAAAATGGCCACGTACTACTCAATCGGTACGTGGTTTTTTTGTGTAATGATTCTTCAAACGGCTTTGAACGGCAATTGCATTCCAAAATAAAGTTGTCATTCTGAAGAATGTGAGGAATCTCTCTTCTCTTAAATTCTGAAGGATTACTTTGAATGAAGTTATAACTTTAAATAGATTCTTCGCTACGCTCTGAATGACAGTAGTATTGTCATTCCGAATAAGTGTAACGACTGAGGAATCTATATTTCATCATTTAAGAATTTCCATTCAAGATTAAAATTATTTATAAGTTTTTCTTTCTTAGCCCTACTTAAACCCTTTATTTGTTTTTCTCTTTTTATGGCAGTCTCAACATCGGAGAAATGCTCATAATACACCATAAAAACATCTATATTTAGTCGTAAAAGCTTTTGAAAATGGTTCAGGATTGGCATGGTAATAAAGTCTTTCTTTTAAACCATTAGTAACTCCGGTATAAAGAACAGTTTTGTTTTTATTGGTAAGCATATAGGTATAATAATTATGCGCTCCCTTTGTTTTCATAGTTTACAGATTCTTCGCTTTATTGTGAATGACACTTCTCGCTTCCAGCTTTCAACTTCTGTCATTCCGACTAGCCGACCAAAGCTTTAGCACAGGTTGGACGAGGAATCTCTTCTTAAAGATTCTTTGTATCGTCCTGCTCACTCTAAATGACATTAACGTCCACGCCTTCTTTTTCCTCCGGTACTTTTAAAACGAGTGGATTGCGGGGCATTATCCGATACTTTTACAGCGTCTTTTAATCCTTGAAGTTCTTTTGGAGTAAGATCCCTCCATTTTCCAACAGCAAGATTGCCCAATTCTATATTCATGATGCGCACTCGCTTCAATGTTACAACTTCATAGCCTAAATATTCGCACATTCTGCGTATCTGGCGATTAAGTCCCTGAATAAGAACAATTTTAAATACAAACCTGCTTATTCGTTCTACTTTACATTTTTTGGTAGTAGTTTCCAATTCGTGAAGTGGGATACCATTTCCCATGCGCCTTATAAAATCGTCAGTGACCGGACGGTCCACTTTGACAATGTATTCCTTTTCGTGCTGATTCCCTGCTCTCAATATCTTATTGACGATATCGCCATCGTTGGTCATTAAAAGTAAGCCTTCACTGGGCTTGTCCAAGCGCCCCACATGAAAGATTCGCTCTTTATGATTGATAAAATCCACAACATTTCCTTCCACTCGCCGATCTGTGGTACAGGTAATTCCAACGGGTTTGTTCAACGCAATATAGACCAGTTCTTCATTTTCAGTGATCAATTTTCCATCCACTCTAATTTCATCATCAGGCATGGCACGGTCTCCTAACGTAACCTTTTCTCCATTAATGGTAACCCGGCCCTGTTCTATAAGGGTATCCGCCTGACGCCTGGAGCAATAGCCACTATCACTGATGGCCTTATTTATTCTAATGGAATCGGGATGGTTCATGATACTTCTTCCAAACTTTTTTGTAGTGTTTTTATCTTGTCCCGAAGCTTCGCCGCCATCATGAAATCTAAGTCTTTCGCGGCTTTTTCCATAGCTTTCCGGGTATCTCTGATCTTCTTTTCGATCTGAGGCTTGGTCAAATATACATCGTCCGGCTCGGCAGCGGCAAGACTGTCTGCATTCTCAAAGGTATAGGCTTCCTGTTTAGATTTGGTCAGGGCATTTTCAAACGATTTTTTAATGGCCGTAGGCGTTATATTGTTTGCTTTGTTGTAAGCGATCTGCTTTTCTCTACGATATTCGGTACCATCAATGGTTACCTGCATACTTTTGGTGATCTTATCTGCATACATGATCGCCTTTCCGTTGAGGTGCCGGGCAGCACGACCTACGGTCTGAGTAAGTGAACGAGCGCTTCTCAGGAACCCTTCCTTATCGGCATCAAGAATAGCCACCAACGAGACTTCCGGGAGGTCCAATCCTTCTCTTAACAGATTTACTCCCACTAAAACATCAAACAACCCCAGGCGCAGGTCCTGCATGATCTCCACACGTTCCAGGGTATCCACATCACTATGTATATAACGACACCGTACCGATATGCGGGTCAGGTATTTAGTCAGTTCTTCAGCCATACGTTTGGTAAGGGTCGTCACCAGGATACGTTCATCCTTTTCAATTCGCAACTGGATCTCTTCCAGAAGGTCATCTATCTGGTTCAGGCTTGGACGTACTTCAATAGGCGGGTCCAGTAATCCGGTAGGGCGAATGATCTGTTCAATAAATACACCACCGGTCTTCTCCAGTTCGTAATCGGCGGGTGTAGCACTCACATAGATCACCTGATTTTGTAATGCTTCAAATTCTTCAAACTTCAACGGGCGGTTGTCCAGGGCAGCAGGTAAACGGAAGCCGTATTCCACCAAATTTTCTTTTCTGGAACGGTCCCCGCCATACATGGCGCCTACTTGTGGAATTGAAACGTGGCTTTCATCCACGACCATTAAAAAGTCATCCGGAAAATAATCCAACAAGCAGAAGGGGCGTGTACCCGGTAATCTCTGGTCGAGGTAACGGGAATAGTTTTCAATTCCACTGCAATATCCCAGTTCACGGATCATTTCGAGGTCGAAGTTGGTACGTTCTTCCAGGCGTTTCGCTTCCAGGTGTTTTCCTATTTCTTTAAAATAATCTACTTGTTTGACCAGGTCATCCTGTATTTCACGGATGGCCCCTTGCAGTACTTCCGGAGAGGTTACGAACATATTTGCAGGATAGATCGTAAGGATATCGTATTTTTCAATGACCTCATTGGTCTGCGCATCAAAGGCTTCTATCTCTTCAATTTCATCTCCGAAGAAGTGAATACGAAAGGGGTCATTGGCATAACTCGGGAAGATATCCACAGTGTCTCCCTTGATACGAAAATTTCCGTGGTTGAATTCCATTTCGGTACGGGAATACAAACTTTGCACTAACCTGTGTAGCAGTTTTGTCCGTGAGATGGTTTGTCCGCTTTTTAGCTTAATTACATTCTTCTGAAATTCCGCAGGATTCCCAATACCATATAAGCATGATACCGAAGCTACCACCAATACGTCCCGCCGTCCTGAAAGCAGGGAAGAAGTTGTACTTAGCCGCATCACTTCGATCTCATCATTGATGGAAAGGTCTTTCTCAATATACGTTCCGCTGGACGGAATAAATGCTTCCGGTTGGTAATAATCGTAATAAGAAACAAAGTATTCTACTGCATTATCCGGGAAGAGATTTTTAAACTCACTATAAAGCTGTGCAGCTAATGTTTTATTATGAGCCAATACCAAAGTTGGCCTTTGGACCTCCTGAACCACATTCGCAACGGTAAACGTCTTACCACTACCGGTAACCCCTAATAAGGTTTGATATTTTTCTTCGGAAAGAATACCTTCCGCCAATGCCTTGATGGCTTCCGGCTGATCTCCTGTTGGGGTAAAATCTGATTTGATCTTGAATTTCATGCTATTTTTTGCGTACCTGCAAAAATACTGAAAATTGTTTCAAGCTGTAAGATTTTGAGTGTTGAAAAAGCTTATAAATCTATTGATTCTTTACTCCTTTGATAAGAAGCCACAGACACAATGAAAATTCACCCAGATCGGCAGGTAATGTAATGATCTCTGAAATTGTCGATGTGGCATCCGGAAAAAGGGAAACAATAAAGAAATCTACGAGATACCCGCAGCATCCGATCATTAGTAGTACTCCTATAATTTTAGGTAGGAAACCCGACTTGAAGACCAAATACCCAAGCGGGAACAGCCAAAGGCCAAAGAATATCTGGGCAATTAAGTAACCATGTGAATGCATATCAAGGAAGAACACCACCAGTCCGTGTAATTGATCTGTTCCAAATGCATTCAGATAATTATCTCCGTTTAAGAGCAGTATGGGTGCAAAATGATTGAGCATGTTCACGCACATGATCGAGACAGCTACCAGAACACAAGACACCATCAGTATCGCATGGTTCTTATTTACAGATTTCAGTAAAAGATATAAAGCCAGAGGAAGAAAAAAGTAAGCTGTCAGCATGACGAGATCACTTACAAAACCCAGGCGGTAGAGATTTTCGGAAGCTATAATATTTTTAGCTGTTGCAGCGGCATCATTGGGTACGAATATTTTCGCACGAACAAAAAATTCTGCGAATACACCACATATAATGACTATTAAATACAGGAAACCTGCTATTCTTGATATCTTTTTAGTTGAATTCATTGAAACATTTTTTAATTAATGACTACCTGTATAGACGTGTTATTTTTGGAAAAGGTTGTCTTACTAAAAAGAATTCAGGAAAGGGTGTAAGGAATTATATTTGGAGGAGTATTGTCTATTGAAGCTGAAATTCCATCTCAAACTGATCGATGGTATTTTCAATTCCGATGGACTCCAAATAGGACAATTTGGATGTTAATCTTTCATCCACATTATTGATCTTTATGGTACTGCTAATGCTTTTAATGCCTGAAAATAAACGGTTCCAGCTTTCGACAGTATCCTTGAAATTTTCAAACTGGGCTAAGGCCCCGTTAGCGGAATTAATGATAAAATAGGATTCCACACCACCGGAAACAATCACCTGGTAATAGTCATAGTCGCCTTCTCGAACAGAGTTTTGATGATGGTCCCAGGAATAGTATTCCTGGCCTTCTATGTTTTCCCAATCCAGGTCGCTATGTTCGATCTTTTTCAGGCCTGGCGTTTCAGAAGTATGTAGGACAATGTCGCCAATGAAGCATTTTAGGGTCCTGTAGATCTTAAAACCGATATTCTCATAGGCTTTAATGGCAATATGGTTCTTTGTTATGACCTCAAGCTGACATTTGGTGATACCGTTAGCCTTCAGGATGGGTAGGGCATGATCGTATAGTTTTTGTACGATCTTTTGTCCTCTGTAGCCAGGAATTACTCCTGTTCCGGTATTGAAAGCAATTTTGTCTCCGTTTCTATCGTCTATACCATTGATGATAAATCCGACCGGTCTTTCATTGTCAAACATCCCGTAGGAAAGGTCGTAGCGAACTTTTGCTGCTGTAAACCTTTTTTTAAAGTAGTCAACGTCATGTGGCATTTTGACAAAATAATTCTCAAATGCCGAAAAAAAGCAGTCCATTAGGGTTGGAAACGCAATGGTATCGAGAGTTTTAATGGTCATATGGGTGTTCTATTGTTCTTGTTCTAAAAAATTATGATCGGTATGGTATAGATCCTTGCTGAATTGATATCCTGATATAAAGGCTTTATTATTCAGAATAATAAAAGAAACAACCCCAATGATCACAAAGACAGATTGTATGATGAAGTTAACGTTAAAGAATTCGGCCTGATACTTATGACAAAAGTAGATGCTTACAAGGCAGAGCGCTATCATTGCGGTATAGTTCATGATCGCAAAGAGATTTCTGCCCAATAGCTTTCGCTTTACCAGATATCCGCCCACGATCACATTCTTACCAATAGCCTTGTTTATTCTTTCTTCCAGGGAACATCTGTATCCGTGTAATATGATCGCCCTGTTGAATTTGAACAGGAAGGTAGGGCCGATGATGATAAGTATATACGGCAGGTATTGAACATAGTCGTGGAGCCGGGACCCTACTTCTTTACTTTGATAGGCAATGAATATAAAACTACTGGCCAGTGTTAGCAGGGTGGAGATGTATAAGAACTGACTATTGATAAAATCATCGATCTTTTTATTTATCAAAGCATGTTCGTGAAGCAGAACATCTAATTTCTTGTCTTTCATGATAGCTTCTATTTAGTAGTTAGTTGAAAATAGTTACGTAGAATTCCCATTGAATATTGACTTGCGACCTCTTTAACAAATTTCATAAAATCCATATCCGCATTGTGGTCTGCCGTGTCCGAAATGGTCCTGATAATAGAGAAGGGAATATCATATTCGTAGCATACCTGAGCTACGGCGCCTCCTTCCATTTCTACACAGAGCACATCCGGAAGCCCTTTTTTAATACGGGAAGCTTCTTCTGATCCGGCAATAAATTTATCACCACTGGCAATAGCTCCGCTAACAACTTTTGGAGCATCAATACCGAACTCTGATCTCAATTCCGGAGGTATCATTTCCGAAGAAAGAAATTGTGTTGCCGCTTTTTGTAGGCGCGCATTTATGGTTTCATCCGTTTTAAAAAAGGACCTGTCTATCAATGGAATTTCAAATTGTTTGTAGAGAGGCCTGGCGTCCATATCATGCTGATATAAATGATCGCCTATTACAACATCACCAATATTTACAGCTATATCTATGGCTCCTGCTACTCCTGAGAATATTACAGCGTCCACCTTATATTCCACAATGAGGTGGGTTACGGTCGAAGCGGATGCTACCTTACCCCAGTGTGAAAAGACGAGGACCACATCAATGCCCCATAAGTTACCTTCATAATACTTTCTGCCACCTCTTTCGGTAATTTTTGAAGTTTCAATGGCTTCCAACAAAGTTTCAATTTCTTCGAGCATGGCACTCATGATCCCAATTCTCATAGGCTGGTTACGGTTT
Source organism: Flavobacteriaceae bacterium (assembly GCA_028284005.1). Taxonomy (GTDB): domain Bacteria; phylum Bacteroidota; class Bacteroidia; order Flavobacteriales; family Flavobacteriaceae; genus JANQOS01. Next base: position 30,429 of record JANQSO010000013.1, on the reverse strand, counting down.
TAAGAAGGAAAGGTACTTAATTTTGGAGGAATGGATTATGGTTGTTGTACGAATTTAAGGATCAATTTTGCCCCTATTTGTATTTTAAATTACAAGAGCTATGGCCTGTAAGACTAGTGTATATCATGATATTTACTCATAGGGAACGGAAAGCCCATATCCTCAAGTGCCTCTCCGGTGATGACCCCTGTATCATCTCCTCTTTCCGCATCACTTTTTCTGGATATTTTGTAATGGCCGGAGTCATTGTTCCAACTTATCACTTGCCCTCCTTCTCCTATGGTCACCGAACCCGCAAAAAGCACCCCTTTAACCAGAGTGATTTTCTGACTAACTTTTTTTCTACTATCCTTAGTAGATAGGGCACTATGCCCCTCCGATCTGGTAGGACTGTGCGTGGTCTCTATATTTGGTTCCGGGCCGATCATGATCTTCTTATTAAAAGGGAAGCTTAGAGGAACCACAAACGCATAGAATCCCGGCGGTTTATCACTTAATATTTTACTGGCAGTATCTTCCCGGAATGCAAGACTTGATGCACGCATTTTATGAGGGCCCAGATCTTCTCTGGTTTGTAAAGTACTTTTTTCATTACTTTCCCATACTGGTATACCCATTTTTAAGTATCCTGTGGTCAAAGCCCATTCTTTAAGAAAAGTAACGTTCTTAAGGCTCACTCTACCTTTATACAATTTCATTAATTGCTGAATTAAATTCCCGTAGGCCGATCTCGCTTTTTCCGTCGCTTCTTTATTGGTTTTGAATATCCCGGGGATGAGTTTCATAGCTTCTATTGATATTCCTCGAATCTCTTCAAATGAAAGCCATTCAATAGGATCTCCTTCGGGGTTTTGTACTAATCTCTGTTTTATTGAGATGATCTGTGCTGCAAGATTATCTTTTGTAATGGGATGAGCTTCTTCTGCGACTGGCCATGGGTTTATAACAGACTGGGCCTCTCTTTTGTCTACCTTGTTTTCTTCGTTCAATGCAAATATGTGCTCTTCATTATCTTTCTCAAATTCAGCTAATTTTCCGGTCTCATAAGGGGAGAGTTCTCCATAACCGTCTATTTTTCCTTCCAACGCTTTCAGGGAAACGAGGTTAGGTTCATCTTCCATTTCTCCAAGCGTATATAACTTGCGTTGTGTTACATTCGCCATTGCCTGCAATTGGTTGGTTTGCCTGGCTTGTGTACTATTGTTTGCCATATCCTGTAGTTTTCCCTGCTTAACAGCTTCCGGGCGATTGTCTACATACTGAATAGGAAAGGTATCACCCTCCTGTTCTTTAGAAAAGGTACTTGCCGCTTGAGGTTTATTTTCGTGTGTTTTATCAACGTGGGTATGCACAATTTTTATTTTTTGGAAGTTAATGTGTTACCTATGGCGTTGGCTTAAAGTTACTTATAAAGTCAGAAGCTTTGTATAGGTATTTATACGTATTTAACTTGGCCTGTATGTAGATTATTATTTCTTTTAGATACCTAGCTTTTCTCCCATTTCAAGCAGAGTAAATTTTTTATGAGTTGGAATATTCCTATATTTTTCGACTTTTTCATGTAAACGTTTATAGACGAATTCAGAATTATTGTTAGTTACGTTCATAAATATACTATCTCTTCCTTCCTGATCTTTTTTAGATAAAAGATACATAAATGAACTACAAGAAGCATCCCTGATTATTGCATAGGCTATGTCTTCTTTAGTTTCCTCTTCAAAATTATCGATAGGGCAAAAAAGTATGTTGAGTCGTCTTACACTTTCCCCTAGAAATTCAATATGGCGTTTTACGACATGAGTCACATTCTTGTTTTCTTCTGATCCTTTCTCCCATACAGTTTTATTATTGATTAAAAAGAATCGCTCAAGTTTTACTTTTCTTCCCAAGGCTTCATGGTTAGCTTCCAGAAAACTCTTCTTATATTCATAAGGAACATTTTCATATCCGCCTCCAATAGGTTTGTCATGAAGCCATATTTTCGCTGTTGTGACAGCTCTGTATTCATCATCTTCATCTAACATATCCATAGCAGACCTAAAGATGTACATGAAATATGCCATACTATCTAAACACCAAAGTTGGTATACTCCTCGCCTCATACTTTCATATTTTGACAACTCCAGACGAAAACGGTAAGCAATGAATTTCAATTTAAGAAGATCCCCTAAGTCATCTATATTATTTGTTAAGTCCTTTACATGTGTGATTTCATGTCGAATTTTTTGTTTGACAGCATTTAGCGGCATTTGTTTAGAATGCCATCGACTAATTAAGTAAGATATGATAGGTGCCAATATTGCTATCAAACAGATCAATACAATAGCAGACCACAGCAGGCTGAGTTCCACTTTTTCATATAGTATGAAAAATAGTGTTGTACATCCTGCAACAAATCCAATAATTATTACAGATACATTGAGGCCTTCCAAATTGTAAATTTTTTTGAGCATATAATTGGTTTTAATTGTTAATAATAACATTTTCAAACTCTATTATTTTCACTGTTAGCAAGACTTGATTATGCATATATAAAACACATCAATACCTCTAAAAAGAGCTGTAATCAAAAATAATTATTAGTTAAAATTACCTTCACTAGAACTTCAGTGATCAATAGAACTACTTCTATTAGGTCGTGGCAACCCAGGGGAGAGTGCCAAAGATAACGTTTTTTAGGGATTAGGAAAAAGGGGGTTAGGGAGAAGTTGGAGAAGTGGGAAGCTGGAAGCTTGAAGTTTGGAGTTTGAAGTCAGGAGCCAGGTGTTGGAAGCACAAAGTATAAAACGACCTCAGAAAAAAAGACGTAGAATTCAAAGTTGTGCAACATAAAGCAATACTTCAGTATCAGTTAAGAAAAGATTCCTCCCTGTGGTCGGAATGACAACTTTGCCCGGAATGATATTATTTTTTTAAAGTAAACTCTTATCGGGCTTAATGGATACCTCTCCAAAATAGTGGTAACATTGATACCGGAATGCAGCCACCGCTTCATTTGCTTACCCTATATAATATTTATTATAAAGCTACTATAGCATGAAGAACCATATACTAGCCATCCTACTTTTTTTGAACTTTTGGTGCGTCTTCGCACAGGATAACAACCCCAAAATTTCCCTTTCTTTTCAAAATTACAGCGTTGAAGACGTGCTAAAAAGTATTGAAGAAAAAATAAACTATCGTTTCTATTTTGTTTTGGACTGGTTAAAGGGAACTTCCGTTTCCGGTTCCTACGAAAATGCTTCTGTAGATGAAATATTGACGGACATTTTTAACGAAACGCTTATCAATTACTATATAGCCAAAGACGGGCGTGTGATACTCACAAAAAACAACATCATCTATGATGCTTTACCGGATGGATTCTTTGGAAATACCACTCAGGGAACCATTTCAGAAAATAACAATGAAGAAGAAGAAAGTATCAGTGCTCCCGTCTTTTTTAACGAAGCAACCACTACCCAAAGAACACCCGTAGAGACCATACGCATTGGGAAAGAAGACAAGAACAGCAACCGTAAGCGATTTACCCTTAGCGGAACGGTGAAAAATGCTGTAAACGGTGCTCCGGTTCCTAACCTGGCACTGGTGGTGCAGGGTAAAAAAATAGGAACGGTCACAGATACGAACGGAGCCTTTCGCATTGAACTTCCTGCCGGTCTCAATGTCATTGAAACTCAGTCACTGGGGTTTGAAACGGCCCTGAAGCGTGTCATTATCTACAATGACGGGCGCCTGGACGTGACACTCAATGAAAGCTATGAAGGGCTAAAGGAGGTAGTGATCGATGCCGATGCCGACAAGAACGTTGAGGACACCAATATTGGCTCTACTCAAATTGATGTGGGCGAAATGAAGAACATTCCATTGGTACTGGGCGAGAGAGATATCTTTAAAGTGGCAACTGCCTTACCGGGTATCACCAATGTAGGCGAAGGTGCCGCGGGATACAATGTACGAGGTGGAAAAACGGACCAGAACCTGATTCTACTGGACGATGCCGTGATCTATAATCCGGCGCATTTCTTTGGGATATTCTCTGCGATCAATCCGTTTACGTCAGATGAGGTTACCATTTACAAAGGCAACATTCCTGCAAGGTTTGGAGGGCGGTTGTCTTCGGTATTCGATATCAGGACCAAAGATGCCAATATCGAAAAATTTTCCGGCGAAGCCTCCATTGGCCCCGTAACGAGCAATCTTGTCCTGGAAATGCCACTTGTAAAAGGGAAATCCGGATTGTTACTGGGTGGGAGAAGTACCTATTCCAATTGGATCTTACGTTCTTTAGATGAAAAAGAGCTTCAGAAAAGTAAAGCCTCCTTCTTCGATATCATTGCGAAGTACAATACTAAAATTGACAACAAGAACAGTATAAAGGCCACGGGATATTTCAGTAGGGACGCTTTCAGTATTACTTCAGATTCTTTATACAATTACAACAACAGCCTTGCTTCTTTGCGATGGAACCATACTTTCAATGATAAACACAACGGAAGCGTGATCCTTTCCAACAGCCATTACAGGTTCAATATTGATTTCGATGGAAATGAAGCCACCAATTTCAAACTGGGATATGCCATCAATGAAACCGAACTGAAACTGCAAATGAAATACCTGCATAGTGAAACCCATAAATTTGACTATGGAATTTCAAGTAAGCTCTACGGCGTGGAACCCGGAAGTGTGGAGCCGGGATCATCAGGCTCTATCATTGAGCCGTTAACGATCCCTAAAGAAAGGGCCCTGGAATCTGCGGTGTTTGTCTCAGATAATTTCAAGGTCAGTGACCAACTAACCCTGGACGCCGGGGTACGTTATTCCATATACGCCGCTTTGGGAGAAGCCGCACAACGGATCTATGAAGAAGGATTACCTAAAGGTGAAGAAACCTTACTAGAAGTGAGGGAGTTTGGCTCCAATAAAGTGATCGAAACCTATGGCAACCCTGAAGTGAGGGTAGGAGCCAGGTATTTTTTCAACCCGGAGTTTTCAGTAAAGGCGAGTTACAACAATGCCTACCAGTATATTCACTCGCTATCGAATAATACCACGGTATCTCCGACCGATACCTGGAAACTTTCAGATATAAACATTAGGCCGCAGCATGCAAGGCAATATTCCCTGGGGTTTTTCAAGAATTTTGAAGATAATATGTATGAGCTGAGCCTGGAGGGATATTATAAGAGAACAGATGATATTCTGGACTATAAAGTAGGGGCACAATTATTACTGAACGAAGCCATCGAACAAGAAGTATTACAGGGAGAGGGAAAGAGCTATGGCGTTGAGTTCTTACTGAAAAAGACAAAAGGAAAGTTCAATGGCTGGCTGGGATATACCTACTCGCGTTCCTTTGTGAAACTGGATGGTGATTTTATTGAAGAGACTGTCAATAACGGGGACTTTTTTCCGTCTAATTACGACAAACCCCATGACATTAGCCTCGTGACCAATTACAAGCTCACAAAGCGTTATAGTTTTTCCGCCAATTTTGTATACCAGACCGGTAGGCCCGTAACGGTGCCGGTTGGAAACTATATACTCAATGATGTGGAATATGTTTTTTATAGCGACCGGAACCAGCTAAGAATACCGGACTATTACCGCCTGGATATTAGCTTTAATGTGGAAGGAAATCATAAGATCAAGAAATTCGCGCATAGTTTCTGGAACATTTCTATCTACAATGTGCTTGGAAAGAACAATCCGTATTCGGTTTTCTTTGTGACCGAAGCCGGAGAAGTAAAAGCATACCAAAGCTCCATTTTCTCAATACCGGTACCAACGATCACCTATAATTTTAAGTTCTAAGCATGAAACTCAAAAACACATACAGATTCTTATTTTTGGCACTATTCATTAGTAGTACAAGTTGCATAGACCCTTTTGAATTTGAGAACGAAACTTTTGAAAGCGCATTGGTCATTGAAGCGACGATTACTAATGAATTAAAGCACCAGGAAATACTTTTAAGCCGTTCCTACCAATTTGAAGAAGAAGGCCCCAATCCGGAAACCAATGCCGAAGTAAAAATAATTGGAGGCAATGTAAGTTACCTCTTTCAGGAAGTGGAACCGGGGAAATACCTCTCTGAATATCCTTTTAGTGCAATTCCAAATACCGAATACCAACTGTTCATTACAACTGGAAATGGCAGGTCGTATACATCGACGCCAACACAGCTAACCCAAGGGACGCAAATAGATGACCTGTATGCTGTTCGCGAGATCGATGATAACGATGTGGAGGGAATGTCTATTTATGTGGATAGTTACGATCCAACCGGGAATTCAAGGCATTACCGTTATGAATATGAAGAAACCTATAAAATAATTGCACCCAGATGGGTCTCCAAGGACCTGGTCGTCATTGATGAGACCAGATGCTTAGTGGATTTTGCAGAAAAAATGCAGGAAGAACGAACCTGTTACAATACGGAAGCTTCACTTAACATAAATCTTGTCAATACCAATGGGTTTAGTGAGGATAGGATCTCCAGGCATCTCATCCGTTTTATTGACAGAGACAGCTATATACTTAACTACCGTTATAGTATCCTGGTACGGCAATATGTTCAATCCAGGGAGGCATATGCCTATTATGAAACCTTAGCCGATTTTAGTGGGGAAGGAAGTTTGTTCTCACAGAGTCAACCCGGTTTTTTTGGCGGAAACATTAGTTCTGTTGCCAATGCACAGGAAAAAGTAATTGGATTTTTTGATGTATCCTCTGTTGCTTCAAAAAGGATCTATTTTAATTATGAAGACTTTTTTGCCGGGGAGCCGTTTCCACCTTATGCAGTGAGTTGTTTTGAGGTACACCCCGAACAGTTTACTGCAGGAGGAGCGTGTGGAGGCCTTATCAATGGTATCCTTACCGATGAGATCATATATGTTGCAGGAGGTACTTATGTTGAAAATATGGACCCTACGATCCCTCTTGATAGCCTCTTATTTGGTCCCTTCACTATGGTAATACGCGCCTGTGGTGATTGTACGGCACTTGGAAGCAATGTAGTACCGGATTTTTGGGAAGATTAATTAATGACCAACTATTATGAAAAAAGTAATTTCAATACTCATTATTTTCACTTTTGCAGGCATTTCGGCTTTGTACGGTCAAAAAGTAAGTACCAGTAAAACAGTTACTGGTAAATACAGCCGGTTATCTCAGGAGAATATTTTTATTCACTATAATTCTTCGGTATTATTTGCGGGTGAGTACCTTTTTTATAAAGTATATGCCATCAATTCGAGGATCGATAAGTTGTCAAAGATCAGTGAAATTGCCTATGTAGAATTGATAGGAGAGGATGGAGAAAGGGTTTTTCAGCATAAAATAGCATTGGATGACGGTATAGGCTGGGGCGACTATTTTGTAACAACCGGCATCGCTTCCGGGAATTATAAATTGATAGCGTATACACAATGGATGAAGAATGTGGCAGAAGATAATTTCTTTCAGGCAGATATAAGTATTTTAAATCCTTACAGGGGAAACCAAAGTTCCATATTGGCAGGTACTATGGCTGGTGAGGCTTCGGCTTCAGAAACAAATACCACCCAAAAACAAGTTCCGGAAAACCAAACACAAAACAAGAACTCACAAAAGGTAAAATTGATCGTGAACGGACAGAAATTTGATAAACGAAAGGAAGTTCTGGCAACACTAAAGACCTCCCGAAAGGACCTGGGATACGGGAACTATTCTTTGTCTGTAAAGAAAATAGATGCATTCCATCCTGCACCGAGGCCAACGACTGTGAATTATACTTCGATGTTTGATAACGGTATAAGCGGAAACAAACTTACAAAAGTTACCTATTTACCGGAACTTAGTGGAGAGCTTGTTACCGGGCGGGTGATAAGAAAAGGAAGTAATGTACCGGCAAAAGGGCAAAGTGTGGCAATTTCCATTCCCGGAAAAGATTTCTTCTTTTTGGTAGATGTAACAGATGAGAACGGAGAGTTCCAGTTTTCCCTGGATATAAATTATGATAAAGAAGATGCGACCTTTCAGGTTCTGGGCAAGGGCAAAGAGGAGTATAGGATCTTGCTTGACAAAAAGACTGCCGTAGACTATTCCAACTTGTCTTTTCATTCATTTAAGATAGGCTCGGAAATGAAAGAAATGATCCTGGAGCGAAGTATAAATAACCAGGTAGAGAATGGTTATTACAGTGTAAAACCCGATACCTTGAAGCCCATTAAAACCTATAAGCCTTTCACATATTACGAGAAGACCGCTACATTCAATTTGGATGAGTATACAAGATTTCCAACCATGACTGAAACATTTATCGAGGTGATCAGGTATGTGTGGTCCAGAAGAGGCTCCGATGGTGAAATGGTATTTAAAGTTAAAAATCATGAATACGACACTGAAACAGATTTTCTTCCTTTGGTGTTTTTGGATGGTGTGCTCTTGCAAAAACACGAGCAGTTGCTGGAGTATGACCCGACGAAAGTAAAAACGATAAGGGTGATCAGGGATAAGTATAAGTTTGGCACACAGAATTACCATGGTGTTATTGTGGTGGAAACATTTGAAGGAGATTATACCAACGAGGTTTCCAGTGATTATCTCGCAGAAATGACCTTGGTGAAACCACGGTTTCACAAGAGATACTTCCGGCAAAGTTATGATGAGAACACAGCCGTGACTTCTAACAGGATACCGGATTTCAGGGCGCAGTTGTTATGGGAGCCCTCCATTGTTTTAGTGGAAGACATACTGAACATTCAATTTTTTACTTCGGACATTACCGGAGATTACGAGCTTTGCCTGGAAGGGTTTACAGTAGAAGGGAAACCAATATCCATAAGAGAAGTGATAAGGGTAGAGTAGTTATTGTACCTTTTTCTTTTTTTCAAAATACATAGTGAGAACCAACACAGTAAGTAACATTCCCAGGGCATAGATAATATCTTCCATAGGGATGGTAAAAATACGCACACCTAAGTTTTCCGTATTGTCGTACCATACTACCTGATCTTCAATACCGCTACCCGTAAGAATACCATTTACTATAAAAAAAGGAATCAGGATCACCAGAAAGACAGGAAAGAAAGTTCTAAACAGGTCCCGCTGGTAATTGTAAACAAATCCCATTAAGAGGATCCCATAGCAGAAATTGATGAGGGTGTACCAACGGTCATAAAAATACCACAAGGATATAATTAGGACGCTGAGTAATGAAACATAAATAATATTGGTGGTTCTTTCGGAAAAAGAGAACTTCGGAAAAAAATATAATAAAGAATAGTAGGTAAAAATACAGGCATAGGGAATACAGATAAAGAAGAGCCATTCTTCAATAGGCAGGTTGAGGATCTTGACCCCTGTAATATAAGCATCATTGAAACTCCAGATACCGTTATGGGTAAAGACCACATCCCAGGAAATAAAAAAAGCCATCATAATAAAAATGGCAATGAAAAGCGATCTCCACTTTTTGTAAAATTGTAATTTAGGATGAAAACTGAATAGAAAAGGAATGAGAACGGACCCTATATTCAAATACAGATATAAATATTTCATTCTTTATTTTTTGAAATATTTTAAAGGAGGAACCAACATTCCAAAACATTCTCCCTTCTCTTTTCCCAGATGTTTGTGGTGAATTTTGTGCGCCCTTCGAATCCCGCGGGCGTACCAATGGTTGGCATTACGAAAAAGCTTAAATCGCTGGTGGATAAAAATATCATGCACCATAAAATAAGCTACCCCATAGGCAAAAATACCCAGGCCAATAGGTAAACCGGCCCAGAAGCCATAATACTGCCAACCTATAAAGCAACAAATACTCACTGCCGCGTAAAAGATAAAAAAGAGGTCATTGCGTTCCCACCAGCTATTGTGATCCTTATGATGATGGTCCTTGTGTAGACTCCATAAAAACCCATGCATTATATACTTATGGGTGAACCACGCCATAAATTCCATGATGGAAAAGGTAATTAGAAAGATCAATATCCAGAGAACAACTTTCATAGATTATCGTACTAATTTTAATTGATATTTTACATAACTACGTGTTAACAGTCCAAATTTTTCGTAGTTGGGAACCCGAATACGTGTATTTTTGATATCCCTTGCCGGAGTTCGTTTCAGTTTTTTGAGCAAGCGCCTGTAATAGCGATAGGCCATAAAGACCCCGAATTTTGCTTCGGAAGGAAGGTGTAATATTCCCTGATACCCTTTTTTGAAATCTCTTTCAATGTCTTTTATAATTAGTTCTTTCGAATCTTCATCAAGAGCCTCCAAATTGGTATTGGGAAAGTATGTCCTGTTCAGGTCGTCAAAATCTGCTTTCAGGTCGCGTAAAAAATTCACCTTCTGAAAAGCAGAACCTAAGTGCATTGCCGCATCTTTTAATTGTTCAAATTTTTTGGGATCACCTTTTACAAACACTTTTAAACACATTAGTCCCACTACATCTGCAGAGCCATAAATGTATTCTTTATACTCTTCTTCGGTATGGTATACTTTTTTAGAAAGGTCAAACCGCATGCTATTCATAAATGAATCGATCAAGTGTTGTTCGATCCCGTAAGAATGTACCGTATGCTGGAACGAATTTAAAATTGGGTTTAAACTGATCCTTTCCGAAAGTGCGTTTTCCAGATTTTTTTCAAACCTGTTAAAAAGTACCTCTTTGTCATACTCGTGAAAAGAGTCTACAATTTCATCTGCAAATCGAACAAAACCATAAATATTATATATATCCTGCCGGATGGTAGGTGCCAGCATTTTTGTAGCCAAAGAAAAGGACGTACTATAGGTATGCGTCACTTTTTTGCTACATGTTTGAGATACAATGTCGAATAATTCTTTCACAATTTTTTGTTTTTTTGTATTAAACCTGCAACCAGTTTACCGGAAATAAGTGCGGGAGGAACCCCCGGACCGGGAACTGTCAATTGCCCGGTAAAAAAGAGGTTATTTACTTTTTTGCTCTTTAACTTAGGCCTTAAAAAAGCAGTTTGCATTAGCGTGTTAGCTAACCCATACGCATTTCCTTTGTATGAGTTGTAAGCCGAAACAAAATCGTTTATACAAAAAGACTCTTTAAAGATAACGTATTTTTTTACTTCCTGTTGGGTCAATTTTTCAAATCTCGTCATGATCTTTTCAAAATATTCTTCCCGCAATTCGGGAATATCGTCGAGTCCCGGAGCCAATGGAATTAAGAAAATACCTGCTTCTTTTCCTTCAGGAGCTGCACTGTTATCTGTTTTTGAAGGAAAGCTTGCATAAAAAAGAGGCTCTTCCGGCCATTTGGGTGTATCGTAAATAACGTTGGTGTGCTCTTGGAAATCTACATCAAAAAATAGCGTATGGTGCTCAACATTATTCAGTTTTTTGCTGAAGCCAACATAGAACAGCAGGGCAGAAGGAGCAAATACCTTTTTCTGCCAGTAGGCTTCAGAGTATTGGCGATAGGTTTTGTCCAGTAATGTTTCGGTATGGTGATAATCCGCTCCGCTTAAAACCACGTCGGTTGCGATGGTTTCACCATTCACTACAACAGCTGAAGCCTTTTTACCATTCACCAAAATTCTTTCAACATTCTGATTGGTCTTCATATCGACCCCTAAGCTTTCAGCCAATGTTTTCATTCCTGTAACAACCGAATACATCCCGTTTTTTGGGTGAAAGGTACCTAAGCCAAAATCTGCATAATTCATAAAGCTGTAAAAAGCGGGAGTGTTGGACGGTTTGGCCCCCAGGAACAATACCGGAAACTCAAGAATGGAGATCAGGCGGGGATTTTTGAACTCTTTTCTTACCTCTTTACTGATCGTGCTAAAGAACTGCCCGATCTTTTTCATGGTAACCGGGGTGACCAGTTCCAGAGGTGAAACTCCCGGGCGGTATACCAGATCCTTTATGGCAATGTTATAATTGTCCAGGGCCTCATCCATAAACTTCTGTAATTTAACAGAACTTCCAGGTTCTTCATTTTCAAAGGCGATACAAATTTTCTCAAAAGTATCTTCAATGGTTATGAAGTCATTTTTTCCAAAGTAAACACTATAGGCAGGATTTAGTTTTGTAAGCTGATAATAGTCTTCCGGTTTTTTGTTGAAATCTGCGAAGAAACGTTCAAAAATGTCCGGCATCCAGTACCATGTGGGGCCAATATCAAAGGTGAAGCCCTCTCTTTTAAGCTGCCTCGCCCTACCGCCAATGGTAGCGTTCTTCTCAAAGATAGTTACCTTATTGCCGGCTTTTGCCAGGTAGCTGGCAGCAGCAAGAGAAGAAAACCCTGATCCTATAATGGAAATATCTTTCAATTTTTTGTTTAATGAATTTGATCACAATTTAAACAAAAAAAGATAAAGCACTCTTGTTTTTAAGATTTTTTTAGTGTTTCCAGCTCCACGAGGAGTTGTTTAAGGTCAGTTATTTTCCGCACACTTTTAGGGATTTTTTTTGAATCCAGGCTTTGTGTTTTGTAACCCATTACCCATAGCTTACAAGGCTTGGCTTCACAAACTCTGCTTTGAAACTCACTCAGGTATTCATGAATGGTCTTTTTTTGTGGTTGTACGGTCAAATACGATAGAAAAATGATCTCTTCGTGGTGTTTTAAAACATGGAAAAGATTATCCAGAGGTATATTATTGCCCAGATAGATTGTCTTAAAACCTGCAGTGATGATCTCATAGTTTGCATAGAGCAGTCCTATTTCATGAATTTCTTCATAAGGTAGGTAGAGTGCAAAAACAGCACCACCCTCTTTTCTGAAGTTTTGTTGTGCATTTTCAATGTTCAGGATGACCTTTTGTTTGATCAGCTCTGAAATGAACCTTTCATGGGCAGGATCTATAGTTCCGGTTTGCCAAAGCATTCCAATTTCAGAAAGTAACGGTATAAAAACGTCAAAAAAGAGTTCCCTGAAGGTTTTCTTTTGTAAGAGTTGTTCGTAGGTTTTGGTAAATGATAAATGGTCAAAATCGAACATCACTTTTTTAAAGGATTTCAATGCGAACTCTTCTTGGTGATGGATAGCTTCTTCCTGGATCTGTTTACAGATCTCTTCGTTAGTTAATTGGGCAATTTTAGAGATTTTATAGCCTTTATTGTATAGAAAAGTAACGTTGAGAAGTTTTTTGAGATTATCGAGCGAATAAGTTCTAATGTTGGTACCGGTTCTGTCCGGCTCTAAAAGATTGTAACGTTTTTCCCAGATTCTAATGGTATGAGCCTTTACATTGCTTAAGTTTTCAAGGTCTTTTATACTGAATCGTGTTTTTATTTCCATACTGAATTTGCATCGAATAGTGGAGCAAAGTACTAAAAAGAAGCGGAAAGGTATGTAAAATTGTTCAATAAAATTGTTAAAACAATCAACAAAAAGAAAAGAATTGTGCCCGAAGTGGGAGTTGAACCCACACGCCCTAAAGGACACATGGCCCTCAACCATGCCTGTCTACCAATTCCAGCATCCGGGCAAAAAAAAAGTTAAACCAAGGGCTTAACTTTTAAAATGGTGACCTGACTGGGGCTCGAACCCAGGACCACCTCCTTAAAAGGGAGGTGCTCTACCAACTGAGCTATCAGGTCTTCCTTGAATGCGGGTGCAAATATACTATCATTAAATTTATTTTTCAAAGCTATTTTAAATTAAATTTGAGAAAAAATACGAATTACCGAAACATTAGGGAACTATAGATATTTGTAAAATGAAAATTGTGCTTTTGGGGTATATGGGAAGTGGAAAATCTTCTGTTGGATATGAGCTGGCTTCGGCTTTGAAATTTAGCTTTACAGATTTAGATACGGAAATTGAAAAAGAAGAAGGAACTACCATTTCTACTTTGTTTGCCGATAAAGGAGAGATCTATTTCAGAAAAAAGGAAAATGAAGTTCTGAAAAGACTTATCGATACCGAAAATAATTTGGTGATTGCCACAGGAGGTGGAACCCCATGCTACGGAGACACGATACATTTCCTGAATACCCAAAAGGATGTAATTACCATATATTTAAAAACTTCCCTGGAAACACTAACACCGAGGCTTTTTAAAGAAAGATATGAAAGGCCCCTTATAGCACATTTAAACACACCGGAAGAGTTAAAGGATTTTATTAGAAAACACCTTTTTGAAAGAGTCCATTATTACAACCAAGCTCAATTTAAAGTAGATACAGACAACACTTCCGTGCCGGAAATTGTAGAAGCAATTGTCGCACAGTTATTCTAGGACGGCCCTGTCATTATTTTTCTCAAAAATAACAGCTACATTTTCATTTAAGGAAGTAGACAGTGAGATTCCTTTAAAATCGGCTTTAATAGGATATTTTTTATGATTTCGGTCTACCAATACCGCAGTTTTAAATTGTTTTAACGGTACCTCCAGAAAGTGTTTTACTCCGTAAATAAGGGTGGTTCCCGAATGTAAGACATCATCTACCAGTAAAAGGGACCTGTTTTGATAGTCTTTAGGTTCTAAAGATGTTTGTATAGGGTTTGTAGGTTTCTTTTTATCGATGATCACTTCACATAGGATCACTTTAAGGGGCGAAACCTTTTCGACAATGGCTTTCAATTTTTTGGCCAATAAAAAACCATTTTCCTTAATTCCCGCTATAATAACTTCTTCTTCATTTACATTGGTCTCATAGACCTGATACGCAATACGTTTTAACTTGTGGTCAATTTGTTTCTTGTCTAAAATAACATTACTAGTTAGTGTCATAAAGAAAAAGTTTTTTCAAAGATAGTAAATACGACTGCTTTTAGGATTCATCCGTCCCTGTAAAATCTTCAAGGTCCCTACGGTCTTTTTTGGTGGGGCGCCCGGTTCCTTTTTTACGATAGTAGTCTTTTGAATATTTAAGTAATTCAATTTTTTCAAAAGCCTCTTTTGGAGTAGTATCCTTTCTGTATATATCAACAAGTTTAGCTCCAAGTCTGCTTTCCGGAAGGTCCAAAACTTCAAGAGTATAGTCAATTTGGTTTTTACGTACCATAATAGTGTCACCCGGGTATACGTCCCGTGAAGGTTTTACAATATCATTGTTTACACGTACAGAGCCTTTTTTACATGCATTGGTAGCAATACTTCTGGTTTTAAAATAGCGTATACACCATAAATATTTATCAATTCTCATACATTTAACACTAAATCTACGTTAATCTTTAAAGCAAAAATAACGGAAAATTGTATCTTGCGCCCACAAAAAAAAGACGAATGAAGAAAGCATATTTTTTACTACCTATAACAATTATTATACTCTTGGTGGTTGCATCCTGTAAAAAGGATGATGGAGTTCAAATAATTCCGCCGCGGGACCGTGGTGAAGAAGCTGTTGACGCTACTGCAGAGATTGAAGCGTTTCTGGAAAATCATTTTTATAATTACGAAGAATTTGAGAACCCACCTGCAAATTTTGATTATGTTATAAAATTTGACAGCCTTATAGGCGATAATGCTTCAAAAACACCCTTGATCGACCAGGTCTCCAGTAAGACAGTAAAGGACAGGTTTGATACTGATGTATCGTATACCCTTTATTACCTGAATGTAAGACAGGGTGGAGGAGAGCAAATTAAATTCCCTGATATAGGTACCATGTCCTTTGAAGGAAGGTTATTGGACAATACACTGTTCGACGGATCTATCCCTTCCGTGCGCTTTGACCTGACAGCTATTATCAATGGCTTGCAGGATGGACTTGTAGAGTTTAATACTGCTGTGGGTGATCCTATTATCAATCCAGATGGAACGGTAGATTATGAAGATTATGGTGTAGGAGCCGTTTTTATCCCTTCGGGACTGGCTTATTTTTCCAGCCCACCTCCCAGTATTCCCGTTTATTCTCAGTTGATCTTTACATTTAAATTGTATAGTGCTGAAATGGGTGATCAGGACGGTGATGGAATTCCTTCTATTTTGGAAGATATTAATAATAATAAACTTGAAGAGGACGATGATAGTGACGACGACCAGATTCCTAATTATGCAGATGTAGATGATGATAATGACGGAAGGCTTACAAAGGACGAAATTGAAGAAAATCAATACATTATTGGCCCAGATGATGAAGACCCGATATTAGCAACAAACGAAGTTGAAATAAGTAGAGAAGTAGATGAAACTACCGGAAATATTACTATTAACACTGTAACATTTACAGATCAGGATGGTGATGGCACTGCAGACTATTTGGATGCTGATAATTAGAAAAATAAAAATAGATAATAAAAAGCCTCCCGCCATGGCGGGAGGCTTTTTATTTTAATGCATTCTCTCTTATTTACGTGCGATTACTTTTTTTGCTGCTTTTACAATGGCTTCGGCATTTAAACCATATTTATTCATTAATTGCTCCGGAGTACCGGACTCTCCAAAAGTATCCTGTGTAGCTATAAATTCCTGAGGAGTTGGAGCATTCTCTGCCAGAACTCTGGATACACTTTCGCCAAGGCCTCCTAAAAAGTTGTGTTCCTCGGCTGTTACAATACATTTTGTTTTACCAACACTGTTTAAAATTGCTTCGTTGTCCAAAGGTTTAATTGTATGGATATTGATTACCTCTGCCGAAATACCTTGTTCATTTAAGGTTTCGGCAGCTTGTAATGCCTCCCATACCAAATGGCCCGTTGCAACAATAGTTACATCATTTCCTTCCTGTAAATGGACAGCCTTTCCTATTTCAAAAGATTGGTCTTCCGCAGTGAAATTAGCGACTTTAGGTCTTCCAAAACGAAGGTATACAGGGCCTTTGTGTTCTGCAATAGCAATGGTAGCAGCTTTGGTTTGATTGTAATCACATGTATTGATCACCGTCATACCCGGCAGCATTTTCATTAACCCAATATCTTCTAATATTTGGTGTGTTGCTCCATCTTCTCCCAAAGTCAGTCCGGCGTGAGAAGCACAGATCTTTACATTTTTATGACTGTAGGCGATACTTTGTCGAATTTGGTCATACACCCTGCCAGTAGAAAAGTTAGCAAATGTTCCCGTGAAAGGAATTTTTCCACCAATGGTCATTCCGGCAGCAATCCCCATCATATTTGCTTCAGCGATCCCTACCTGAAAAAAACGCTCCGGATGATTCGCTTTGAATTCATCCATTTTCAAAGAACCGGTTAGGTCTGCACAAAGAGCAACAACATCTTCATTCGTTTTTCCAAGTTCGGTGAGTCCCGCTCCAAAACCGGAACGAGTATCTTTTTTACCGCTGTCTGTATATTTTTTCATTGTGGTTATTTCAGTTTTAATAATCTCCAATAGTTTCCGGGTTTTGTGCTAAACCAATTTCCAATTGTTCGTCGTTAGGAGCTTTTCCGTGCCAGGCATGTGTATGCATCATAAAATCTACACCATTTCCCATAATGGTATGTAACAGGACACAAATAGGTTTGCCATTTCCGGTTCTGGATTTTGCAGTTTTCATTCCTTCAATAATGGCTTCCAGGTCATTCCCTTTTTTAATTTCAAGAACATCCCAGCCAAAAGCTTCAAACTTGGATTTTACATTACCCATGGCAAGCACATTGTCTGTAGAACCGTCAATCTGCTGTCCGTTGAGGTCGATCGTCACAATGAGGTTGTCAACTTTATTGGCGGCAGCATACATAATAGCTTCCCAATTTTGACCTTCCTGTAATTCTCCATCTCCGCAAAGCGTATAGATAAGGTGTGGGTCATTATTTAGTTTTTTTGCTTCCGCAGCTCCTATGGAAACTGAGATCCCTTGTCCCAAAGAACCGGAAGCTACACGTACACCCGGTAGACCTTCATGAGTGGTTGGATGCCCTTGCAAACGTGAATCTAACAGGCGAAAAGTATTTAGTTCGTCTACTGGAAAATAGCCCGAACGCGCTAAAACACTATAGAAAACCGGAGAGATATGGCCGTTTGACAGGAAGAAGATATCTTCACCGATCCCATCCATATGAAACCCTTCTTTACGATCCATAAGCTCTTGAAAAAGAGCTACAAAAAACTCTGTACAACCCAAAGAACCACCAGGGTGTCCCGAGTTTACCTTATGAACCTGCCTTAGAATGTCCCTGCGAACCTGTATTACTAAATCATTGAGATAATTAATATCTGGCATATCGAATTTGTAAATTTTAAGTCTCAAAAGTAAGTGATTAAAAAAGGGAGTACAAGCCGAAACAGGAGCAGTTATTAACGATTTTTGGGTTTTAGTTAACAGAATGGTTTATTTTCTTCGGAAGTAAAAAAATGAGGTTTCTATTTCTGAAGAAACACGGTTGAAACTCACAAATCATTTTATCTTTGCAATTCCGTTAAAAACTGCGAATGCATTTCAAATTAGAAGCTAAAGATACTAATAGTCAAGCCAGAGCCGGAACGATTACTCTCGATCACGGTAAAGTGGAAACCCCCATATTTATGCCGGTAGGTACCGTTGGAACTGTAAAAGGTGTACACCAGCGTGAATTGACAGAGGATATTAATCCGGATATTATTTTAGGAAACACCTACCATTTATACTTACGGCCACAGGTAGAAATTCTGGAAAAAGCCGGAGGGCTACACAAGTTTATGAATTGGGACCGGAATATTCTAACCGATAGTGGAGGGTATCAGGTATATTCACTTTCAGCAAATAGGAAGATAAAGGAAGAAGGGGTAAAATTTAAATCGCATATCGACGGAAGTTTTCATGTATTTACCCCGGAAAATGTGATGGAGATTCAGCGTAGTATTGGAGCAGATATCATTATGGCTTTTGATGAATGTACACCCTATCCCTGTGATTATAATTATGCGAAAAGGTCAATGCATATGACGCACCGCTGGTTGGACCGATGCATTAACCACCTGGAAAAAACACCCTATAAATACGATTACGAACAATCCTTTTTTCCAATTGTGCAGGGAAGCACATATAAAGATCTTAGAAAACAATCTGCAGAGTATATAGCTTCGGTAGGAGCGGAAGGAAACGCTATTGGAGGACTTTCTGTTGGAGAACCTGCCGAAGAGATGTATGAAATGACAGCAATTGTCACCGAAATACTTCCGCAGGACAAACCACGTTATCTAATGGGCGTGGGTACTCCTATCAATATTTTGGAAAATATAGCTTTGGGGATCGATATGTTTGATTGTGTGATGCCTACAAGAAATGGGCGCAACGGAATGCTTTTTACGGCTCATGGCAGTATCAATATCAAAAATAAAAAATGGTCGGCAGATTTTTCACCAATAGATGAAATGGGTATTACCTGGGTAGATATGGCATACAGCAAAGCGTATTTAAGGCACCTCTTCACCGTGAACGAAATGCTGGGAAGGCAAATTGCCACCATTCATAACCTTGGATTTTATCTATGGTTGGTTCGTGAAGCGAGAAAACATATCTTAGCGGGAGACTTTGCCTCCTGGAAAAAAACTATGGTCGAACAAATGGACAAACGCCTGTAACCTCATGCTCAGCATTCTCGATAGATATATTTTAAAGAAGTACCTGGGAACCTTTATCCTTTTACTGCTGCTTTTTATACCTATCGGAATTACTGTAAACCTTGCCGAAAAGATAGATAAGATCTTAGCTAACGAAGTTCCTTTCTTCGAAGTTGCTGTTTATTATCTGGACTTTACCATATATTTCGCCAATTTATTATTTCCCCTGTTCCTGTTCTTGTCTGTGATCTGGTTTACTTCAAAATTGGCGAACAATACCGAGGTGATCGCTTTTTTAAGTAGTGGAGTTTCCTATTATCGTTTCTTACGGCCCTATATGATTGGCGCTACCATTGTTTGTATTGGCGCATTGATATTAGGAATGTATCTGGCACCTATGGCAAGTAAAGGCTTCAATGAGTTTACATTTCAGTATTTAAAGAACAATAAGAAGGACAGGCAGCAAAATAATGTATACAGGCAGATTAATGACAACGACTATATTTATGTGAGTTATTTCAATGTGAAAGAGAAATCCGGGAACAACTTCACCCTGGAGCATTTTGAGGGAAATAAAATGACATATAAATTGGCTGCCAGCCGTATAAAGTTTAACGAAAAGGACAGCAGTTATACACTATATAATTATACCAAACGAATTATTGGCGAGCATGAAGATATCTTGCAGACCGAAGCTAAACTGGATACAACTTTTACCTTCGAACTGGAAGACCTTACACCGGTGGAATATATTGCCGAAACACTGAATTATACGGAGCTTAATTCTTTTATAGAACGAGAAAAGGAAAGAGGTTCCACATATATTAACCGCTATGAAGTAGTGCGTTACAAAAGGTGGAGCTTACCTGTTTCTGCTTATATTCTAACGATCATTGCAGTGGCCGTATCCTCTATGAAACGGCGTGGCGGAATGGGAGTGAACCTGGCAATAGGAATTGGAATTGGGATGGTATTTATCTTTTTTGACAAAATTTTCGGGACCATGGCGGAGCAAAGTAGCTTCTCACCATTTGTGGCTACATGGTTTCCTAACATTATCTTTGGTATTTTAGCAATTTACTTGCTTAAAAATGCAAAACGATAAACTTCTAAATTACTTTCATTTACATTTCATAATCTTCATTTGGGGATTTACCGCAGTATTAGGGGCTCTTATTTCCATAGGTGCAATTCCATTGGTTTGGTATAGAATGATATTAGCTTCCGGATTTATTTATTTGTTTGTAAAATTCAGGAAGATCGACCTTCGGTTCCCGTATAGGGTGTTGGCAGGATTTTTTCTCGCGGGATTGATCATTGCACTGCATTGGCTCGCTTTTTTTGAAGCAATTAAAGTTTCGAATGTTTCAGTCACATTGGCGATCATGTCCACCGGGGCATTTTTCACTTCCTTGCTGGAGCCTCTTTTATACAGGCGCAAGATCATAGGATATGAAGTTTTATTCGGCCTTATAGTAGTGGTGGGGCTATACATTATCTTTAAAGTAGAGAGTGAATACGTTTGGGGGATTATCCTGGCATTGACCTCCTCTTTTTTAGGGTCTTTATTTTCGGTCATTAACGGAAGATTTGCCATACGCTATAATGCTTCGGCAATTTCTTTTTATGAATTGTTGTTTGGAATGCTCTGCATCACTGTGTATTTGGCCTTTAGCGGAAGCTTTACCCTTTCTTTTTTTAAGCTCTCTGCCAACGACTGGATATTCCTGTTGCTGCTTGCTACTGTATGTACAGGATACGCATTCATTGCTTCCGTACACGTAATGAAATGGATCAGCCCCTATACGGTAATGCTTACTATTAACCTGGAACCGGTCTACGGGATCATTCTGGCATTATTGATTCTGGGTGATTCCGAAAATATGAGCCCTCAATTTTATTATGGCGCCGCAATTATATTGGTAACGGTCATTATTAATGGAATCATTAAAATGAAGATGGAAAGAAAAAAGAGGGTGATTAAGTGATACCTAACAACAAAATTTTATCTTTGTAGGCTAAGTCAAAAAATCTTCAAGGAATTATCTATGGAATATCTTGATTTTGAATTACCCATAAAAGAATTACAGGAGCAGTATGAAAAAGCCTGCCAGATAGGCGAAGAAAGCGATGTGGATGTATCCAATACCTGTAAACAAATTGAGAAGAAGCTCAACGAGACCAAAAAAGAAATATATAAGAGTTTAACGCCATGGCAACGTGTTCAGTTGTCCCGCCACCCTAATCGTCCCTATACAATGGATTATATCAATGCCATTTGTGGGGATTCTTTTTTAGAATTACACGGCGACCGAAATTTTAAGGATGACAAGGCAATGGTGGGTGGACTAGGTAAGATAGGTGACCAAAGTTATATGTTCATTGGGCAGCAAAAAGGATACAACACGAAGACACGCCAGTATCGAAATTTTGGAATGGCAAATCCCGAGGGGTATCGTAAAGCGCTTCGCTTAATGAAATCTGCCGAAAAATTTGGTGTTCCGGTTGTTAGTTTAATAGATACACCGGGTGCTTTTCCAGGTCTGGAAGCCGAAGAACGGGGACAGGGAGAAGCCATTGCCCGAAACATATTGGAAATGACCCGCCTAAGAGTGCCTATTATAGTTGTTATCATTGGAGAAGGTGCCAGTGGAGGTGCATTGGGGATAGGAGTAGGAGATAAAGTATTGATGCTGGAAAACACATGGTATTCTGTCATTTCACCTGAAAGCTGCTCTTCCATACTTTGGAGAAGCTGGGAGTTTAAAGAGCAGGCAGCAGAAGCTCTAAAGCTTACGGCTACGGATATGAAAAAACTATCACTCATTGACCAAATTGTAAAAGAGCCTCTGGGAGGAGCACACAGTGATAGAGAAAAAACCTTTATCACGGTCGCAAATGCAATTGATAAAGTTTACTCCGAACTAAAAGACTTATCACCAAAAGATCTGGTGAAAAAACGCATGGATAAATATTCGGAAATGGGAGTTTATAAATCCTGATTTCAGCAATACCAGCACTTTCAAAAAACCGAAGTATTATCTTCGGTTTTTTTCGTATCTTATTAACAATAAATTAAAGTTTTCAACAGTTGTTTTGTTAATGAACAGTGAACATAGAAATCAAAATATTTACTGCTTCTCTTAACATTTTATTTACATTCGCTCAATGGAAAAATTGAAACCTCACACTTCATATTCTGCGCGTCCTTCACAGGTTATCTCGCTCGAAAAGGGAAAACTTCCTCCTCAAGCTATTGATTTAGAGGAGGTTGTGCTTGGCGCAATGATGATTGACAAAAAAGGGGTAGATGAGGTCATCGATATTCTCCATGCCGAAGTCTTCTACAAAGAAGCACATCAGCATATTTTTGAGGCGATCCATACACTTTTTGAAAACAGTGAGCCTGTGGACTTATTAACCGTTTCAGCGCAGTTAAAGAAGGACCTAAAGCTAGATATAGTGGGAGGTGAGTTTTATTTGGTTCAATTAACGCAAAAAGTCTCCTCTTCGGCGCACATTGAGTTTCATGCACGTATCATTCTTCAGAAGTATATCCAGAGAAGTTTGATAAAGATTTCAAACGAGATCATTGAAGATTCGTATGATGAAACCACAGATGTTTTTGACCTGTTGGATAATGCCGAAGCAAAATTATATGAAATTACCCAGGGTAATATCAAACGTTCTTCCGAAACAGCACAAAGCCTTGTAATTCAGGCAAAGAAACGTATTGAAGATATTGCCAATAAAGAAGGACTTTCCGGTATACCTTCCGGATTTACCAAAGTAGATAAATTAACTTCCGGGTGGCAACCAAGTGACCTTGTTATTATTGCGGCGCGTCCCGGTATGGGTAAGACAGCATTAACACTTTCCATGGCAAGGAATATTGCTGTGGAACATGGTATCCCTGTCGCATTTTTCTCACTGGAAATGTCATCGGTGCAATTAATTACCCGATTGATCTCTTCGGAAACAGGCCTTAGTTCTGAAAAATTACGTACCGGAAACCTGGAAAAACACGAATGGGAACAACTCAATGTAAAAGTGAAAGGCCTGGAAAAAGCGCCTCTTTTCATTGATGATACTCCTTCACTTTCTATCTTCGACCTTAGGGCCAAAGCACGTCGGTTATCATCACAACACGGAATCAAATTAATTATGGTGGATTACCTGCAATTGATGACCGCAGGGGGAAGTCAAAAAGGAGGAAATAGAGAGCAGGAGATATCTACTATTTCCCGAAACCTGAAAGCACTGGCAAAAGAACTGAATGTACCTGTAATTGCATTGTCACAGTTATCGCGTGCCGTGGAAACACGTGGGGGTAGCAAACGGCCATTACTGTCAGACCTTCGTGAATCCGGAGCGATCGAACAGGATGCGGATATTGTATCGTTCATTTACCGCCCCGAATACTACAAGATTGAAGAATGGGACGATGAAGAACGTACTCCAACGGCAGGCCAGGCCGAGTTCATTGTTGCTAAACACCGTAACGGAGGATTGGACGAGATTAAACTCAAGTTTGTTGGGCACCTGGGAAGATTCGAAAACCTGGAAACATTTGATTTCCCAA
This sequence comes from Flavobacteriaceae bacterium, assembly GCA_028284005.1. Taxonomy (GTDB): domain Bacteria; phylum Bacteroidota; class Bacteroidia; order Flavobacteriales; family Flavobacteriaceae; genus JANQOS01. The sequence continues at coordinate 6,444 of JANQSO010000013.1, read as the reverse complement.
CCGAGATCCATTCCCGAATGAATGACGCAGCCAATGACGATACCTTTAAAACAGATCATTTGGCATCACCCGGAGAAGCTTTTGGAAGTTCAATGAACGATGACCTGTCTCCGGACGATGACAATGATGTCCCATTTTAAAATGCTATTTTTCAGTTAAAATAATTCAGATTCAAATTTGGCTCAAAATTTGTCGTTATATTAGCACTATGACGAGAATTATTCCTATTCTACTACTGGTGTTTTTTTCATTACAGGCTTCTGCTTCCTATATTTTAATACCTATGGATGCCGAAGGGCAGAAAGAACATTTAAAGGCCTATGGCATTACCTATTGGACCTTAGAGCGGCAGGTAAAGGTGAAATGGTTGTTAAATTACCGCGGAGGCTCTTTCCTGTTACCTGATTCTGAAGATATCAGAAAAGAATGTCAAATACGCGGAGTTTCTTTTGAAATACTTTCCGATGCGAAAACAGAACAAATACTAACAGAGATCAGCAGCCCCTCACAGAATATGGAAGCAGTTTCTTTGGAAAAGGCTCCCAGAATCGCAGTATACTCTCCAAAAGGTAATCAGCCCTGGGACGATGCAGTGACAATGGTACTTACCTATGCCGAGATTCCCTATGAAATTGTATACGATGAAGAAGTGATGGGTGACCAATTGATATTATACGATTGGCTGCATTTGCATCATGAAGATTTCACCGGGCAATACGGAAAGTTTTACCGGGCCTATCGTGCGGCTCCCTGGTATATTGAAGAAAAGAGAAAGGCAGAAGCTCTGGCAGCCAAAATGGGGTATAACAAAGTTTCCGAAGCGAAAAGGGATGTAGCCCTGAAAATACGGGATTATGTTATTGGAGGAGGCTTTATGTTTGCGATGTGCAGTGCAACCGATAGCTTTGATATATCACTCGCTGCAGAAGGAATAGATATTTGTGAAACTATGTTTGACGGCGACCCAAGTGAACCGGGATACCAAAGTAAAATAGATTATAACAAAACCTTTGCCTTCAAGAATTTTACCCTGGAACGGAGCCCAATGGTGTATGAGTTTTCGTCTATCGATATGACAATGAAGAGAAGGATTGCAAAGGAGACAGATTATTTTTCTTTGATGGATTATTCAGCGAAATGGGACCCCATTCCTTGTATGCTGGTGCAGAATCATACTGCGCTAGTAAAAGGATTTATGGGACAGACCACATCTTACGACAGAGATCAGGTTAAATCGAATGTACTGGTCATGGGTGAGAATAAGACCAACGGAGAAGCTCGCTATATTCACGGTATCAAAGGAAAAGGATTTTTTACCTTTTACGGAGGGCATGACCCGGAAGATTATCAGCATAGAGTAGGAGATGCAAAAACAGAATTGGCATTACATCCCAATTCACCCGGGTACCGTTTGATCTTGAATAATGTATTGTTCCCTGCTGCCAAAAAGAAAAAACAAAAGACTTAATACTTATCGGGAAGCTTTTCAAAATAATCTATAGGAGGTAATACGGTAATTTCTACCCTTCGGTTGATCTGCTTGTTCTCCGGAGTATCATTGGCCACTCTGGGCTTACTTTCCCCTAAAGCCCTTATCTCATAATCATATAGAGCTTCATACCCTAACAACGCGCGTATTCTGTCCACTACAGTATAACACCTGTTTTCAGAAAGCTTCAGATTGTAATCGTCATCACCATCACTATCGGTATGACCTTCCACCAAAATAGTAGCTTTATCTACCTGCTGAATTGTTTTTGCCAGTGTATCCAGGGTCTTGTTGGCAGATTCCTTCAAAGTATATTCTGCCACATCGAAGAGTACATCTGTATTGATCGTTAATTTGATAACACTATTAATAGCTCCGATAGCATCTATATCGGCTCCGGCACTTTTGCTTTTACAAAGGTCTTTAAGGTCGGTGATACGCAGATAGTAGAATACGGTCTCCGTATCAATATTTTCATCACTTAGATCAATCATCGATTTTCCTCCTGCAATTTTCCCGGCGTAGATCCAGTCGGTTCCGTTTTGAGAGATCTCAACTTTTGCAGCTTCCCGGGAGGGTCCCACTTCAAAGACATAGATATCATCACCTTTAAGATTCATAAAACCATTGTCTGTAAATGCCACTGTCAGGCTTCCTTTACAGCCTAAAGATAAAAAGTTGGGGATCTTGTAACGTGTATAATCGGGTTCGTAAAGACACTGTTGACTATCTCTGTATTTTTCAATGGGAGGAGGGTCTCCTAATCTAAAGTCAACAACACTGTCTGCAAAAGAGATTTTACCCAAAGGAAGATAGATGGATTCGTACCTGTCGATCCTATATGATTTCCCCGTACCGGTTTGAGCAGAAAGGAGATTTCCAAAAACCGAACTCACAAATACCATAAAAATTACCCAGGGTCGCATTTGAAATATTTTAACTAAGATAAGTAATCTTTAACTTACAAATGCAAAGGAAGTTAATCGGAAGTAAGAAAATAAAAAAACCCGCTCATATCGAGCGGGTTTTTTGCGAAATAATATAGTTGAATTTTGTCTTACTTAACTTTGTCTACTATTGCTTTAAAAGCTTCCGGGTGATTCATAGCCAGGTCGGCAAGAACCTTACGGTTCAATTCAATATCATTAGCTTTTAATTTTCCCATAAACTGAGAATAAGACATCCCATGCTGGCGTGCTCCCGCGTTAATACGGGTAATCCATAAGGATCTAAAGTTTCTCTTTTTTGTTCGACGGTCCCTGTATGAATACGACATCGCTTTTTCAACAGCGTTCTTAGCGACTGTCCATACATTTTTACGTCTTCCAAAGTAACCTTTGGCTTGCTTCATTACCTTTTTTCTTCTGGCTCTGGAAGCAACTGAATTTACTGATCTTGGCATAATTTAATTGTTTTTTGTAGCAGGCGGCCTTTAAAGAGGCACTTGATAAATCTTAGACCGATAAACGTACATCTAAGATCTTTTGAGCCATACTCCAGGGTTATTAATTTGTTTTAACCGGTTAAACGATTACTTCAGTCGAAGCATTTGTTTAACATTACTTTCATCGGCCTTGTGCACAACAGTGTCGTGCGTCAATGCAAGCTTACGTTTTTTGGTCTTCTTAGTTAAGATATGACTTTTAAACGCATGCTTTCTTTTAATTTTACCGGTACCTGTAAGCTTAAAACGCTTTTTGGCACTGGATTTTGTCTTTTGTTTCGGCATGTTTCCTACTTTTTATTTATTACTTCGCGTTATTACTATTTTAACTTCAACTTTCAGAACCAAGGTAACGTAGTTGAGGTGTTATTTCTTTTTGGGAGCTATGAACATGATCATTCGTTTTCCTTCCAATTTTGGCATTTGCTCCACCTTGCCATAATCTTCCAGTTCCTGGGCCAATCTCAATAATAAGATCTCACCCTGATCTTTGTATATAATAGAACGCCCTTTAAAGAAGACATATGCTTTTAATTTTGCACCGTCTTTCAAAAATTTCTCGGCGTGCTTCTTTTTGAATTGATAATCGTGATCATCTGTATTGGGTCCAAACCTGATCTCCTTGATGATCACTTTTGTCGCCTTGGATTTTAAAGCCTTCTCACGCTTCTTTTGTTCGTAAACAAATTTCTTATAGTCAATAACTTTACAAACCGGAGGGTTTGCATTAGGAGAAATTTCAACAAGATCCAATTCCAGTTCATCTGCTATTTCCAAAGCCTTGCTAAGAGGGTATACGCCTATTTCCACATTGTCTCCTACAAGACGCACTTCCTCGGCACGGATCTTTCTGTTGATTCGGTGCTGATCTTCTTTAATAACCCTTGCCGGGCCTCTACTCCTTTTTCTACGTATTGCTATGACTAAACCTTTTTATGTTAAACGTTAAACTCTACCGAGTTCTTTTTTATTTCTTCATTTACTAATTTGGAAAAGGCTTCAACACTCATTGAGCCTAAATCTCCTTCGCTGTGTTTTCTTACAGAAACCGTACCGTCTTTTTCTTCTTGTTCCCCTATTATCAGCATATACGGTAGCTTGTTCATTTCGGCCTCCCGTATCTTCTTTCCAATAGTTTCATTCCTATTGTCCACAAGGGCGCGAATTTCGTCATTTTCAAGCAAATTTAAAACTTTTTGGGCGTATTTTTCATATTTTTCGCTAAGTGATAAAATTCCAACCTGTTCCGGCATTAACCAAAGGGGGAAATTTCCACCCGTATGTTCAAGTAAAATTGCCACAAAACGCTCCATACTTCCAAAGGGAGCACGGTGTATCATTATAGGGCGGTGCATCTCATTATCACTGCCTTTATACTCTAATTCAAATCTTTCCGGAAGGTTGTAATCAACCTGGATCGTCCCTAATTGCCAGCTTCTTCCCAAGGCATCTTTTACCATAAAATCCAACTTGGGTCCATAGAATGCAGCTTCACCGTATTCCACCACATAGTCTAAGCCTTTATCCTGAACTGCAGAAAGAATAGCATTCTCAGCTTTTTCCCAATTTTCAGCATTTCCAATATATTTTTCAGGCTTCTCCATATCTCTTAAAGAAACCTGAGTGGTAAAGTTTTCGAAGCCTAATGAGCCAAATACATATAGGACCAGATCTATTACGTTCTTAAATTCTTCATCCAATTGATCAGGTGTACAAAAGATATGCGCATCGTCTTGCGTAAAACCTCGTACACGGGTTAATCCATGTAATTCTCCGCTTTGTTCATATCGATATACGGTTCCAAATTCCGCAAAACGTTTTGGAAGATCTTTGTAGGACCAGGGTCTGCTTCTGTACATTTCACAATGATGCGGACAGTTCATGGGCTTTAGTAAAAACTCCTCATCTTCACTCGGAGTGTGAATAGGCTGGAAGCTATCCTCTCCATATTTTGCATAATGACCGGAAGTAACATACAATTCCTTTTGCCCTATATGTGGTGAAATTACCATTTCATAACCTGCTTTTTTCTGTGCCTTCTTAAGAAAGTTCTCTAATCTTTCACGTAAAGCGGCACCTTTTGGAAGCCATAACGGTAAACCTTGCCCTACTTTTTGGGAGAAGGTAAAAAGATCCAGTTCTTTTCCTAATTTTCTGTGGTCCCGCTTTTTCGCTTCTTCAAGCAAAGCGAGATATTCCGTAAGCTCTTTCTGTTTCGGAAAACTAACACCATAGATACGTGTCAACTGTTTGTTATTTTCATCACCCCGCCAATACGCACCTGCAATACTCATCAATTTAATGGCTTTTACGATCTCGGTATTGGGCACATGCCCACCCCGGCACAGGTCGGTAAAGGTATCATGATCACAAAAAGTAATTGTGCCATCTTCCAGGTTTTCAATAAGCTCGACCTTATATTCGTTGCCTTGTTTTTTGTAAAAGTCAAGAGCTTCAGCCTTAGTAGCCTCTCTCATATGAAACTCGTGTTTTCCACGTGCGATCTCTAACATTTTCTTTTCAATAGCGGGAAGGTCCTTCTCCGAAATTGTTTCTGTTCCAAAATCCACATCGTAATAAAAACCGTTTTCAATTGCCGGGCCGATAGTCAATTTTATTCCCGGATATAATTGCTCCAAAGCCTGTGCTAAAATATGTGCAGAAGAATGCCAGAACGCTTTTTTACCTTCATCATTCCTCCATGTATATAATACCAAACTACCATCTTGATTCAATGGCGTGTTTGTCTCTACGGTTTCGTTATTGAACGAAGCCGAGATCACATTACGAGCCAGTCCTTCACTAATACTTTTTGCAACGTCCATTGGAGTGACACCTGCATCAAATTTCTTTACACTTCCATCTGGTAAAGTAATTGCTATCATAAGATAAAAATTTAAGCCGCAAAGATACTACGAGTTTATGCGTTTTACAATAATCAAAATAAGTATTCTCTTTTCTTTTTTATACACCATGGTATTAGCGGTCAATCTATTGTTTTAGGGCGCTCCACCTTTGCTAAAGACAAAGGATGGCGGGCTTTCGCAACTCGCTTTCCTCAAGTTTAATACTAGAGGAAGAGCTTAAACAAATTGCTCGATCCCTAGCGCAAATAAAAAATAGTATATATATTAAGGTATAAAGAGGTGTTCAAAATTATTTTTTTGGTAAGTGTTCGCATTTCAAAACGTTACCAAATTAATGTAAAAAAGAAGCGAAAAAAGTAATGTTTAAATTTGCGCAAATCAAAAAGCAAATTATCTTTGCACCCGCTTTAAAGGACAAAAATTGTCTTCTAAAAAAGCAGCAAATACAACGGTCTGAAATTTTATTAAAATTATTTTTAAAAAGCATTGCAGGTTAAAAAAACTGTTGTACATTTGCACCCGCTAAAACGGTCATAGAGATATGATTGTTTGGTAAAAAGGAATTAAAAAGTTCATTGAGATATTGAAATTGACAGCGTATGGTTTTTGATTCGAAAGGGTCAGAGACTGTATTGAACTAAACT
>JANQSO010000003.1 GCA_028284005.1 Flavobacteriaceae bacterium | reverse complement strand
TGCAGCTGTTATCACAGCTAATGAGACTCTTACTACACTGGTTGACAATGGAGACGGTACACTTACTTATACCGATGAAGATGGGGTGGCCAACTTAGTAAACGCAGGCAATACTTCTATAGTTACACAAACAGTAACTGCCGGAAATCAAATTGCTTCTCATGACGATGGTAATGGAACTGTTGTACCCCTTTTAGAAACTGTAACAACATTGGTAGACAATGGAGATGGTACTTTTGACTATACCAGTGAAGATGGTACTGAGACTACTGTAAGTCCCGATTTACGTTTAGTAGGTACGGGCAACCACATTACACAGGATGCAGGGGTCGGGAGTAACGGAACAAGTGCTGGTTCTGGATTTGACAATATAGCTATTGGCAATGCTTCAGGAAATGCACTAACTACAGGAAGTAATAACATTTTTATTGGAGCAGCTTCAGGGACATCCAATACAACGGGATCTGGAAATACGGCCATAGGCACTAATGCATTACAATCTAGTATTGGGTCTGGTAATAGTACTGCCATTGGATTTGAGGCATTATTTTCAAACACAACAGGATCACAAAATACAGCTACAGGGTCTTTTGCATTACGATCAAATATTAATGGAGTTCAAAATACAGCATATGGCAATTCTTCCTTGTCTTCAAATACAATAGGTAGTTTTAATACGGCTGTTGGATTTCGTTCAGGGGCTGCCAATACAACTGGAAATCAAAATGTTTTTGTAGGACATCAAGCCGCAGCAAATTCCAGTGGAGGACTAATTACTGCATTAGGTTATAATGTGTTACTGGCCAATACTACAGGATCAGGGAACACGGCATTAGGTAATACAAGTATGCTGGCTAATACAACAGGAGTTAATAATACTGCAGTTGGTAACCAAAGCTTAAATTCTAATACTACAGGAAGTAATAACATAGTATTAGGACATAATTCAGGAGGTAACCTTACTACAGGAAGTAATAATTTAATGATTGGCTTTAATATTGATGCTCCTCTTGCTACAGGTTCAAATCAATTAAATATTGGAAATCTTATTTTCGGTACAGGTGTAGATGGTCAGACAACTACACTTTCATCAGGAAATATAGGTATAGGTACCAATGCACCAAGCCAAAAACTAGATGTAGAAGGTGGTGACGTACAGTTTGCAGAGTATCCTAATACCCGTGATGATAGTGGTACCACGGCAGTAAGCAATGTATTGTATACTGATGCTGCAGGAAACATTCTTTCTGCTCCGGTAGGAGCCATAGCCAGTAACACTTCTGTAGTAACCCAAACAGTAACTACTGGGAACGAAATAGCTACTCATGATGATGGCAATGGAACTGTAGTACCCATTTTAGAAACTGTGACAACCTTGGTAGACAATGGGGACGGCACCTTTGATTATACCAACGAGGATGGAACGGTAACCAATGTGGACATTTCTGCTTTAGAACCGTGGTTTGGCATGGATGACAATGCTGCTGCTACTGATAATACTGAAGACATCTATACTTTGGGTCGAGTAGCTATTGGACAAGCCGCTCTTTTTGGTTCTCCTGGCAACGAACGATTAGCCGTAAACGGAACCATTCGTACAGCAACAAGTGTCTATGCAGACTATGTATTCCAGGATTATTTAGATGGTTTTTCCACTATTAAGGAAGACTATACTTTTAAAACTTTGGGCGAAGTAGAAACCTACATCAAGAACCATAAACACTTACCAGGGGTAACTTCTATAAACGATTTACAAAGAACAGCTTCTGGCGGCTACTCTTTTAACTTATCCAATCTCTCCATACAACTACTGGAAAAAGTAGAGGAGCTTTATTTACATACCATAGAGCAACAAAAGTTGATCAATGAAAAGGATGCCAAAGTTGAGGTTCTGGAATCCCGCATAGAAAAACTTGAGGAATTGGTTACTAAAATACTTAACAAGTAACGATCCACTTATTTAACTCTGTACTAAACTCAAAAAGTCAGAATTATGAAAAACAAAAAAATGAGAAAACTAACATTTATTATTGCGCTATTCTTTTGGGCAATAGTAGTAAATGCTCAAAATACAGGGATCAATACGATTACTCCCAATGCAGATGCAGATCTCCATTTGGGCTCTACAAACAGAGGGTTGTTATTAAACAGAGTGTCCCTTGTCTCGAGAGATAATCCGGCTCCTTTAACGGCCCATACCGAAGGTATGTTTGTACACAATATAAATACCGGAGGCATCGCTCCAAATAATGTTGTACCGGGCTTATACTTTAACTCGGGCACGGAATGGATATTACTACAGACATCCGGCTTTAATTTTGCCGAAATCCCCGGAACCATTGCAATTCATTCAGGTGATACTACTTCCATTCCCACAGGATATCTTGAATGCAATGGCCAGGCTATAAGCCGTACAACTTATGCCTCTCTTTTTTCGACAATAGGCACTACATATGGAATTGGTGACGGTAGTACTACTTTTAATCTTCCCGATCTAAGAGGTGAGTTTATAAGAGGCTGGGATGATGGAAGGCTCATTGACGTAGGCAGAGCATTAGGTTCTACACAATTAGATGTCTTAAAAGAACATCGCCATCAAATATGGAACTCCAATCTATATGCCGGAGCCGGTGGTAGCGGAACCGGCCCAATCATTATGAATTCAATAGGGACCATTACTACTGATTATAGAACCGGTCCGGCAGGGGGTACTGAAACCAGGCCCCGCAATATTGCAATGATATACTTAATAAAGATTTAAGAAATGAAAACAACGATTTTTACACAGATCGCCCTTATACTACTCCTGTTCCTGGCCGGCAAGTTTGTAATTGCTCAAAACACCGGGATCAATACCACTACACCAAATGCAGATGCAGATCTACATTTGGGATCAGATAATAAAGGACTGCTACTTAACAATGTTGCTTTGGTATCTACAGATGATTCTGCACCGTTACCCGGTCACATAAGAGGCATGATCGTATTTAATACAGCTACTTCCGGAACACCACCTTTTAATGTAGTGCCGGGAATATACTTCAATTCAGGAGCAGAATGGGTGCCCTTACAGGCATCCAATGCAAATCTAAATACCATTACTTCTCCTATAGGCGTAGTAAGAGCCTATGCTTCAAATACTATTCCCGGGGGATGGCTAAAATGCAATGGCCAGGAGGTTAAAAGATCTGTCTATGCTTCTCTCTTTAGCGTTATAGGAACCACCTACGGAGCAGGTGACGGCAGTACCACTTTTAATCTTCCGGATCTAAGAGGTGAATTTGTTCGGGGTTGGGATAACGGAAGAGGGATCGATCCCGGAAGGCAACTGGGATCCTTTCAGAATGATGAAATCCAGAGCCATGATCATTTAACATGGAATGGGAATGCCTACTCTACGGCTTTTTTAACAAACCTTGGAGGTCTCGGACTATCGGGTTCTGGAACATTTAGTGGCCTTTTGACCGGTGAAAATTCAAGTGCAGGCCCGGAAACCAGGCCACGAAATGTCGCAATGAACTATATAATAAAATTTTAAATTATCATGAAACAAATATTCTTTTATATACTCCTGTTTCTAATCTCTGTACACGGTATTGCACAAAATACCGGTATAAATACAGTTACGCCCAATGCAAATGCAGATCTGGAACTAGGATCAACCAATAAAGGGCTGGTTTTAAACAATGTACAACTACAATCCACAGATAACCCGGCTCCGCTGTCTACCCATGTTCCGGGAATGATAGTATATAATATTTCAACTTCGGGTACTCCCCCAACTAATGTACAGCCTGGGCCCTATTATAATACTGGTGTAGAATGGGTTTCCCTTAAGACTTTAGTGTATAACGTAGATGCTAACCGAGGGGTCATTGAGGTTTTTGGAGGCTTAGCATCTAATATTCCTCCCGGATGGCTAGAGTGCAATGGACAAGCCGTGAGCAGAACCACCTATGCAGCACTTTTTGCCATAATAGGAACTACGTATGGAACTGGAAATGGCTCTACTACTTTCAATTTGCCGGATTTGAGAGGTGAATTTGTACGTGGATGGGACAATGGACGTGGTGTCGATCCGGGAAGGGTTTTATTTTCTGCTCAAGGCAACGAAATTGAAAACCATAACCATGCAGTTTGGGACTTCGGCAGATATACTCAAGCTGATCAGCCAGGGACTGCTGTTGTAGGAATTTCAACTACCGGAAGCCTGAATGGATTTCGAACAGGCACCTTTGGAGGGTCTGAAACAAGGCCAAGAAACAAGGCCATGATATATATAATTAAATACTAAAGAATATTGAACACAAAAAAATATAGAAAGAACAGAACGTGTATTTCTTTAACAATTAAAAAAAATAATATGAAACTTAAGCTTTACTTAATCATATCAATTTCATTGATCAGCCCGGTTAGTTTGTTTTCTCAAACTGTCAATGCAGGTGAATTATTTATATCAAAAGATACACAATTTTCCACTATAAGTAGTTTCAATAACACTGCCGCAGGTACTTTCATTAATGACGGAGAAACTTTTATTTACAGTCATTTTAACAACGACGGAGTTGTGGATTTTACCCAGGGTGAATCCGGCCTCACCCGTTTTGAAGGCACGGCAGTGCAACAACTTAGCGGCGGTAACATCAGCTACTTTTACGATGTGTTGTTTGACAATACCAGCAACCCTACTGCTTCTTTCGAACTAAGCAGTGAGATCAGTATCGATAACGAGGCTCAATTTGAAGAGGGTATTGTTAAAGACGATGACTTTGGTGGTTTGGTGATCTTCGAAAACGACGCAAATCACACCGATACTTACGACGGTAGCCATGTGGACGGATTGGTGCAAAAGAATGGAGATACTTCTTTTGAATATCCTATTGGAGATGGCGGCTTTTTTAGATATGCGGCTATAAGTGCTCCAGATGACAGAAACGATGTGTTTACAGCCAAGTATTTTTTTGAGAATCCCGATACCCAATACCCTTTAGCCAGTAGAACAGGAGTGATCAAGCTCATCGATACTAACGAGTACTGGACCCTGACCCGTGATTCCGGTAGCAGTACCATTTTACTTACCCTTAGCTGGGAAGAAGGTACCACTACTCCACCGGAAGTTGTCTCGCAACCCCAAACTGCTATTCACATAGTACGTTGGGATGAAACTCAACAGCTTTGGGTAGATGAAGGAGGAGTGGTAGATACTGCCAATAAAACCGTAACCACTCCCATTGCTATAGAAGACTACGGAGTATTTACACTGGCAAGGGTTAAAGAAGAATTGATATTGCCGGGAGAAGTAGTGGTCTATAACGGTGTTTCTCCTAATGGTAACGGGCAGAATGATTACTTCCTGATCGATAACATACAAAATCTGGCCAACAATAAGGTAGAGATCTTTAATCGCTGGGGTGTAAAAGTTTTTGAAACAACAAATTACGATACTAATGATAATGTATTCAGAGGGTATTCAGATGGCAGAATGACCATTGACAGTGGAAGCTTACTCCCCACCGGTACATATTACTATGTACTAAGCTATGATTTCACAGAAAATGGAAGTGCTCAACGTATAAAACAAGCAGGTTACTTGTATTTAACTACTGATTAAAAAAAATAACAATGAAAATAAATATTACAAAATTACAGTCTTCTTTTGTCCCGTCTGTATTATTCATCGCAGTGATGACGGTGCTGTTTTCTTCTACCCAACTAAAAGCACAACAGGATTCACAGTTTACGCAATATATGTATAATACACAGACTATTAACCCTGCCTATACCGGTACACGAGGCACCTTAAACTTTACGGGCCTTTACCGTAACCAATGGGTAGGGTTAGACGGGGCTCCTGAGACATTCAATTTCACAATGAGTTCACCTTTTGGAGAACATGTAGGAATAGGGCTTTCCTTTACACAAGATAAAATTGGGCCTTCACAGGAAAGTACGATAGCCGCAGATTTTTCATATACATTACCTATGAATGATAACGGCTTACTGTTTTCATTTGGAGTAAAAGGGGGAATTAACCTGCTCAATATAGATTATTCCCTGCTAAATATCCATAATCCTAACGAAGATGTATTTCAAATTAATATAGAAAACAGGCTTACACCTACCATTGGAGGAGGTGGATATTTACATACGGATACCTGGTATATGGGAGTATCAGTGCCAAATGTATTGGAAACAACATTTTATGATGACATAACAATCTCTAATGCCAAAGAACGCCCTAATCTATACATTATAGGAGGCTATGTTTTTGACCTTAGTGACAACATTAAACTCAAACCGGCAGTACTTGGAAAGTTTGTACAGGGTGCTCCGGCAGCTATAGATATCTCTGCTAACTTTTTGTTCCTGGAAAAATTCACTCTCGGAGCTGCTTATAGATGGGATGCCGCTGTTAGTGGCTTAGCAGGATTTCAAGTATCTGATCAGTTATTGATTGGGTATGCTTATGACTTTGACACCACAGAATTAGGCAATTACAATTCAGGGTCCCATGAAATATTCCTGAGATTCGAATTTATTAAAAAAGCGAAGAAAATGGTTAGCCCGAGGTTCTTTTAATTAAAAAATTTATCAGATGAAAAACATGAATAAAAATAATACAAAATTCCTGAGGATCGCTTTAGTTGTTTTCATTATGCAAACTACTGCGATAGTAGCACAGGAAGGCAAAATAAGGAAGGCAGACAATAAGTATGAGAGCCTGGCATATATAGATGCTGCGGCCGTGTATTTGGATGTTGCTGAATCCGGATACCGGTCTGAAGAATTACTCAAAAAACTTGGGAACTCTTTTTATTTCAATTCCATGTATACCGAAGCGGCAAAGTGGTACGGTGAACTATTCACAATGACACAAAGTGTAGAACCCATTTATTATTTACGCTATTCCCAATCATTAAAAGCAACTGGTAATAAAAGCGTAGCTGCGAAATGGTATGATAAATATCTTGAAAAAACCGGAAGCAGCAATGAAGATTTTAAAACGGCAAGCGATTACGAGCAGATCATAAATATGTCTTCCGGAAGGTATTCTTTACAGCCAGTAGCTATCAATACCAATGGGATTGAATATGGTGGGGCATTTACAGGTGATAAATTGGTGGTGACCTCCACCGGAAGTACCGGCCGGGGGCCTTCAAAAGTAAATGCCTGGGACGGGCTTTCCTATTTAGATCTTTATGAAGCAACCATTAAAAATGATGGAACGCTGGAAGCTTTGTCCAAATTAAAAGGAGATATCAATACAAAATACCATGAGTCCAGTGCAGTGTTTACAAAAGATGGTAAAACAATGTATTTTACCCGCAATAATACCAGCCCCAAAACAAGGAGAAATAAAAAAGAGACGCAACATTTAAAAATATACAGAGCTCATTTAGTAGATGAGGAATGGACAAACATTGAAGATCTATCCATTAACGGTGATGATTATGATACAGCTCACCCTGCTCTAAATTCAACAGAAGATACATTGTATTTTGTTTCTAATATGTCCCAATCCATAGGGCTTACGGATATATTCATGGTAAACTTAGGAAGTGACGGTACTTTGGGTAATCCGGTTAATCTGGGAGATAAAGTAAACACAGGAGGAAGAGAGTCATTTCCTTTTATCACAGAAGATAACGAATTGTATTTCTCTTCAGACGGTCATTTCGGGTTGGGAGGTTACGATGTTTTTTATATCAAACTAAAAGGAAGCGAATATGAAGGAAGCCTCCTCAATCTTGGAAAGCCTATTAATTCTGCTTTTGATGATATTGCTTTTGTGATCAATGACCATAAGGGTTTCATTAGCTCAAACAGACTTGGAGGGAAAGGCTATGACGACATCTATGGTTTTGTAGAACATGAGGACATTCAAGACCTTTTAAAAAGTAAGGTATATGGCATTGTAACAGATAAAGACACTAAGCAACCTCTGCCTAACGCTACAATAATCATACTCAGCGAAAACAACGAAGTAGTAAATAGCATTGAAACAGACAGCACAGGATATTATGAGAGTGAGATAGATCCTTCTGCATTATACATTATTAAAGCTAATAAGGCAGAATATGATGGAGATGATGTTTTTTCTCAAAAAAGCATTGAGCCCAGAGAACATAATTTCGAATTGTCAAGAAATGTTTTTGATATAGATACAGGAGACGATATCGCAACAATATTAAACATAGTCATCTATTTTGACCTGAACAAAGATAATATTCGGCCAGATGCGCAAGTAGAATTGGAAAAACTTGTATCCGTGCTAAAGAACAACCCGAATTTAAAAATTGATGTGCGTTCTCATACGGATAGCAGGGCTAATGATAATTACAATATGAAACTATCTAACAGGCGCGCAAAATCTACCATAGACTATTTGGTATCACGAGGTATTGAACGTTCCAGGCTTTCAGGGCGTGGATATGGAGAATCATTTTTATTGAATTCATGCAGCAATGGAATGGATTGTAGTGAAGATGAACACCAGCAAAATAGAAGAAGTGAATTTATTATTACCAATAAATAAAGGCGAAAATAATTGTCTAAACAAATATAAACCAAGGTTTATGACCAAAAAAAATATGCAAAATAACTAACAATAATAAGATGAATTGAACTTGACAAGGAGAGGTAAATATGAAATGCTCATCATTAGTCATTAGTGTATAATTTAAGATTCCTTCCTTCTTTCTAACTAATGAAATTATAATTGAGTAACTAAAACTGTTGTCTTAAGGTTTGGTTTCCATATTTCATTCCTCTCCTTTCTTCTAAAATTCTTGCTTTTATGCTTATAAAATTCATTGAATAATACTATGAAAAGGATCTGTTTTAACCATAAGAAGGTTTTGCTCTTTTTTCTTTGCGGAATAAGTACATTTCCAATGTTTGCACAAGTTGGTATTGGCACCGTAAACCCTACTTCAGAGCTGGAAATAGAAGCTGCAAGTTCTGGAATTCCTGCACTTGAACTTAATCCTCAAAGTACACCTTTAGGCTCTGATATGGGGCAGATAGCAGTGATAGAAGATAAATTATTCATGTATGATGCCGTCAGGAGAAAATGGTTAACTGTTGAATCTACCGCCCTTCAATTTGGGTATGGCCTCTCTGCAGATAATCAGATCTTGCGGTTTGGCGGTGATGTTGCACTTACTAACAGCGGCGCACTAATGCCATACAATGGTACCATCGTTTGTGTTACTGCAAAAAGTTCCGGAGGAAATTCAACAAAGCGAATGAGACTAATGAAGAACGGGGCCAATATAGCCAATAATGTCGATCCAAATCTAAGCGGACGTTTCAATCTTACCAATGGTGCCTTTGCCTTAACAACCTACAATTTGGATTTTAATGCCGGAGATTATTTGGCTGTAAGAGCAACAGGAAATGGAGCCGCTGTAAATGATCCTATTGTTATTGTTTGGGTAAAATGGAGAATATGAATAGTCTTTTTGTTTAAAATGAATGACATCCTAATATAGGGTCGATACGCATAAGTCCATACTACCTCTAAAAACTACTGGAGGGTCTTAATTCTTTAACATCAAAAACAAGTCATGAAACTATTTAAGATATGTCTTATCTATATGGCAATACTATCCGGTATCACATCCTGTGTTAAAAATGAAGATGTTTTGGATAGAGATACTATCACTATAGATCTAACTCTTATAAAAGAGAACGACTGGAAGATGGCAAACGAGATATTACTCTTAATTAACAAACATAGAGCCAATGTAGGACTGGAACCCTTAAAAAAAGACGAACATTATGCTTCTGCCCTATCTGTGGGACATACAAAGTATATGATTGACAAAGGACAAATTAATCACGATAACTTTAGTTTTCGTTCGCAGTCTTTAAAGCTAATGGGAGCCATTGTAGTAGGTGAGAATGTAGCTTTTGGTTATGATACTGCCGAAACAGTTGTTACTGCCTGGTTACATAGTGAGAGTCATAAAAAGATCATTGAAGGTAATTATACACATTCAGGTTTCGGAATTATTAAATCTATTCATGGAATATATTATTATACGCTACTGTTCTATAGAAATTAAAACTATTGACAGTAGATAAATTGAATACCATATAAAACAAAAAAGCCTCTCAAGATTGAGAAGCTTTTTTTGGGTGGAAGACCGGTTTCGAACCGGCGACCTCTAGAACCACAATCTAGCGCTCTAACCAGCTGAGCTACAACCACC
This sequence comes from Flavobacteriaceae bacterium, assembly GCA_028284005.1. Taxonomy (GTDB): domain Bacteria; phylum Bacteroidota; class Bacteroidia; order Flavobacteriales; family Flavobacteriaceae; genus JANQOS01. The sequence goes on along the minus strand of JANQSO010000003.1, from coordinate 147,860 downwards.
ATTTTACAGTTTTTAGGCCTGCGCCCTCCGTAGCTAAGCAACGCTTTGCGTAGGAGGATGCAAATATAAAGTATTTACAACGTATGCGCAATAGCATACTTCAAGATTTTTTTAGATCAAATGAAATAGTGAATCTACAGCTACATAACGCTCCGCAGTAAAGCCTTCTCCATGAGCAACACCAATTAAACGTCCTATATCCTGGGCTCTGTAACTAATACTGTCTCTAAAATTAGTTGATGAAATAGGAGTTTCGGGTTCATTAGCATCTTCTTTATGAAACTGACTTTCATACGCAAAAACCGCTTCCAGTTTCTTATCCAAAAATCCGGAAACATCTACAACCACATCCGGTTCAATGTTTTTCCATTGGATATAATGATAGACCTGCTTTGGGCGCCAGGGCTTTTGGTAACTTTCTTCGTATCTGGTCTCGATCTTCCGTAAACCGCTTAAAAAACACGCATCACTGGCAAGCTTGCTGCCTTTGCCATGGTCAATGTGCCTGTCATCAACAGCATTGCAAAGAACGATATCCGGTTGATACTTTCTTATTATTTTGATGATCTCTAATTGTGAAGCTTTATCGTTCAAAAAGAATCCATCTGCCAGTTTCAGATTAAGACGCACGGAAACACCCAGTATTTTAGCAGCATTGGCCGCTTCTTTATCACGAATTTCAGCAGTCCCTCTCGTTCCCAATTCTCCTCTGGTAAGATCCAGTATCCCTACTTTTTTACCATTATTTATTTCTTTTGAAATAGTAGCGCCACAACCTAATTCAACATCATCGGGATGTGCACCAATAGCAAGTATATCTAACTTCATATGAATGGTCCGTCTAAGCGGATATCTTTTAAATTGAACGTAAAATTATTTATATTTTTTCAAACTGTTCTTCAGAAACCTTTTCAAAAGCCTGTTCAAAATCAGCTATCAGATCCTTTTTATCTTCTATTCCTACCGAAAGCCTTAACAATCCGTCTGAGATTCCCTGGCGGGACCTCTCTTCAGGGCTTAATAAAAAATGTGATGTTTTTATGGGGGACAATATGGTAGATTCAACACCGGCCAGACTCATGGATCGTTTCACCAATTTAAGTGCTTCCGTAAATTTTCCGGTGTCCGCGCTTTCACTTAATTCAAAGGAAACCACGCCCGTATATCCTCTCATTTGTTTTTTTGCGAGTTGGTAGTCCGGGTGGCTCTTTAATCCCGGATAATGTACTTTGGCTACCAATGGATGTTTCTCCAACCATTTTGCCATCTTTTTGGCATTCCTGTTTTGCGCTTTTACACGAATTGCCATTGTTTTCATACTGCGCTCCAATAGCCAAACCGTAAAATCGCTTAAATTACCTCCCAGGTTTTTGGCTTTGTTCCAAATACGCTGAATATGTTCTTCGCTTGCAGCTACCGCACCGGCAGAAATATCACTGTGTCCTCCCATATATTTTGTAGCACTGTGAATACTTATATCTATACCAAGGTCAATAGGCGTCTGGTTGATAGGAGTTGCAAAAGTATTGTCTATCATAGTTATAATACCACGTTCTTTTGCGGTACGGGAAATCATTTCAATATCAGTAAGTAACATCAACGGATTAGAAGGTGTTTCAATAAAGATCACTTTGGTATTTTCTTTAATTGCCGAAATAAAATCCGTTTCAGAAAATCCTTCGGTAAAAGAATACTCAATACCAAACTTATTAAGCTCCTCCGAAACAAAATTGAACGTCCCCCCGTATAATGTCTTTTGTAAAACAATATGGTCTCCCTGTTCCAAAAAAGCGAGTATTGTGGTACTTACAGCAGCCATTCCACTTCCAAACAACAAAGCCTCCTCTGCATTTTCCAGCATCGCTATCTTTTTACACAACGCTTCCTGGTTAGGTGTATTAAAATAGCGCGGGTAACGCTTAATATCTACATTTTCATAGGCATACGAACTTGACATGTACAAAGGCGAAATTGCACCTTTAAACTCCTTGTCCTCTACTCCCCCAACATGTGTACAAATTGTATTTAGCCCTGGTTTATTCGATTTCATCTAAAAGATCTTTTTTAAAGCTCTAAGTTATAAATTCATTTTCAGGTTTGCTATCTTTAGCCAATGAAAGTTTTGTTAACAAATATTAAAGAACTGCTTCAGGTTTGGGAAGATTCACCAGCAAAAATTAGTGGAGCGGCTATGAAAGAGCTACCAACTATTAAAAATGCCTGGTTACTGGTGGAAGATGACCGTATCGCTGACTTCGGAAAGATGGAAAACCTAACAGAACTCCAGGTTCCCGAAACTATAGATTGTACAGGAAGGATCGTTCTACCTGCCTGGTGTGACTCTCATACCCACCTTGTGTACGCAGGGAACAGAGAACAGGAATTTGTTGACAGGATCAACGGGCTGAGCTATCAGGAAATTGCCGAAAAAGGCGGCGGGATTTTGAACAGCGCAAAAAAATTACAGAATACTTCGGAAGAAGACCTGTATCATCAATCGGCTTCCCGGTTAGAGGAAGTGATGCGTTTAGGCACCGGCGCCATAGAAATAAAAAGCGGTTATGGACTTACCACTGAAGCCGAATTAAAAATGCTAAGGGTTGCGAAAAAACTGGGAAAAAATTATCCGGTTGCCATAAAAACCACATTCCTGGGAGCACATGCATTACCTGTTGAATTTAAAGGAAATAAAGAAGGGTATTTGGACATGGTTTGCAATGAAATGCTTCCAAAAGTGGCTAAAGACAGACTTGCCGAATATGTAGATGTTTTTTGTGAAGAAGGTTATTTTTCGGTTGAAGATACCGACCGTATTCTTTCCGAAGCAAAGAAATACAGTCTTATTCCAAAAATTCACGTGAATCAATTTACCGCTCTGGGAGGCATTGCCATGGGTGTAAAACATCATGCGTTAAGTGTTGACCATTTGGAGGTTCTGACAGATGATGATATAAAAGCATTACAAGGCTCTGATACGATGCCGGTAGCACTTCCCTCCTGCTCTTATTTTTTGAGTATTCCGTATACTCCGGGGCGACAATTGATAGATGCCGGATTGCCCCTGGCACTCGCAACAGATTACAATCCGGGGTCCACTCCAAGTGGAAATATGAATTTTGTGGTTGCTACTGCTTGCATAAAAATGAAATTAACTCCGGAAGAAGCTATCAATGCAGCTACTATAAATGGGGCCTATGCAATGGGGCTAAGCGAGACACACGGAAGTATTACCAAAGGAAAGAAAGCAAATGTAATTATCACTAAAGAGATTCCTTCCTATGGGTATTTACCGTATGCTTTTGGAAGTAATTTGGTTGATAAAGTACTACTTAACGGTAAATTGATCTAAACCCGATTCTTTTTTAAAAATGATTCCGTCCAAATAAAAAAACATACCTAAATTTGGGCTCCAAAACAGAGATCATGCAGAAACAACTTATAGAATGTGTGCCAAACATCAGTGAAGGCCGTGACAGTGTAAAAATACAAACCATTGCCAGCGTAGTGGAAACAGTGGAAGGAGTAAAATTGCTGGATGTAGATCCCGGAAAAGCAACCAACAGGACCGTGATCACTTTTGTTGGAGCTCCGGAACCTGTTATAGAAGCTGCTTTCAGGCTTATTAAAAAGGCATCCGAATTAATAGATATGAGTAAGCATAGCGGTGAACACCCCCGTTTTGGTGCTAACGATGTTTGTCCATTGGTACCGATCTCTAATATTAGTTTAGAAGAAACTGCAAAATATGCTCATAAATTAGGGGAACGTGTAGGCAAAGAACTGGGAATTCCCGGATATTTTTATGAAAAAGCCGCGAAAGAAGACAAACGTAAAAACTTGGCCAATTGCCGTTCGGGAGAATATGAAGGTTTACCAAAAAAGTTATCAGATCCGGATTGGAAACCGGATTTTGGCCCTTCAGAATTTAATGAGAGTGTAGTGAAAACCGGCGCAACCGCTATTTCGGCACGCGATTTCCTGATAGCATACAATGTTAATCTAAATACCACTTCCACCCGAAGAGCCAATGCCATTGCATTCGATATTAGAGAAGCCGGACGTGTAAAACGGGAAGGGAACCCAATTACAGGGAAAAAGGTCTTAGACGCTAACGGAGAGCCGGTTCGTATTCCCGGAAAATTAAAAGCGGTAAAAGGTATAGGGTGGTATATCGAAGAATATGGAATTGCACAAATTTCATACAACCTTACTAATATTTCAATCACTTCAATGCATGTCGCTTTTGATGAAACCTGTAAGGCAGCTGAAAAAAGAGGTTTGAGAGTTACAGGATCTGAATTAATAGGCCTGATACCTTTACAGGCCATGCTCGATGCTGCCGATTATTTCCTTACCAAGCAGGGGCGGTCATTAGGAATTGCTGAAAGTGAAAAGATCAAGATCGCAGTAAAGTCCCTTGGTCTGGACGACCTGAAGCCTTTCAACCCTCAGGAAAAGATCATCGAGTATATGCTCGACGACGGAAAGAAAAAATTAATAGATTTCAAACTGGATGATTTTGCAGATGAAACTGCCGGTGAATCTATGGCCCCGGGAGGAGGTTCTATTGCAGCTTACGTTGGTACTTTAGGAGTTGCCTTAGGAACCATGGTTGCAAATCTGTCAGCACATAAAGCCGGTTGGGATGACAAGTGGGAATTCTACTCACAATGGGCTGAAAAAGGACAAGATTACAAAAATAGATTGCTATTCTTAGTAGATGAGGATACCAATGCTTTCAATAAAATAATTGACGGTTTTAGAATGCCACAAGGTACAGATTCAGAAAAGGAAGCCAGAAAAGCTGCCATTGAAGAAGCAACCAAATATGCAACGGAGATTCCGTTTCAGGTTATGGAAACAGCCTACCAGTCTATGGAGGTGATGCAGGCTATGGTAAAAGATGGGTTACAAAGTTCGTTATCTGATGCAGGTGTAGGTATCCTGTGTGCCCGAACCGCAGTAATAGGTGCTTACTTTAATGTACGTATCAATGCAAAAGACATCAAAGACCGTGAGTTTGCCGATGCTATTCTTTCTAAAGCTGCTAACATATATAGTAAAACCATTGCAATAGAGGAAGAAACGATAGCCTATATCGATTCCAAAATGTAAAACCACCCTCTTAGTTAGTGCTAAATAACTCTTAAAAATCTACAGAAATTTTGTAGTTATAAAATTCTTTTATATTTTTACATAAGCACTTATATAAATACTTATATGGATACATTACAAGCTCTTGGTGAAATTGGATTGGGCTCCAGGCTCAAAAGGCTTAGTGAGAGCCTGATGAAAGAGATCCAATTCATTTATGACGATCAGGGAATAGATTTTGATCCTTACCTGTTTCCGGCATTTTATAAAATATCATCCTGTAAAGAAATTACAAATACAACTTTACGGGAGTCACTCTTAACGTCTCAACCGGCCGTTACTCAAACCATCAATAAGCTTCAAAAAAAAGGCCTGGTTCTTCTGGAAGAAGATGCTACGGACAAACGGAAAAAGCAAATTACACTTTCTGAAAAAGGAATTACACTTCTTTCGAAAATAAGGCCACTGTGGAAGATCATGGATGAAACGGTAAAAGAATATACCAATACTCCAGCCAATACGCTCATAGAACATATCGGGATGTTCGAGCAGTGCTTACACTCCGGAAAATTTATGGAAACCATAAAAGAAAAGATCGAAAAACAAAAGACGATCCGGATCACCTCCTTTAAAAAGGAATATGCACAAGCCTTTTATGACCTGAATATTGAATGGGTGGAGACCTATTTTTATGTGGAGGACCTGGACAGAGAGGTTTTAAGCAATCCTAACCAATACATCCTAAAACCCGGAGGGCATATCTTCTTCGCGGTTGAAGATGGCATCGCCCTTGGTACGGTAGCACTAATGAAAATGGAAGAAGGTATCTTTGAACTCACAAAGATGGCAGTATCACCTAACCAGCGTGGCAAAAAAATTGGGCAGAAGCTAATGCAGCATTGTATTGATTTTGCAAAACAAAATAATTTTAAAAAACTGGTCCTTTATTCTAATACAAAACTGGAAAACGCCATCTATATTTACCGAAAATATGGCTTTATAGAAATTCCCGTAGAACCGGACAGGCCCTATAAACGAAGTAACATAAAAATGGAGTTGGTATTTTAGATTATTTATTTATACTTCTCCAACCAAGCCAACGTATGTGCCACTTTAGTAATTAAATTACTGGGGCGTGATGCAATACCGTGAGAAGCTTCGGGTATCTCTACCAATACCGTTTCGATCTTCCTCAATTTCAACGCGTGATATAATTGTTTGGCTTCACTTGGCGGAGTTCGTAAATCGTTCATCCCTACCATCACCATAGTGGGTGTTTCTACATTTCCTACCAAAGATATAGGAGAGAATTTCCAATAATTCTCAAAGTTTTCCCAGGGTTGTCCCGGATAACGTGAATTAGCATACCCATAATAATTATCTGCCACCAGGGTCTTACTGATCCAGTTCATTACCGGTTTAGCCACAACAGCTGCTTTAAAACGATTGTTCTTTCCAATGATCCATGCGGTCATAATTCCTCCTGCACTTCCTCCGGTAACATATAATTGATCTTCATTAGCGATCCCTTTCTTAATTAATTCGTCCACTCCATCCATCACATCATTATAATCTTCACCGGGATAGTTATTGAATAGCAAATTTCCAAACTCTTCTCCGTAACTGGTACTTCCTCTTGGGTTAGGATAAAAAACTACATAACCTGCAGCAGCATACAATTGTATTTCAGCTGAAAAATGAGGTCCGTAATTTAAAATTGGGCCTCCGTGGTTTTCAACCAGTAAAGGCGCTTTGTCTCCTTTTTTATAGTTTGGTGGATACACTATCCATCCCTGTATATCTCTTCCATCTACAGAAGATTTGTACCATATCTCTTCTACCGTTCCCATGTTTCGATAGTTAATAAGATCGTCATTTACACCCGTCAGAACTTCAGGCTTAGACCCCTTTTCTACTATGGCAACATCGGCAGGCCTGTCTGTACGTGAAATAGTATAAGCGATCTTTCCCTGGTTAGAAACACTAAAACTACCACTGGAATAGGGCCGCCCTAACGTTGTTCCTCCAACATTATTCACAACATCTGTTACCTTCCCCTTTAAATTGATATAGCCGATCTTAGTAACACCCAGGTCATTGTACTTAAAATAAAGACCCTTGCTATCCTTAGACCAGGTCACATTGCTTATGCTTCGGTCAAACCCGGAAGAAAGTACTCTTTTATTGGTTCCGTTTGCATCCATCAATTGTAATTGTGTGATCTGATAAGCCTGTACCTTATCCTCAAATCCCAGGTAGGCAATGTACTTTCCGTTTGGAGAAACCTTAGGTGACCGGTCTGGCCCATTGCGGTCGGTATGAGTATTGATAACCCCTGTATTTGTATTTACCGAATAGATCTCGGAATTCCTGAAATCGTATTCCCAATCCTCGTTCCTATTTGCCGAAAAATAAATGAGTTGCCCGTTCGGAGACCAGGACAAATTACCTCCATGATTAAAATTTCCACTGGTGAGCTGCCGGGGTGTGCCTCCTTCCGAAGGAATCACAAAAATATGTCTGAAACCGGGTTTTAAGTATCCGGTACCATCTGCTTCATGCTTAAGCCTGTCAGTAATTCTGGGAGCTTCTGCCCATTTTGCATCTTTGGGCTTAGAGGGCATTTTTGCAATTACAGGCGGCTTTTCATTTACTTTCATTGAAAAAGCGATCTTAGTGCCATCGGGAGACCATGTTATCGCCGAAGGGCTATTTTCAAGCTGTGACAGTTTAGCTATAGCCCCTGTAGAGGTCCAATACAAATAGATCTCACTTCCCTCATCGGTACTACTTACAAAAGCAATTCGGTCGCCTGAAGGTGACCACCGTGCACTTCCTTCACTTCCTTCGCGAGTCGACAGCTTGTGGTGGATCTTTCTACCATCGGTACTAAGTATCCAAAGATTTCCTTTACTGCGGTCCTTCATAATATCAAAACCTGTACGGCGGTATACGATATAATCCCCGTCAGGTGATATTTGTGGATCTCCGGTGTATTCCAACTGAAACACATCTAAAGCTTCAAAGTTTTTTTGAAGTTGAGCCGAAAGTTGAAACGAAAAAAGTAAGAAAACAACAATGAAAGAATAAAGGCGAAAATTGGTCTGCATATCTGGAAATTTAGGAAGCTAAAGATAGTCCTTTTAAGAAGTTTTTCAAATTAGCTTTTCTTATACTATCTTTGGATAAAATGCAATGCTATGAAAAACACTACCCTAAGGCTATTATTTTATGTTTCAATATTGGGCATAACTGCTCTGTTACTTTTTTCTGAAAAAGATTCTACTGCTACTGAAAACGATTCATTGATGGGTGAATACCCACACGAATGGATGTACAATCAACGTGCATATCCCAACAATTATATTAACCGAAAAGCGATCGAGGATGCAACGGATCAGGCAAGAAGTATTCTTTCTGCACGGCCTGAATCCAATGGAAGCGATTGGGAGTTAATTGGTCCGTTTAATACCGGGGGAAGAGTCACCGATGTCGCAATATCTCCGGATGATGACGATGTTTTTTATGTTTCTACAGCTGTTGGTGGCGTTTTTAAGACCATCAATGCAGGAGATAGCTGGACACCTATTTTCGACGAAATAGGAAAGCCTTCTATAGGAAATATTGCCATTGCACCTTCCAATTCACAAAGAATCTATGTAGGAACCGGAGAAGCCAATGGAAGTGCAACATCCGGTGCCTTTTATGGAGATGGGATCTATAGGTCTGACGATGCCGGTGCCAGCTGGACCAATATTGGTTTGGACGGCAGCGATCATATTGGACGCATAGTAGTGGACCCTAATGATCCGGATAGAGTTTTTGCGGCAGCTACCGGAAAACTATATGGTTACAACCAGGAAAGAGGGATATACAGAACAACCAACGGAGGTACCAGTTGGGAACAGGTGCTATTTGTAACAGATTCTACGGCAGCTATTGATGTCGCTATGAATCCTCAAAACACTAATATTATTTTTGCTGCTATGTGGGAACGTACCCGTAAACCATGGCAACGTGATTATGGCGGAGTTACTTCTGTTATTCATCGTTCTGTTGACGGCGGAACCACATGGACAGAACTAGGCGCGGCAAATGGACTTCCGGCTCCAGATCCTCAAACCGGAAGAATTGGTTTGGCAATTTCTGAATCCAATCCATCTACAGTCTATGCCCGTTTCACTACAAACGAGATCACAAATGAGTTTAACGGTTTGTACAGATCTGATGACAACGGGGACAATTGGACACTGGTCACCTTGGCTGAATTAAACGGGATTGATGCCTCTTTCGGGTGGTATTTTGGAAATATTCGAGTTAACCCTACCGATCCGGATGAAGTATATGTATTGGGGCAGTTAATGTCTAAAACCACCGATGGCGGCAATAACTGGCAACAGGTAAACGGAATGCATGTGGATCACCACGCATTGGAATTCTCCCAAATTAATAACGACCGTATTTTAGCTGGTAATGACGGCGGAGTTTACCTTTCTCAAAACGGAGGTAGTTCATGGGCCAAGTTTACAAATCTCGCAATTACGCAGTTCTACAACATTGAAGTAGACTATACTCAACCTGAAAGATTATATGGTGGAACACAAGATAATAACACGATACGAACATTAACGGCCGGTACAAACGACTGGGCTGCTATTATAGGCGGAGATGGTTTCCATGTAAATGTGGACCCTGTTGACAATAGTTATGTTTATGGCGAAGCTCAATGGGGAAATCTACGCAGGTCTACAAACGGAGGAAGTAATTTTGTAAATGCAACGGACGGAATAAGTGGCTCCGACAGGACCAATTGGAACACTCCTGTGGTTTTGTCTCCTTTTAATTCTGAAAAAGCTTTTTACGGAAGTAATAGATTATACATCTCGGACAGAGCGGTATTTTGGACTGCTATAAGTCCGGACCTTACCAACGGCCAGCATCCAAGCGGTTCATTATCCTATGGAACACTTACAGCTATAGCTCCATCTTATAATAATCTGGATGCTATTTATACGGGAAGTGATGATGGAAATGTAAATGTAACTTTCGACGGGGGTACTACCTGGACCAATATCAGTAGTGGTTTGCCGGACAGATATGTCACGTCTATTGCTATTTCTCCAAGTGACGATCAGACAGCTTACGTTACTTTTTCAGGCTTTGGTGTGTTGGACTATGACCCACATGTTTTTAAAACTACTGACGCAGGGCAGAATTGGACAGATATCTCTTCCAATCTACCGGGTATTCCTGTGAATGATATTATTATAAATTCTACGGAAGACCTTTTAATCGTAGCAACAGACCTCAACGTTTGGTATTCACAAAATGACGGAGCAAGTTGGGATATCTTAGGAAATGACCTCCCTTTGACCATCATCCGGGATTTAAAACTGCATGAACCTACCAATACCTTATATGCGGGTACTTTTGGACGGTCCATGCACAGCTACGACCTGTCGAATATTGTGTTAGGCACAGATGATAATTTGATCGCCTTGAAGGAAATTGCTATTTATCCAAATCCGGCTACAACGCAATTTACAGTTGAACATACCATTTCTTCAGAAGGAAGTATTTCTTTATATGATATCAGCGGAAAGAAATTAAGAACCCTTTTTGAAGGAAATTTTGACACGGCTCAACAAATGACATTCCCTACATCAGATTTAACATCGGGAATCTACTTTGTAAGATTGCAAAGTGGAAATCAGTTTGTCACTAAGAAGTTAGTTGTTCGATAGGACTTTTGCCAAAAGTTCAAAGTAATTCCAACATATCGGTAGCAGCAGATAATTGCCGGTAATTACCGTGTGTAACAGGCTCCTGAACAACTTCATGGGCCCAAGTGGTATGAAATGGTATATGAAAAGCATGAGCACCGATATTTAAAACCGGTAGAATATCACTTTTCACGGAATTGCCAACCATTAAAAATTCTTCGTTGGAAATATCTAAGTGATTCACCAGTTTCTGATACTGCTTTTCGGTTTTGTCCGAAACAATTTCGATATGGTGAAAATAAGGTTCCAGCCCGGATTTTATGAGCTTCCTTTCCTGGTCCAACAGATCTCCTTTAGTAGCCATGACCAATTTGTATCTTTTGGTTAATTGAGCCAGTGTATCTTCAATACCTCCCAACAATTCAACAGGAGCTTCAAGCATTTCTTTACCTCTGCGAATTAATTCGCTTATAGCACTCATGTGAATTTTTCCATCTGAAAAACGTATGGCAGCTTCTATTAAAGATAATGTAAATGGTTTGATCCCGTAACCATACAATGGAAGGTTCTGCATTTCAACTTCAAAAAGTAATTGATTGCACTTTTCTTCAGGCAGATAATCCCGCATCAATTCACAGAATTCCTTTTCAGCATTCCTAAAAAGTGTTTCATTTACCCAAAGGGTATCATCGGCATCAAACGCAATAGCCTTTATTTTGGAAAGAGGCATTAGCGTATTAATTTCTTGTATTTGATACGTTTTGGAAGTAGGTCACCACCTAAACGTTTCTTCTTATTTTCTTCATAGTCGCTAAAGCTTCCTTCAAAGAAATATACCTGGCTTTCACCTTCAAAGGCAAGAATGTGTGTACATATCCTGTCTAAGAACCAACGGTCGTGAGAGATCACTACAGCACAACCCGCAAAGTTTTCCAGCCCTTCTTCCAAAGCTCTCAATGTATTTACATCCAGGTCGTTGGTAGGTTCATCCAACAATAATACATTCCCTTCTTCCTTTAATGTCATTGCCAGATGCAAACGGTTACGCTCACCTCCGGAAAGCGTAGCAACTTTTTTGTTTTGCTCACTTCCACTAAAGTTGAATCTGCTTAAATAAGCTCGTGAATTTACCTGCTTCCCTCCCATCATAACAAGTTCTTGTCCGTCGCTAAAATTTTCCCAGATACTTTTGTTGGGGTCTATGTTAGAATGTGATTGGTCCACATAGGCGATCTTTGCAGTCTCTCCCACTTCAAATTCACCTTTATCTGGAGTCTCTTCCCCCATGATCATTCTAAAGATAGTGGTTTTACCTGCTCCGTTGGGCCCAATAATTCCTACTATTCCAGCCTGTGGTAATTTAAAGTTAAGATCTTCATATAACAACTTATCCTCATATCCCTTAGCAACTCCTTTTGCTTCGATCACATTGGTACCAAGGCGAGGCCCGTTGGGAATATAGATCTCCAGTTTCTCATCCAGCTGCTTTTGATCCTGACTCATCAATTTATCATAATTGCTCAAACGGGCTTTTTGTTTCGCCTGCCTTCCTTTAGGAGCCATTCGCACCCACTCCAGCTCACGTTCCAAAGTTTTTTGACGCTTACTAGCCTGTTTTTGCTCCTGTGCTAATCTTTTTGATTTTTGGTCCAGCCATGATGAATAATTTCCTTTCCATGGAATCCCTTCTCCTCTATCCAGTTCCAGTATCCATCCGGCTACATTATCCAGGAAATAACGGTCGTGTGTTACAGCGATTACAGTTCCTTTATATTGAGATAAATGATGTTCCAGCCAATGTACACTTTCGGCATCCAAATGGTTGGTAGGTTCGTCTAACAACAATACATCCGGTTCCTGTAATAATAATCTGCACAGTGCTACACGCCTGCGTTCTCCTCCTGAGAGGACACTAATGGGCTTGTCCGGCTCCGGTGTACGCAAGGCATCCATGGCAATTTCCAGTTTGGTATCCAGTTCCCATGCATTGGTTGCATCAATTTTGTCCTGTAAGGTCGCTTGTTTGTCCATAAGCTCCTGCATTTTATCAGGATTCTCATATACTTCCGGCAACCCAAACATGTCGTTGATCTTATTATACTCATCAAGTACTTCAACTACCTCCTTTACCCCTTCTTTAACAATTTCAATAACGGTCTTAGAGTCATCAAGTTTCGGTTCTTGTTCCAGATAACCTACAGTATACCCGGGAGCAAAAACGACATCTCCCTGGTAATTCTTTTCTACTCCGGCTATAATTTTGAGCAATGTGGATTTACCGCTTCCGTTAAGCCCCAAGATCCCGATTTTAGCTCCGTAGAAGAAACTTAAATAAATATTTTTGAGTACCGGAGTTTGTGCGTTTTGAAACGTTTTTGTCACTCCGGACATCGAGAAGATCACTTTCTTATCGTCAGACATTTTTCAGAAGATTTATTGTTAATTACTAAACGCGCCCTTTTAAAGCGTTAAAAACCCAGGCGATGGCAAAGAAACCAATTCCGACAGAAGCAAAGCCCCAACCGGCTACATCATCATATTTAAAAGCGCCTAATGAAATGAGCCCGACGCCTACAACAATCATTATAAATGTGGCCCAACTCAATACTGTATTTTTATTCATCATATTTTTGATTTTATTGCTCATTCAGCCAAAGCAATAATGAGCGAAGGCAAATATCGGTAATAAAATAGATTTTTCAGTATTCAAAATACCATACTTTTGTATTTTTGAGCAAATCACTCAACAGAATGGACATTAACTTCAATAAAAACGAAGATCACAATAAACTATTAGTTTCCGAATTACGTAAAAGACTTGCCAAAGTAAAATTGGGCGGCGGTCAAAAACGAATTGAAAAACATCATTCCAAGGGGAAGATGACAGCCCGGGAACGTATAGATTACTTATTGGACACTAAAAGCCCATCCATTGAAATTGCCGCTTTTGCCGGTGATGGAATGTATGAAGAACACGGAGGTGCTCCAAGTGGTGGAGTTGTAGTAAAAATTGGATACATAAAAGGAAAACAATGTATCGTGGTTGCAAATGATGCAACAGTAAAAGCCGGCGCATGGTTTCCTATAACCGCAAAGAAGAACTTACGGGCACAAGAGATTTCCATAGAAAACAGATTGCCCATCATTTATTTGGTAGATAGCGCCGGAGTATATCTTCCAATGCAGGATGAGATCTTTCCGGATAAAGAGCATTTTGGACGTATTTTCCGAAACAATGCTGTAATGAGCAGTATGGGAATTACGCAGATCGCTGCAGTAATGGGAAGCTGTGTTGCAGGAGGTGCATATTTACCGATCATGAGTGACGAAGCCTTGATCGTAGATAAAACAGGAAGTATTTTCCTTGCGGGAAGCTACCTTGTAAAAGCTGCCATTGGAGAAAGTATTGATAATGAATCCTTAGGTGGGGCTACCACACATTGTGAAATTAGCGGTGTAACCGATTACAAGGCAAAAGACGACAAAAATGCACTGGATACCATAAAAGGGATCGTTGCAAAAATCGGAGATCATGATAAAGCCGGATTCAATAGAGAAAAACCGGAACAACCACAGCTTAATCCCGAAGATATTTACGGCCTATTGCCAAAATCCAGAGCCGACCAGTATGATATGCTGGAAATTATAACCCGCCTTGTCGACAATGGCGATTTTACGGAATACAAAAAGGGATATGGAAAAACCATCCTTACCGGTTATGCACGCATTGACGGTTGGGCAGTTGGAATTGTTGCCAATCAAAGAAAATTGGTAAAAACCAAAAAAGGTGAAATGCAATTTGGAGGTGTGATCTATAGTGATAGTGCAGATAAAGCTACACGGTTTATTGCCAATTGCAATCAGAAAAAGATCCCACTGGTCTTTTTACAGGATGTTACAGGATTCATGGTAGGAAGCAAGAGTGAACATGGGGGAATTATAAAAGACGGAGCTAAAATGGTAAATGCCGTAAGCAATAGTGTCGTACCTAAATTTACCGTTGTCATAGGAAACTCATACGGCGCAGGGAATTATGCTATGTGTGGCAAGGCCTATGATCCACGACTCATTGTTGCCTGGCCCAGTGCCGAGTTAGCTGTTATGAGTGGTAATAGTGCAGCAAAAGTATTATTACAAATTGAAACTGCTTCCTTAAAGAAGAAAGGAGAGACCATTACTCCCGAAGTTGAAAAAGAACTGTACAACAAGATCAAGGCACGTTACGACAATCAAATTTCACCTTATTATGCTGCTTCTAGAATCTGGACAGATGCAGTGATAGACCCTTTAGACACACGCAAATGGATCTCTATGGGAATCGAGGCGGCTAATCATGCTCCTGTTGAGAAACCATTTAATTTAGGTGTAATTCAAGTTTAATGGGCGCTCAAACATCCAAACAGCCTTTTTATATAATTCTATTGCTCATTTTAGCCGGAGAAGCAGTTTTTATTTTACCTTTTGTATTAGCCCGGGTATTTCGGCCCACTTTTCTGGATGTCTTTAACCTCAACAACCTGGAGTTAGGTACCTGTTTTTCAATTTATGGAATCGTAGCTTTTATATCTTATCTCTTTGGAGGTAGTTTAGCAGATAAATTTAAACCAAAGATCCTTATTGCAACAGCCTTGTTCTTAACAGCCGCGGGAGGGATTGTTTTGGCTACATTTCCATCCTATACTGCTTTAAAGATTCTTTATGGATATTGGGGATTTACTACTATTTTCCTGTTTTGGGCCGCAATGATAAAAGCCACCCGTGTTTGGGGAGGTATTAAGAGCCAGGGGCGGGCATTTGGATTTTTGGACGGAGGCCGTGGATTGGTAGCTGCCGGATTTGGATCACTTGGAGTGTTGATCTTTTCTATATTTATCACTACTGAAATTGCCGAAGCTGCTTTTAGTGAGCGTAAAGAAGCTTTTCGGTATGTGATTCTTATTTCTTCCTCTATTATAGGAGGCATTGGCTTACTGGTCCTTTTGTTTCTGAAGAACAATTCTTCCGAAGAAACAGCCGTAACCAGAAAATCCTGGATAGAAACATTTTCGAACTTTAATATTGTTATAAGAATTCCAACAGTCTGGCTTCTTATGATCATTATCCTTTGTGCCTATGTTGGTTATAAGATCACCGATGTATTCTCATTATATGCCAAAGAAGTGATGCTATACGATGAAATAGAATCGGCTAAAGTGGGTACCTTTTTATTATACATTCGGCCGGTCGTTGGAATAGCCATTGGTTTTCTTGCAGATATAACCAAAACTTCACTTATGATGATACTTGGCTTCATAACAATGCTAATTGGAGCTTTGATCTTTGCTTCCGGTGTTATAGAGCCTTCCATGAGTGTTTTCTTCCTAATGTCCTTATTGATCACCGCAACGGGCGTTTATGCCTTTAGAACACTTTATTTTGCGGCTATGCAGGAAGGGCTTATTCCGCTTGCGGTCACCGGAACAGCCGTAGGGCTTATTTCTCTTATAGGCTATACGCCGGATATTTTTATGGGCCCGGCAATGGGATATCTTCTGGATAATTCGCCCGGAGAACCCGGCCATCAACATGTGTTTATGATGCTTTCCGGCTTTGCTGTTATAGGATTATTGGCCTCAGTATTTTTTTACAAAATTTCAAAAAAGAAAATTGAAAAAATTCAATAAAATTCCTTAACTTTCTGTGATACATTAATATAGAAATACGGAAGCTTATGAATTCAATTGATTTTAACAACAAGACTTTTTCCCTTGTTGAAAATTCTGATAAGGGAAAAGTAAACTCGGACACTGTTTTCAAATACAAGCAAGATGGAGATCTTGTTACTGCAGATTATTATGGAGGCCCAATAAAATACGGCAAAATTATTGCAAAACTTCGAGGCACTCAACTCGATATGTTATACGAATGTATAACCGATAATGATGAGTTAAAAGCCGGGAAAGCAGTTTCAAATATAAGTTTTACTGAAAACGGTAAAATGAAAATGCAGTTATACTGGAAGTGGTTGAATGATGGAAATGGAAAAGGAGTTTCCCAGTTCGTTGAAAACTAAAATCACTTCAAATTATTTACCATTTCGCTAAAAATGAGTACCTTATGATTGTTTAACTTCAATCTTTCAATCATGGGAACAATAAAATCTTTAAATAAATGGGCAAATGCTCATACGTACTATCCCTTAGATTTGCTACGAATAGCTTTGGGTGCCTTTCTCTTCATTAAAGGAATAGATTTTATGGGAAATAGTGAAATGCTCATGGAGCTTATAAAACCTATTCAAAGCCTGGTAGGTGGCATGGTTACTATTCACTATGTAGCTCCGGCACATTTTATTGGAGGCCTTTTGATAGCTTTTGGGTTATTGACCCGTTGGGCAGTTGTTGCACAACTTCCAATTATTATCGGTGCGGTCCTGATCAATTTTTTGGGTGAAATGAATACTACCAATCTGGTTTTGTCAATTCTTGTTCTGCTGCTTTGTATTTTCTTTTTGTTGTATGGCTCCGGGAAACATTCTGTTGATTATTATCTAAAAATGCAGAAATAGAAATTAGATTTTGGATTAAAACCTCCTCTATATACAATTTCATTTATTAGTTTAACTAATTCTTTCTATAGGTTTTTATTTTTTTGAAAAAAAGCCAGCCAATAACTTGAACAACATTATAACTATTTTTATAGTTGTATAACTATAAAAATAGTTATACCTTTATTCCCTAATTTAATAAAACATGAGGCATTTAATAATTTTAATTCTAATTTCTCTTTGTGAAATATCCCTTGGTCAAATTGACATTCGGCTGGATGATAAATTACGAATTTCGGAAGCTATCAAAATTTCCAACATATATGGCAATGGCATTTGGAGTGATTTTGACAAAACTCCCTTTTCCATTCTATTGATAGATGATGAATTTGAGTATTTGATAAATCATTCAAATCCATCAAAAGATTTTAACTTCATTAAATATGATACCATATTGAACTCTAATACTTACTACCGCAAAAGAAAGTTTAACAAACGCCTCTTAGCAACATTCCCGGCAGTTAACGGTGTAAGCTGTATAGTTATTGGAACTCCTGAGAATACAGGGAAAAGTTCTTCAGAATGGATCATCACCCTACTACATGAGCATTTTCATCAATATACGAATACTTCATTAGATTATCATAAAGATGTCAATGGTCTAAATCTTTCAAATGGTGACACAACAGGTATGTGGATGTTAAATTATCCTTTCCCTTACAAAGAAGTCAATGTAATTAATGCTTATAAAGAATACGCAATTGCTTTAAAAGAATTAGTGTTAAAAATAAATAATGGAAAAACAGATTTTAAAAACAAGTACAAACTTTATTTAAAGAAAAGGGGGAAATTCCAAAAGATTCTTACTGAAGATGATTATAAGTATTTTTCTTTCCAACTATGGCAAGAAGGTATTGCCAGATATACAGAAATAAAGTTCTTAGAAATGATGAAAGACTATAAAGCATCCCCCGAAATAACAAAGCTTATAGACTATATTCCTTTTAATGAATTAAAAAAAACTCTATTGTCAGGAGAAATAAATAATATTACAACTAAGCAACTTGATGAAGAAGAAAGAGTTTGTTTTTATTCCATTGGTCTGGCTGAGGGTATCGTTTTAGATGAAATAAATCCAAATTGGAGAGAGAAGTACCTCAAAGAAAAATTTTTCTTGGAAAAATACTAAACTATTGTATTGGGAATGTATCCATTTAATTCTTTTCACTTCTAAAATTTCTAAAGTAGTCCAATAATAGGTGCATAAGATAAAGGACAGTTAAGAATTTATAAAATCTAGCGGTACCTTTTAAGTACCTGAAGAATATCACCTCTTTTTACTTTTCCGGTTGGGGTATAGGAAAATTTTGAAATTGTATATACCTTTTTAGGACGTTCGTATTTTTCCAATACTGAAAAGGCCTGAGAATAATTTGGAATATCGGCATCTTTGTCATTTTGGAATATCAATATTACACGCTCACCCAATTCTTCATCTTTTTCTGAAGCAATAATAAAGGGACGATCTATATATTCCGAGAGTTTCTCTTCTAAACTCTCGGGAAAGATCTTAATGCCTCCGGAATTGATCATATTATCAAAACGTCCCAGCCATTGAAAGGAAGTTGGAGTAACCAAATTTACCAGGTCATTGGTTACAAGAGGTTCTCTAAGAATCTCCGGGGCATTGATAACCAAACATGAGCGGTCATCGGTAGAAAATTTTACATTAGGCAAAGCAGAAAATACACCGGACCTTGCCGGCCCATTAAGTCTTTTGATTGCCACGTGTGTACTCGTTTCGGTCATTCCGTAGGTAGCAAATACCTCTGTAGGGACCTCTTGTAGTTTTTCTTCCAGTTCTCTTGAAACAGGGCCACCGCCAACGATCAACTTCTTAACCTTTGATAATGCTTCCAACGAATGGAACACCTGATACGGAACCATTGCAACAAAATCATAATCATTATCGTACTGCGTTAGCGCGTCCTTCTCCGGTGCAACTACGTGTAGATCCCATCCCATGACCATCGCCCTTACAAGCATCATTTTCCCGGCAATATGATCCGGTGACAGGCACAATAAAGCAGAGGTTCCAGCACCAAGTTTAAAAAAAGCTCCTGTTGCTTTAGCACTATTTACCATATGTTCCTTTAGCAAGGTGATGTTCTTCTCTTTCCCGGTAGACCCCGAAGTATTGACATTTACCTCTTCATCAAAATTGAGCCATTCCTCAATGAACTTAGCCATTTGTATTTCATGCACATCTCCCTGCTGCAATAGTCCGTCTGCAAAATTCAGCAATTCTTCTGCCGATTCGTACATAAGTCCGTTGAGTTTGAAAGCCGGATGAAGTATTTGTGAGGTTGGTTTCAAAATTGTTCTTTTAAACTATTTCTTCCTGAAGATTTTCCGAAGGTGCTGTTACTTTTCCAAAAAGTTTTTCTCCCCAGCCATGCCATTTATATCGCCATGCCATAATTCCTAAAAATATCGGGTATATTACAAACACAGGGGCCAAAACATCGATTCCTGCGGAGGGCTCTGAAATATCTTTTAAAACAGAATGGGTTTGAAATACTGTCCAGTCTGCAGTCACCAGCAATGCCGCAACAAGGTTATTTCCTGCATGAAAGCCCAGTGCCAGTTCCATTCCTTCATCCATTAATGTCATAATGCCTAAAAAGAAACCTGTACCTATATAGTATACCATAATAATGTTCCCGATCTTACCTACTTCGGGGTTAAAAAAGTGTAACCCGCCAAAAATTACCGAGGTCACTACTAAAGGAACCCACCTGTTTTTTGCTGCCACTCCTATACCCTGCATTAAATACCCTCTAAACAAATACTCTTCGAAACTGGTCTGCAATGGGACCATAACGATTGCGATCACTGCCAAAATCAAGAAAGGGACCATCTCAAACTGCAGTTCGTAATCCTGTGGATTACTATAGTAGTCAATAGCAGTAAGTACTGTCGTGGTAACAGCTATCAACCCAAAACCAAACCATACTCTCCCCCAATCTGTTTTTTTGCGGGAAGTAGTTACCGTTTTGAGAGGTTGTTTATGGAAGTATTTCACCACTAAATACAGAACGCCCAGTCCTATGGCAAAACTTAACAGCATTAAGAACAATGTAAGGTTAGAATCTAAGATGGTCATAAAAGTATTAGGGTCTTCCAACAGTTCTAAACTCTTTCCTTCTGAAATTAGTTTTAAAGTAGCTAACCCTACCAAGGGAAAAGCTCCCAGCTGTGATGCTAAAAAAATTATGATCCCACCTACGAGATACCGCCACCAGTCGTGCAAATAATTAAAAGCCTGTGCTATATACATAAAAATATTTTATTGGAGGTTAGACCCCAAAAAGACTAAATTGTTACATTTAAAATTCTAAGGTTCCAGCTGGTATTAAGGTTATAATGTATGCTTCCTTCTTTGACTTCGAGCGGAGAAGAAATGTTATTAGTATACAAACTCCCTGTTCCCAAACCTTGTGGCAATTTACTATTTTTTGTGAAGGTGTATTGTGAAATTGCGTTTAATCCTACATTACTTTCTAATGCCGAAGTGATCCACCACCCAATATTATTTTCATTGGCCAGGGAGATCCAATGATCGCTCCCTAGAAAACCCCCAATAAGGCTGGGTTTCAAAATAATGTATTGTGGTCTTATGGTTTCTAAAAGGTCTTGTCGTTCTTTAGATGTGAAGACGCCTATGAGTTCTTCATCCAGTGCTATAGGCAAAGGAGTTTCATCACACAACCGTGCCATTTCCTGCCATTGCCCTTGTTTTATGGGTTGTTCGATGGAATGCAATTGTAGATCTGAAAGAACTTTCAACTTTTCCAATGCTTCGGAAGCAGAAAAGGCTCCATTGGCATCTACCCGCAGTTCTATTTCTTCAGCAGAAAATTCTTTTCGGATTGTCCTGATCAAATCAATCTCTGTAGTAAAATCAATAGCGCCTATCTTCATTTTAATACAGCGGAAACCTTCTTTCAGCTTATTTTCGATCTGCTTTTTCATAAAAACCTTATCCCCCATCCAAATAAGTCCGTTAATAGGAATCGCCTTTTTACCTTTGGTAAATTCCGAAGGGAATATCTCAAAAGGGGTTTCTGTAAAGAAAGACCTGAAAGCGGTTTCAATTCCAAATTGTATAGACGGAAATTCTGTTAAGGCATCATACAAAGAAGATGCTCCCAGGTGAATATTATCACATGCCCATTTTAATTTGGTTTCAAAATCCGGGCGGTCATCAATGGAAAGCCCTCTTAAAATTCCGCATTCTCCAATTCCCCAATTGTCGCCTTCTTTAAGAACAACAAACCAGGTCTCTTTGGTTCTTAAAACGCCGCGTGAGGTACCGCTTGGCATTTTAAAGTTCAGTATATGCTTAAAATACTCGGCTTTCATTTAAAGTTCGATCGAAGCACCTATTTCCAAAAGCATTAAGTCCTTACCTGCATCGTAAAACTTTTTCTTTGCTTCTTCGTGGTCAATTTCAATATAGCCAAAAGTATCGTAATGCACTCCTAAAACCTTGTCGCATTCTACAAAATCACTGGCAAGGATGGCATCATCGATACCCATTGTAAAATTATCTCCAATGGGCAGAATAGCAAGGTCAAGCTTGGTACTCATTGGTATAAGTTTCATATCCATGATAAGTGCTGTATCTCCTGCTATATAGATGTTCTTATGTTCCCCTTCAATTACAAAACCTCCGGGCTGCCCTCCGTAACTACCATCCGGAAATGAGCTGGTATGGACGGCATTGACATATTTTACATTCCCAAAATCGAACTTCCAGTTTCCTCCATGGTTCATTGGGTGGGCTTTAAAGCCTTTATTTTGATAATGTATAGCAATTTCATAATTACTCACTATAGTTGCATCTGTTCGTTTTGCAATGGCTTCGGCATCCAGAATATGGTCCTGATGTGCATGTGTCAACAATATGTAATCTGCTTTTAGAGCACTAATGTCAACTTTATCTTTTGCTAATGGATTTCCGGAGATAAAAGGATCCACAATGATGTGTTTTCCTGAAACCTCTATTGCCAAGCTATTTTGACCGTAAAATATAATTTTCATGATCTCTATTTTTCCTTAAAGATAAATCTAAAAGAAATTTGAAACAAAAAACAGTACTGAAAATAAAAAGGTACTTAATGCCACCTTTTTTAATTCGGGGTCCAAAAGTGCCGGAGACTCGTTCTTAAAAACTTTTACAACATTCAAAAATAAAGGGATGAAAGCTATTAGCGGTAGATAATCAAGATGGTCTTCAGCTTTTAAAAAAAAGTATATAAGGGCACTTAAAAAAGCGATGCTTATCAACAAAGCGTGATACAGTTTTACAGCTTTGCCTCCCAATACCACTGCTAATGTATTTTTATTCACTTTTGCATCGGCTAGGCGATCGCGCATATTATTGAGATTTAAAACCGAGGCACTTAAAAGTCCAATTGTAATTGCCGGCAGAAGTATATAATTGGAAAGGCTTTGTTCGTATAAAAAATAACAACCGGCAACGCCAACAATCCCAAAAAAAATAAAGACGAAAACATCGCCCAGTGCTCTGTATCCATACGCTTTTTTACCCACTGTATAAGTAACTGCAGCGATCAATGCTGCAATTCCGAGATTAAAGAACACAACCGATAGGATAAAGTTTTCGTTTCCAAAAGCTACAAATATCAACATACTGGCAATTAGTAAGGTAATTGCCGCAGTAATGATCATCCCGTATTTCAGTTCCTTTGCAGTTAATAAACCACTTTGCATAGCACGCGCCGGGCCTACTCTGTCTTCATTATCCGTACCTTTTATTCCGTCACCATAATCATTGGCAAAATTGGAAAGTATTTGAAAACCCAGTGTAGTGGCTAAAGCAAGTATAAAAATAGAAACAGTATACGAGCCTGCTTTCATTGCAGCGGCACTTGCTGTGACTATTCCCGAAATAGATAATGGTAATGTGCGTAATCTCGCAGCAGAGATCCAGGATCGTACTTTTGTCATAAAAGGTCGTTTAGGTTGCAAAAGTACGTTTAAAATAAAAACTTAACCTAAACTTTGAACCGGGCCTTTTAACTATAAGTTTTATATCCTCCAACAGAAACAGTTAATCGAATATTTTAACCAGAAGTTCTTTTAACAGGTCTCCCTGGGGTAGATTAGCAGCGCCTACTCCTTTGCTTTTCATGTCAATTTTGCGAATAGAGGCAATAATGGCACTTACCTTTTTCATAGGATAATTACGTGCCGCAAGCTGGTAGTCTTTTATAAAATACGGATTTACACCCAACACCTTTGGAGCATCTGCCTTATTTGGAAGCGCGTGGTATTTTAACAGCTTTGAAAAGAAATTATACAACAAAGCCATGGTCATTACCAGTGGGTGGTTCTTAGGGTTTTGAGCGAAATGCTGAATGATCCTAAATGCCTTTTTTATATCCTTTTCGCCAATAGCGTTTTGTAGTTCAAAATTATTGAAGTCCTTACTTATTCCTATGTTCTCCTCTACCAATTGCGGAGTTATCTGTTCTCCGGGTTCAATGATCAACTGTAGTTTTTCCAGTTCGTTATTTACTTTGCCCAGATCATTGCCCAAAAATTCCACCAGCATTTGCGATGCCTTGGGAGTAATTGTATAACCACGTCCCGCAAGTACACGCCGGATCCAGTCCGGCACCTGATTTTCATATAGTTTTTTCCCTTCAAACAGCACCCCTGTTTTATCAATTACCTTTGCCAGTTTTTTTCGTTTATCCAGTGTTTTATATTTGTAGCAAACCACCAGGACAGTGGTAGGTTGGGGGTTTTCGGCATATGGAACCAAATTCTCTATGGTACGGGACAGATCCTGGGCCTCTTTCACGATCACTACCTGCCGCTCGGCCATCATAGGATATCTTTTGGCGCTACTTATAATATCTTCTACAGATACATCACGCCCGTATAGTACCATTTGGTTAAACCCCTTTTCTTCTTCAGAGAGTATGGTGTCTTCAATATATTTCGCAATACCGTCAATATAATATGCTTCTTCCCCCATTAAAAAATAAATGGGTTTTACGTCTCCGGATTTAATTCCGCTAATTATACTTTTGGCTTTGTCTAAAGGCACTAGGTTTTCTGGTTTTATACTGAAATTTTCTTCGGAAATTCTTATTTTGGCATGTGCTGAAACTCAACTTTCCCGATTATTCATTTCGTTTCAAAAGTAACGAAAACAAATCATTGATTTTTGATGAAATTCGAAAAAAATTTGTCATGCTTACACCCGAAGAATGGGTACGGCAACATGTGATCCGGTTTCTCCTTTCTGAAAAAAAATATCCGGCCTCTCACATCAATGTAGAGAAGCAACTAAAACTTCACGACACCATAAAAAGGTATGATATTGTGGTCTACAACAGCGATGGCAGTATTCGCCTCATTGTGGAGTGTAAGGCTCCTTCTGTAAAGATAACGCAAGATACTTTCGACCAGATCGCACGTTATAACCTTGTGATGCAAGCCGGTTATTTAAT
This sequence comes from Flavobacteriaceae bacterium, assembly GCA_028284005.1. Taxonomy (GTDB): domain Bacteria; phylum Bacteroidota; class Bacteroidia; order Flavobacteriales; family Flavobacteriaceae; genus JANQOS01. Next base: position 122,967 of record JANQSO010000003.1, on the reverse strand, counting down.
GGTCACTAACGGATTGGGGCACTACTATTGCCAAATGGATCTTGAAAATGAACGGTATATATTTTTAAAAGAGATTCCTTCCTATGGCAACAAATAAACTATTTTTGCAAAAGTGAATATCGCGGTAGTTATACTCAATTGGAACGGAAAGCAATTACTAGAACAGTTTTTGCCTTCGGTAGTAGAATTCTCTGAAGAAGCAACGGTATATATTGCGGATAACGCTTCTAGTGATGAGTCCATATCCTTTGTTTCCGAAAATTTTCCGTCTGTAAGAATAATTCGGAATGCCACGAACGGAGGTTACGCAAAAGGGTACAATGATGCATTGGTAAACCTTTCCGAAGATATTTTTGTGTTGCTTAACAGCGATGTGGAAGTTACCGGGGACTGGCTCTCCCCTATTGTTTCAGAATTTGAAAAAGATAGTACTCTTGTTGCTGCTCAACCCAAGATCCTTGATTTTAAGCGTAAAGATCATTTTGAATATGCAGGTGCTGCAGGAGGTTATCTTGATGCTTTAGGATATCCCTATTGCCGTGGGCGCATCTTCTATACTCTGGAAAAAGATGAAGGGCAATACAATGATACGGCAACCATATTCTGGGCAACCGGGGCCTGCTTATTTTTAAGGAAAGGAGCTTTTTTGGGCATTGGTGGTTTTGATGAAGATTTTTTTTCGCACCAGGAAGAAATTGACCTGTGTTGGCGTCTTCAGGCTAAAGGGGGTACTGTAAAATATATTGGCAGATCCACAGTATATCACGTTGGAGGTGCTACACTTTCTTCGGCCAATCCTCAAAAGACATTTTATAATTTTAGAAATACCCTTTTACTTTTGGTGAAAAATGTAAAGGGAGGTAAAGTTCTGGGGCTGGTATTTACACGATTGATACTGGACGGCTTGGCCGGAATTCAGCTTTTATTCCAAGGAAAAATCTCACACACGTACGCCATTATCAGAGCGCATTTAAGTTTTTATGGATTACTCCCTAAATTCCTTAAGAAGAGAAGGATGCAAGCTTCTGAAATTAATTATTTTTCAACAAAGTCAATCGTTTGGCGCTATTTTATTTTAAAAAAACGTAACTTTAAGGAAGGCTACTAAACTTTACTTAAAGTATTGTTAATCCCTATTGCGGATGCTGGCTGTTTAATAATTTTGAAAAACATTTAACACTTAAAACTTACAAACAATTATGAGAAAACTTTTGATATTAGTTGTATGCTCTAGCTTGGCACTTACTTCTTGTGTTTCGAAAAAGAAGTATGCAGAATTAGAAGCTAAACAAAAAAATACACAAGATCTATTGAACACTGCTACGGTAAAATTGAATAGTTGTTTGACCGATAAGGCGGCAGCTGATGCCAGAGTAGCTTCTCTGGAAGAAAGACTGGCAGAACTGCGCAAAACAAATCAAGACTTGATTCAAAGCTCTAAGGATCTAACCATTTTAACCCAGCAAGGTGCCACAAACCTTGAAAAATCTCTGGAAAGTTTAAAAGAAAAAGACCTGAAGATCTCACGTTTACAAGATGCTCTTAACAAGAAGGACAGTGTTACACTGGCATTGGTTACCAGCTTAAAGCGCGAAGTAGGACTTAATGATCCGGATATTGAAATAAATGTAGAGAAAGGTGTCGTTTATATTTCACTTTCCGATAAGGTATTATTTAAAAGCGGAAGCTATAATGTAACATCAAGAGCTAAGGACATCTTAGGCAAAGTGGCTACCGTTATCAACAGTAAGCCCGATTTTGAAGCAATGGTAGAAGGACATACGGATAATGTACCTTACAAAAGCGGAGTTCTTTTGGACAATTGGGATCTAAGTGTAAAACGCTCTACTTCTATTATTAGAGAACTGCAAGGCCTGGGTGTAAATCCGGCTCAGTTAATTGCTGCCGGGCGTGCAGATTATGTTCCGTTAGTTTCAAATGACACAGCAGAAAACCGCTCTATCAACAGACGTACGCGTATCCTCGTGTTACCAAAAATAGATCAGTTCTATGCGATGATCGAGCAGGAGCTGGAAACACTATCCAATGAAGGAGGAAATTAAAAATTATCGTTATAAAGTTTTAAAACCCAGCTACGCGCTGGGTTTTTTTATTCATTTTATTATAAGTTCAAGGCAAATACATGGCTAAAACCCTGTTTAAAATTTTATACTGTGTATTGTCCAAATTTTAATTTCTCTTACGTCTTAGTAGTATACGTTCAAAGAACAAACAATTAAATATCAAATTCTCATGAAAGCAATTATTCTACCCATCCTGATGCTGGTACTTGTTAGTTTTACAGTTTCCGATGCTAAGCTCACAAAAGCCGAAAGAGCGTTCGCTATTGCCGAAATGACCAAAACTCATGACCATTTATTAAGCGCTATTGAAGGGCTAAGTGAAGCTCAGCTTAACTTTAAGAGTAGTCCGGAATCCTGGTCCATTAAAGAGTGTGTTGAGCATATTGCTCTTTCAGAAAATATAATCTTTGGAATGCAACAAGGAACATTAGAAGTTGCTCCAGATCCCTCAAAACGCTCTGAAATAAAGATGACAGATGAGCAAATTTTGGCAATGATCACAGATAGAAGTAATAAAGTAAAAACCAAAACACCCTTTGAGCCTACAGGAAAATTTGGCTCGCATGAAAATACGCTAAAAGAGTTCACTACAAAAAGAGCAGAACACATTGCCTATGTGAAGAATACCGAAGATGACCTTAGAAATCATTATGCGGAATTTCCGTTTGGAACCATTGATGCGTTTCAGACGCTGCTTTTCCTTTCCGGACATACAGAGCGCCATGTGTTGCAAATTGAGGAAATAAAGGCTAGTGAAGGTTTTCCAAAAAAATAAAGAAATCAAATATACCTATTGTCACTATGAAAGCAGTTAAAGTTCAGTATACCGTCCAACCGGAGTTCGTGGAGGAAAATAAAAAGAACATTCAAAAAGTAATGAACGCCATAAAAGCAAGGCCCATTGAAGGTATGTTCTATACTACATATCAATTGGCAGATTCGGTTACATTTATGCATATCAATGTGGCTGTGGACGGTGAAACGATGAGTAAATTGAATGATGTTGAAGCATTTACACAGTTTAGAAAGGCGTTAAAAGCAAGTGAACCCGTAATTCCGCCAAAAGCTGAAGACCTTAATTTTGTAGGCTCCGGTGTTGCATTATTTGAATAGTATTGTAGTTAATATAGATCATTCCACAATTACCCGGCTAATAGCCGGGTTTTTTAATGTCTTACAATTAATGTGTACATTGTATCGTACTAAATCTCCTTATAATGGAAACCAGGGATATCGTTGAAAATTTCTACAGGGCATTTAACGAATTAGATGCAGAACAAATGGTAAGTTACTACCACAAGGACATTACTTTTAGAGATCCTGCCTTTGGGGTTTTAAATGGTGAAAGAGTCAAAAATATGTGGCGCATGCTTTGCCATTCACAAAAAGGGAACGACAATTTTAAAATAGAAGTTTCAGATATTCAATGTAATCCTGAAAATGGAAAAGCGAGGTGGGATGCCTATTATAACTTTAGTAAAACAGGCAGGAAAGTACATAATATCATCTATGCTGAATTTCAATTTAAAGATGGCAAGATCATCGATCATGTGGACCGGTTCGATCTCTACAGGTGGTCCAGACAAGCTTTAGGGTTTAAAGGCTTTTTAATGGGCTGGAGCGGTTTTTTTAAGAAGAAGCTGTATCAACAAAGCAACCGACTGCTGTCAAAATTTGAAAAAAACCATTCTTAGTTTTAAACCTCCAAAGCTCCCTTACCTTCTCGTATTAGAACAGGTTCGCCTCCGGTAAGATCGATCACCGTTGATGGAATATTTCCTCCATACCCTCCGTCTACCACAACATCTACCAGGTTTTTCCATTTTTCTAAAATAAGTTCCGGATCCGTGGTATACTCAATTACCTCATCCTCATCCTTTATAGAAGTAGCAATAATGGGGTTTCCTAATTCATGCACCATTGCCAGAACAATTGAGTTGTCCGGTATTCTGATCCCTACCTCTTTTTTCTTTTTAAATACCGTTGGAAGGTTATTATTACCCGGAAGAATAAAAGTATAGGGGCCCGGTAATGACCTTTTCAATATCTTAAATGTTACCGTGTCTATTTGCCGTATATAATCTGAAAGATTGCTCAAGTTCTCACATACAAAAGAGAAATTGGCCTTTTCCAACTTTACTCCCTTGATCTGGGCTACTTTTTCCAGGGCCCTGTTATTGGTAATATCGCAGCCTAAAGCATAAACAGTATCACTTGGATAGATGACCAGTCCTCCGTCCCGAATAATATCCACAACCTTTTTTATATCCTTTGGGTTAGGGTTTTCTTCATATATCTTAATGAATTCGGCCATAAAATGAAAAACATCTTAAATGATATCTTAAAGATAACCATAAACCACCAGACAATCAATAAATAATTTTAAAACCGGAACAAACAACTTAAAAGCATTTTTTGCGTTTATTAAAAAGAAGTGTTCCCTATGAAGAAGACCCCATTCATCTTTTTATTTTTTTTCGCCTTACAATTTGTATTTCTTTCCTGTTCTTCTGAAAGCAATAAAGACGATCCCCTGGATGACAATTCACAACTATTGGTTGCGGAAACATTGTTAGACGTTTCTTATGGCGAAAATGAACAGCAGGTTTATGATATTTATTTACCTGCCGGCAGAACTACGAATAAAACGAAAGTGATCATTCTTATACACGGTGGTGGATGGACCGGTGGAGATAAAGCGGATATGACAAATTTTATTTCGCTTATCCAACAAAACCATCCGGATCATGCCATTGTAAATATGAATTACGTTCTCGCTACTACTACTATTCCTGCTTTTCCTAATCAATTTCTGGATGTGGGACGTGTTGTCAATAAACTTGTAGCCGAAGCCGAGGCCCTGCAAATTTTCCCCGAATTTGGATTTATAGGTACCAGTGCAGGTGCGCATATTGCATTGCAATACGATTATGTTTACGATACCAACGATCGTGTGAAAATGGTATGTGATATTGTGGGGCCCACAGATTTTACAGACCCTTTTTATGCAAATGACCCTTCCTTCCCGATCGCTTTAAGTTTATTAGTAGATGAAAGTGCATATCCTGCCGACACTAATTATGCCGAGGCCGTAAGCCCCGCATTGCAGGTAAACAGCAATAGCAGCCCCTCTATTCTTTTTTACGGAGATACGGACCCACTGGTTCCATTAACCAATGGCCAGCAACTGCAAACCTCTCTAAGTAATTCGCAGATTACACACAGTTTCACTGTTTATGAAGGAGGACATGGAACGGACTGGGATATTTCGAGTACTACAGACTTACAGGAGCAACTATCTACATTTATAGAAGTTCACTTACCTATTTTGTAGTTATTGGTCCAATACGTTTAATTTCGCAAACCGAAGCAATAACTTTTTAAGTCCGCCATTTTCAAACTGAATTTCAGCTTTTGTATCGGCACCAACCCCTTCGATCTTTAAGATCTTTCCTTTTCCGAAGCGAACATGCTCTACCATTGTCCCAATTTCAAGATTAGCGTCTTTTGCATTAAAATTCTTGTCGGAACTACTGCTAACAGGTTTTAACCTGCGCAATTTTCGTAGTTGATCTTTAGAAGGCCCTTTTGGAGGCGTTCCTGTAGTTGGTTTTCGTAACCTCAGCTTGCTCTTATCGATATCGTCAAAAATATCTGCATCCAGTAAGGGCTTGTAGCGATGTTCGGTGACAGGAGTTAGATACTCCAGGTAATCACCTTCGATCTCTTCAATAAATCTGCTGGGTTCGGCGTCGATCAACTTTCCCCAACGATACCGGGACTGGGTGTACGTAAGATACGCTTGTTTTTCGGCTCGGGTTATGGCAACATAGAATAAACGGCGCTCTTCTTCCAGTTCACTACGTGTATTCATGCTCATGGCACTGGGGAAAAGGTCCTCTTCCATTCCTACGATATACACATAGGGAAACTCTAATCCTTTTGCCAGATGTACCGTCATTAAAGCGACACGATTTTCGTCTCCTTTGTCATTATCCATATCGGTAGCGAGCGCTACATCTTCTAGAAACTCTGCCAATGCTCCCGTAGTATCGGCAAGTTCTTTTTGTTCTTCTACAAAATCCCGCATACCGTTGAGTAACTCTTCAATATTTTCAATACGGGCGATCCCTTCAGGAGTACCATCTTTCTTTAATTCCTGAAGTAATCCTGTCTTTTTGGTAACATGTTCGGCTATTTGAAAAGCGTCATAATTCTTATTCAATACCTGAAAACTCTGGATCATCGTTACAAAATCCTGAAGTTTTGTCTTTGTACCACTATTGATCTTTAGGTCGATCTTCTCAATATTTTCCATTACTTCAAACATCGACCGGTCATAATGGCTGGCTGCAACGGTCAAACGCTCTATTGTTGTTTGTCCTATACCCCGCGCCGGATAATTGATCACACGTTTCAGGGCTTCCTCATCCTTCGGGTTCAAAATAAGACGCAAATAGGCAATGACGTCCTTAATTTCCTTCCGTTGATAAAAACTCAGCCCACCATAGATCCTGTATGGAATATCTTTCTTCCGAAGAGCATCTTCCATTGCACGTGACTGTGCATTGGTCCGGTATAAAATAGCGAAATCACCATTGTTTAATTGATGATTCATTTTGTTCTCAAATATAGAGCCGGCCACAAAACGGCCTTCATCACCATCCGTCATGGTACGGTTCACCATGATCTTAGCACCTTCATCATTTGCTGTCCAAACTACTTTTTCCAGCCTTGTCTTATTTTTTTCAATAATGCTATTGGCAGCATTTACAATGTTCTTCGTAGAACGGTAGTTCTGCTCCAAACGATAGACCGTCACATCGTCGTAATCCTTCTGAAAGTTGAGAATGTTATTAATGTTCGCTCCACGAAAAGCATAGATACTTTGTGCATCATCCCCTACTACACAAATATTTTGGAAACGGTCACTTAGTGCACGAACTATCAGGTACTGACTATGATTGGTATCCTGATACTCGTCTACCAAAATATATCGAAATCTATTTTGATATTTTGCCAGTACATCCGGAAAACGGGTTAATAGCTCATTGGTTTTCAGTAAGAGGTCATCAAAGTCCATTGCACCGGCCTTAAAGCATTTATCGACATAGGCCTTATATACATCTCCTAACCTTGGGATCTTTGCCATTGCATCGGCCTCCATCAATTCAGGATTATTGAAATAGGCTTTTACCGTGATCAGACTGTTCTTATAAGAAGAGATCCTGGAATATACCTGCTTGTATTTGTAGATATCCTTATCCAGTTGCATTTCCTTTATAATGGCCCGGATCACACTTTGTGAATCCTGGGTGTCGTAAATAGTAAAATTGGAAGGATACCCTAATTTGTCCGCTTCAAACCGTAGAATCTTAGCAAAGATACTATGGAAAGTTCCCATCCATAGGTTCTTTGCTTCACTGTTCCCGACAATTTGAGCAATACGCTTTTTCATTTCACGCGCTGCTTTGTTTGTAAAGGTCAACGCTAAAATATTAAAAGGGTCAACACCCTGTGACATGAGGTAAGCAATACGATACGTCAATACCCTGGTCTTCCCGGAACCTGCTCCGGCAATCACGATCATGGCGCCATCTTTCTGTAGAACAGGGGCGCGTTGAGCATCATTTAATTGTTCGAGGTAATCTTGCAATTTTTTAAATTATTTCTGAAGAAAAATAAAAGTGAAAAATACAGAAAATAGCACGAATGACTGTACGGTTTCTTCAGAATTTATAAACATCTGTTCCAATTTTTGGTTTACTGAAAATTAAATATCTTTAGCTGAAATTTTCTAAGAAAAATGAAACACTACAAATTATTGCTGCTCCTCGTTTTTTGTTCGACCGCCTTGTTTGCTCAAATGGATAAAAAGCTTTTAAAAGATATTGAAGCTATCGAACAACAGGTAATTGACTGGCGACGTTATTTTCATAAAAATCCGGAGCTTTCCAACAGAGAATTTAAAACAGCCGAAACAATTGCAAAGCATTTGCGTTCCCTTGGCATCCAGGTACAGACCGGGGTAGCTAAAACAGGGGTTGTTGGTATTTTAAAAGGTAATCATCCCGGAAAAGTAGTGGCTCTACGTGCCGATATTGATGCACTCCCGGTAACAGAACGAAATGACCTTCCTTATAAAAGCGAGGTCAGGGACACTTTCTTAGGTACGGAGACAGGTGTAATGCACGCTTGTGGCCATGATACACATATCTCCATTTTAATGGGGGTCGCCGAAGTACTTTCAAAAAATAAAAATCTTATCAACGGTACCGTAAAGTTTATATTTCAACCTGCCGAAGAAGGGCCTCCTCCGGGTGAAGAAGGAGGTGCTAAATTAATGATCAAAGAAGGAGTCCTAAAAAACCCGGATGTAGACGCTATTTTTGGGCTGCATATCAACTCGGGTACACCAACGGGAGTGATTCGTTATAAGCCCGGTGGAACTATGGCGGCGGTTGAACGATTTGTAGTAAATGTAAAAGGAAAACAAACGCATGGTTCGGCTCCATGGAGCGGCGTCGACCCTATCCTGATTTCAGCAAAAATAATTGACGGTTTTCAAACCATTATAAGCAGAGAGTCCAATTTAGTACAGGAAGCGGCAGTGATCACCGTTGGAAAGATAACCAGTGGTGTACGTTTTAATATTATTCCCGAAAGTGCCGAAATGATAGGAACTGTACGTACACTCGACCCAAATATGCGTGACATGATCATTCGCAGAATGACCGAAATGGCCCAGGATATTGCAAAAGCATACGGCGGAACTGCAACCATTGAATGGCAAAACAATACCGTTGTTACCTATAATGATCCTGACCTAACCGCAATGATGCTTCCAACACTCCAAAATTTGGCGGGTGTAGAAAATGTGCAACTAATGAAGGCAACCACCGGAGGGGAAGATTTCTCTTATTTTCAAGAAATCGTTCCCGGATTTTATTTCTTTTTAGGAGGAATGACACCCGGAAATACAACTCCTTATCCACACCATACACCCGATTTCATTATTGATGACTCGGGATTGCTACTGGGTGTAAAAACAATGTCGCAATTATCTATTGACTATTTAAACGCGCAATAAATGCAGGGAATTATTGATTTTTTGTTAGAAATTCCATGGTGGGTATGGATTCTTACTCTCTTGGCCATTGTTGCAATACGTGATGTTTTTTTCAATAAAAAGCATACCATCTTACATAATTTCCCTGTTGTTGGACATTTAAGATACTGGCTGGAGGGTATCGGGCCGGAACTACGGCAATACATTGTAGCTAATAATCGTGAGGAGCTGCCTTTTAATCGCATAGAACGAAGTTGGATCTACGCTTCCGCGAAAAACGAGAACAATTATGAGGGCTTTGGTACAGACCGTGATATATACAAGGCCAATTATATATTTATTAATAATGCGATGCTTCCTTATAAATTAGATAAGGAGCATCCCAATACAAAGGACCCGTACTTTCTTCCCTGTGCAAAAGTAATGGGAGAAAACCGCCGCCGCAGGCCTTACCGGCCGGCATCTGTGATCAATGCTTCTGCAATGAGTTTTGGTTCGCTGTCTGCAAGAGCTATCGAATCCTTAAACAGAGGTTGCGCTATGGCAAATGCTTATCACAATACAGGTGAAGGCGGATTGTCACCCTATCACAAGAAAGGAAGTGACGTGGTCTTTCATTTTGGAACCGGTTATTTTGGTGTACGTGATGACAATGGAAATTTTTCTATGGAAAAATTAGTACAATTGGTAACGGATCATCCCCAGGTACGAGCGGTTGAAGTAAAACTGTCTCAAGGTGCCAAGCCCGGAAAGGGCGGTGTTCTACCAGCTTCAAAGATCACGAAAGAGATCGCCGAGATCAGGCATGTACCTGTTGGAAAGGATGTTCTCTCCCCTCCTACGCATTCGGCCTTTCAAGGCGTGGATGGCCTGGTTCGGTTTGTAGAGGATATTGCCGAAGCAACGGGACTACCCGTAGGTATTAAATCGGCTGTAGGGAAACTGGACGATTGGAGACAACTGGCAGAATTAATGGCGACAACCGGTAAAGGCCCGGATTTTATTACTATTGACGGAGGTGAAGGAGGAACCGGTGCAGCACCACCCAGTTTTGCAGATCATGTGGCACTACCGTGGGTCTTTGGGTTTAGTGATGTCTATAAAATTTTTAAGGAACACGATTTATGTGAACGGATCGTATTTATAGGCAGTGGAAAATTAGGATTTCCTGCTAAAGCGGCTATGGCATTTTCTATGGGTGCAGATTGCATCAATGTTGCCAGGGAAGCGATGATGTCCATTGGTTGTATACAGGCGCAGATATGTCATAACAATCATTGCCCAAGTGGTGTAGCAACGCAAAACAAATGGCGGCAGAGCGGTATCAATATTGAAGATAAATCTGTAAGAGCCCATTTTTATTTCAAGAATTTCAGAAAAGAACTACTGGAAATAACACATGCCTGTGGTTATGAACACCCCAGTGAGTTCACAATGGAAGATGTTGAATTTAGTTTAGGCGACCGGAATTTGATAAAAACGCTAAAGGATTCCTTTGGATATACAAAGACTCCCGTAGCTTTTAAAAGTGTAAAGGACTGTATGGAATGCCAGCATTTGGGAGGGAACTACAAACCAAAAGAGGCAAAAAAGGAAGTTAAGGTATTAAAGAAAAATGATAAGGTAAGGTATTAAGATTATTGGAAAAGGTCCAAGAACACTTTTCTGTTCGCCTTGGAAATTGGTACCCGGTATTCGCCTTCCAGAACTATATAACCTTCATTCTCAAAACTTCGCACTTTTTCAATATTGATAATATGGGATTTGTGGCATTTAAAAAAAATGCTGCTTAATGATTTTTCAAATTTTCCAAGATTATACGAACTTACAATCTCAGTGTTATTCGTTAAATGAAATTTGGTATACCCTTCATAACCTTCCAAATGCAATACATCATCCTGTGGAATAAAAGAAAGGCCCTTTGCCGTAGGGATGATTATTTTATTTGTGTTGGTAATGATTTCGGTTAACATCTCTATGAGCTTTGTATTGTTCTCGTTTTGGTGTTTTAATTTGATAACTTCCAATGCTTTATTGATCGCATTGGTTAATTCTTCATTATCAACAGGCTTCAATACATAATCTATTGCAGATTGCTTTAGCGCATCTAAAGCATATTCACTATAGGCAGTTACAAAAATGACCTGAAAATTGATCTCAGTAAGTGCAGAAAGTAGTTCGAAGCCACTCATTCTTGGCATTTCAATATCGAGAAACAGAATATCCGGTTGCTTCTCTTTGATAGCTCTTATGGCTTCTTCCGGTTTTTGAAATGCATTCAATATCTCTATTTCGGGAAACAGTTTTTCTATTTTCTGTTGTAAGCCTTTTAAGGCAGAAACTTCATCATCAACTAATATGGCGGTTCGTTTTATCATTGCAAAGTTTTAATAGTAAATGTCGCGATATTCCCTTTGTTTTTAAGCTCCGGATATACTTCAAATTTAGAATATTCTATATGCCACATTCCGGAGTTGTTTAAATGAAATATTCTTTCCTCAATTACATCCGAAGAATTTATCTTCCCGTTGGACCTGTTTTTTTTCGTGTTCACATAACCCACTCCGTCATCACAGATCTCCGCTTTTATTTCGGAGCTGTTCAGATATTTAAAATTTAGCATAATATTTCCGTTCTCTTCTTTGTTGAATATCCCGTGATTTACTGCATTTTCTACTATAGGCTGCAATATCATGGTGGGTATTTTGAATTCTTCAGTAATTATATTTTTATCTACATTGATCGTATAGTTCAGTTTTTCTTTAAATCTAAGCTTTTCAATGTCAAGATAGTTTTTCAGCAATGTAATTTCATCTGCCAGTGTTATTTCTTTCTCTTTAGAAAGTTCGAAGAATTGCCGTATTAATTTTGAAAACTTCACCAAATATCTTTCGGATGTTTCCGTCTCGTTATTATTGATATAATATTGAATTGCGGCCAGGGAATTAAACACAAAATGCGGATTCATTTGAGACCGCAATGCGTACAATTCAAATTCGGCTAATTTTTTCTGAATGGTTAGTTTTCTTGTTTTTTTGGTGATTTCATATTTCCTGATCCTATATAATACAATTCCCAGAAGTAAGACCCCGAGGGTAATAAAACTAATTTTTGTTATGGAGCGCTGCCACCACAGCGGTGTTATGCTAAACGTAACTGTCTTATCGATCGCTCCCGATCTTAGGAACAATGTATAGTCATTTGGTGGCAGATCGGTAAAATTAATACTTGAAGAAGATGTTTGTGTCCATTTGTTATGCAGAGGAGACAGTTTATAGTCATAAATGAGATCAGGTCGGTTTTCAGAATAATCAATTCCTGAAACCGAAAAAGTGACTGTATTGTTCCGCGAGTAGGAGAATGTATCTTGTCTTGGAGAAATTAATGTATTATCGTATGAAGCTTTTTCAATATAAATATCCAGTAATTGCTGTCTCTTTTCAAAATTTTTTGGAAATATGGCAAGTCCGTTATCTGTACTCACAAAGACCTCATCAGCTACCACCGTAACTGCATTGATCTTTCTGGAAGGTAAACCGTGGGTATCGTCAAGTTTTTTGACCAGCTTATAGTCATCACCGGATTTTTGGTAATGTAGCAGCCCTGTTTCTGTTGCAAGCCAGATATCTGCTTCGGAAGCAAAAATATTTTCCACACTTAAAAACTCGGTGCCGGAAAGTAACTTTGTGGTTACCATATCTGTGAGGTAGGCTCCATAGCCATCTGTACCAACCAGGAGTTGAGAAGGTGCTAGGGCTATAAGATCAAGGATAGGTTTTTTAAAATTGGGATCTGAAGAAGGAAACTCCAGAATCGTATCATTTTTTAGAGCCATCAGTCCATTTGATGTACCTAATATTATTTGATCATTAAAAGGGATGAGTGACTTCACCCCATATTGCCTGTATTTCTTTATAAAATTAAAATTGGTAGCATTTATTTTCACAACTCCCCCCGAAGTATTAGCATACAAGAAGCCATTAAAAAAAATAATCTTACGCAGCCCTGTGCCTTTATTTACAAACCTGATCTTCTTTACATTGTCTTTTCCAATCTCAAAGACCTTAGACTCTGAAACATAGAAATAGGTCTGTAAGGAATCTATATAATTTGCGCTATAGAGAAATCCGTCTTCTTTTTGAATTTGTTTAAATTCTTGCCGGTTCTCATCATACTCATAAAACCCTTTATCAATAACATTAGCAATGATCTTATCCCCGATCTTTGCAACTTTTTTTCCTTTTTTATCCGATAAGAAATATCTGAAATTCCTTTTCACTTGCGGAAGCATATATATTCCATCTGTAAAGGTGGCACTCCATATATTACCGGACCTGTCAATTAAAGAGAAATGCGATTCTAGTTCTTCCTGAACATGAAAGAACTCCTTAATATGATATTCTTTCCCCAGCCGCGCCACAAAATTATAGCCTGAGATCTGTAACTCATCATTTAAAAAATTAAACCTGTAGAATCTTGGATGTTTTGATCTAAGATCGTTTTTAAATTTTCGATTGAATAGCCTATTATTATTGAGGTTAAGAATCATATATCCATCGTCGTACAACATACCTCCTATTGAATCTACACTTAAAAACAGTAGTATATTAGGGTATTTCTTTCGGTTTTTGATCTTAAAGAAATCATACCTGTTATAGTATAAGCTTATTATTCTGTCCCTGGTACTGACACCGGAATATACCCCTGGTTCCTTTAAATTTTCCTGAATTTTATGTTGGTCAGGAACATATTTCCAACACCCGTCTACTAATGTGTAGCCTTTGTTGTTATTTCCGAACATGAACATATTTTCATACTGAAAGATCGATGAGGGATATAATACAACACTTTTGTCGCAGGCAGGGAAATTATATACACTATCGTTTTTGATATACCCCAATACGTTAGATTTTGAAAAATACCATACCTCATTATTTGGTGCCAAACGAATATCCCAAATATCATTGGTAGGTAAACCGTTCTTTGTAGTAAATGTTTTAAATTCTTTCCCGTTAAATTTAGCAATTCCTTTATCTGTAATAGCCCATATAAATCCGTTGCGGTCTTGTGTAATACGGTATACATGATCGCTGGGCAAACCATCTTTCATACTGTAGTTTAAGTATTGCTGAGAAAATGAAAAGTTCCATATCAACAAACTAAACACGATGATATGGAACTTTTTTGAACTCATTATTAGAGGTGTCGATTTAAGATAACTCAAAGACTGCGTATTAAAATTACGCAAAAATTGATTTGTGAGCTTCTTTAGTTCTTAATGAGTTTAAAGGTTTGCCCTTTTTTGCTATCGTCATATACTTCAATAAAATACAGGCCATTTTTTAAATTACCTATATAAATGGCTCTTTCGGAATTTAAAGTATTCTCATAAACTATTCGGCCTAAGGAATCAACAATTCTATAGGACTGTATATTTTCGCTTCTTACATATACAATTTCTGAAGCAGGATTAGGGTAAAGAACTGCTTTTTTATACGTGTTCTCCGAAGATGATAAAGTTCGTACGCACATTTCCTGTGTATAACTTAAAGCGGTAGTGTTCACCACAAAAGACGTAACGGTATTAGGCACAAAACCGGACAATACAGGTACAGTCTGAAAAGTAGGAAGAACAGGCGTTAAAGCCAAAGCCAGAAAATCACAATCATTTATCCTGGATGTTGGAGTTCTAACCAGTTCACTTTCAACAAATCCTCCTGCCGGATCCCTTCTATACCCTACATGATAGTAATCTCCGTTGGTCCCCGGAAAATCCTTTATAAAACTAATGTCCGGATAATATATCAATGGCATCTGGTACAACCAGAAGTTAAAATCGTCTCCGGATGGTTCTATATTGGGTACCAAATATTGATAGGTGGTCCCTACCTGGTTTCCATTTGATTTTTGAAATTCATGTACAAAAAGATTGGTTTCTCCATACAAAGAGTTGTTGTTACCATCTACCCAGTTTTCATCCCGGTCATAACCTGTAATAATCAAATTATTGCCGTCTGTGTAAGACTCCATGATAGTGAACCCGTATCGGTTTAGGTCATTATTAGTTATGTACCAGGAACGCCCCAGATCCACAGTTCCGGGAACGTTATCAAAAACAGTCACACCAAAATAATGAGAGACCGAGTAATTAGTCAACATATAAATCTTATCTGAGCCGGTATCATAGTACGCATCTACGCTTACATCCTGAGAGTTCCCAAAAATGTAGCTGTTGTTCCAGGCAAAGACCCCTGTAAAGTCTATCTTATAGGCCAGTACTGCTTGCTGATATCCGCCTCCAATTGGGCCCGTAGCACTCCCGGTAATAAAGAAACCATCGCTGGTTTCAGTAATTCCATTTATAAAATCATAGTCCACCGGGTTTGTTGACA
The DNA here is from genome assembly GCA_028284005.1 of Flavobacteriaceae bacterium. Classification (GTDB taxonomy): domain Bacteria; phylum Bacteroidota; class Bacteroidia; order Flavobacteriales; family Flavobacteriaceae; genus JANQOS01. The sequence continues at coordinate 107,422 of JANQSO010000003.1, read as the reverse complement.
GATTGGTATCTACCTCAACCGTCCAAATGATATTCAAGTTAAGGTCTACACGCAATACAAATCCAATATTATTATCTACACAGCTTGGATCCAGGTTATAACAATCGCTAAAAAAACCTCCAACAACCAATCCGGGGTCCGAAGCCCCGTCACCATCCGCATCACTTTGGGTGAATTCAATATGCAGACCTCGTGAATTAAAAGCAGAGGGTACTATATCATAATACCGCGCATCTAACAAATTTCCGTTTAATGCATCGATTTTGGCAATGAATGTCTTTCTCAGTCCATTTACATCAACAGAGCCTGTAACAAAAATGAAATCCAGATACGTAACAATATCAAAGCTTCGCAAATGCTGAAGTGTAGAACCGGAATATTTATTGTACCAAATAATATTCCCCGAATCATCCACATTTTTCAATATCATTTCTTCATTTTGTAGAGAATTATCAAATAAATTGCCAGCCACAATGTAGTCTGTAACCCCGTCCAATGGCTCAATATTAAGATCGTGATGATGCTTGTTCACTACCTGGACACTTTTCTGAAACTGGCCAAAGACCGATGTTGTTATCAACAGGAAAATAGGGAGCAATAGTACTTTAGTTTTCATAATACAACTATTTTATAGATTCAAAACACTTAAAAGTACCTCTCTTACTGTGGTTTACAATATCATATTAAACCATTGCCCTGCTTCATTCAATTAACTGCTTATTTCATTCCATTAATGAATTTGGTTTGTACACATACTAAAAACATAGTAAGTTTGTTATCATATAAGATTTTTTATGGAAGAAGCAACTCAGATTATTAGCTATGTAGCCTACTTGCTTCCTGCGATTGTTGTAGGAGTTATTGCCTATTATTTTTTTAAAGGACATACGGCTAATGAGGAAGGCCGCAGGCGTTACCTCATTCAAAAAGAAGCTCAAAACAAAATATTACCTATGCGTTTACAGGCTTATGAACGTATTACACTTCTTTTGGAGCGTATTGACCCCAATAAACTATTGATACGTGTAAAACCATTTGCCGATGAAGTGGACAAATACGAAATGCTTCTTATCAAGAACATTGAGCAGGAGTTTGACCACAACCTTACACAACAGATCTACTTAACACCGGAGTGCTGGAATTTGGTCAATGCAGCAAAAAATGCTACCATACATGTAATACGGCAAGCTGCCATGCACGAAAAAGACAATACTGCAGATCATATGCGTGAAAGGCTCTTACGGAATTTTATGGAAGAAAATACCCCTTCGCAAAAAGCATTGTTATATGTTAAGAAAGAAGTGGGTGAACTGTATTAACTGTCTTGTGTCTTAATTTCGTTGAGTTCGGTATTCTTTTGCATGGCATATTTAAAGCCACTCTCCCACCAACTCGCCATCATCTTTTTATCAAAGATCAATGAGTTTGTAGTAAGCACCGTAGGTGTATAATATAAATTGATAACCGCATTCTTATTTCCTGCAACAAATTTCCCTATACGGATATTTTGTTTTTCCACACGGTCCAGCATATATGCATGCATATTGGTAAGCAACGAAAACACATTCTTTGAAGGCAGCCTGTTGTAATAGGTAATTTCAGTTTCGAGGATAATAACATCTACTATGGTCGCCCCCCTGTCAATAGCCTCTTCAATAGGCACCATGCTTCCAAAACCTCCATCGGCATATTCACACCCTTCTTTTTTTACCAGGCTCATAAAAGGGATATAATTACACGAAATCCAGATCCAATCCAGAAAATCTTCATACTCAAAATCATTTATGGATTTATATTCTACCTGATTCAATGAAAGGTTCGAAACAGTAACAACCACTTCTTTTGGCCCGGATTTCAATTCAATGAATTCTTCCTCGGTGAAGGTTTCTTTTATTAGCTTCCGGAGGTTATGGCTTTCGCCAAAGGTTTTGCTTCCGCGGAAAAAATTACGCAAAACCCGTAAATGAGCAATACTTATCTGTTTACCTCCATATTTGTCCTTTTTTATTAGGAACGGGCGATGACTAAAGATACTGCTTTGGTTCACAGAAGTATATACTTCCTTGATCTTTTCCACTTTGTGCAATGCCAAATGAGGTATCAGCAAACTCCCTGTAGAGGTACCTACAAACAAATCGTAATCGTGATCCAGCTCTTCCAGTAGGTACTGAGCTACACCGCCGGCAAATGCACCTTTGCTTCCTCCTCCAGATATCACCAACGCCCTCATTCTACTTCCATATTACGTAACACATAATCTCGTTCCTTTTCTGAAAAAGAATCCATCATACTTAAGAGCATTGCTTTATGATCGGAATTTTTCAAAACCTCTTTCAATAGTGCCCTGGCATAATTTCTAAAGCGCCAACTATGATGGACACAGGCATTTACCAGGTTCCTTAAAACTGAAGTGTCATATAATTGTAATTCATTTACATAACCAAAGGCACGTTCCCGTATTTCAAAACTGTAATTAGAAGAGGTAAAGCCTTTAAGTTCTTCCAAAAATTTGGTCTTTTCAGGTTGGCGGTAATCATTTGTTACTACAGCCAGTACCAACCACAACTGCCGTACATTTTTATCCTGAAAACCAATGGTGTTTTCCATCTTGTCGAGATAAGCGTGTTGGTTTTCCGGAAAAGCAGCCCATAAGTTATACAACGCCCCTTCTTTGGTAACATATGAAGCATCGTCTAGTAATGTTTCGTATTGAGCTTGCAATTCTTTTGGAATAGCTTGTAGTGTAAGTGCAATTGCCTGCCTGACATATAAATTATTACTCTCGAACCCTTTTTTATACAAGGGAACCGTTTCGGAAATTGCTTCACCTTCTAACTGATAAACAGCTTCCTGTCCAATAAAGTCGTTGGGAAATGTAAGTGCTGTTTTAAGCTGAATTTGTTTATCCTTTAAAGGGACATTACGAAGTGCAGACATTTCGAAAAAGCTTTGAACGAACTTCGACCTCATTAAGGACTTATAGGCCTGTTCTGCTTTAAATGCACTTTGTTCCAGCCAATCTGCTTCCCATGTGGAGATATCTTTTTCGGAAACAGCTTTTACTTCACTTAAAAAATCTGAAGTAGTCACATTTTTAAATTGATGCTTCAGTAGATATTTTTTAACAGCCTTATTAAATGCTTCTTCCCCTATATATTCTTTCAAAATATGTAGTGCCCACGCTCCTTTTTCATAAAAAGTCAACGAACTGGCTTTAGGATTGAGTAATGATTCTCCCTTGCCCTCATCACTTAATGCTTTGAGTTGCTCGGCAGAATTATACAACTTCCAATAATAATATTCGTCTCCAAAGATTTTCTTTTCAGCCAGCAAAGCATAATAGGTTGCAAACCCCTCATGCAACCAATGATGAGTACCTTCGGTTTCTGTAACCAGGTTACCAAACCACTGGTGGGCCAGTTCATGAGCGTTCACATTTACATAATTACGGTCATTAAAACCCAAAGAGTCAACCACAAAGGCTTCAGAAAAAATTGTAGCAGTAGTATTTTCCATTCCTGCATACAAAAAATCACGAACAGGCACTTGTTTGTAATTCTGCCAGGGATAAAGCACCCCGATCTCAGCCTCCAGAAAATCAAATATTTCCTTGGTATATCGATAGGTAGGTTCAGCTTTTAAAGAATCTTTTTGATCGTAGTAAAGTTCAATCGGAATTCCGGATTTGGAGGATAGTACCTGTTTTTTAAAATCTCCTACCGCAAATGCTAAAAGATAGCTTGCCATAGGCTGTTGCATATCCCATTTCCAATACCTTCTATCATCTTTTTGAAGCGTTGATACTAGTTTACCATTAGCAATTACCGTACTTTCTGAAGGTACAATTACAGTAAGATCAAACTCGATCTTATCGTTCATATCATTTATACTGGGTAACCAGTGCGAGGTATATTTACCCTGCCCCTGTGTCCATATCTGGTCTCCTGTGAAATAAAGTGTTTGCTTCGGAGCTGCTTCATAGCTAAAGAAAGCGTTGTATTGTCTTCCTTCTTCAAAAGGGCCCAATAACCAGATTTTGTCTTCTGTTGCCGAAACCCGAACTCCTTCCAAAGCGGCTTTTGTAATGGTCATATGGGCCGCATCCAAATAAATGGAGTCTGTTTTTTTGAGTACTTCAAATGAATAGCTTACTGTTCCTTTTATTTTTTTTTCTGAAACAACAGGTTCCACAATTGCATCGCCCCTTAAAAAATCAACAACAGATACTTGTTGTGCAAGGCTGCTAAAACTACAAGTTAGAAGAAGAGCATAAATTATTTTCATGAATGGGTCTAATGTAAGATCGAGAATAGCTAAAGGTATTCAATAATAACAAAAAAAGCAGGTATTCTAAAATTACCTGCTTTTAAGAACGTTGATTATGGTTTGTTATTCTGTTACTACAGGAGCATCTATAGGTGTATTACTCTTTACAACAACAAAATTGGAAATTGCATAATAGGCATTACTGGTGCCTCCGCTATTACTTACCCAATCTTCAAGATCGTATTCAAAAGTAAATGTTTCACCTGCCATGGAAGTATCAAATTCATCAATTCTGTTTGGTACAGCCATTCCGGGACACCATCCTGCCCTGCTTGGGCTCCAGTTCCCTGCCTGTGGTGATACCGGATTGGAACCACAGCCCAGAGGCCCCATATAATGTTCAAATCCCTGAGAACCATTGATAAGAATATTATGCCTTCTGTAGCACCATTCTGCACAGGGCCTTCCTCCCGGGTCGTTTGGTGTTGCATGCCCCCATCCTGTAATGATCGTTCGTAAATTGGTTACTTCTGCATTTTCGGGAATGGTAACCGTTTTATCTACATCAAAATCGTTAGGGACCCCATATGGAATTCCATCTAAAGAATGTCTATTGTATTGTAAGATTTCAGAGATCGCATAGTAAGGATACGCTATCTCTCCTCCGGTGGTCACATCAAAATCTACAGATACGTTCCAACCGTCGGACCCCCATACTTCCACAAAAGATTTTAATTCAACAGAACCTGTTAGAAGTGATTTAAAGTCTGTAACATCAATTTCAAATCCTCTTTCCAGTTGATGGTTGTCTACTCCGTACGGAGTAATATACCTTCCAATTTCCATCCAGGTTGAAGTTGCTTTATTCATAACTGCAATATTCGCATACACGTCCCAGGCATTGCATCCACCAGCAGGGCAAACCAATTTCACAAACATACTGATCTTAGAAATTTGGGTCATGTCTTCGGGAAAATCAAAAGTACCTGTTTGAGATTGTGAAAGTCCGCTCCCAAAGGCATGGTGCGAATCCTGAAAAGTAACAACGTTTATAACTTCTTCCTGAGCTAAAACACTATTTCCTGTTAAGCTTACTGTTTGTGTTGTGGTTCCGGCACTACTAAGTGTCAATGTGCCATCTATAGTACCTGTGTTTTGATTTTTAGGGCCAAAGCGTACGTATATCGTCTTTTGTTCGGCGTTTATATTTGCAGCAGTAAAAGATATGATATTTGTGTATACATTGCCGTCACGGGAAATTTCAAATTGTTCGTCTGAAGAGCTGACGATCAACTCATTTGTTAAATGAGAAGCATCTATAACGATAGGCAGCCTTTCCGATATCTGATTCAACACTACATCATTAAAATCAAGTGCCGAAACATCGGTAGAGAATTCCGGAGTTAGTACCAGTTGATTACCCGAATCATCATTTGCACAACCCATTAGGAATAAAATTGCTGAAAAAAAGAAAGCATAAGAAACTGTTCTTTGAGCGAAGTGGATTTTCATTGTAAATAGTATTTATATTAGAGTTGTCGAAAATACTAAAAATAAGCGCATTTTAGTTGCATTTTGTCCACAAGCTTAGAAAATCTTCTGAAGGCTACTTCACTTTACAGGGAATTGTTAAATTCGTTTTATGAATGCCAATTTCCTGCAAACTCCTATTGAATATTTAAAGGGCGTAGGGCCCAACCGGGCCGATTTGCTTAAAAAGGAGCTGGGAGTGCATACATTTCAGGATCTGTTGAATCTTTTCCCAAACCGGTATCTTGACCGCACACAATATTATAAGATCGGGCAATTACAGAAAACCAATGCCGAAATACAGATAATTGGTAAGATCACACATCTTAAAACCGTGCAACAAAAGCGTGGAAAGCGTTTGGTCGCGACTTTTACGGATGAAACAGGAAAAATGGAGCTGGTTTGGTTCAGGGGTCATAAATGGATCAAAGAAAATCTAAAGATCAATGTTCCGTATGTGATATTCGGAAAGACAAACTGGTACAATGGTGTCTTTTCAATGCCACATCCCGAAATGGAATTGCTCGAAGCTCATGAAAAAGGCATTCGCTCTGTTATGCAACCGGTTTATCCTTCTACCGAAAAATTATCAAATAGCGGAGTCACAAACCGTGTAGTAAACGGGTTAATGCAACAACTGTTTTTAGAAGCCAAAAATGGCTTTGCCGAAAGCCTCTCCAAACCTCTTTTGGATCAGTTAAAATTGCTCTCCAAAAGTGAGGCACTTTTTAATATTCATTTTCCAAAAAATCAGGCACTTTTGGCAAGGGCTCAATACCGCCTGAAATTTGAAGAATTATTTTTTATTCAGCTGCAATTGATCCGAAAAAATCTAATTCATAAAACAAAAATTAAAGGGTATCCGTTTCAAAGAGTAGGGGAGTATTTTAATACCTTTTACAAGGAGCATTTACCCTTTCAATTGACCAATGCCCAGAAACGGGTGATCAAGGAAATTAGAAACGATCTTGGCAGTAAAGCACAGATGAACCGTTTGTTGCAGGGAGATGTAGGTTCCGGAAAGACAATAGTAGCGTTACTATCAATGTTAATAGCACTTGACAACGGTTTTCAGGCCTGTTTAATGGCTCCGACTGAAATTTTGTCAGTTCAACATTATACTGGATTAGTTGATTTATGTAAAGAATTGAATACCAGTATAGAAATACTTACAGGTTCAACTAAAGCTTCAAAAAGAAAAGAAATTCATGAAAATCTGGAAAACGGGACTTTAGATATCTTAATTGGCACTCATGCATTGCTCGAAGACAAAGTAAAATTTAAAAATTTAGGGCTTGCAATCATTGATGAACAGCATCGGTTTGGAGTCGCTCAACGGAGCAAATTGTGGCACAAAAATGAGTACCCTCCACACGTACTTGTGATGACAGCTACTCCTATTCCCCGCACGCTCGCCATGAGCGTTTATGGCGACCTCGATGTTAGTGTAATTGACGAATTACCCCCGGGCCGAAAAGACATTAAAACAGTGCACCGTTTTGACACAAACAGATTGAAGGTTTTCCGGTTTTTAAAGGATGAAATTTCGAAGGGCAGACAAGTCTATATTGTATACCCTTTGATACAGGAAAGTGAGGCTTTGGATTACAAAGATTTGATGGATGGTTATGAGAGTATTGTCCGTGAATTTCCATTGCCAAAATACCAGGTTTCTATTGTTCACGGAAAAATGAAGCCGGCCGATAAAGATTTTGAAATGAATCGTTTTGCAAAAGGTGAAACCCAGATCATGGTTGCCACAACTGTTATTGAAGTAGGTGTGGATGTTCCAAATGCCAGCGTTATGGTAATTGAGAGCGCAGAACGTTTCGGATTGTCACAACTGCATCAATTACGAGGGCGCGTGGGCCGTGGAGCAGAACAAAGCTATTGTATCTTAATGACAAGCTATAAGCTCTCTGCCGATGCCCGTACACGCCTGAAAACCATGGTTCGTACCAATGATGGCTTTGAAATTAGCGAAGTAGACCTGAAACTTCGTGGCCCCGGAGACATTATGGGTACCCAGCAAAGCGGCGTACTCAACCTGCGTATCGCAGACATTGTAAAAGATACGGAGATCCTGAAAATAGCCCGGAGCTATGCTACACAACTGCTAAAAAGCGACCCTTCGCTATCAAATGCAGAAAACCTTCCCATTAAAAATACTTTTGCCCAATTAGCCAAGTATAAAAATATATGGAACTATATTTCATGACAAGGGTAGAGCCTCCCTACTTATAAGGTTTTAACATTTTTTTCGTTAATAAGGTATATAGTGGCTATTGTATAGAAAATTAGAGCACTAAACTAACCATTTATGAAACCTCTATACATCCTTACATTCCTATTTGTTTTTTTACATCAATCTTTTTTAGCACAAGAAGGTTTGGATGGCACACATGAAGGATGGGAATATGCCCTGGAAGGCACCGGAGATGTTCTACAAATTGGGATACCATTTACAGCAGGAGTTGTAAGCATATTGGAAAAAGATTACGAAGGCACAAAACAATTGGCATTATCCTATGGTACTACCCTGGTGATCACCTACTCATTAAAACATATAATTAGAAGTAAAAGGCCCGAAGGACGCGATCGGTATGATTCTTTCCCCAGCGGGCATACTTCTTCTGCTTTCTCCGGAGCTTCATTCATACAAAAACGGTATGGATGGAAATATGGATGGATTGCCTATACGCTGGCAGGTATCGTTGGTGTTAGCAGGATGGAAGGCCCGGACGGATACCATGATATCTGGGATGTACTAGGTGGAGCTGTAGTTGGCATAGGTAGCACATATGTATATACCACCCCTTACCAAGAAGGGCATATAAACATAGGATTTGCATCCGGAAACAAAGATTATTTGCTCACTTTCAAGTATCGCTTTTAAAACTTCTGTTTCTTCCAGTATTTATGCTATTCAGCTTAATAAAAAAAGAGCCTTGTGTTTAAAAAGGCTCTTAAGTAATTGATAGTAGAATATAAATTCTTCTAGTTTATGTCTTCCTTATTCTTTAATTTTTCAATATTTGCAGCCACCCGGCCTTTACTTGCCGCGTTTGGTGCATTTGTATGGGCTTTTTCCAAATGTTTTAACGCCTTCTTATAATCTCCCTTTGCAGAATAGCCTCGGGCAAGTCCGTAATGCACCGGCCAGGTATCCTTGTTTTTATTCGCGTTATATTCGAAAATTTCCATGGCTTTATCTTTCAATCCCATAGTAATTAATTGACGGCCATATTGATGCACTTCAAAAATGCTCCCAAGGTCCAGGTTTTCATCCATTAAAGTTAGTGCTTCATTTTGCTTTTCCATTTTAGCAAGTATCGCAGACTTGATCATCAAATTTGCAAATGTTTTTTTACTAAAGAAATTTCCGGCAATAGCCGCATCAATCCAACCCAGAGCCTCATCCAGATCACCTCCGTTATTAAGCGCGAAATTTGCTGCTTGCTGCCATGTCTGAATATTAAACCCCGGTTGGCCCCGTAAACTATTACGTATATCTGCCATAACAATTTCTGTTACCGGAACCTCTACAGTAAAAGGGAATCCCTTTTTTTCCCAGGATAACATCACACGTGCCTTATCTGCAGACACTTCATCAAAATTAAAGGTCAATAGTTCGGTTTCGGGAACCGTAACAGTGTTTACATCTACTCTTAGTGCATCTTCTGCTTCATCGTAGGTAAAACTACCCCAAGAGGTTGAATTTTTAGAAAATATGATCGTTGCAGTATTGTCTTCTTTTACTGCTATATGAAGGCCATATGTCCCTGCTTTTATTTCCCTTCCATTCACTTTCATATTATGAGAAAATGTGATCTTGGTATTTTCGTTAGCGCCGGCTCTCCAGGGTGCGGCAGTTGATGTTCCAAAGCCTAAGTTCTGATATCCGTAATGAACAATTGGTGTTCCGTAGATCTCTCTTCCCTGAACACTGGGACGAGAGTATTCAATAGATACTGTCGATGTTCCAATGGTTTGAGAAACTGTAGCCATTTGACTGGCCCGGGGGGTGTTTATTTGGGAATTTGCTGAAAAAGTAGTCATGAAGATCGCTCCTATCACGAGTACCATGTATGTAAAAAAATTTGTCATAATACTTTTGAGTTTAGATTATTTCCTTAAAAGTATAGACAAATAAAAGCGGTCTGTGTTATTGGGCTGTTAAATTAGAAGTTTGAAGTGTTAATTTATTCTTTTTCAGTAAGTTTCAAGACAAACCTTTCAAATTCTGTTACAAACTCCCTGTATTTTTCTCCTGTAGCAGGACCATTGAACCCGGTATGTATCTTACGAACTGTACCTGCCTTGTCAATAAAGATGCTTGTCGGATAAGATAATACATGGTTTAGCATTGGAAGTTTTTCGTTTGCTTTTTGCTTACTGCTGGAGCCAACTTGCGCCAACAGGATAGGGTATGGAACTTCAACCGATCTTTTCAACTTATTGATGGCCTCAATTGCTTTTTCTTCGGTTTTGGCATATTCAAAGGCCAATGCTACGATCTCCAGATCTTCATTTTTGTTTTCTTTGTAATATTTTGTGTAATACTTGATTTCATCCAGGCAATTAGGGCACCAAGTTCCCATGATCTGTACGATCACAACCTTATTTTTAAATCGTTCGTCTTCCAGTGAAACCATGTTCCCATTGGTATCCGGAAAAGAGAATTCTATCTTATCGTACCCTTCCTTTAAAAATGTGAGCGAATCTGCCTTAGGTAATTCGTAAGCTTCATTCCGTTTTGCCGTAAAAGGTTCTTTCCAATGGTTTCCGCTATAAAAGAAGCCGTTCATTACGCTGTCTTTTACTTCAGCTTCAAACAAAAAGGCATGTGCGCCATCAAATGTTGAGAGTTTTAAGGAATCGCCATCCACTACTCCGTCCAAATAGCGGTAATCTCCTGTAGTGGTACGAAAGGTTCCCGTAACCTTATCTCCAATTTGTTTAAAGATACCCTTAGCAATATAACGGCCTTCATCATTATTGGGGCTAAATACGGTTTCCCAATTTCCGGTTACCATTTGGTTTGCTTCTCCCTTTGTATGAAAACGTTTAGTTTCTCCGTGTTTCATTTTAAATGGAACCACCCTGTTTAAACTTGGTTTTATATAGTCTCCATAGATCATACCTTCTGTAAAAACTCCTTTCATAACACCTTCAAAAACAGGATGTTCTATGATAATGGAATCTTTATCCAAAGTCACACCCGTAATTTCAATTTCTTCCTCAGCATTAAAAATAACAATACTGTTATCCTCATTGTATTGCATCAAAAAAGGAAGTTCTTTTTCTTTACCAAGGTCTAAAACCACTTGCCATGTACCAGCATTGGGAGTTTTAATTTCTTTTTTACAGGCGACGAGAAAGGTTGTTAAAAGAAAAAATAACAGAAGCTTTTTTTTAAAGGTTTGCATGACTTAGTAATTCAATAAAGTGAAAATATGGCAAAAAAATAGGCGCTGAAACAATTAACGCCTATTTGATCAATTTTTGTTAACTATTCTAGTTTTTGTCGTATATGCTATTAAGTTCTTGCTTTTGCTTTGCAGTTTTTTCTTTAGCCATGTTTATTGAAGCTTCCAGCTTTGCAATATTTGCTTCTACCCGTGCAATCTTTTCTTCCTTCTTTTTTATCTCTTCTGCAGAAAGGGAATTATCTGCCTTAGCTGCTTCAAGCCTTTCTTTAGCGGCGGCAACTCTCTTACGAGCATTGTCAACACGATCCTGGTGCATAGTCAGCTCCGATGCCTTTTTATCAATTCGTGCTTTGGCACTGGCAGCTTTGTTCTTTCCATAGTCCTTACCCTTTTGCTTTATAGCCTTCTCTTTTTTTTCTTTTTCTTCTGCAGCTCTTATTTTTTTCATTTCAGCATCTTCTTTCATTTTTTTTGCAGACTCTTCTCGTCCAGCCTTATTTGCAGAAGAAGCTTTTTTCTTAGTATCGCTTATTGTTTGTTTCTTTTTGTCTTCACGCTTCTTTTTTTCTCTTTCTTTATCAGGGTTCACTACCTTTTTACTGTCATCTTTTTTCTGCTTCTGAAGTTCCTCTTGTTTGTCCTTCATACTGGCGTCAACTTTCCCCGAACTGTCTTGCGCAGAAGCGGTATAGCTTCCGGCGCTAACTAATATTGCAATTACAATTAAAATGTATTTCATGTTTTTCATAATATGTGTGGTTTAAATGCTATCTAATTCTTTTAATGATTCTTCAAGTTCTTCGGCTTCTGTTTCAATTTTTTCCGAAATCTCTTTAGCTTCAGCTTCAACTGCTTCAATTTTTTCTATGGCAGCATTCGTTTCGGCTTCTTCTTTATTTGTATCGCGGCAAGAAGAAGTAAATGCCAATATAGAAATTACGACACAAAATTTAATTACATTTTTCATAAAATAAACGTTTTAGTAAATAGAGTTTTAAAACTACGAATTATGATTCAATATTTGAATGGTATGTGCAATATTTTATCTTTGTACCCACAAATTACTATCTGAATGAAGATTTCATACAACTGGCTGAAGCAATTTATAAACCTTGACTGGGATGCTGAAAAAACAGGTGAATTATTAACTGATCTAGGTTTGGAAATTGAAGGGATCGAAAGCTTTACTTCTGTTCCAGGCGGATTGCAAGGGGTCGTTGTTGGAAAGGTCCTGGAATGCGAACAACATCCAAATGCAGACCGTTTAAAGATCACCTCGGTAGATATTGGAAATGGAGATCCTGTACAAATAGTTTGTGGAGCTCCCAATGTTGCAAAAGGGCAAAAAGTCCCTGTAGCAACCATTGGAACCACACTTCATGATGCCGAAGGAAAACCATGGAAAATAAAAAAAGGGAAGATACGTGGTGAAGTGAGTGAAGGTATGATCTGTGCCGAAGATGAATTAGGCCTGGGTAAAAGCCATGATGGAATCATGGTATTGGATGGTAAATTAAAACCCGGGACATTAGCTTCAGAAATCTTCGATATTGAGAATGACCAGATTTTTGAGATCGGCCTTACTCCTAACCGTGCAGATGCCATGAGCCATTGGGGTGTAGCAAGGGACCTGCGTGCCGGACTATTACAACAAGAAGTATCATTAGAGCTTATTACACCTTCAACCAGTAGCTTTCAAGTTGAAAACCGTACTCTTAAAATAGATGTAAATGTTGCAGATCCTGAACTGGCTCCCCGCTACTGCGGGCTAACAATAGCCGGTTTAGAAGTAAAAGATTCTCCTGCCTGGTTGCAAAACAGATTAAAAGCCATTGGCCTGGCTCCTATCAATAACATTGTAGATGCCACCAATTACGTTTTACACGAACTGGGACAACCTTTGCATGCTTTTGATGCAGCAAAGATCAGTGGAAGCGAAGTTAATGTAAGAACATTGCCTGCCGGTACAAAATTCACTACCCTTGATGGTATAGAACGCGAATTACATGAAGAGGACCTAATGATCTGTGATTCCGGAAAACCTATGTGTATTGCAGGAGTCTTTGGCGGAATCAATAGCGGAGTAAGTGAAACTACTACCAGTATATTTTTGGAAAGTGCCTATTTTAATCCGGTAAGCATTCGAAAAACAGCAAAACGACATGGATTAAATACCGATGCTTCGTTCAGGTTTGAAAGAGGAATTGATCCTAATATCACCGAATATGCTTTAATGCGTGCCGCTATTTTGATCACTGAAATTGCCGGAGGAGAAATTACAAGTGACATTACGGATATTTACCCGAAAAAGATCGAAGATCATCAAGTGGTCCTAAACTTTGAGAATGCTGCCAGCTTAATAGGAGAAGAAATTCCCAGAGAAACAATAAAGAGTATTTTGACCTCTTTAGAGATCAAGGTAAATAACGTTACCGAAAGTGGCATTGGGGTGACCATTCCCGCTTACCGTAATGATGTGACCAGGGAAGTTGATGTTATTGAAGAAATTCTTCGTGTCTACGGTTACAATAAAATTAATTTTACTGAAAAACTAAATGCGTCAATAGCTACTACGCTTCCAATAGAAGACTATCAAATTCAGAATAAAATATCGGGACAGCTTGTTGCACAAGGGTTTCATGAAATGCTATGCAACTCATTGACATCTCCCAAATACAATGATCTAATCGACCTGGTGAAGGATGAACATAATGTTGAAATGCTAAATCCATTAAGTCAGGATCTCTCTGTATTGCGACAGTCCATGTTGTTTGGTGGCCTGGAAGCATTGATATACAACAACAACCGAAAGCTTCATAATATCAAGTTGTTCGAGTTTGGAAAGACGTATCACAATTATCCGGACGGGCGGTCTGAAAAAAAGCACCTGGCTATTATTGTAGCCGGTGATAAATTGGAAGAAACCTGGACCTCACTTTCGGAAAAAAGCAGTTTCTTTTATTTAAAAGGCATCGTTACTTCAATTCTTAAGCGTTTGGGAATTTCGGAGTATACTGAAAAAACTGCAAAGAGTGATATTTTCCTGGAGGGCCTATCTTTTACCAAAAAGAAAAAGGCACTTGTAGAATTTGGTGTTGTAAGTAAAAAGATCACGAAAGCTTTTGATATTGAAAGTGAAACTCTATACGCAGATTTTAACTGGGATGCTGTTCTGGAAGAGATTCCTTCACATAATTTTGTAGTGCGGCCCATACCAAAATTTCCCCAGGTAAAACGTGATTTCGCTTTATTGTTGGATGATTCGGTAAGCTTTGACAGCCTTAGGGAAGCGGCTATACAAACAGAACGCCATCTTTTAAAGGAAGTTACCTTGTTTGATGTCTATACCGGTAAAAAGCTTCCTAAAGGGAAAAAATCGTATGCGCTTAGTTTTACACTTCAGGATGAGAAAAAGACGCTTACCGATAAGCAAATAGATAAGATCATGAGCAAACTGCAACAGCGGTTTGAAAAAGATTTTGGTGCCAGTTTACGATAAAAGAATACATCTTAAATATAAAAACAGCCACTTAGAAAAGTGGCTGTTTTTTTATGAAATCCTATATTTTAAAACTTCATCCCTACACCGGCTCCAATTATTAGTGGATTGATGTCTACATCCGCGCCAACAGTAGCTCCAAGAGCAGTTGTTGCGTTTATGGTGGCATCCGTTTGCAAAAATAATTTCTTCACATCTATATTTATAAACCATGTGTCGTTGATGGCATAGTCTGCTCCCGCTTGTAGAGCAAATCCAAAAGAATTATCATATTCGACATCGTTAGCTGTAGGCCCTTCGTCTACTCCGTAGAAAAAAGTATAATTAACACCGGCCCCAATGTAAGGTGTAAAATCACCTCCAGTAAAGTGATACTGAGCTGTTAATGTAGGTGGTAATAACCAAACATGGCCCAGATCTATAGTTCCGGCAGAGGTCTGTACGGCTTCAACATCATGCTTTGTTGTACCAAGAATTAATTCTGCCGCCCAATTCTCTGTAAAAAAGTATGTAAAATCTAACTCCGGAACGACCGAAGTAGAGATACTTACATCACCACCTATAGCTTCAATGGTAGCACTTTCATCCGGGATTACTGTAATAACACGCAATCTGGCTTGCCATTTACTATCATTATTGGCATCAGCATCTTCCTGTGCTGATAACTGAAACATTCCAAAGAGTAAAAAAACTCCTAACATTAATTTTCTCATATTACTATTTATTTAAAATGACAACGCAAATTTAGGTGTCCAAATATCTAGTTATTATGACCAAAATCATTGTTCGGAATGGGAGTGCGATTTTAATTTTTCACAAATTCAAAGAAATTGTAAAATGCTTACTATCAGTAAGTTAAAAAGTAATGATTTTTCGTATTAAGAAAAAAATTTTCTTCTTTTTTTTAGCGGGAAGGTTTTTTGAAATATTTTATATTTTTTTAGAGAAATTTTTAATTCGAAGACGAAAAAACAAGCCCGTCTACTATATGAGCAAATCCGTTCTTATGATAAAAATCTGCACCGGAAACCGTAGCAGTATTGTTTTGCGCATCAAATAGAATTAACTGTCCATTTACTTCTTTAATGTTCAGTTTTTCACCTTGTAATGTTTTCAACTGGGCCGTTCCGCCATTCTTCTCAATGGCCTTTTTAAGGGAGTAGCTATCTAAGCGGCCCTGAATGATATGATATTTTAAGACATCCTGCAATTGTATCCTGTTTGCAAGCAATGCCTTCCTGGTCTTTTCCGGTAATGCGTCAAAAGCTTCATTAGAGGGTAAAAAGACAGTATACATCATAGAATCATCCAATATGTCTTCCAAAAGTTCAGGTTTAACCTCATTAGCAGTCAAATAACTAAACTGACCGGCATTTTGTATATTCTCACTAAGAGTTTTAGTAGAAGTAAATGTAGTACCGTTGTATTCTTTAGATACCTCAACATTTTTTGAATTGGTATATTTTTGAGCTGAGACAGAGGCTGTCATAAGCGATAATGTGAGTACGAAAAAAGTAGTTTTAAGTCGCATATTTTTTTGTTTATAGCTTAAAAATAAGCAAATACGATATCTAAACGTGAAAAGCGCCTAAATATTTAAAAAGTATTTCAAATTAATGATTACACCCCTACCGAATACATCTTTTCGCGTAGTTCTTTTACCTTTTTATCATTCATATATTCATCAAAGGTCATATAGCGGTCAATTACTCCGTTTGGAGTAATTTCAATTACGCGATTTCCCACTGTCTGAGCAAACTCATGATCGTGTGTTGTAAGCAATACGGTACCCTTAAAATTCTTAAGGGAATTGTTAAATGCCGTAATAGACTCCAGGTCCAAATGGTTTGTCGGCTCATCGAGCATTACCACATTGGCACGTATCATCATCATCCGGCTTAGCATACAGCGTACTTTTTCACCTCCTGAAAGGACATTGGATTTCTTTAAAGCTTCTTCACCGCTAAAAAGCATTTTGCCTAAAAAACCACGAATAAAAACTTCTTCTCGTTCTTCTTCGGTTTTTGCCCATTGGCGCAGCCAATCTACCAGTGTCATTGTACTCTCGAAAAAAGCACTGTTATCCAGGGGCAAATAACTTTGATTTGTAGTAACTCCCCATTGATAATTTCCGGAATCTGCCCTCTCTTTACCATTAATGATCTCGTAAAAAGCCGTTGTGGCCCTGGAATCTTTTGAATAGAGAACAACTTTATCCCCTTTTGCAAGATTGATATCTATATCTTTAAAGAGAATTTCCCCGTCCAATGATGCAGAAAGGTTTTCAATATTCAGTATCTGGTCCCCTGCTTCACGTTCGCGTTCAAAAATAATAGCCGGATAGCGTCTGCTTGAAGGCTTAATATCCGAAACATTGAGCTTATCTATCATCTTCTTTCTACTGGTAGCCTGTTTGGATTTAGCTACGTTTGCAGAGAATCTTCTAATGAACTCTTCCAGTTCTTTTTTCTTGTCTTCCGCTTTCTTGTTTTGCTGTGCTCGTTGACGGGCAGCTAGTTGACTACTCTCATACCAGAATGTATAATTTCCGCTATAATGGTTTATCTTACCAAAATCAATATCACTAATGTGTGTACAAACTGCATCCAGGAAGTGACGGTCGTGCGAAACGACTATGACACAATTATCATAGTTTGCCAAAAAGTTCTCCAGCCAGCTAATGGTCTCATAATCCAGGTCGTTAGTAGGCTCATCCATAATTAACACATCCGGATTACCAAACAGGGCCTGCGCCAATAATACACGAACTTTTTGTTTTCCGTCCAAATCACTCATCAAACTATAGTGCAGGCTTTCATTGATCCCCAGATTGGAAAGTAACGCAGCTGCATCGCTATCGGCGTTCCAGCCATTCATTTCTTCAAAAGTAACCTGTAGTTCCCCGATTTTTTCGGCATTAGCATCGGTATAATCTTCGTAAAGTTTATCTATTTCAGACTTGATGGCGAACAATTCCTTGTTACCTCGCAGTACTGTTTCCAGGACCGTATACGCATCATATGCATTGTGATCCTGCTCTAAAACAGACATGCGTTTACCTGCCTCCAGATGTACCTGGCCAGAAGTTGGTTCTTGTTTCCCCGAGAGTATTTTTAAGAAAGTTGATTTTCCGGCACCATTAGCGCCTATAATTCCGTAGCAATTGCCTTGTACAAACTTTGTATTTACCTCGTCAAACAATACACGTTTACCAAATTGAACCGAAAGATTAGAAACTGATAGCATGCTCTTAATTTTACATTTTTAAATTCGCCGCAAAAGTAGCTAATAAACTGGTATCGAAGAAACATTAACGTTTTAAAATTCCTTTTAACTCATAATTAACAAAATGACCTGAAACAGTGGGTTATTTTTGTTAAACTTCAAATATTAATGTTTTTTGGTTAGAAAACTTCTTTTTCTGATTTGTTTACTGGCAATCGTATCTTGTAACAGCAACGATTCTCAAAACCCCGATACTGTCTGGATCGGAGGTGAGATCATCAATCCTAAAACAGATTTTGTAGTTATTTCCAAGGATCATTGTATTATGGATACTGTGAAATTAGATCGTAATAATTTCTTCTTATACGAATCTAAAGATATGCCCACAGGACTTTATTCATTTCAACATTACGAATATCAGATCTTCTTTGTTGAACCCGGTGACAGCTTGATGCTGCGTGTGAACACCGTTGATTTTGACGAGTCCTTATCGTATACCGGAAAGGGTGCGGAAAACAACAATTTTTTGATGGAATTGTTCTTACTCAATGAAATTGAAGAAAAAACCTTTATGCCCCGTATCTATTACGCTCCTCCGGAAGTATTTGAAGAGAAATTAGATTCTTTGGCAGAAGTACGAAGAAAGATCTATGATGAATTTGTATCTAATAACAAGCCTTCAAAAGAATTTAAAAAAATTGTTCAGGCATCCATAGATTATAATTTTTACCTCAAAAAAGAACTCTACGTCTCTGCAAACGAACTTAGAAGAGGGTCCGGTGAATCGTATGATATTCCTAAAGAATTTTATGCATTTCGGGAAAAAGTAGATTACGGCAATGAACAGTTGCGTTCCTATTATCCATATTATCGTTTCTTAAGGTATCATTTCGATAACCTGGCGTATCAGCAATATAAAGGCACAGAAGAATTTGGACGAAGTTCATACCATCATAATTATCACAAAATTAAAGCAATAGATAGCCTTGTAACCTGTGATTCTCTTAAAAACAGCTTACTTAGAACTGCTACAGTCCGTTACCTGTTATACAGTAGGGATATGGAAAACGACAGGCAGATCATATCTTTATTTGAAAAAGGGAACACCAATAAAGCGCACCATAAGGAAATTTCAAAGCTATCTGCCGCAACAGCAAAACTTAAACCCGGAAACCTGATTCCAAATGTATTTTTATTGTCTACAGATAATACCGTAAAAGACCTGAGGTCTGTTATAAACCGCCCTACCGTACTTTATTTTTGGTCCTCACAATCTATAAAACACTATAAAGACATTCACTCTAAAGCTTCAGAATTAAAAGCCAAATACCCCGAATACGATTTTATAGGTATTAATACGGATACACACTTTAAGAAGTGGTTACATACCGTTAAAAATTCAGGATACAGCCATCAACATGAATTTCAGTTTGAAGATATTGAAAAGGCCGAAAAGGTCCTTGTCATTAACTCAATGAACAAGTCTATCATTCTGGATGAAAAAGGAGTTATTTTGGAAAGCAACACCAATCTTTTCAGTAAGTCCTTAGAAAAAATGCTGCTCGGTTATTTGAATTAATTCCCTTTTTTGTAATCTGCCAAAAACTTTTCCAGACCGATATCGGTTAAAGGGTGCTTCAATAAGCCTTCTATGGAAGACAAAGGGCCCGTCATCACATCCGATCCAATCTTAGCACATTCCAAAACATGCATTGTATGGCGCACCGAAGCAGCCAGGATCTGCGTATCATAGCCATAATTATCATAGATCAAACGGATCTCCGCAATGAGGTTTAAGCCATCTGTGGATATATCGTCCAGCCTCCCGATAAAAGGAGAAACATAGGTTGCTCCCGCCTTTGCCGCCAATAATGCCTGCCCGGCAGAGAAGACCAACGTACAATTGGTACGAATTCCATTATCTGTAAAATATTTTATCGCTTTTACCCCTTCTTTGATCATTGGGACCTTTACAACGATCTGCTCATGCAGTTCGGCCAGTTCCTCCCCTTCTTTAATAATACCTTCAAAATCGGTCGCGATCACTTCAGCAGAAACATCTCCATCTACAATATTACAGATGTCTACATAATGTTTCAATATATTGTTACGCCCGGTAATTCCTTCTTTTGCCATTAATGAAGGATTTGTAGTTACGCCGTCCAGCACACCTAAATTCTGTGCTTCACGTATTTGATCTAAGTTTGCGGTATCAATAAAGAATTTCATACAATGAGGTTTTCGTTTCTTGTTTTGGCAAAAGTACGTAAGATTGAATCTGTTTGAAACCTTTGTTTGAAAAAGTTTCCAAATAAAAGCTGTTAATAACCTACTTCAATTTGTAATGGTTCATAAGCATTCTTTCATACAACTTATCCGGTAAGATCCTTTTTAGAACGATCGATATTTTTTGTAGAAATGCCCCCACTTTATAATGAATTCGCGGGTTTTTTGTTTTAATGATCCGGTATACTACCTCTGCCATTTTCCTGGGATCCTCACCATGATCCACATGCTCGTTCATCATGGTAAGTGTATTGCCATAGGCGTCTTTATAGGGTGAATCTTCCAACACTGGTGCATGATAGCGTCCGGCAGCTATATTGGTGGCAAAGTCGCCGGGGGCAATATTGGTCATTTGTATTCCAAATTGCAGCGTTTCCATTCTAAAGGCCTCGGTAGTGATCTCCAGAGCTGCCTTCGTTGCACTATAGATCCCACGATACGGCAATCCCATATAACCGGCAATAGAGGTTATGTTCAAAATATGCCCGCTTCTTTGCTCACGCATATATGGCAACACTGCTTTCATTACATTGATAGGGCCATATAAGTTAGTATCAAATGCTTTCTTGATTTCAGGATTGGGTGTTTCTTCAATTGGGCCTGTAATTCCAACACCGGCATTGTTTATTACCACATCTATTCTACCTTCCTTTGTTATGACCTCTGAAACTGCTTCGGCAACAGATTCGGGTATGATCACATCCATTTTCAGTAAAGAGAATTTGCAGGTATCCATATGTCTTTCGGGGTTGCGGCTGGTTCCGTAGACTATTAGTCCTTTTTCAGTAAGGTATTCACCAATGGCTTTTCCAATCCCTGAAGAACCCCCTGTAATTAAGACGACTTTAGACATAATTTTTACTTGCGATAGACAAAGATGCGGTTACACTATTACTTTTCCAAATTGTGATAAGAAAATGATGGCAAAACCAGAATTTAGTGCAAAAAAAATGGCAAGCTACCTACATCACACCGCTACGACCGTATACCCTTGCTGCGTTCCCGCCCTGGGGGATTCAACAGGAGCTGGTTGTGTAGGACTTGCCGGTGCAAATATACGGCAATTTGTAGATTTCACAATGATTTTTAGTTCTAGATTATAATAAATATCTTGCCGGAAATTTGAAAAGAATCCATGAAAATTTATAACATAGTAATAGTTACCGCATTAGTCCTTTTTGCAGTCGGTTGCGGAAGTAATTCCGAAAGCCATAAAGATCTTTTTTCCATAGAAATTAAAAACGCGAAAAAAATATATAGCAATTCTGAAACCATTATTGTTTCAGTAAAAAACAAGAAGAATAAAAGTATTGAGTCTGTCACCTATTCGATCGATGATGAAAAAATAGCTACAGATAGTGGAAACAATGAGACATCCATAAACCTGTCCAACAAAAAAGTTGGAAAAAGAAACCTTACCGCTTCAATTATGGCTGATGGTACTGCGTATTCTATCTCTAAAGAACTCACCCTTGTCTCATCCATAAAGCCAAAATTATATACTTATAACATACTGGAGACCTACCCTCACGATATAGAGGCATATACACAGGGGCTGGAATTTGCAAACGATACTTTATATGAAAGTACCGGGCAATACAAATCATCATCGTTACGCAAGACCAATTATACCAGTGGCGAGGTTATACAAAAAATACCGCTAGCCGATCAATTCTTCGGAGAAGGACTCACCATTTTTAACAATAAGATCTATCAACTTACCTGGAGAGAAAAAACCGGATTTATCTATGACCTTAATTCTCTTGAAAGAAAGGGAACCTTTGTTTACGGAAAAAGCCAGGAAGGTTGGGGACTGTGTAACAACGGTTCTGTAATTTATAAAAGTGACGGTACCGAAAAGATCTGGACACTCAATGCCGAAACACTTGCCGAAGAGGACTATATAGAGATCTATACCAACACCAGTAAGATTAAAAGCGTAAATGAGTTGGAATGGGTAGAAGGAAAGATCTATGCCAATATTTACGAAAGAGATGCTGTCGCGATCGTAGACCCTGCCACGGGCGCCGTAGAAGGGGTCATCAATTTTAAAGGATTAAAGGATGAAGTAACTCAGCATGAAAAATTAAACGTATTAAATGGTATTGCCTATAAGGGAGAAAAAAATATAATCTATGTCACCGGGAAGAACTGGGACAAGCTCTTTAAAGTTGAAATAGTAGAAAAATAGCTTGGCTTTTGAAGTACATTAATTTTTTCCTTCTTTTAAAGACTCCCTCACTTTTTTAGGCAATTTGGAAACGATCAAAGCATAGGACTTTTCAATATATATTGTCCATTCTTCCCTGGTCAATCTGTTGATATCATCTATGTGTATCCACTTATACCTTCCCAAATAAGGAGCCGGTTTAAAACCATTTTGAGAAGTTAAAAAAGCGAAATCCTCATCGCTGGCCTTAAACGACGCTGTTGTAGGGATATTTTCAAGAGATACTATAAAGAACATCTTATCAACAATATTGAAGCACAAATGATCTTCCCACTTTATATCGCTCGTGACTGCACTTAAATTGTTGCAAATATTTGTTATAACTTCAATGTTCATATCAATATTTTTCCAATACCTTAAAGTTTGGAAATCTGGTTTTGGATTCCGGGAGGTCACTCAAAGAAGGGAAATCGCAAATACCTTCCATTTCTCCCCAGATCATCCTTATGGCCGGATGTTCATGAGCTACTTCTTTGGCCTTTTGATCTTTCCATTCGAAAGTTTCTATTATTGTACCATCTTCCGATTGTAGCATATAAGCAGGACCATCGTCAATCAACTCATATTTCCTCAAGGTTGGTATGTGCCTTTTCAAAATATCAATCAATTTTTTATGATTCTCTTCGCTGGTAGCCTTATACATAGGCATTGCAAAATTGTTACTGTTCATTTCTATATCTTTTTAATTAAACCACTTAATCCAATTCTCAAGAATTTGGGTCATCATTTCCCTGTTGAGCTCATAAAGGTTCTGTGTTCCCTTTTTTGTCACAGTTATAATACCTGCCCGCTCTAATTGCTGTAAGTGCCTGGTCACCGTTGGCCATTTATAACTAAACGCATTGACAATATCGCCTGCCGGCATTTTATCGCCTCTCGACCTCAAGACAACAAGTATATGCCTCCTTGTTGGATGAGCCAGAGCTTTAAATACTTTATCAAATTCTTCGAGTTGCTTTTCTGCTAAACTTTTCATTCTAAAAGTAATATCGGTTAAATTTAGCATTTTAGCTAAATAATACAAAATAAATTTAGCTTTTTTGCTAAATATTTTTAAAATGTTGGTGCTGCCTCAATTCATTTTTATAAAACCCCTCTGTATAGCTTGCTTCTGTTACTTATTAAAAACTTCTTGCATTAACAATAATATGCTTCATAAAAAGTTATATTTTTACCGAAAATTTACCTGAATGAAGTATTTATATGGATTGGCACTTGCAGCGTGTCTTGTTTTATGGAGTTCCTGCAGAAATGATTTTGAAAGTGTTCCCAGTACCGGAAATCTGGAATTCTCAAGAGATACTGTCTATCTGGACACTATTTTTACCAACATAGGCTCCAGCACTTATAATTTGAAGGTCTATAACCGAAGTGATGAAGACATTAACATTCCGACAGTTCGTTTAGGAGATGGGGAGGATTCTAATTACAGGCTTAATGTAGATGGAATTCCGGGGAAGACCTTTGAAAATATTCAGGTCCTGGCGAAAGATAGTATCTTCATCTTTGTTGAAACCACCATAGATATCACTAATTATCCTAATCCGGATAATGCCTTCTTATATACCGACCAGATCCTGTTTGACAGTGGAGGCAATGAACA
Organism: Flavobacteriaceae bacterium; assembly: GCA_028284005.1. Classification (GTDB taxonomy): domain Bacteria; phylum Bacteroidota; class Bacteroidia; order Flavobacteriales; family Flavobacteriaceae; genus JANQOS01. The sequence goes on along the minus strand of JANQSO010000003.1, from coordinate 83,351 downwards.
AAAAGTAGAATTGGTTACGCTTGTACAGGACGCGGTGTTCCTGTTCCCGGAAGATCTGGGCAATGGTATTTTTGAAACCCTTAGTATTGGTACAGATGATAACGGAGATGAAATCTTAATTGAAGGCTTTATTCTCGATAATAATGAACTCACCTTTACAAAAGAAAAACCCTATGTAATATATGGTTATGCCGCTGTAGATGCAGGTAAGACTCTTACAGTAGAACCCGGCGCACGAGTACATTTTCACGCCAATAGTGGTATTCTGGTAAGAGATACCGGCTCTATAAAAGCAAATGGCCTGCCTAGTACAGACCCTGATCTCATGGAGAATGAAATTATTTTTGAAGGCGACCGTTTAGAGCCAAGTTTCTCTGAAGTACCCGGTCAATGGGGTACTATCTGGTTGAGGGCAGGAAGCACCAATAATGAATTTAGCTATACTACAATTAAAAATAATGTCGCAGGTATCCTAATGGATAGTAATGACGGCGACCGTACCCTTACTTTAGAAAACGTACAGATCTATAATAGTTCAAATGTTGGGTTATTGGCCCGAAATGGTAATATATACGGTGAAAATGTAGTAATCAATAATGCAGGGCAATCTGCTATTGCATGTTCTATAGGCGGAACTTATACTTTTAATCACTGTACATTTGCCAATTACTGGACGAACAGTTTCCGTACATTTTCAACTGTACAGTTGGACAACCTTTTAAATGAAACCGAAGGAGTAGACTTAAACGCTTCTTTTAACAATTGTATCATCTATGGAAATGAACAGCGTGAGTTGGGACTTTTCGAATCACCGGATTCATCTGTTCAATTTAATTTCAATTTCACAAACTGTTTAATTCGTTTTGAGGACCCTAACGGTGACTTTGTGGATGACCCTAATTATGATTTTAACAATACGAGCCTGTATACGAACGTATCCCTGAATATGGATCCGGTTTTTCAGGATACCGAATTGAACAACTTTAATATTGAAAGTGGTTCCTCTGCAGCAGAAAATTTAGGAATAACACCTACAACTCCTCCGGTTCCAGTAGACTTAAATGGGACGAACAGAGGGAACCCATCTGATGCAGGAGCATATGAGAGTACCGTCTTTCCTGATGACGAAGGCTAAAAAAACTATATATACTTAAACATAAAAAGCCCATCGTATGATGGGCTTTTTACTTCAAAAGTGAAAGAAAATTATATTATAGTACTCTTACGTTTACTGCGTTTAATCCTTTTTTACCTTCTTTAAGTTCAAATTCTACTTTGTCGTCTTCACGGATCTCATCTATCAATCCTGAAATGTGTACAAAGTGTTCTTTGTTCGTGTCATCTTCAATGATAAAACCAAATCCTTTGGAATCGTTGAAGAATTTTACTGTGCCTGTTTGCATTGTATAAAATTAAATTATTAAGCTGCAAAGGTACTCTTATTTCTTTCCTAACAACGGTTTTTTCTATTTATATTCTAAAAATGGCTCAATAGCTCAATTCTAGTACCAGTGGTAACAGATATGACTTATCATAGTAAATATTAATGATTAGGTTTAGAAATAGCTTCCATCCTTGATAATATAAGCTTGATCTTTGCTTCTACTTCACTCAATCTGTGCTCCAGTTGCCTTGGAGTGATCGTTTCTCCTTTGCCTAATGGCATAGAAACACTTGGTTCGTTGAACCAACCCGGATATTCTTTTCGGATTGAATCAAGCTCTTTCCTATTTGCATAAATACATGCTTTTGCCCTGTCTATGAGTTTTTTTGCCGAATTGTATTCCGCTAATGAATACGATTCGGGATCTGCTTCCATTGTTTCTATTAATGCTTCGGTTTCTGCCATAATGCTCTTACAGCTATCTATCTGGTCCAGTAAGGTTGTAACCCTTTCCTGGCTGGGGAATTGATAAACTTGTGTATATGCCAGATCCGTAATAAAGAAGCACAAAAACAAAATTGCTGCACTTATATAGTTAAATCTTAAAGTCTTCATAATAATTACATTTTAAAAAAAAGAAAGAGGCCAAAACCTCTTTCTTAATGGTTTATTGTTTTAAGACAAATTCTACCCTTCGGTTCTTAGCTTTTGCTGCTTCGCTGTTGCTTGTATCAATAGGTTTTTCTTCACCATAACCGGTACTGGTCAATCTACTCGCTTTAACTCCTTTTCTTGTTAGATACTCCATCACAGATCTGGCCCTGTTCTCTGAAAGCGTCTGGTTGAAGCTGTTGGAGCCATCAGAATCGGTATGCCCGTGTATACCCAGTGTTACTTCCGAGTGCTCTGTAAGCATAGTAACTAATTGATCCAAAACAGCGTAAGAATTAGGTGTAAGTGTATAAGAATTCACTTCAAAATTAATATTATGCATGATCAACCGGCCCTCATTTATAAGACGGTTATACAACGTATGTCCTTTCCCTCCTATGGCAAAATAAGTGACCATTTGTTTAAGAGGCGGCGTGCTTGTTATTGAAGGTGAAAGAATATTTACTTCTAAATGCGTAAATGATTTCTTTTCAACTCCCGGCCTGCTTATATCCGGATCGTTGACAAGCATTACCCCGTCCAAATATCCTTTCAGGTGGCCATTATTGAAAGAAATTTGAAGTGTATGCCAGCCTGGCTGAGGGTTCCCTCCCGGCATTCTTGAAAGGTTGTCGGAACCACTCCACATAATACCACCACTAATTCTAATGCTATGGGATCCGTGAACGACATTTGAATTCTTAAGGTTTACATAATAGGCTTCATTTCCTCTCTCATGAAAATATACCTGCATTTCAACTTTAAAAGAATTTCCCAAATAATTATCGCCTTTAATGGAAGGTTTTAGGTCGGTTGTCCCTGATATGGTCTGTATCACTCCGTCTTTTTCGCCTCCAACAATGATCTGGTTGGTTTCCAGCGAGCCTCTGATCTGTGTCCATTTGGAAGGATATTCCGCCGGCCTTTCGGTATTGAAATCATCTACGAAGATTGCGGTTCCCGGATCAATGAAATTAGCAATAGGAATATTTTTCCCTGTTGCATCCCTGGATACTACAACCACTTCACCATAAGGGCCGTCTCCAATTACATTGGGATCTTTTCCTTCAATTACATCCAATCCCTGATCTACAGTCTTTTCTATTTTCTTTTTAGCTCTCTTTTTAACTTTACGCTTTATAATTCCGCCAACATCTTGTCCATAGCTCATGGATACAAGAAACATCATGCAAAATGCCGTAAATAACTTGAATAGTTTAGTTGTTTTCATTTGTGAGATATTTATGGATTAATAAGTCCAAATATCTGACAAACAGCAACTTCGGTCAATCGCTTATATGGGGTATTTGTGAAAAATAAAAAGTAGGAATTAGATTAGTTTTTGCTTCAACGCCTTATAAATTGCCTCTGCCCTATTGTTTACATGTAGCTTGGAATAGATATTTTTGATATGAGTTTTTACAGTATGCGGACTTAAGAAGATCTCTTCTGCAACTTCCTTATAGTTCATTCCTTTGCTTAGCATTTTTAGTACTTCTGTCTCACGTTCGGACAGTGGGTTTTCGATGATACGAAAAGAGTTGATGATTCTACGTGCTATTTGACTGCTCATGGGTGAACCTCCTCTGTATACCTCTCTTATATGAACCAGTAAATCTGCCGGGTTTGTGTCCTTTAACAGGTAACCGGATGCCCCTACACAAAGGGATTCGAAGATAGAGTCGTCATCGCTCTGTACGGTGAGCATTATAAAATCCAGGTCCGGACATTTCTTTTTTAATTCGCGTGTAACTTCAATTCCGGATTTTCCGGGAAGGTCAATATCCATTAAAACAACATCTATTGGCAGTTTGGCTATGGAAGCGATGGCAGACTCCCCATCGGGAAAAGCGTACTTACAGGAAAACCCTTTAGACCCATCAATGATCAATGACAACGTCTGGCGAATCTCTTTATCGTCTTCCACAATGGCAATATGAATATTCTCCCGGTCCATCTATATTTTTTTACATAGCCTCCAAATGGTAATCATCGCTCGAATGGGGTATTCGCTTCAACAGGATACTCGTTCCTAATTGTGAAGATGTTATGTCTATCTCTGCACCTATCTTCTTAGCACGATCTATCATATTCTTTAGTCCCCTTCCTTTTGATTTTTCCACAACATTAAACCCCTTTCCGTCATCTTTCAATATGATATTGGAATATTGTTCATTCGCTGTTACATTTAAAACTACCGTACTGCAATCTGCATATTTTAAGCAATTATTCATAGCTTCTTTAAAGATCATCACTACTTGTTTTTTAGTTTGCGGGTCCAATAGTAGTTGCATCTGACTCACTTCATATCCGGTAGTCCTAAAATCTATTTCAGTTTGGTTAAAGAGGTCTTCTCCAAAATCTTTCAGTCGAAGAAAAGCATCACTTAGACTATCCTTTTGCGGGTCGATCACCCATAACAGGTCCCGGAATCCTCCCGAAAGGTCCTTGATATTATTCCGGATCTTTGCAAACCACTCTGAAGGGTCTTTCCTTTCTTTTAAACTTCGTTCCGCCAAAGTTAAGAACAAAGATATTTTAGTCACCTTAGATCCCAGTTCATCGTGGAAATCTGCCGTGTTCTCCTTTCGAAGCTGCTCACGTTCCTGCACCAGTGCTTTTTCAAGTTTTGCTTCCTGTTCCAGCTCACGTTCTCGTTTGCGGATCCTGGTCATATACAAAAAACGTAAAAGGATCCCACCCAGAATAAAATACAGTAAGAATGCCAGGTTGGACTTCCAGAAAGGAGGAGCAATAATCACCTTCAATTGAATGGGTTCCTGAGCCCATATTCCCTGGTTATTGCTTCCATCCAAAATGAACTCATACTCTCCGGGGGAAAGATTGTAATAGGTAAGCTCTGAAGTACTTCCCGTATGTATCCAATCTTCGTTCACCGGTAAAAATTTATGGCGATAACGATTATAAACAGGGTCTGTAAAATCTAATGCCGCATAACTTAATTTAATTGAATTTTCGCGATGTGGCAATTTGATCGTATTATCGTTAATGACATTCTTCACCGAAACAAAACCCTGCCGTTGTTTCTGCGTACTTTCAACAGTTGTTAAAGCTAATCTAAACTCCCTTGCTTCTATAGACGTTTTGGAACGGCCTAATATACTTAAAGCATTTGCACTACCAATAAACACATTGTCATCATCATCAATATACAAAGCCCTTAGATTGGTGATGTTATCCGCCAGGCCATCTCTGGTCGTATAGTATTCTATATGGACAAATGATTCCATTGAATCATTATATACGGCTTTCATAAGCCCTCTGGTGGTTGCAACCCAAAGATTCCCGGACGAGTCTTCTTCTATTCCTAATATGTACTCAGACGGCAAACCTTCTTCCCTTCCTAATTGCAGAAAATTATTGGTAGCTTCTATAAACAAGTTCAATCCCGTTTGGGTTCCAATCCACAGCCTGCCCTTACTATCTTTGAATATCTTTTTGATCGCATTATTGGTCAGTTGGTCATACTGTCCAAAAACACTGGTATAATTAGTGAAAGTACCCTCCTCTTCTTCCGAATTCAATTTGCTCAATCCTGAAAACGTCCCAATCCATATCGCTCCGTTTTTATCGGCTTCAATGTCCAACGTATACGAATTCACCAAGGCATCATCCCGTTCATTACTGGAGTTGTAAGTAGAAATCTCGGGGTGCAAATGATTCCCGTCCGGAAAAGTAATTTTCACCAGGCGTGTATAATTACCAACCCAAAATGTATTCTTATCTGCCTGATATACACCATTGGACCATTTATGAGGCAATCCATTGGCGGCAGTAAGATGAAAAAACTTCCCGGGATTGTAATTAGCATCTAACTGACTAATACTGATACCCTCAGGACCACTGACCCACAGGCGGTTTTCCGTATCTACCATAATGTCCCGGGCACGTTGAAAATGTATATTCTTAAATTGTAGATGTGCTGTAGGGCAGTCTCTGGTCAAAAGATCTTCCTTTTTAAAGCGGTACAGGTCCCTTGGCGTAGTGATCCAAAGATATCCTCCTTTATCTTCTGCCATACCGTAAATACTATAGAGGTCTTCAAAACAATTGTCTATGTGACTGGGTGGAAAAGTAAATATCTTCCCTTTGTTCTCACTTAGCTTATAGAGGCCGTTAGAATTGGAGATCCAAATGTTTTTTTGTGAGTCTTCATAAACATTGCGGGCATGCCCGGACATATTTAAAAGTCCGTTTCTACTTATAACCTCTTGTTCTATAAGAGCGCCGTCAACAATGCGGTATTTCTTAAAGCGATTCTTCCAGGTAGCTGTCCATATATTTTGGTCACTGTCTACAATGGCTCCGTAAATATAATCTCCGGCTGCCTCAGTGCCTTCTGCAGTATAAAATCTACTTACGGTAAGAGTAGAATCGTTATCATAAGAAGCTTTTAATAAACCCAAACCTGAAGACATTAATATGATAGAGTCATTGTACTGAACATATTTAAGCGGGGTGATATCCTTATCTTTGACCGAACTAGTTAAGTTAAAAGAAAGTTCTTTAAAACGATACGTTTCCTTTTCAATAAGCAACGGAGGTTTTCCGGACCTACAGGCCCAGATTCTACCCTTATGGTCTTCAGTAACACTCCAAAAAGTATTGTCCCTAACATTATTATTTTCTTTTTCTGAAAAATTAAGAACATTTCCTGTTTCACTTTCTACAATGAAAAGGCCGTCATAGGTGCTCACCCAAATATTTTTGGCGCTATCCTCAAACAGCCCTATAACGTGACTCTGACTACTGGATGAGTTGTCAGTTAGTGCAACATATTCGATCACATCATTTTGCAGTACATGAAGCCCTTTTGGAGTAGCGATCCATACAGTACCGTTAGAAGCTGCTAAAACAGCATTGATCTTATTGTCTCTAAGTCCCGTAGTATCTTTTAAAGAAGCATAATAAGGCCTGAATTTCTGTCCGTCAAATTTGTAAAGCCCATTATTGCCGGCTACCCACAAGAAGCCTTTGGGGTCTTGAGATACTCCCTTGACTATTCTTGATGGCAAGCCACTATCATCTGCATAACGGGAAACTTCATAATATTGCGAATAGCCTGTTTCAATAATTAGGAACAGGAAAAGCCATATCAAAATGGAAAACTCTATTTTGTTTGTGCGCCTCAAAAAGATGAACAAGGTTGTTTAACAACCTTAAAAATAAGGATTTAAAGAGGAACAAGAAATACATAATATGGGGTATTCTGGTTCTTATTCAGTAAAAAGAAGATTTAACCATGCTTTAAAAGGCGAAAATATTTGGTCCATGGCCCTACATCATCTCTGTAGTACTTAGCCATAACCCTGGTTATTTGGTTAAGATGGCTCAAGTCGTGAATAACCCAGGTTGCCAGATGTTGTCTGACTGTAATCGTTCCAAATTCAGGATGAATGCCTGTTCTGGACAAATCGGCTTCAGAAAGATTCCATGAGATAAGTTCTTTCAGGTTTTTACTTCGAAGCCTGGTGAATTCATCTACCAGTTGTTCCATGGTCTTTCCTTTACATATCTCTAAATGGCCCTGCATATCAAAAGGAGTGAATGCCCTATCCTCCAAATCACTAAGCATGATCCTTGTTCTTGGGATCCAGTCGGTTTGTTCTCCAAGTATCAAATGCCCCATGATTTCATGCGGATTCCAGCTATCTTTCCCTTCGTCTACATAGATCCAGTCTTCAGGAAGATTATATAGTAATGCTTTATAGGTTTCCGGGGCTCTTTCCAGAATAGCAATGGACCTATCCAGTCTAAAATTCATGATCGATGTGTAATTATTTCAAGTTCTGTTTTCCAAGATAACAATATCCCTGCTGGTTTCAAATTAATAGATTATTACCTTTTTAGTGACATTATTTTCGAAAGTAAAGTAATATACCCCTTTGGAATAGGCAGAAATATCAATGTGCTCTGAAAGTGTCTGCATCTTTTTTGAGAAAAGTGTTCTTCCATGAATATCCAGCATACGTACAGATGTATGAAGTAGTTCCTGCGGAATCTTAAGCTGAAGTATTTCCCGAACAGGATTTGGAAATACCGCTATAGCATCTTCAGGTAAGGGCTGTTCTTCTACAGCCAGTACATTGCTCCCTTCTACAATGGTTCCCTGAACATTAATTGCCGGATTATTGATAATATCTACAATTCCACTTAGCCATGTTACCTTTATATAGTCTATGGAAGTAGCCGAACCAATTCCAAAGAACTCATAACCCGAATTCTGAGCTATATATCCCTCTCCACACAAAGTATAATTATACTGTTTTTGTCCGTTTACCGAAATCTCGATCCAAGAACCAATTCCTTGTCGATTGCTAACATCTCCCTGCAACTTGACCTTTATCCAATTGTTATTTTGCGGGCTCTCATTGTGCCACAGATAAATATCATCCGGTTGAAAGTTCAAAACGCACATATCCGGGTAACCGTCATTCGTTATATCACCAACAGCATTGGCATAGCTTCGCCCCGCATCATCCTCGAAACCGGCATCTGCCGGAATAGAATACATTCCGGTTCCGTCATTTTCATAAAAAGCCGAGGTTATATATAATGTCTGGCTATTGGTTAGCATACTACTCACATACAGATCGAGGTCCGTATCATTTTCAGCATCCAAAAATACTGCACCCCAGGCATAGGATTCCATAAAGGTACCATTGGCTTGAGCAATATCGGTAAAGGTGCCGTCACCATTATTCTTTAAAAAGACATTCCCATCCGGTATATTGGTAATGTAAATATCCAACCAGCCATCTTTATTGTAATCACCTATGGTATTGGACATGGCAGATATACCAATATCGGCACCGGAAGCAGCACTCACATCCGAAAAAGTACCATCTCCGTTATTTTCATATAAAATATTCAAATTCCAGGGACGGTCATTCGCCATGTATATATCCTGCCATCCATCATTGTTATAATCAAAGAACACCGAACAAAAAGTAATAAAGTCATCTGTGGATATCCCTGCACTTACTGTAACATCTGTAAAAGTTTGATCTCCGTTATTCTTATACAGTTTATTATGGACATTGGCCGTACCATTGTCCCGGGAACTCACAAAAAGGTCTAGCCAACCGTCATTGTTATAGTCCCCCCAGGAAGCACCCCAGGAATGATAATCAGGTACTGCTAATCCGGCAGCAGGACTAATGTCTGTAAACTGCATATTGCCATCGTTCTCATACAAACGATATGCATGTGTATTACTTACTGAAAACAGGTCGTAGTCACCATCATTATCAAAATCAACCCATTGTACCGTTTTGGTTTCCGCAAACTGATCTGCAAAATTAAAGGTGACCGGTGAAAAAGTACCCTGGTCATTTCTAAAGAAACGTATGGGTTCTCCAAATTCCGATGAAACCGTGATATCATCCCAACCATCGGCATCAAAGTCAAAAAAAGAAATCCCACCTCCTAAGGTACCCACTCCATAAGAAGAATTGCTGCAGCCCAAAAGAGCTGACTGGTCACTAAACTGGATCTGCCCAATTAGCATGTTTGACGCGCCAATGAACAGAACTATTAATGTAAAAATATACTGCATGCCCTAACTACTTTATATTATACATGAATAGTTGTCCTAAAACAACTTCCTATAAATGTATAAAAAAATTAGGATTATTTTAAACAGTTGGAATATGTTTAATATTAAACATATTTATTGTTTGTGTTAATCTATATGTGCAATAGACATAGACTGAATACTAAAAATCATACTTTTTTTAAAGGTTTTACTGAAAATTGGACATATTTTTTATCATCACTTACCGTGAAGTCAGCTTGTGTTATAGCTATTAAGAAGGACTTATTATCTACATTGATGATTTTAATATCCTTGTTCTTTAACATTTTTGGATATGGTGGTTCTTCTGAATCTTGTAACTTAATATTATAGTATACCTCATTATAGTTCCCAAAAGATTTTACAGTTAAAATAAAATTACGATCTGACTCGCTTTTATAAGTGGATTTAGCAAGTGTTAACTTAAAAGGTTCATATTGATTGTCCTCTGCAGCTATCGCTCTAAAAAAACCTTCGGCTGATAAGCCATCTTTATCAATTTTGCCTAAAACCAAGTCTTTATTTTTGACAATCAAATTAGAACTTAAATTTAAATTCTTATCCTTATTAAATTCCTTAGGTATAGCTGGAATTGAGTCCAGAATCTTTTCGCCTCTTTTAAGGTAGACTTTCTTCGATAGACCAGAATTTTTTCCAACAGCATAAAATTTTTCAGTTATATCTTCGAATACAATGGCACATTCATTATCTTTTCTTAATTCTTGATTTATAAAATAAAATCCTCCTAATAATGCGGCTATACTTCCTCCTAGTTTAAGATACCCTACATTAAACGTTGCATTTTGAATACCTCCAAGAAACCAATAAACTAATGAAGTGATACAGATGGCGAAACATATAGAGGAAATAGTTACCCCTTCAAATTGTAAATTGGTAACAATTCCAAGAATAAGACATATTACAATAATGAAAGCAATAAATATGCTTTCATATTTTCTATTAGACTCCATGATTTTTAAATTTTATGATTAATACAAGTTTTATCACTAAAAGGCTAAAAGATGATATTATTTAATTCAAAAATTTAATTTTCTGAATTCTCAATTTAATAAAATAGGGGGAGAGTAATTATTTGTATTGCACTAAGTTTCTAATGCATTTATAAAGATATAATAATTTAAACTATAAAGCATAAAAAATGTAAACACTAATGTCAGATATTAAAATTTCCTTCATCTTAGTTTAATCATTATTAAATAATAATGGACCTAGAAATTGAATTTAGTCGAAAAAAGCAATAATTCTTCAGGGTCGTCTTTAAATGTATAGGTTCCGGATCGCTTTAGCCCCAGTTTTTCCAAAAGCTTTATAGAGGCTGTATTGTATGAAACCGTAAAACCCAGGATCGTAGTCATATTCAGTGTGTTTTTCGCATATTCCATAACAGCTTGCGCAGACTCAAAGCCGTACCCTTTATGTGTGTATTCCTTTAAAAAAGCAAAACCTACATCCGGGTGCTCCAGATCTTTTCGTTTGTACAAGCCGCAAGAACCAATAGGAGTTCCGGTTTCTTTTAATTCTACTATAAAGGCTCCATAACCTGGGTCCTTATAACATGGCAAATATGATTTCTCAATATATGCTTCGGCATCTTTTATCGTGTGGATCTTCCTGTCGCCAATATACTTCAACCAGCCTTCACTATTCATAAGATCATAGATGAACGGAGCATCCTGAAGGGTGTATTCTCTTAGTTGAAGTCTTTTGGTCTCAATAAGGGTCATGTTTATTCTTTAAAGAGCGGCTTACCTGCCATCATTGCATATACCTTTTCTGAAATTGCTTCCAGCCTGGCATCGTCTTCAAAATTAGTGATCACCTCATCTATTAATTCTACGGTCTGAAGCATATTATCTTCGGTCAGGCCTCGTGTAGTAACCGCAGCAGTGCCTATCCTGATCCCACTAGTAACAAAAGGTGATTTATCATCGAACGGTACCATATTCTTGTTAACCGTGATATCTGCTTTTCCCAAAGCTTCTTCAGCTTGCTTACCGGTAATGTTCTTATTGCGAAGGTCGATCAACATCATGTGATTGTCCGTACCACCGGAAATAACTTTATATCCTTTATCCATAAATGCCTGTGCCATAACCGCAGCATTTTTCTTCACCTGAACCATATAATGTAAAAAATCGTCTGTTAGCGCTTCCCCGAACGCAATTGCCTTTGCCGCAATGATATGTTCCAGGGGTCCTCCCTGATTTCCCGGAAAGATCCCACTATCCAGCAATGAGGACATCTTACGAAGGTTTCCGTTTTTAAGTGTTATTCCAAAAGGATTGTCAAAATCCTTTCCCATCAGGATCATTCCCCCGCGAGGGCCACGTAGTGTTTTATGAGTAGTGGTTGTAACCACATGGCAATGTGGTATCGGGTCCGAAATAATCCCTTTGGCTATTAAACCTGCCGGATGTGCAATATCTGCCATCAAAATAGCACCTACCTTATCTGCTATTTCTCTAAATCGTTTGTAATCTATTTCTCTGGAATAAGCGGAAGCTCCGGCAATGATCATTTTAGGCTGTTCACGAACGGCTATTTCTTCGATCATATCATAATTTAACATTCCGGTACTTTCTTCTACACCATAGAATACCGGAGTATATAATTTCCCGGAAAAATTCACAGGGGATCCATGTGTTAAATGCCCTCCATGTGCCAGGTCAAAACCTAAAAACTTATCTCCGGGTTGTAAACAGGCAGCAAATACGGCTGTATTCGCTTGAGATCCGCTGTGAGGCTGAACATTTGCATATTCTGCCCCAAAAAGTGCTTTAGCTCTATCGATAGCTATTTGTTCAACTTCATCTACAATTTCACAACCACCATAGTAGCGTTTTCCGGGGTAGCCTTCCGCATATTTATTGGTTAGTACAGACCCGGCTGCTTCCATTACCTGGTTACTTACAAAATTTTCGGAAGCTATTAATTCCAGCCCGTTTAACTGGCGTTGTTTTTCGGCTTCGATCAATTCAAAAATCTGTTGGTCGCGTTGCATATTTTTTCAGAAAAAGTTATTAGGAATCAAAAGTAATAAAAGCTTGTGGTTACTTCCGAAGAAATTATATATTTGATTAACAATTTACGAACAACAAATAAACTGCTATGCCATTAACTGCCAATGACCCATCAAGAAAAACGTGGCTGGATACGCCTCCAAATACAGATTTTCCTATTCAAAACATTCCGTTTGGGGTGTTTTTAACCCGGGATGACATCATTACCATTGGAACCCGTATCGGGGACTATGCTATTGACCTGGGTGCTTTGCATCAACTGGGATATTTCAGCGGGATCGAACTGACCGATGATATATTCCTGCAAGATTCTCTAAACGATTTCATCGCCGACGGCCGAAAAACATGGCGTTTGGTACGAAATAGGATTTCGGATATATTCCTGGAAGGAAATAACGAACTTAAAGATAATACTGCCCATTGTAATGATATTCTTTTCACTTTGGATGAAATCGAGATGCAATTACCCGTGGATGTAGGAGATTATACAGATTTTTATGCCAGTAAAGAGCATGCTACCAATGTAGGATCTTTATTCCGTGATCCTGAAAATGCTTTGCTACCCAATTGGCTGCGAATTCCTATTGGTTATCACGGAAGAAGTTCTTCAATTATAACTTCCGGGACGCCTATTAGGAGGCCCGTTGGGCAAACCAAACCCGGAGACGACGGTGTACCCGGCTTTGGGCCTTCAAAATTGTTGGACTTTGAATTGGAAATGGCATTCATTACTACAGACAGTAATGACCTTGGTAAACGAGTTTCAATCTCTGAAGCCGAAGACTATATCTTTGGTTTGGTACAATTTAACGACTGGAGCGCTCGTGACATACAGGCATGGGAATATGTGCCTTTAGGCCCGTTTTTAGGTAAAAACTTTGCCTCTACCATTTCTCCATGGATCGTAACATTGGATGCATTGGAACCGTTTAGAACGGAAGGGCCCGTACAGGACCCTGCCCCTCTTCCCTATTTACAGCATGGAAAGAACAAGAACTTCGATATAGAATTGCAGGTGGCCATTCAACCGGAAGGGGGAGAAGAAACAGTTGTCGCTAATTCCAATTTCAAATATATGTATTGGTCCATGGCACAGCAACTAACACATCATACGGTAAACGGCTGCAATGTTAGAAGTGGTGATATGATGGGTAGCGGAACCATTTCCGGCCCTACGAAAGATTCTTACGGCTCAATGCTTGAATTGACCTGGCGCGGCCAAGATCCGATTACTTTAAAAGACGGATCTCAACGTAAATTCATCAATGATAATGACACCGTGATCATGCGTGCATATTGTGAAAAGGATGGCCTGCGGATTGGTTTTGGAGAGTGTAGCGGGAAGGTGCTTCCGGCATTGCTGTAACAGTTTGGCATTACAATTGTAATTACCCTTCATAACCAAAACAATTTCGTTATGAGACATACTATTACTTTATTGAGTATAACACTATTGCTCGTAGCGTGCAATAGTGTAAAGAGGAACCAAAAGCTTTTGGCCAAGGGTAATTATAACCAGGCCATTGCACTGGCAGTAAAGAAGCTTCAAAAAAATAAAGGTTCCGAAAAGAATGACGCGCATATCATTCTCCTTGAAGAAGCTTATAAAAAAGCTGTTGAGGAAGATACCCGGCGTATTACATTTTTAAAGAAAGAAAACGACCCTGCTACTACAAGAGAGGTCTATCATCTCTACCACGATTTAAATGGCAGACAGGAACTAATACGTCCTTTATTACCTCTTTACAGCAGGTCACTGGATAGAAATGCCAGATTTAAACTTGTAAATTATACCGATGACCTCATTGCTTCCAAAAAGGCTTTTTTAGAGTACTTGTACCATGAAGCTTCGTTGTATATGAACAAACAATCCATTGCAGATTACCGTACAGCATACAATATCTATTGTGAGATCGATGAGTTACAATCCAATTATAAGGATGTACATACCTTAAAAGAAGATGCACACTTTTATGGTACCGATTTCATATTTGTAACGCTCAATAACCGAAGTGGTCAGATCATTCCATTTCGTCTGGAACGTGAATTGTTGGACTTCAACACCTATGGGCTGGATGATTTTTGGACCGAATACCACAGTGAGCGCCAACAGAGTATAGATTACAATTTTGGTATTGCACTTAATTTCAGAGAAATTGCCATTTCGCCTGAGCGTATTTCAGAAAAAGAGATCATTCGCAAAAAACGAATTAAGGATGGCTGGGAGTACAAAAGAGACCGTGATGGAAATATTATACGTGATAGTCTTGGAAATGGAATTAAAGTAGACAAATATGCAAACGTAACTGCCCGTTTAATCGTTACCGAGCAGACCAAGTCTGTCCTGGTAGGTGGAAATGTGGTTTACAGGGACCTTATCGCCAGGCGCGACCTCAATAGCTATCCGTTGTCCAGCGAATTTATTTTTGAAAATATCTTTGCAACCTATAGTGGTGACAAACGTGCTCTGGATGATGAAGATTGGGACCTGATAAACAATAGATTTGTATATTTTCCAAGTAACGAACAAATGGTATTGGACGCAGGAGAAGATATAAAGATCCGGCTCAAGGAAATTTTAAAAAATAATTCGATACGATAAAAAAAGCTCCCTATTTGGGAGCTTTTTTTATTTCTTTTCTCTGGGATAAAACTCCCAAAAAACATTGATGATCTGCCAGTTATTATCCATTTTTACCAAATGAATATTCTCTTTCCATCGCAACTTTGGGTATCCCGTTATTAAGGTAGCACTGGCCATATTTCCAAAAATAGCAACGTCCTTGACCTTATTACTTTGTTTTTCTAACGGAAGTGGAGGTTTTTGAGACATTAGCTCTTTTAGCTTTGAAGGCGGAAAATCATCGCTTAGCGTACCATCCGGGTTCAGGCCTCTTTTAGCAAGCCTTGGATGAAGAGATGTATTCATTTCTTCAAAATTATTTTCAAAGAAGTTCTCTATATAATTTAAGATAGAGCTTTCAATTGCCTGCGAATCTGTAGAAGTTTCCTGTGCATGTATCCCATATGTAATTAAAGTGATCGTTAAGAATAATAGTATGGCTTTGCTTTTCATTCTGAAGGTTTTGAAATTTGAAAGACTAAAGATAGCCAAAGCAAACGAACGGATGAAACAATCTGTGTTAACGAATGTTAAGATGAAAAGATCATGCAATTAAGGCATTTAGGTGAGAGGCCTGAATACTATGGTGAGATGCATGATGTACCGTATTCCCGTTTTTGATCACGATCAACTGCGGGCTTTGATGCATTACCTGAAACCTATAGCCTACTTCATCTGAAACATCACGGAAGCTAAGCAGGTCCAGGTAGTATAGTTTCAATTTGTCCGGATCAATATCGTAACTACTTTCAAACTGATTTATAACCATTCGGCTGATCCCACAGCGCGTGGAATGTTTAAAAATTGCCACCGGTACGGTTTTCGACTCCTCTACAATAGTATTTAGTTGTTCCAACGAATTGAGACGGTGCCACGGCACCTCTTTTATTTCTTTTTTCTCGTTGCTACTGTCCGATTTAAATAATCCGAATAAACCCATAAAGTTCAATTTGTACAAAGATAGTATTACTGTTTTCCTTTTTCTGAAAAAACAGCTATTCTGAAAACACATCAGTCAAAATGGCGCCTAATTCCTTACAAAATCGGTCATTTTGTCTCAAAATAAATATGGCGTATCTTTTGAAACAAGTATCCTGAAATTAAACATCTAAATAACTTCTGGGTCATCAATATTCAGAATAAAATATATAAAAGCTATGAATTTTAACAACTTTACTATAAAATCGCAAGAAGCTATCCAGCAGGCGCAATTGCTTGCTCAAAGCTTCGGGCATCAGCAAATAGAGAATGAGCATATTTTAAAGGCCATTCTTGAAGTTGATGAAAACGTAACCCCTTTTCTGCTTAAAAAACTGAATGTAAATATGGAAATGTTGCAGCAGATCCTGGATAAGCAATTGGAAAGCTACCCGAAAGTATCGGGAGCAGATATTATGCTATCCCGTGAAGCAGGAAAAACAGTGAATGAAGCCAGTATTATTGCCAAGAAAATGAAAGATGAATACGTTTCTATTGAACATTTATTGCTGGCCATTTTCGCTTCAAAAAGCAGTATTGCACAGACTTTAAAGGACCAGGGTGTTTCGGAAAAAGGGCTTAAAGCCGCTATCGCCGAATTACGAAAAGGAGATACGGTAACTTCACAAAGTGCCGAAGACACCTATAATTCATTGAATAAATACGCCCGCAACCTCAATCAATTGGCACGCGATGGTAAACTGGACCCGGTGATAGGACGTGATGAAGAGATACGCCGTATTCTTCAAATTCTATCACGCCGTACCAAAAACAACCCCATGTTGGTAGGTGAGCCCGGTACAGGTAAAACTGCTATCGCAGAAGGGCTTGCACATCGTATTGTAGATGGTGATGTACCGGAAAATTTAAAATCGAAAGAAGTGTACTCTCTGGATATGGGGGCATTGATCGCAGGTGCAAAATTCAAAGGTGAATTTGAAGAGCGTTTAAAGGCCGTTATCAAAGAAGTAATTTCCAGTGATGGGGATATTGTACTTTTTATTGACGAGATCCATACCCTGGTAGGTGCCGGTGGCGGACAGGGAGCAATGGATGCTGCCAATATCCTGAAACCAGCTTTGGCTAGGGGTGAACTTCGTGCGATCGGAGCGACAACTCTGGATGAGTACCAGAAATACTTTGAAAAGGACAAAGCGTTGGAACGCCGTTTTCAGAAAGTAATGGTAGACGAACCGGATACCGAAAGCGCAATTTCTATTCTTCGCGGAATCAAAGAAAAATACGAAACACACCATAAAGTACGTATCAAAGACGAAGCGATCATTGCTGCGGTAGAATTATCACAGCGTTATATTACCAATCGTTTTTTACCGGATAAGGCCATCGACCTTATGGATGAAGCGGCATCCAAACTACGAATGGAGATCAACAGCAAACCGGAAGAACTTGATGTTCTGGACCGAAAAATTATGCAGCTGGAAATTGAAATTGAGGCCATTAAACGTGAAAAGGATGAGGCCAAATTGAAACTACTGAGGTCCGAGCTTGCTAATTTAAAGGAAGAACGCAACGAATTGAATGCAAAGTGGAAAAGTGAAAAAGAAGTAGTGGATAAAGTTCAGCAGGTCAAAACTCAAATTGAAGAATACAAGTTGGAAGCTGAAAAAGCTGAACGCGAGGGTGATTTTGGCAAGGTTGCTGAGCTGCGCTACGGAAAAATAAAAGACGCCCAGGAGGAACTTTCGAAACTCGAAACACAACTGGCCGAAAATCAAGAAGCTAGTTCGCTCATCAAAGAGGAGGTAACCAATGAGGATATTGCCGAAGTAGTGGCAAAATGGACAGGGATCCCTGTAACCAAAATGCTTCAAAGTGATCGCGAAAAGCTATTGAGATTGGAAGATGAATTACACAAACGGGTGGTAGGACAGGAAGAAGCCATTGTCGCTGTAAGCGATGCTATTCGCAGAAGCCGTGCAGGTTTACAGGATGCTAAACGCCCTATCGGGTCCTTCTTGTTTTTAGGAACGACCGGAGTAGGCAAAACCGAACTTGCAAAAGCATTGGCATCGTATCTGTTTGATGATGAAAGTGCCATGACACGTATTGATATGAGTGAATACCAGGAGCGCCATAGCGTGAGCAGGTTGGTAGGCGCGCCTCCCGGATATGTTGGCTATGATGAAGGCGGGCAATTGACGGAAGCCGTTCGAAGAAAACCCTATTCTGTAGTTCTGTTGGATGAAATTGAAAAAGCACATCCGGATACCTTCAATATTCTGTTGCAAGTATTGGATGAAGGGCGCTTAACAGATAATAAAGGGCGTGTAGCAGATTTCAAAAACACTATTATTATCATGACCAGTAATATGGGGAGTCATATCATTCAGGAGAAATTTGACAGTGTAAAGGATATCGATACTGCAATGGAAGGTGCTAAACTGGAAGTACTTGGATTATTGAAACAAACAGTAAGGCCCGAATTCTTAAACCGAATTGATGATATCATCATGTTCACTCCGCTGACCAGAACCGATATACAAAAGATCGTTGGATTACAATTAAAAGATGTAGCCAAAATGTTATCGAAGCAACATATTACGTTGGATGCTACAGAAGAGGCAATTAAATACCTGTCTGAAAAAGGATTCGACCCGCAATACGGCGCGCGGCCGGTTAAACGGGTCATTCAGAAAGATGTATTAAATGCGCTTTCAAAAGAGATACTTTCCGGAAAAGTAACTACAGATAGTATCATCCTGCTGGATAGCTTTAATGATGAATTGGTATTTAGAAACCAAAGCGATCTCGTAAATAGTTAAGGTTAGAGTTCCTCAAAAACTCTTCATTTTATAATTATTAGGTTAGTAGAAAAAACACCTGCAGGAATTTGGCAGGTGTTTTTTGGTTAATAATATACCGATTGGTATTTTTTTTATTATCTTAGCTCTTTCAGAAATAAAAAAATGCTTACGAAGGCAGAACAAACTACAAAGTTTATTATTGAAAAGGTCGCTCCTATTTTCAATAAAAAGGGCTATGCGGCAACTTCAATGGCAGATATTACCGAAGCAACAGGCCTCACAAAAGGAGCCTTATATGGTAACTTTGAAAACAAAGAAGCCATAGCCATAGCGGCATTCAACAAGAACATCAATGACCTTCTAAAGAAAGTGGCCCTGCACCAGGAAAAAAGCAGTTCCCCTTTACAAAAACTCTTTTTGATCACAGATTTCTACCGCAATTATTACGAATATAGTACAGAGCTTGGAGGCTGTCCTATCTTAAACATTGGAGTGGATTCAAAACATCAAAACACAAAGCTTCTGGAACAGGTACAATATGTGATCACCAAAACCCAGAAAAATATTGTCAAGCTGGTTCAATGGGGCATCGAAGCAAAAGAGATAAGAGGCAATGTAAACCCCGAACGCTTTGCCAAATATCTATATGCCCGAATTCAGGGAGCCATTTTCATGAGTCAGACCATGCAGGATAAATCGTACCTGGTCGACGCAGCAGATGAGATAGATGTAATTATACAAAAAGACCTTAAAAACTAATTTTTTTTATCTAATAATATACCAATTGGTATAAAACTAATATTTATGAAAGATCTACCTAAAGTACTGGAGACAAAAACCATCATTCGCTTTCAACATTGCGATCCCTTCAATCACCTTAACAATGCAGAATACCTTAACTATATGGTAAATGCGCGCGAGGATCAATTGATCTCGTATTACGACATTGATATTTATAAAATGGCCCGTAAAGAAGGTAAGAGCTGGGTAGTGGGAACCAATCAAATTGCCTATATCCGCCCTGCCTTTACTATGGAAAATATTGTCATCGAATCTCAAATGCTTGGTTACAGTGATACAACCATAAACATAGAGATGAGAATGTATAATGCAGACAAAACCGAATTAAAAGCTGTCATGTGGAGTACCTATGTACATTTTAACCTTTTAAAACAAAAAAGAGAGGCACATACCAAAGACTTTATGGAACTATTCAAAACGGTCCTGAATCCAATTGATGAAACCTCTTTTGAAGAGCGGATTTTGGCTTTCAAAACACAAAAGGTGTAAGCTTTTTAGTACTTTCGCAAAAAACATCTTTGTGCCCAAAATCGCTTTTTATATAGTCTTAGTACTTAGCCTTATTGCATGCAATAAGCCCAAAGCCATTACAGACAGTCGTACAAATGACTACGCTTTATATGATGAATCCGGAGGGTTTCACAGGTTTTCCTATTACAACAACAGTAAAGCCATCGTCCTTTGGGTACAGGGCAATGGCTGCCCTATCGTAAGGAATGCGTTAACAGATTTTCATGAAATTGCTTCGGAATACCATGAAAAAGGTTTCACCTTCTTTATGCTCAATAGTAACATTCAGGACGATCGGGAAAGTATTAAAGAGGAAGCTTCAGAATTCAATTTTCAGGTTCCGGTACTGGACGATGCCGCTCAGCTGATCGCTGATGAACTTGACATTACGATCACCGCCGAAGCGATCATACTCCACCCCACTACCCGGAAGATCCTTTACCGGGGGCCCATTAATAATCGGCTGGATTATGAGGTACAAAAGAACATGGCTTCAGATAATTATCTAAAAGACGCATTGGATGCTGTTCTGAAGGGAAGAACGCCTGTACAAAAACAAGAGATGACAAGGGGCTGCACCGTAACCAGGCTTTCAAAGATCCATAAAGAAGATACACTTACATATACCAAAGACATTGCTCCTATTCTTGAGCAAAAATGTGCGAAATGCCATATTGAAGGCGGTATCGCCCCCTGGTCCATGACCGATTATAATAAGATCGTAGGCTGGTCCGCCATGATGAAACAGGTATTGTTAAGTAAACGTATGCCTCCCTGGAAAGCAGACCCCCATATTGGAGAGTTTTCCAACTCCTTCGCCCTGGAAGATTCCAATGCACGAAAGATAGTTGCCTGGATCGATAATGGGATGCTTCGCGGTGAAGGAGAAGACTTGCTTACTACAATTCCGCCATTGAATAAATTATGGCAAAACGGGAATCCGGATGAGATATATAAGATGGAAACGGAAAGCATTCCTCCTAGCGGGCGCCTTCGCTACCGCTATCAAAAGATCGCACTAAAAAATTCTGAAGACAAATGGTTAAAAGGGATCGAAATACAACCCGGAAACCCTAAAGTTGTTCATCACGTAGTTATCACAAATACCGAAGCAGACATAGGAAGCCCTGTTACCGATCGTGAACAACGCAAATGGACCGATAATTTCATTGCACTTGGAGGTTCCGGTATACAGTCTACCCTGTTTCCTGAGGAGTCAGGAATATTTCTCCCAAAGAACACGGAACTCACCATACAAATGCACTATACGGCAACAGGTAAAGAAGAAACGGACCAGACAGTTCTTGGCCTCTACTATCACGATACGATTCCAAAAAAAGAATTTTACCCCCTCTCACCTTCCAATACCGAATTCGTAATTCCTCCTTTCGGAAAAAATGTAAAGCTCATTGCAGAAGATTCTATTCACAGAGATATCAAATTGCATTATATAATGCCACATATGCATTACCGTGGAAAGAGTATTACTTTTTCGGTACAATATCCCGACGGAAGAAAAGAAATAATCGTTTCGGTTCCGGATTTCAATTTTAACTGGCAGCGCCTGTATTGCTTAAAGGAACCTAAATCCATTCCAAAGGGTTCCAAAATTGTTGTGGAAGGTATTTTTGATAATACCTATCAAAATCCTTTTAATCCCGATCCCGAACAAGAACTCACCTTCGGAATACAAAGTACGGACGAAATGCTGATCGGTTTTTTCAACTACACCTTAGACGACTAAATTACAGGTAGTTACAATTTATTTTCTTCTGATCATTCAAAGATAGTTGTAACAAAATATGCGTTTCATTCGTCTATCTAATACATCGGTCATAAATGATCAACAAAATGAAAACACAAATAATTACTTCGGAAAAAAAGCCCGGCAAGAAAAAGTATAACAATGTCTTAGCTATCTATATTGCTTTTATTACAACGATCACCATAACCTATTCGGCAATTACTATTCTTCAGAATTTGTAATTGAACTCCCTTTGTAGTTAGTTGGAGCAGTTAGGTTTGGTTTTTAGATTTTGTACATTTAAACACTAAAACTGAAAAACTGTGCGAAACCTATTTATTTTATTTGCTTTTTCCATAGCCTTTATTTCCTGCAATTCTGTTGAAGAAAAAAAGACTGTTGAAACTACTCCCGAAAAAATTACTATTACAACTTACTATCTAATACGCCACGCGGAAAAAGACCGTAGTGACCCGGCCAACAGGAACCCCCAACTTACCGAAGCAGGATTACAACGGGCAGAAAATTGGGCAGCTCTTTTTAAAGAAATAGCTTTTGACCGTATCTATTCCACCAATTATAATCGTACCATGCAAACTGCCACGGCAACAGCTAACGATCAAGGTATTACAATAGAGAACTACGATCCAGGTGATATGTACAGCGAGGATTTTAAAGCTCAGACCACCGGGAAAACCGTTTTAATTGTTGGGCACAGCAATACAACACCAAGATTTGTAAATGCCATAACAGGTAAAGATACTTATCCCGATATGGCGGATAACGATAATGGAAGTTTATACGTCGTTACAGTAGCCGGGGACGAAAAGAATGTACAGGTCCTAACTGTAAATTAGCCCTTTGAAATTAGTTCTACACCCACTGCTTCCGTTTCAATTTTAGAAAGTAGTTTTAACCGATTCGCTTCAAATAGCGTATCCAATTCAGTTAAAGGAATATCCAGAGTTTCGGGTTTGTAATTATTGTAGTCCACAAACCTTATGCCTTCTACCATACGTGGATTATAGGCTTCACGAAATCGAATTCCACCGCCATCTACAGCATAGCTGTATGCGAGATAATCTACAGTATAATTCTCTTTATGCACCCAATAAACAAAAGCATCTTCGAAGTCGGTTCCTCCTCCCTCTTCGGTGAAAGTGACACCAATTTCATAATACGGTTCACCTTTAATGGTAGCTTCTCCCAACAACTCCTTTTGTACTGCAGGAGCATTCAAACCAAACGGTAACTGTACAAAATAGTGTACGGAATTTACACTATTTGAGTACTTGACTGCCATAGAATCTACTACAGTAATGAGGGTATCATTCCTATAGCGCGTAAAGCCGTCATTTGTAAGAATATCATGTGTAACACCCGTAGAATCTGAAGTAATCCGTTCCAATTGATATGCTCCGCCATTGCGCCTGTTTATATAACAGCGGTCCCTGAAGGTAAAATCGATAAGGGCATGGCCACAATTGCCACTGCATGAATTTTCAATTGCCTTATCGATGATCGATTGCGCAGTTACTGCTTCTTGTTTTTTATTACAGGAAACAAAGAATAGAATGGTAAAAACAACAGCCAGGTACTTCATAGGTTTATTTGTATGTAAAATAAGTAAATGCTTACATGATAAACGAAGTTTTATGGCAGAGATTCTATGAATCTTCCTATTTTTGCTTCGTTATGGCAATTCAGAAAGATGTAAAAATAAAAAACCGAAAGGCCAGGTTCGAATATGAGATCCTAGATACATATACGGCCGGAATTGTATTGGCCGGTACCGAAATTAAAGCCATTCGGGAGGGCAAAGCATCTATTGCCGAAAGTTTCTGTGAGTTCAATGACCAACATGAATTATTTGTTATCAATATGACCGTACAGGAATACTCACACGCTACGCATTTTAACCACAACCCAAAAAGCGAACGGAAACTATTACTGAACCGTAGTGAGCTTAAAAAACTTGAGAAAGAAGTAAAGAATTCCGGCTTAACGATCATTCCGTTACTCCTTTTTACCAATGAAAAAGGTCTGGCTAAACTGCAAATTGCCCTGGCACGTGGTAAAAAGCAATACGATAAACGCGAAACCATAAAAGAGCGTGATAGCAAACGCGACCTCAGCCGGATCAAAAAGGCTTTTAATAATTAATGTCTGTTCTTTGGAACATTGCTATTCCTCTAAAACATGATCATAAATATCGTCCCTGTCTACTGCCAGAAGGTTCAAATTCCCGGAAAGGTATTGACGAGATGGCCGGCCATTTAAAGTAACATAGGTGTCTACTGTAACGCTAACATCTTTGTATCCCTTTTCTTTATACTTTATTTCCAGGAACCGGGCATATTGCCAGATCATATCGGGTTGAAAACTCATCTGCTTTTCCTGTATCATTGTTAAGTGATTCTTAGGGTATTCGGCCCAGCGTTTTCCCGTTTCTTTATCTTCAACATAAAAGACAGAATAGCCATTCTTTTCCATCAGCATTACATTCCAGCCAAACCGAAAATTACGTTCTGTCCAAAGTATATTTTCGTTGTATAAAAAATGGCGAAGTGGTAAAAGCACTTGTATGGCAAAAAATACAGCTAAAAAGATCAGTTTAAGGTTTGAGAGCTTAAAATATTGTTCTTTTATTGCCAAAGAGAGGTTTATCGGGGTCTTCTTCAATAGTTCTTTCCATTCTTCAGCAGTTATAAAGATCACAGATCCTGCAATCATTATCCAAGGAAATAGACCTATATTGAACAGTATTGCAGTCAACGAATGGAATACAACAACTGCGATAAATGCATAGGGCCTTGTTCTTTTGTTCCATAAAAGAAAAGGAATTGAAAGATCATAGAGTACTCCAAAATAGCTAAATAGGTAAGCAGTTGTTTCATATTGAAATAATTCTCCTATTAGAGGCAGGTCTGTTTTTGCTTTAAGCCATATTTTTAATGGCATGGCTTCAAACAACCAATCGGGCTTCAGTTTGGCAATTCCTGCGAAAAAATATACGATGCTAATTTGAAGTTTTAAAATAAATGTGGTCCACGAAGCAACACTATTTGACCTTAATCCTCGTATCCATTTGGAATCCAGAGAATATCCTTTGTGGGCAGGTATAAGGCATAACAAAAAGGCAATGATCGAAACAAAGTAATAGTGGTTTAAATACCAGGATTTTTCAATAAGTTCGAGATAGGTAAAAGAAAAGAAGAATACAACTGTGGCCATTCTATAAAATAATCCCAATCCAATACACAGAGCTGCTAAGGCACAAACTGAGATAATACCGTACATAGCTATCGCACTATCGAAAGGTTGTATCCAATCAAAATATTGATATGTAAAATGAAATTCCGGTTCCAGGTAACATGTCTCTACCCAGCCATTGGCGATAAAACGTATCAGGGAGAAGCACATTAAAAAGCCAAAAGCCGTCCTGTATACCGCTAAAGGAAAAATATGTGTTGAAGAATATAGATACCTTTTAAAAAACACTAATCCCCGTCATTATCATTGAACGTAATGGTAGATCCAATAAAACTTGCCATATCTACCTTTATCAAAACTAAAAGTTCGTTGCAGGCATTCTTAAGCTCCAAAACTTTTTCGGGATCGGTTTGTAGTATATTGTTTAAACTATTATCGAAGGTAGATATATGCTCTTCAACTGTATTAAAAGCAGCTTTTATTGCATCCCGTAATTGTATGTTGTCAAGATTGACCAGGTAATCATCAAAGCCAATTCTACGCGTGTTCTCTTTATAGCTTCCATTAAATGCCCTCCGTAGTTCTTCAACATTCTTTTGTATCATCTCTAAGGAAATATCACTTCGGAAAGCTTCTAATTCTTCTATATCCGTAAATCCTCCATTGGCATCTCCCAATGCCCTTCCCAGCTTACTTATTATGATCTCTTCCAATAAGGTCACCATTGCATTTACAGTCTGGTTCTGGCCTCCGTCCAGGTCACTTTGTACGGCTTCAGTAAGGACAGGGCCATAGGCATTCCACAACCCTTTTATTTCTTCTGAAATATTTTTAAGGTCTTCAGAAAGTGCCGCCAGATAGTCAATTCTACGTGAATTAGATTGTAAGTCGCTAAGTGTTGTAGTAACGTCTTCATTAAAAAGAAGGTACTCCAGTGCCGCTATCCCTTTTGAAGAAGACCCGACAGAATTTATGAAATTGAGATTTATGGGATCCGAGCCTCCTATAAAACTTTCAATATTGGCGGTATTTGTTGGCCAGGTATTGATACGAGTATGTATAAAACTATCTTTGATATCACCTATATCATATACTTCACAACGCTTCCACAAGTTTGCTGTAGTTTTCCACTCTTCCTGAAGTGTTAACAGGTTCTCTAAAGAGGTATCATTAGAAAATGCTTCCGTAGCCTGGAACAGCGCATCCGTTTGCAGTGCAAATTCTTCATGTAATGGAAGAATTCCATTGATAAAAAGATTCCTCAGTTGGTCCCTGCGGTTATACTCGATTTGCGCCTGATCTTCAGAAATTCCATCATTATCACAACCGGTCGCTATAAGAAACAATAGTATTACAAATAACGGAACACTGCTAAATACAATATTTTTTTTCATTATAATGAGTTAAGAAAGAGAAGTAATTTTTCACGGTCTGTAGCGGGTAGGTTCTTAAATTCATTTTTAGAATTTTCAGCTTCACCTCCATGCCACAGGATAGCTTCTTCCAGGTTTCGGGCCCTTCCATCATGTAGTAAATAAGTATGCCCGTTTACGGTTTCAAAAAGGCCAATTCCCCAAAGAGGCGGAGTTCGCCATTCGTTACCTGTCGCCAGAAAGTCCTGGCTTCCGTCTGCTAAGTCCGGCCCCATATCATGTAGTAACAAGTCGGTATATGGCCGTATGGTTTGGTTAGAAAGCGCGTCAATTGACGGATGTGCTCCTGTAATAATTTTAGGGGTATGGCAACCAGTACAGTTTATTTGTTCAAATATTGCTTTTCCTTCCAAAACGTCCTGATCTTCCCAATCTCTTCTTCCCGGAACTGCCAAAGTACTTGCATAAAGTGCCATTTTTGTAAGATTTTCATCTTCAATTTCCGGAGTTCCTCCATTGGGAATAGTAGCGCAATCTACCGATGGCGGACAGTTCTCATCCGGAAATAAAGAACTTGTGATTCCCATGTCTCCCGAAAAAGCTCCTGCAGATTGTTGTAGAACAGTAGGCTGATTTGCTTTCCAGCCAAACCTACCCATCTTAACACTACCGGATGTAACATCCCAAACGTAGTTTGGCCTACCGCTGATCCCGTCATTATCGCTGTCATTTTCGTCGGCAAGTGAAAGTAAAGTGGTTTCATCTATAGCTTCCAGTAGTCCCATTCCACTTATATGGTTGGCCACACGGGGTGAAATATTTGTTGCCAGCAAGTCTCCTTGGGTGAGGTTGGTTATGGTATACGTAGGTTTTCTTAATGAATAAGAGCTTCCATCCGGATAATTTCCCGGTATTTCAATATAGGTGATCTCGAAGCCGGCTTCTGTATCTATCCCTTCGATAGATTGATCTTGCAATTGCCCTCCATAGTTAGGATCTGGTAAGGGCGCTCCGAAATCACCATTGCCAATACTTAATCTCAATAACAGGCCATGACTTATTTCTCCATTGAATTCCGGAGGCCTTCCCCTCCCGTCTTTAAAATGACAACCCGAACAAGCTCTCGAATTAAATAAAGGCCCCAAGCCATCCCTTGCTGTAGTGGAAGCAGGAGCTGTTACCCAGTTCTGGTTGAACAGAGAATTTCCAACAAAGAAATCCAGGCTTTCTTCATCATTTAAATTTGGAGCTTGAAAACCAAATGCATTTGGAGATATATCAAAGATCGTGGTCTGTCCGCCTGAAAATTCTTCCCCGTCTTCAGGCAGTAATCCAATATATCCGGAACTATCATCATTTGTACACCCGGTGAAGAGTACAATGATAAAACCCGGTAACAACAAATATTTTCTAATTTTTTGCATGTTCTTGATAAAAGCAAACTGGCGAAGACCATAAGTCAACGCCATTTTGCAATGGTGGCTATTCAAATAATTATTTTTTTATTCAGGCACTACGGTAATTCCCAATGCTGCACCTGCCAGTACAAACTGGTCTCCCAGATCCTGTAATGCATTAACAGCCTGTAATACCTTAGCCCCTTCTACACTTGTGCTACCATTAATAATGGCAAGGTCAAATGGAGTTCCGGTATTGTCTACATCGGTACTTGCTGTATTCAATTGACTGGTAACTTCTGCTCCTCTTGCCTCATCAGCCTGATTTACAAGGTCGCTTATGGATGCTCCGGAAATGGTCCCGTAGGTACCATTGTATACATTGCTTATCCCATCAAAGTTCAAACGGATATCTCTGTGAGTATTATCGCTAAAGCAAGAATGTTCGTCTTCCTGATCCTGATTGCTTAAAGCAACGAACATACGCTCTCCTGCCAATTCAGATTTGGACAAGGTGGCAATTCCGGTAAGCATATTCTTTATAGCCGTATCTTCATCCAGTGCTAAAAAGGTAGTATAGTATGCGCCTCCGGCTGACCATTCGTCCAACATGAGTTGCAGATGGTCCAGTAACAATTCTGCACAAATAGAAACATACTGCCTTCTTCTGTCCTGATTTTCGGCAGTACCTCCGTCAACAAAATCTGTGTAAGGCCTTAAACCTGCCTGATTATCACTTGGAGAGGTGTTATCCTGCCCCCAAAGTAAAAACTCAATAGCATGGTACCCAATACTAATGTTCGCTTCTCCTCCTAGTTCATTCAATGACTCCAAGAGTTCTTTTGTTAACGTAGGATAGTTCGTAAGGTCATTAATAATACCTGTATCCGGTATCCCTTCTACATAGTCAATATAATTTTCGTCCAGCGGCCACGCATTTAATAAACCTTCCGGGCCGTCTTCATCATCTATAGGCCCTGAGGCAAAACGAAATGCTTCGGTTGGGCCGTAGGATTCCCTTGCAGTTTTCCAGGCCTGTTTTGCCGCATTGTGGTTTGCTTCCGTAGGATCTGCTATAAAAGTATTCAGGCTTGTCTGAAGAGCTACAGCATCATTATAAGCATCTTGATAGTTCTTAAGCACAATAGCAGCATAATTGGCTATTACTTCTTGTTTTGTAACCAGATTTGGATTAGGAGTTCCACCGTCATCATCGCTGGAACACCCTGTTAATGCTACAAAAAACACCGTGATTAGTGTTGGAAATATAAATTTTTTCATCGTTATTTTTATTTAGAATGAATAAGAATAGTGCGAAAATAGAATAGGATTTTTTAATACGCAAGCATTATTTAGAATAATTTTAAATAATAATGTTGATAACGGACAAGTATCAATCTCAACCCTTTAGTTGCCAGAAATTTAGGTTAGTGTTTTTAGAAAAAGTTTTTTACAGATCATAAAGCATGTTGTGGAAGGAATACTTTTTAAGATTCTTCGCTTCGTTCGGAATGACACTTCCTGCTTCCTGCTTCTAACACTTTATTTTTCCCAAATTTTTATTAAACAGGCAACCATTTTAAAAATATCTTCGTCTTTTTGAATAGATATTTACACATATGAACAGACTTCTACTTTCATTTTTTTTTCTCTTCAGTTTTTTTTCGCAGGCACAGATCGTTGGTAAGGTTACAGATACTAAAGGAGAGCCCCTGCCCTTCGTAAATATTTATCTGGAAAACAGCTATGCCGGAACCACTACCAATAATGACGGCAATTATGTGTTAAGTGTAGAAAAAGCTTCCGAGTACAAGGTCATTTTTCAGTTCTTAGGATTTAAGACCGTTACCAAAGAAATTTCAATTTCTTCCTTCCCTCATATTCTACATATAACAATGCAGGAAGAATCTACAAGCCTAAAGGAAGTGGTGATATCTTCTAAAGAGGACCCCGCTTATCGCATCATTCGTGAAACCATCGCGCAACGAAAATTGAATCTTGACAGAATTTCTGCATTCAAGGCAGATTTTTACTCACGCGGAATCTGGCGTGTGGACAGCATTCCCGAAAGGATCCTCGGACAAGAAGTAGGAGACCTGGATGGAACTTTAGATTCCACACGAACAGGAGTGATCTACCTTTCCGAGACCATTAGTGAAATAGCCTATCAGAATCCGGATGATTTCAAAGAAAGGATCATTGCCAGTAAGGTGAGTGGGAATGACAATGGTTTCAGTTTTAACAGTGCACAGGATGCAAATTTTTCGTTTTATGAAAATACGATCGATATCAATGCCGCCATTGTTTCTCCTATTGCCAACAATGCGTTCAATTATTATAAGTATAAGCTGGATGGGATATTCTATGAAGAAAATAAACTCATCAATAAAATCATAGTTACTCCCCGCCGTCCTAAAGACAGGGTGTGGCAAGGCACTATTTATATTGTGGAAGACGACTGGCAATTGTATGGAGTAGAACTTACTACGACCGGAGAGGCGATACAGGTTCCTTTTGTTTCTGAATTATCCTTTAAACAGAATTTTAAGTTCGATCCCAAACACAATTTCTGGGTGAAGATATCACAAACCATTGACTTTGGTTTTGGGTTTTTTGGATTTAACGGGGACGGAAGGTTTATTGCAGTGTATAGCAATTATGATTTCAATCCGCAGTTTGAAAAAAGATCGTTTACAAATGAAGTATTGCTTTTTGAACCTGAAGCCAATAAAAAAGACAGTCTGTTCTGGAAAGGTACGCGTCCCGTTCCACTCACCGATGAAGAACTGAATGATTACATCCGGAAAGACAGCATTCAAACGCTTCGGAAATCACAAAAATACCTGGATTCTATCGACAGGAAGAACAACAGGTTCAAATGGCACAATCCTATTACCGGGTATACGTATGAAAACAGTTATAAGAACTGGGACCTCAACTACGACGGGCCTTTCCCAAAGGTTAACTTCAATACCGTACAAGGTTGGAATGGCGGTGTGGGCCTTAGTTTCTTTAAAAGCTATGATGAGAACCGTACCAAATGGCTTTCTATCAATACACGTGCTATCTATGGTGTTTCAGACGAAAGAGTTCGTATTACCGGAGGAATTACAAAAAGATTTAACAGGGTCAACAGGTTGCAATTGTCACTTTCCGGGGGAAGTGAGGTTACACAGTTTAATCCTTCAGAGCCTATTCTACCCTTTATAAACTCGGTTGCTTCACTCTTTTTTGAACGCAACTATATGAAGGTGTACGAACTAAATTACGGGCGTTTTGGTTACAGTCAGGAATTATTTAATGGATTCCGAATTAGGACAACTATAGGCTATGAGCAGCGAAAACCTCTTTTTAATACAACAGATTATGTCACTTTACCGGCAGATAATGTGACTTATACATCCAACAATCCATTGGACCCAACCGATGTTGTCAATGCTGCCATTGATGAACACAATATTATTAAAAGCAGTATTACAGCCAATATTACGTTTGGACAAAAATACATGACGTATCCGGATGGCAAATACAATCTTGGAAACGAAAAATACCCGGAACTGTCCGTTACTTTTGAAAACGGCCTGGGTGCTTCCAATGATAATTATAACTTCAGTCAGTTGCGCGCCAGTATCTTTCAGGATCTAAACCTGGGAAATAAGGGAACGTTTACGTATCGTTTAAAAGGAGGAACTTTCTTTAACGGAAAAAATATTTCTTTTGTAGACTATCAACACTTTAATGGCAATCAGACCCGGGTGGGAACTTCTGCTACTTACACGAATGTTTTTAATCTCTTACCATATTATAGCCTAAGTACCAATAAAAGCTATTTTGAAGGGCATCTGGAACATGATTTCAGAGGGTGGATCTTAGGGAAGATTCCCGGTATCAATCAGTTAAATTTCAACCTGGTCGCAGGGGCACATCTACTTAGTATAGAAAACAATACACCTTATACAGAGTTCTCTGTTGGCATTGACAACCTGGGCTTTGGAAAATACCGCTTATTGCGGTTGGATTATGTGCGCTCCTATTATAATGGAGGCAGCGACGGAGCTTTTATCTTTGGTTTGAAGATCCTTGGATTGTTTGAATGATATTACTTGGAGTTTGAAGTCCGGAGCCAGGTGTTAGGTGTTAGGTGTTAGGTGTTAGGTGTTAGGTGTTAGGTGTAAAATATTAAATTTAAACTTTGCGCTTCCATCTCCCAACTTCCATCTTTTTTTAGAATGATGTAAGGCCGGATAGTTCTTTCAATAATATATGCAGGTCCTCCGGAACAGGTTCTGAACTCGTACCAAAAGCAAAGCGAATTTCATCCTTATTGCATTTATAGACAAGTACTGAAGCTTCGGTAACAGCTTCATCCAATGCGAAAGATGATCCGTAACCACGTAGTCGTACTACTTCAGCTAAATGAAAAAGAATTCGAGCCTGCCGCTTTTTGAGTTTACTTTTACTCACAATAGCACCATCAAGGCGAACGATCAAACGCCTTTTTTTGCGGATCTCCAGCTGAAGAGTGGCAGATCCCGCCAGATCAAGTTTAATATTGCTTCTTTTTTTCATAGTATTACTGTCCTGTGGGATACACCTTTTTAAAGGCATCCTTTATTTCGGCTTCGGTAGCTCCTTCGGCTACATCTACCTTAGTTGTTTTCTTTTCATTCTTATCGGTACTTTCAACATCGGGATAAAGTCCGACAGTAGTCGATTTATATCCTTCATAGACACCTCCCTTTCCGGATAACAGTACGGGAAGTTGTAAATGTAGTTTATATTCCGGGAAAAGGTTCAGGTGGAATGCAAAACAACCCAAAACGGTAATGGTTGCACCTTTACAAAGCCATCCTTTAATATCGTTTCGCTGCTGTTGTGTGAGGTCATCCAGCGTTTGCTTCCCTCCCAATCCGGCAGTACTATGCCCGTCTATGGTAAGATGTTCTATACAGCAGTTAGAAAAATCCGGTTCTGTTCCTTCCGCTTCTGCACGTTTTATTTCGGCTTCCCTGCAATCTTCGACTTTCTGTTTCAGCCCGTTATAGAAATCCAAAGCACTCTTTGATTTCACATCAAAATTTCTGCTTCTTTCGATTCCTTTATCAACAGAATCCTGCTTTTTCTTATCGGAATATTTAATGGCCCCGACCACTATTTTAAGTCCCATATGCCTAAATTACAACATAAAGTATTGATTATCAAATTTTAAGATGATTTTTTCTTTACGTCTAATTTGGGTTTTTAACTTCTACTTTCACCCTTCCTGTTTCTTACTCCCCTCTTCAACAAAACCTTATCTTTACCTAAAAAATTAAGCTCGTTGCTCAAAAAAACCTACATAGCACTTATCCTGCACTATACTACAGATACAATACAAATAGAAAGCCTGTGGCATGAAATAGCAACGTACTACTCTCATAAAAAAAGACATTATCACACCTTAACACATCTTGAGAACCTGTTAAGGGAGTTGATAGGTGTAAAAAATGACATTACACATTGGAATACCATATTGTTCAGCCTTTTTTACCACGATATTATTTACAATCCCTTAAAGCAAAACAACGAAGAAAAAAGTGCTGCCCTTGCTGAAAAAAGAATGAAGCGTATTGGAGTGGCTCAAGAAGTGATAACTAGCTGCAAAAAACAGATTCTTGCAACAAAACAACACCTGCAAAGCCCCGATAATGACACCAATTACTTCACAGATGCAGATCTTTCTATTTTAGGGCAAAACTGGAACACATATCTGGAATATTCCCAAAACATACGAAAAGAATATGCGGTTTATCCGGATATTATATATAAATCCGGCAGGAAAAAAGTGTTACAACATTTTTTACAGATGGAGCAGATCTTTAAAACAGAACATTTTTTTCAAAAATTCGAGAAGCAGGCCAAAGAAAACCTGCAAAAGGAATTGGCTATGTTGTGAAAAATAAATTCTAATAGTATCTTCATATACTAAAGCACACCCAAAATGAATCAAACATATTATATAGCGCAACTCAATAAGAACAAAGAGGTGTTTAAAGCATTCTTATCCGGTATTTCCGAAGAAGAATCACTATGGAGGCCACAACCGGATAAATGGTGCCTGCTGGAAATCCTGTGTCATTTATACGATGAAGAGCGGGAAGATTTCAGGGCAAGAGTAAAAAGTATTCTGGAAGACCCTACTAAGGAGCTGGTTAAGATCAACCCTCCGGCCTGGGTTATGGAAAGAAATTATATAAGTAAGAATTATAATGAAATGCTCAAAAAATTCCTGCAGGAAAGGGAACGATCCATTACATGGCTGAAATCTCTAAGTTCACCGCAATGGGATAACACATATATACATCCCACATTAGGCCCCATGAAGGCAAACTTGTTTTTAACGAACTGGGTAGCACATGATTACCTCCACTTTCGGCAAATACTAAAAACCAAATACCAATACCTGAAAAGTATCAGCTCTGAACCTTTAGACTATGCGGGAGGTTGGTGAATACTACTCCTTATCCCCTAGCAAGGGTACAAAACGATATTCCCCATATTCTTTTTTTTCAAACTCCGTTTCGGAGGTACGAGTGAAGACCGTCATGATCTGTACAGCTTTCCCCACAGGAATAACAAGCTTCCCTCCTATTTTTAATTGAGACAATAAAGGCTTTGGAACAAAAGGTGCTCCGGCAGTAACGATAATACCATCATAAGGTGCAGCCTCTTCATACCCTTTATAGCCGTCTCCAAAAATGAGCTTTTTGGGCCGGTAGCCTAACTTAGGGAGAAATAATTTTGTTTTTTTGAACAATTCATTTTGGCGTTCTATGGAATATACGATAGCCCCCATCTCTAACAAGACTGCCGTTTGGTAGCCACTCCCTGTTCCTATTTCCAGAACAGTATCTCCTTTTTGCACCTCCAGAAGTTCTGTTTGGCGAGCAACCGTATAAGGCTGTGAAATGGTTTGATCTGCAGCAATAGGAAAGGCTTTATCCACATAGGCATGGTCCACAAAGCCTGAATCCATGAACAAGTGTCTTGGAATAGTATTGATTGCCTCCAACACCCCGGTATCAACTATTCCTTTTTTAATAAGGGTTTCTACCAGCCGTTTTCGCATTCCTTTATGGGTGAACGTATCTTTCATTTTTGCAAAGATGAAAAGAAAGCGCCAAATAACAAACGTCAAATTCTAAAAAAAAGAAAAATGTAAATCGGAGATCCTGCTTCATAAATTCTAATGAAACACGTACATTTGTGGAAAACTAATGCCCATGCTAAAAGCAGGAGTTCTGGGTGCAGGCCACCTCGGAAAAATTCATTTAAAATTGCTCCATCAATCCTCCAAATATGAATTGGTAGGATTTTTTGATGCAGATACGGAAGCTTCTTCAACAATTGAATCTGAATTCGGTTACAAAAGCTTCCCCACCATGGAAGCACTTATTGATTCTTGTGATGTAATTGATGTGGTCACCCCTACCATTTATCACTTTGATTGTGCAAAAAAAGTGGTAGAAGCAGGAAAACACCTCTTTATTGAAAAACCTATCACACAAACTGTTGCCGAAGCCAATACATTACTTCAATTAGTCGAAAAGCACGGAGTTCGGGGGCAGGTTGGGCATGTAGAACGGTTTAACCCTGCCTTTATGGCGGTGAGTCATAAGATAGAGAATCCCATGTTCATTGAAGCACACCGGCTGGCAGAATTCAATCCACGTGGAACCGATGTTTCGGTAGTTCTGGATCTTATGATCCATGATATCGATGCTATTTTAAGTGTGGTGGACAGTAAAGTGAAGCACATCAATGCCAGTGGTGTTTCAGTCATTAGTGAGACCCCGGATATCGCCAATGCCCGTATCGAGTTTGAAAACGGATGTGTAGCGAACCTTACAGCGAGCCGTATTTCATTAAAAAGAATGCGAAAAGCGCGTTTCTTTCAAAGGGACGCATATATTTCGGTTGATTTTCTGGAAAAGAAATGTGAGGTCGTAAAGATGAAGGACGCACCGGAGCAACCCGATGATTTTGCAATGATCCTGACGAACGCCGAAGGAATCAAAAAACAGATCTATTTTGATAATCCGGAAATCGATGAGAACAATGCGATACTGGATGAACTGGAAACCTTTGCAGACGCCATTAACAATAACACAACCCCCATTGTTTCTTTAAAGCAAGGAACAGAAGCATTGCGCGTAGCCATGCAAATCATTGAAAATTTTAAAAAAATATGAAAAACGTAGCAGTAATAGGAGCTGGAACTATGGGCAACGGAATTGCACATACTTTTGCTCAATTTGATTATAAAGTACAATTAATTGATATTTCACAAGCCTCTTTGGATAAAGGAATAGCGACCATTACCAAGAATCTGGACAGAATGGTAGCCAAAGAAAAGATCACTGAAGAAGACAAGCAACGCACGCTAAACAATATTACTACCTACACCAGTCTTGAAGAAGGTGTAGAATATGCAAGCCTGGTTGTAGAAGCCGCTACCGAAAATATCGACCTAAAGCTGAAAATCTTTAAAGACCTCGATAAGTTTTGTCCGGAAGACACTATTTTGGCGAGTAATACATCCTCTATTTCAATTACAGAGATCGCAGCTGTCACTTCCCGTCCAGGGATGGTCATAGGAATGCACTTCATGAACCCGGTACCTATCATGAAACTGGTTGAGATCATTAAAGGCTATAGTACCAGTGATCAAACTTACACAACCGTAAAAGAGATTTCGGAAAAATTGCTGAAAGTTCCTGTAGAAGTAAACGATTATCCGGGTTTTGTGGCCAATCGTATCCTAATGCCCATGATCAACGAAGCTATTGAAACATTGTACAATGGAGTTGCAGGGGTAGAAGAAATTGATACTGTTATGAAACTGGGAATGGCACACCCTATGGGGCCTTTACAATTAGCCGATTTTATTGGACTGGATGTTTGTCTTTCTATCTTGAAGGTAATGTACAACGGTTTTAAAAATCCAAAATACGCACCTTGCCCCTTATTGGTCAATATGGTGATGGCCGGCAAATTAGGGGTAAAAAGCGGTGAAGGTTTTTATGATTATAGTGAAAGTCGAAGAGCAGAGAAGGTTTCTTCGCAATTCTCAAAGTAAGTTGGAAATAGTAGGCAGTGCTAAGTGCTAAGTGATTAGAATTTAAAAAGAATAATGAAATTTCAAGAATTACTTGCGTACCAAAAATCTGTCGATTTGGCTATGAAGATATTTGAGATCTCAAAGTCATTCCCAAAAGAAGAAACTTACTCATTA
The DNA here is from genome assembly GCA_028284005.1 of Flavobacteriaceae bacterium. Taxonomy (GTDB): domain Bacteria; phylum Bacteroidota; class Bacteroidia; order Flavobacteriales; family Flavobacteriaceae; genus JANQOS01. Next base: position 46,000 of record JANQSO010000003.1, on the reverse strand, counting down.
ACAGATCAAATAAGAAGATCATCCAGAAGTGTTTCTGCCAATATCTCTGAAGCATATAGAAAAAGAATATATCCGAAACATTTTAAAAGTAAGTTGACAGATAGTGACGCTGAAAATTCTGAAACACAAACTTGGCTTGAGTTCTCTTACAAATGCAATTATATTTCAGAGAGTACATATTTAGAGCTATTCTCTGTTAGTGAAGAAGTAGGTAAGCTTATAAATTATATGATATTGAATCCTGAAAAATTTGGAGCAAAGAATCCTCCTAATCACTAATTGTTCATTACTGATTACTGATTACTGATTACTGATTACTGATTACTGAATACTGATTACTGAATACTTAAATAAAAAATGGCAAAAATAATTCCTTTTAGAGCTGTACGTCCAACACGAGATAAGGTAAGCCTGATCGCATCAAGATCTTATGAAAGTTATACTCCTGCCGAAAGGGAAGCACGATTGCGGGACAATCCTTTTTCGTTTTTGCATATTGTTAATCCGGGCTACCGTTACCATAAAGAGACTACGGGTAAAGAGCGTTATAATCTGGTAAGGAACCGGTATCAGGAATTCAAAGAAGATATTAACTTCATACAGGATGAAAACCCTTCGTTTTACATCTACAAGATCGTAAACAGAGACGGATTAGAATTCAATGGGATTGTTGCAGCTGCCAGTGCCAAGGATTATGAGGACAATGTGATCAAAAAGCATGAGGATACATTGGAATACAAAGAGATACTCTTTGAAAAATATTTAAAAACCGTTGGGTTTAACGCCGAACCTGTACTTCTCACCTACCCCGATAATGATGTGTTGGACTCCCTTATAAAAACGGTAATGCGGGACAGAGCCGAATATGAATTTACTACCACTTACAGGGATACACACTACCTATGGAACATAGATGACAAAAATATTATCCGGCAAATTACAGAAGAGTTCGCTGCAATGGAATCCCTGTACATTGCAGATGGCCACCATCGTTCTGCTTCCTCTTATTTACTGGCAAAAGACCTGGGATCTGAAAATAAGGATCATACCGGGGAAGAGGCCTATAATTTTTTTATGAGCTATCTTATTCCGGAAAGCGACCTGAAGATCTATGAGTTTAATCGCTTGGTAAAAGACCTTAACGGATTAAGTAAAGAGTCTTTTCTTATACAACTAGATAGTATGTTTCGTATTGAGAATAGAGGATTAGAGTACTATAAACCTTCCAAAAAGCACCATTTTAGTATGTATCTGGATGGTGAATTCTATTCGTTATACCTTCGGAAGAATAATTATACCATCAACAATGCCTTAGATGCTTTGGACACGCAAATTCTCTTTACCACTATTTTAAATCCCATTTTAGGTATTGAAGATGTACGCAATGATCAACGTATTTCCTATACGCATGGTAAAAATGACCTGGCGTATGTTAAAATGCTGGTGGATAATTCTGACTTCACAGTAGGTTTTGGATTGTTGCCGGTGACAACCGATGAGATGAAACAAATTGCAGATGAAGGTTTAAAAATGCCGCCTAAAAGTACGTATATTGAACCAAAACTTCGTAGCGGAGTTACTATCTATGAATTTTAAGATGTCCATTTCAGAAAATATAAAAGAAATAAAGAGTAAGCTTCCGGAAAATGTAACTCTCATTGCCGTTTCCAAGACAAAACCTGTAAGTGACCTGATGCAGGCCTATGAAGCCGGGCAACATGTATTTGGTGAAAATAAAATTCAGGAGATGGAAGCCAAATGGAAAGAGATGCCTAAGGATGTGGAGTGGCATATGATAGGGCATGTGCAGCGCAATAAGGTAAAATATATGGCACCTTTTGTGAGTTTAATACATGCGGTGGATAGTTTAAAATTATTGCGGGAAATTAATAAACAAGCCGAAAAAAATGACCGGGTGATCGACTGCCTGCTTCAGATAAAAATTGCCAGGGAGGATACCAAGTTTGGAATGACCGAAACCGATGCTATGGATGTTTTGGCTTCGGAAGAAATAAAAAGTTTTCAGCATATAAGAATAGTTGGCTTTATGGGAATGTCCAGTTTTACAGACAATAAAGCTCAGGTGACTGCCGAGTTTCAGAAATTAAAGACATATTACGATTCTCTTCAACAAAAATATGGTTTTACAATTCTTTCTATGGGGATGAGCGGTGACTACCTTTTGGCTATCGAACATGGTAGTAATATGGTTCGGGTTGGTAGTGCAATTTTTGGTGCTCGTAATTATTCGTAACTTGACAAAAAAAAATTGAACCCCAGTTTATAGATGTACGCAATTCTAGATATAGAGACTACCGGTGGAAAATATAATGAAGAAGGAATTACCGAAATTGCCATTTACCGTTTTGACGGGCACAAGATAGTCGACCAGTTCTGTAGCCTGATCAATCCTGAACGCAGAATTCAGCCCTTTGTAGTAAACCTTACCGGAATCACTACTGAAATGCTTCGGAACGCTCCTAAATTCTATGAAGTCGCAAAACGTATCATAGAAATTACAGATGGTTGTGTCTTAGTTGCACACAATGCTCAATTTGATAACCGGATCTTGACAACAGAATTTGACAGATTAGGGTATCCATTCGAAATGAACACGCTTTGTACTGTAGAACTATCTAAAAAATTAATGCCGGACCTTCCCTCCTATAGCCTGGGTAAATTGGTGCGTTCTCTTGGAATTCCTTTAAGTGACCGCCACCGTGCTCAAGGGGATGCAAAGGCTACAGTTTCCCTGTTTAAAATGTTGCTGGCCAAGGATACTGCCAAAGAGATCATCACTAAACATGTTAGAAAGGACCCTAAGCGGCAATTAGAGCCTAAATTATTGGATATTATCGAAACAGCTCCTTCCGCTACCGGTGTTTACTATATGCACAAAGCAGATGGAACAATTATCTATATTGGTAAAAGTAAAAATATTAAGAAGCGGCTAACACAACATTTTACCAATGACAACAGGAAGTCGAAAAAAATTCAATTGGAAGTAGCGGCAGTTAGCTATGAAGAAACTGGAAACGACCTGATCGCCCAATTAAAAGAAAGTGAAGAAATAAAACGAAACAAGCCGGTTTTTAACCGTGCTTTGCGTAGAACCCTGTTCAATTATCAACTAGCATCTTTTGTAGACAAAGACGGTTATATTAATTTAAAGATCGAAAAAGCAGATGCCCGAAAAAAATCGATTACGACGTTTACCAATTATCAACAGGCAAAATCTGTCTTATTCAAAATAACAGAAGAAAATCAATTGTGTCAAAAACTTACGGGTTTGTACCAAACGGAGCACGGTTGCTTTTCCTATAGCATTAAAGAATGCTATGGTGCCTGTATAAAAGAAGAGCCGGTTGAAGAATACAATGGCCGTGTACAGGTCTTCTTAGAAAAGAACAGTTACGAGAATAGCCACATGCTTATCATTGATAAAGGACGGGATGTAGATGAACGTTCGGTGATTCTAATAGAAAATGGGATCTACAAAGGGTTTGGTTTTTACAATCTGAACTACCAGATCAATAATCCCGAAATTTTAAAATCCATTATCAGCCCAATGGAAAACAATCGGGATTCACAGCATATAATTCAAAGTTACCTAAGAAAAAATAAGGTTTTGAAGATTGTAAATCTACCACAAGAAGCAACTATGTAAATAAAGTTGTTTAATTTTATAGAACTTTAAACATAAATCCTCTTGGAACCAAATAAAAAAAGTAGCTGGCGACAAAAATTACACATCATTATCCATGAAGCAGATACTCCATTAGGAAAACTGTTTGATGTTGTTTTGCTCATATTGATCTTACTGAGTGTTGTATTTGTAATGATGGAAAGTGTAAAAACAATAGATGAAAAATTTCATGATGTATTGTACATAGGTGAATGGGTTATCACCATTTTCTTTACTTTCGAATACATTGCTCGTATCATTACCATTAAAAAGCCGGCAAATTATATTTTCAGTTTCTATGGAATTATTGATTTTCTATCCACCATTCCGCTTTATCTCTCTTTTATATTGGCAGGAAGTAGTTATCTGCTCACGGTAAGGGCCTTCCGCTTACTAAGAGTGTTTAGAATATTAAAAATAACCCGTTATGTTGGCGAATCAAACAAACTGGTAAAAGCCCTAAGGGACAGTAGGGCAAAAATATTCATATTTCTGTTTGCTGTCCTGATAATTTCAATCATCTCCGGTACGCTCATGTATCTTATAGAAGGCGAAGAAAGTGGTTTTGTTAGTATTCCACAAAGTGTTTATTGGTGTATTGTAACCCTTACTACAGTAGGGTATGGTGATATCTCACCTGCAACACCGTTTGGCCAGTTTGTAGCCAGTATCATTATGATCCTGGGGTATGGGATCATTGCGGTGCCTACCGGTATTGTTAGTGCGGAGTATGCGAAAAGCAGTGATTATGTTCATGTAAATACATTCTCGTGTAACAATTGCGGATCCACAAAACATAGAGACGATGCAGAGTTTTGCCATAAATGTGGTAAAATATTACATCCCGAAGAAAATGAATTTTAATGGCGCTACAAAAACCATTGCTCATTTGTATTGTAGGCCCTACCGCAATAGGTAAAACCTCCCTTGCCATTAAAGTTGCAAAGGCCTTTACTGCTGAAATAATCTCTGCAGATTCCCGTCAATTCTTTAAGGAAATGTCCATTGGCACTGCTGTTCCTTCTGCTGAAGAATTAGCCGCCGTCCCGCATCATTTCATTCAGGATAAAAGTATTTTTGAACCCTACAGCGTTGGAGATTTTGAGAAAGAAGCTCTTCGAAAACTCGAAGAATTATTTAAGAAAAACCCTATTGTTGTAATGGTTGGAGGCTCCGGTCTGTATGTAGATGCCATAATTAAGGGACTGGATGAATTTCCTGTGGTTCCCATAGAGATCAGGACACAATTAAATGCTGAATTTGAATTGAATGGGATCGAGCCTTTACAAAAAGAACTCGCTGAAGTAGATGCGGAATATTATAAAAAGGTTGACATTCACAACGCACATAGGATCATTCGTGCATTAGAAATTTACAGGGGGTCCGGGAAACCCTATTCTTCCTTTCTGAAAAAAGATACCTCAACCCGATACTTTGAAACATTGTATATAGGGCTAACGGCCGAAAGGGAGGTTATTTACGATCGAATCAACCTACGTGTGGATAAAATGATTTCCGAAGGTTTAATAGAAGAAGCTAAAGGGCTGTTTCGACATAAAAACCTGAATGCATTACAAACAGTAGGCTACAGAGAACTTTTTCAATATCTTGATGGTAGTATCTCCAAGGAAAAAGCTATTGAAGAAATCAAGAAAAACACACGTCGTTTTGCCAAAAGGCAAATTACGTGGTTTGGTAAAAATGAAGCAATTCGGTGGTTTGATTATCTTACAAATGTTTCGGAAATCATTGCTTACATAAAAGGGGAAAAAGTTCTTTAAAAAGGATCTTTTACACTTAATTATATACTCAAATTATTGGTCTACTTCATCTTTCACCACCAAACGAAATCCTTCTCCATGAATATTAATTATTTCCACACCGTCATCTTTGCTTAAATACTTACGAAGTTTAGCAATATATACATCCATGCTTCGGGAAGTAAAATAATTGTCATCTCTCCAAATTTTCGTCAAAGCCAACTCGCGGGGCATTAGATCGTTCTTATGTAATGCAAGCAGGCGCAGCAATTCATTTTCTTTAGGTGAAAGCTTGGATGGGCTTTCTTTTTTATAGGTAAGGAAACGCAATTTCGAGTTCAAATGAAAGTTACCAATGTTAAATTCAAATTGTTTACTGTCTGCAATAGAATCTGTTGCCTTGCGCTGTATAATAGCCTTTATTTTCATTAAAAGAACTTCACTGTCAAAAGGCTTATTAAGGTAATCATCCGCACCTACTTTGTATCCTTTTAATACATCTTCTTTCATTGCCTTGGCAGTTAGAAAAATGATAGGTACATCTTCATTCTTTTCACGAATTTCTTTTGCAAGTGTAAAACCATCCTTATAAGGCATCATTACGTCGAGAATACAAAGGTCGAAATCGTCTTTTTTGAATTTTTCAAAACCTTCCATTCCATTCTTGGCATGAGTAACCTGATAGTCGTTCATTGCAAGGTAATCTTTAAGTACCGTTCCAAAGTTTGGATCGTCTTCTACTAGAAGAATCTTTTTGTTTTCTGTTTCCATAATTTAAGATATTAAGTGTAGTTTTATAATAAATGTACTCCCTTTCCCCTTTTCGCTTTCTACGTAGATCTCTCCGTCATGATCATCAAGTATACGCTTTACGTATGCAAGTCCGAGGCCATGTCCTTTAACATTATGAATGTCTCCGGTCGATTCTCTATAAAATTTTTCAAAAATTCTTTTTTGAACCGCTTTACTCATCCCCATCCCCTGGTCTCGTATTTTTAAAATAATATTGTCTTTTACATTTTCGGTATAAATATCGATTTTCGGACTTTCATCCGAATATTTAATGGCATTGTCCAAAATATTTACAATCACATTTGTTAAATGTGATTCGTTAGCCAGAACAGAAGACTTTAAAGCTCCCAAATGTGTTTCTATATACCCTCCCCGGTCTTCTACCATAAGTCCAACATGCGAAATTGATGTCTCCAGGATATCATGTAACTTCAATCTTTCTTTTGGCAGATCAAGTTCGTTCTTTTCCAATTTCGAGATACGCAAGACGTTTTCTACCTGGGCATGCATTCTCCTATTCTCATCTCGTATCATTCCCAGATAACGCCCCAAAAACTCTTTGTCATCTTTTACTTTAGGGTTCTTTAAAGCATCCAGAGCAAGGTTTATGGTAGCGATTGGGGTTTTAAACTCATGTGTCATGTTATTGATAAAATCTGATTTTATCTGAGAGATCTGTCGTTGCCTGAATAATTGGGACAATGCACTGGAATATGCAAGTATAATCACACTTGTAAAGATCAAAGAAAGCATTGCCATCCCTAAAATAGAATTGAGCACTTCTTTTTCTTTTCCCAGGAAATTCACATATAACGTATAATTTGTTTTCAATTCTTCATTTGTAAATAGGGGAACCTCATAAGTAGTATCCCCCTTTAGTTCAAAGTTCTTAGACTTTATTTTTGTAGCCAGGTTATTGCTATACACTGCAAACTCAAATTTTGAAGCGACCCCTCTTCCTCTTAACTCTTTGGTAAGCTCTTTCTCTATCTCGGCAGCACTTACACGTTTGTGAATTGGGGTTTTAGCAGAAATATTCTTGAAAGCTTCTTCAAATTGCTTTCGCTCATAATCTTTTAACCTGCTAAAAGATTCTATTTTAGTTTCGGATGTGATGCCGCTTCCATCTACTCCCGTGACCACTTTCGTAGTACTTTTTTTATTTGTTATTTTTTTAAATCGTATAGAATCTATTTCAGTATCCAAAAAATTGGAAGAAAGTTTATAATCCTCTTCCAAAATACCATCGGAAAATATATAGGTCTCATTGTTCCTATCATTGCTGGTAGTATAAATTAACTCACTGAAGTTTACATTGTCCGGGACATCAATACTATCTACATAACCACTGTAGATATTATAATAGTCCTCGATCTCACGTATCTGTATCTTTTTGGACACAGATAAAAGTGTTTGCTGGACATTAAATGTAAACTGATCCTCTTTTGTTTGATACGAATTGGTGATCCAATATCCCTGAACAAAAATAATACCCAATAATGATAGCGTCATTAAGGCTATAAGGACTGCAAATAGCTTTTTGTTCATATTTCAAAAGTAAGATTTTAACATTTAGATGGCTTTCCATTTAACCAAATGTTAACAAAATGAATTTGTTACAATTCTACCGCTCTTTAATTAGTAAAGAATGAATTTTTTTAACCTGTTTTCGTGTAGTTGACAAACTGGTATTTCTTATAATTATATCTGCCAGTTTTTCTTTCTCTTCATCCTCCCATTGATTTGCCATTCTTTCCGCTATGGCTTTCTTTGTTGTTTTGTCCCTCAATAAAACTCTTTTAATTCGTTCTTCTTTAGGTGCGGTTACCAGTATCGTTAGGTCACATTCTTTATATCCTCCATTCTCAAATAGAATAGCTGCTTCTTTAATGCAATAAGCTCCTTCTTTCTTTTTAAGCCATCTTTGAAAGTGTTGTGCGACCTTTGGGTGGATTATTTCATTCACTTTCTGTAGCAACCCGGTATCTTTAAATATTTTATCGGCAACAAACTTTCTGTTTAATCCATCACGTGTATAAGCCTTTTTACCTAGTAACAAAATAAGTTTCCTTTTAATTACTTTGGACCTGTTTGTAAGTTTTTTCGCTTCATCATCAGCAATATAGACCGGAACACCCAATTCTTTAAAGAACATCGCTACAGTGGTTTTACCACTTCCTATACCTCCTGTAAGTCCAACAATTTTCAAAAGCTATAATTTTAAGAACACGAGGTTCATTTAAAAATAAGATAGTCTATCTTTTTATCACTAAGTTCGATATTTAGTACACTCTTCGGTTTTTTCAAAAATTTAGGCACCATGAAATTTTCCTCTGTATTGCGAACGGCATAATCACAAATTAATTGGAAATCATCTTTAGAGATAGTTTTAAAATCATTTACAGATATACTAAAAACTACCTTCACCATTTCCGGAATCAGTTTTATAGTAGTATTCTCCGGAAGATTCATTACCTCTATTGGCAATAGCATTTCCTTTTGTGAAAATTCTACAACCTCAAGTTGCAACTGTACTTCCCGGGGTGAAAATGAAACTTTCTCATTATTGGACAACTCCAGTGGAGCATTTATACTAATAGCCCCATCTGCATTTTCCACGTTTACCGGGCTGGTCTCAACAAAACTTATTTCTTTTACATCTGAAGCCGGCCCCGAAACAGAAACCGAATCCGGTATGATCTTTAAACTGTCTATAGAATTAAATCCTTCCTTAAAAGTAATGTTAGCGTTTGCACGTACCGGAATAGTTCTTGAAACAATTTCATTTAACGCTACAGTAAGCTCATTGATCGATAGGTTCCTAACCGAAATATTCTTTTTGAGTTGATTTGTTATTAACTTTACCAAATCACTTTTTGAAACATTTGCACGCCCCACTTCTTCATTATAAAATGAATTTACATCGATCTTCACAGAAGGTTCCTTTAATTTGTACATCAAAAATTCGAAACCATTGGCAGTTACATCAAAAGAGAGTTCTTTTGGGTTCTCTTCACCTAAAATCGTATTCTTCGGAATATTTTTATAATGAACTGACGCGTTTATTGTGGCCGTATATTCTCTGGAAAATTTTGTGAGAGCCCAAAACAAAATTGCTAGCAGAAGAAAGAGAAAAAAAGATTTTACTTTGGAACTCTTATATTTTTTTTTTGGTAGCATTTGTTATTAATATTCAGTAAAATTACTTAAAAAATAAATTTGGAAACTGCTTTTCAGGGTCTCTTTTTAAAAATCGAATATAAAAGCTAGATGTTAGGAATGCCAAACCATATCCAAAGAATTGTACAAAAAATGCAATTACAGACAATACGCCTATCAGTATGCTTCTGTTTTTATAAGTTGAATCGATAAACAATATAAGTACATACAGAATTATTGGAAGCAATACCAGCCAGTTTATAAATATTGCGGCTATAACTGAAGCCACAGTATATAGTACAAATAAGGAGGGCAGCCAGTAAGTAAGCTTTGAGGATTTAGGATGCCATGAGTTCAATATAGGGCGAACCAATCCAAATTTCTTGACCTGGGTATAGAACTTTTTCCAGGAAATTCGCCGTTTGTGATATACAAAGGCATTAGGTAGGAAAGTGGTCTTATACCCTTTTTCCAGTATTCTTTGTGACAGGTCCGGGTCTTCTCCCGGATGAATTCTTGAAAAACCACCCGTATCCTGAAAAGCCTTTTTTGATATCCCCATATTAAAACTTCTAGGTTCAAACTTACTAACGCTTTTTTCACTGCCCCGTATTCCCCCCGTAGTAAGAAATGAGGTCATTACATAATTAATGGCTTTCTGAAGCTTTGTAAAACTACTGTGTGCAGCATCTGCGCCACCGTAACAATCGTGATAATTTTCCGCTAGAAAATTTGCTGCGGTTGTAAGATAGTGTGGGGGCAACAGGCAATCCGAATCTAAAATAATGAAATAGTTTCCTTTTGCTTTTTGCATTCCAAAATTTCGGGAATCTCCGGGGCCCGAGTTTTTCTTAAAATAATAGGAAATTTCAAGCCGGTCTAAAAACTGGGCGATCATATCTTCCGATGTAATAGTGGACCCATCTTCTATGATAACGATCTCATAGGGATTTTCATAATCCAGCTTTGTAAAACTCTCTAAAAGTTCCTTTATTTCCTCAGGACGGTTGTATACCGGGATGATAAAAGAAAAGTGAAGATTCATCCGGCAAAGTTAATCAAAAAAAAGCCACCCCGATGGCAATCGGGGTGGCTATAAATTAAATATGAAAAAAATTACTTCTTAATAATATGATATGATCCAACCTGACCATTTACTGTAACTTGCATTATATAAGTTCCAGTTGCCAAGTTAGCAACATTTACCTGAGAAATTGTAGCATCAATAGCCTGATCAATCATTTTTTGACCTAACATATTATATACTACTACTTTTTCAATAGTATCTGCCGCACTTAAGCTGATAGTCTCATCTGCAGGGTTTGGATAATAGCTAAACCCTTCAATAGTGTTATCATCTATACCAAGTAGATCACAAGTGATTTCAATATCTGTAATTCCTCCTGTGTTCACAACAAAGATATAGTATGCCTGTCCAGCCACAACAGGTATTGTTGTAGAAGTAGCAGGTCCACACTGATTGTTCCACCAGTCTACTAAAACAAGATCCGTTTCAACTGCATTCTCATCTGGTGCAGTAAAGAAATTCACAAAGCTTGCTCCTGCTGGAGTTGTTATAGTTGCTGTGATCTCACCATCAGCATCCGGAGTAATGTTGTACCATACTCCATTAGCTCCGTCTATATTACAATCTGTTGGATTACCACCTTCAGTAGTTGCAGCAGGCATAGGCACAGCTGGATCTGTGAAAGGACATCCAATCTCATCTACATCGATAGAATTTGCAATATCGTCATTTGGTGGAGGTACCGGGATACAAGTCATATCTAAATCGAAGTCTCCTGTCTGGCCTCCAAATCCGTGAACTAGGATCAAGTATGTAGAGTTACCATCACTCTGGAAAGATACTTCAGATACAAGTCCTCCGGTTCCACAAGCATCATCATTTCCATCTACACACGTTAATGGTGGTGTATTACAATCTCCTGTAAATACAGAAAGCTTAGTATCAAAGGCAGTAGAGCCATTACATAAACTAACTGTAATATCTGTAACTAATCCGGTAGTATCTTCATATACATACCAAACTCCAGGAGTTGTTACTGTAGCGGTACCACAATCCGGTGCTACATAAGCATCATCTGTTGCATTGATAGTTGTTCCCGAAACAGTTTCTCCACAACTAATTGGAAGTGCATCCTGACAGATATCATTAATTAACGGTACATCACAAGTGATAGCAAGGCTAAAGGCTCCGGCATCCGGAGTATCAAATCCTTCTACTGCTATATAATATGTCGTTGAACCATCTGATACAAATTTCAATTCAGATTGTACACCACAGAAATCATCATTTGTAGCGATCACTATTCCACCACAAGAATTGTATACAGTCAGTCTGGAGTCATAAGCTGTCCCTCCGTCACAAAGTGAAACTGTAAGCAATTCTGAAGTACCTGAACCGGTATAACTGAACCATGCATCCGGAGAAGCATTAGCACCTCCCTGATCTGTATTGGTAGTTGTATCTCCTGTTATGGTACTACCACAGAAAATAGGTCTTGCATCTTCACAAGCATCATTCTCTAATGCAGGTGCTGGAATAACAACCCAAGCATACTGGGTAAGTGCTCCTGGCTCCATTTGTCCTATTAAAGTAGTTGCTCCGGTAGCCGGGTCAACAGTACGTAATTCTGAATCAAATAGTACAAAGTTAAATGCAGTCATATAGATAGTATCTGTATTACCATCCCATGCCATACCCTGACCAAATGCAGCATCAAAACCAAGTGGCCCGACAACAGTTGCTGTTCCCGTACTTAGGTCAACGCTATAAAAATTATCGTCAGTAATATCATAAGAATATCCATTTCCGTCACCATCTATGGCAAGCGCAATAGCTACTGCCATACCTGTAGTTCCAACAAGATTAGCAGTTGCAGTGCTTGGATTGATCGTATATAGTTCTGTTAATGTTACACCATATAAAAGACCGTTATCCGGGCTGAATTCTAAACCTGTAAAATCTACAACACCAAGGTTTCCAACAAATGTGTAAACTCCTGAAGCAAGGTCCAGGCTGAAGAAATCTCCATTATTAACAGCCACATACGCCGTAGTTGGGTCATATGGATCAACAGCTCCGGCACCTTCAAAGTCAGGTCCAACTGGTATAGCAGCAGCTATAGGAGTAAATGTTGCTGGTGTATCTGTCTCAAAAGTTCCATTCATTGCAGCAGCATTTTCAACTGCGTATGCAGTAGAAGGGCCGGTAGTAACCGGAGTTCCTTCGATAGCAGCAAGTCCAATTTCAGCACAATCTGCATTTACAGTACCTAACGTAGTAGCTGTTCCGGTTGTAGTATCTACAGATGCCCAGAAATTAACACCACCACCAATATAGGCTCCCATATATAAAGTTCCTGTGTCAGGGTCAAAATCTGCATCCTGAGCAAAAGAAATATCGATTCCAAGAGGTCCTACAAGCGTTCCAGCACCAGTGGTCAGATCAATCGAATAAAGATTATCATCTCCTATATCCGCCATGAAAGCATTTCCTGCCGGATCGATTGCTAACCAAATTCCTAGTGTATTACCTGTGTTTCCAATAACTGTACAAGTACCGGTTGTTAAGTCTATCGTATAGATAGTACTAATTGCTCCATCCGTACTGGCAGCATACATAGTACCATTAGCCTCATTCCAGGCCAAACCACTAGGTGTACCTGTCATATTAGTTAATGGACCTACAGTTGTTTCGGCACCAGTAACCTGATCTATAGTAACCAGTGATAAAATATCAAAGTTCAAACCATACAAAACTCCGTTGTCGTCAAATTCTCCAGCAAAAATTCCCGAAGCATTTACAACAATAGGGTTAATGGTATATGGACCTCCTAAAGGAAAAGTACCGAACTCCTGGCCACAAGCTGCTCTTACATTAAGAACCCAAACATCACCCGGAGCTCTCATTCCACCATTTGATGGATAGGCATTTGAATAATACTCTTGTAAAAGTCCTCTTTCATAATCATTAAATAGATTTAATGGCTCTACCAAAGAAGAATTTCCAGCTGCTTCCAATCTGTCTAACAATTCGGCTACCTGTGGGGACGGGATTGGTAATTCCTGATTGTTAAAGTGGTCATTCAGCATTTGTCGTTCTGAGGCAGTAAAATAGTCAGAAACATTTCCTGTCTTATCCCCGAGTTGGGAATATCGGTTTAATAAATCATCCATCGATGAAGATGTCTGACGTTGAGCGCTCATTGTCATCGTAAGACAGAGCAATAAACACCCTAGAAAAGTAAGTTTTTTCATAATTTAAAATAAAGGATTAGTTAATATTCCTCTAAAAGTATCCAAAAAATGCGGTAACACCAAAAATATTTCGATAAGCTTACTTCTTTTTCCGATGGAAGGTATAAGAGATTTTCACAAAAAGTAAAAACCTGCTTCCAAGTAAGGCAGAAAGCAGGTTTTTATAGTATTTTTTTAACGGGAAATTATTCTTTTTCCATAAAAGATTCCATTACTTCATTACTTACTCCCATATTGGAAAATCCGCCGTCATTATAAAGATTTTGCAAAGTAACCCTTTTGGTGAGGTCACTAAATAACGTTACTGTATAATTTGCGCAATCCAAAGCAGTTGCATTTCCAAGTGGAGACATCTTTTCGGCATAAGCTATAAATCCGTCAAAACCTTTTACTCCCTGCCCGGCAGTTGTTGGCGTTGGTGATTGTGAAATTGTATTTACACGCACTTTTTTATCTTTTCCAAAGAAATAACCAAAGCTTCTTGCAATAGATTCCAGGTAGGCTTTGTTGTCTGCCATATCGTTATAATCCGGGAATACACGTTGGGCAGCCATATATGTTAAAGCTACTATACTTCCCCATTCATTCATGGCATCTTTTTTATACAAAACGTTCATGGTCTTATGAAAAGAAACCGCCGAAACATCCCAGCCTTTATGTGTCCAATCATAATTTTGGTCCGTGTAATGTTTTCCTTTTCTAACATTTACAGACATCCCGATAGAGTGCAATACAAAATCAAGTTTTCCGCCCAATATCTCTGTTGCTTTTTCAACGAGGTTTTCCAGATCTTCCATACTCGTTGCATCTGCAGGGATAATTTCCGATCCTGTTTTTTCAGCTAATTTGTTTATTTGCCCCATTCTCATTGCAATAGGTGCATTGGTGAGAACAAATTTTCCGCCTTCTTCATGAACTCTTTCTGCTGTTTTCCAGGCTATGGAGTTTTCATCCAACGCTCCAAAAATAATCCCTTTTTTTCCTTTCAATAAATTGTACGCCATTTATAAAGTGCTTAGATTAGTTATGTATTTAGAGTGCAAAGATACACTTAATTCAATAATTCTTTTGCGTGTGCAATAGCAGAATCTGTCATTTTGTTTCCACCTATCATTTGCGCTATTTCAACAATTCGTTCATCATCATTCAATGTTTTCAATCGAGTGGCCGTGACGTTTCCACTATCTTCTTTGTAGACTTTTATATGATGTGCTCCTTTAGCAGCTATTTGTGGTAAATGTGTTATACTGAACAATTGTGTAGAACCGCTCATGGTGTTTAAAATAGTTGCCATTTTATGAGCAATCTCCCCTGAAACTCCCGTATCAATTTCATCAAAAACAATGGTTGGAAGCTTTTTATATTTTGTCAGGACTGCTTTTATTGCCAGCATAATTCTACTCAACTCTCCACCTGATGCGATCTTCTTTAAGGACCCAAATGGCAATCCCTTATTGGCCGTAAAAAGCAGCTCTAAAGTATCTGTCCCCGTTTTTCTGAAAGACTCCGAAGGGGTTAATTCAAACTTAAATTTCGCATTGGGTAATCCTAATTCGCCTAGAAAAGTTTCTAATTTTTCTTTTAATTGCGGAATGGCCTTCTTTCTATTTTCATACAATTGGTTAGCAGTTTGTAAAGCAATTCTCTTGCTGTCCGATAACTGCTTTTCCAATGACTCTATTCGTTCATCCAGATTTAATGTGCTGTCGATCTTTGCTTCCAGGTCATTCCGGATCGCCAATAATTCTTCCACTGTACCCATGGAATGCTTCTGTTGAAGTTTATACAGCATTTGTAATCTATCATTGGCCTCTGTTAATTTTTGGGGATCTGGTTCAATTTTTAAAACTGAGCCTTCAATAGATTCCCGAATGTCTTCCATCTCAATGATCACACTATTTAAACGGTCCCAGAGCATATCGAATTCCGAAGAAAACGAACGTAGTTTTCCCAGGGTGGTTCTGGCTTCTTTCGCCGTATCCAAGGTACCTATTTGTTCTTCAGAAAATAATTGAATGATCTTTGAAAGGGATTCCTGTATTTCTTCGGTATTGTTAAGTGTTTCGTAGGTTTCTTCCAACTCATGTTGGTTCAGGGTCTCTAACTTTGCTTCCTTCAATTCGTTATATAAAAAAGTGTTATAGTCTAGCTCACGAGCAGCGCTATCCTTTGTATTTTTTACTTCCGAAAGTGTTCGGGAAAGGTCATTATAAGTATAGAATTGCTGCTCATAAGTCTTGAGCAGGTTAGAATTATCAGCTAGCGTATCAATAACTTCCATCTGAAATGTTTCTGAAAACAGCGCTAAGGTTTCATGCTGACTGTGAATGTCTACCAAATGTGGAGCTAAAGCCTGAAGTTGCCCTAAAGTAACCGGAGTATCATTTACAAAAGCCCTGGACTTACCACTGGGAAGGATTTCACGACGTAAAATTGTATGCGGTTCATAATCCAGGTCATTTTCACTGAAAACGGGTTGTAAATAATAATGGTCAATGGCAAATTCTGCTTCAATAACGCATTTTTTTGCAGCATCTTTTACGCTACTAATATCTGCGCGCTTTCCTAAAACCAATGCCAAAGCACCTAATAAAATAGATTTCCCGGCACCTGTCTCTCCGGTAATAATGGTCATTCCCGTGCTAAAATCCACACGAATATCATCAATTAAGGCATAGTTCTTTATGGCAAGAGTTGTAATCACAAATAAAGTTTAGGTATGCAAAACACTTTAGTTTATTGTGCTTCTAAAGTATAAGAGTTTTGCAACTCCTGCAAGAAAAAAAGATGAGTTATTTAAAACTTGATCTCGGTCCAGCTACCTCTCTTGGTTGGAGCCATTCTATTGAGGTTATCGATCAAAGAAGCAATATCTACTTTTGGCCCTGCGCTAAAAATAGCCTGGATCTCATCACTCTTAGCATCAAAGAAAGTCCTCAGCAAGAATGAATTGGGCCTGCGGTCGTTAATTCCCTTGAGCCTTGTGATAGCATCTATAATTTTAAGTTTTGCCTCTCGTTGGTTTTGGCTCATTAGGTCCAAACCTTTACGGTGATAGTCATACAAAGCTGTATGAAACTCTTTATAGACCGAAGACAACATTGCATCATTATAACGGTAACGGGATTGTGCCCCATCTGCCGGTCTCCATCCTTTAAAATTGCTGGATGCAGCAGTATTTACAATTTGTTTGGCAACTTCGAAGTACTCTTTACCTCCATCCTGTTCGTAAGTATCGGCATCCAAAGCAATAATGGTATATACGTGATAAGCAATTACTGAAATCAGGTTAGAATCAAAAGAATTGATGTTAAAGTTAAGAGGTTGGAATTCGGTATACTTAAAATTGAAATGCCTGTCATTGTAATTATAGACAGGGCTGTCGTAAGTAGAATCAAAAATAGTTCTGGAAGACTGAACCTGAAGTGTTGCAGAAAAAGAGTCTCCGCTGTATTCACTTATAATGATAGACATATTGCAATCTATACGCTCCTGGTTCTTATAGACCCTGTCGGTCCATTTCGTATTGTTTATAAACTCTGTGAGCTGTTGCTCTAAGGTTCTAAAGACTTGTTGGTTAGGCTGCCCTGTTTGCTCTGCGTCAATAGTTAAGGTACAGTTAAGCTCTTGCGCGTCTACTGAATATACTGCTACTAAAAATGAAAAAATAAGAAATAATCTACGCATGGAGTTGTTGTATAATATGTTTTAAAATATCGTTTGCTACCTCTGTCTTGGGTTTAACCGAAAAAGGTATCACTTTATTGTCTTTAGTGATCAAAGTTATTTTATTGGTATCGGTTTTAAAGCCGGCACCTTTATCATTAAGCGAATTTAATACAATTAAATCTAAATTCTTTTTTTTGAGTTTTGTTTTTGCATTTTCCAACTCATTTTCGGTCTCTAATGCAAAACCAACCAGCAATTGTTCTTGCTTGATCTCTCCCAGTGAAGCTAAAATATCGTCGGTTTTTTCCAGTTGAAGTGTTAGTGAGCCTTCTTTCTTCTTTATTTTCTGATCGGCCACCTGTTTGGGGCGATAATCTGCAACTGCCGCACTCAATATAGCAACATCGCAATCTCCAAATCTTGTATGAGCTGCATCGTACATTTCTTTTGCAGAGGTCACTCTAATTACCTCAACATAGTTATGCAGTATTTGCAAATTGGACGGCCCGGAAATAAGGAGTACCTCGGCCCCCAGGTTTGCAGAAGCTTCTGCGAGCGCATACCCCATTTTACCGCTGGAATGATTGCCTATAAAACGCACCGGGTCAATTGCTTCATAAGTAGGGCCCGCTGTGATCAGGATCTTTTTTCCTCGTAGTGGTAAAGATTTTAATATATCCTTTTCTAAAAATGCAACAATGTCTTCGGGTTCAGCCATTCTTCCCTGGCCAACCAAACCGCTTGCCAATTCTCCGTATGCGGCGGGAATTTGGATGTTTCCAAAGCTTTCCAGAGTGTCAAAAGTTTGCTGTGTAGTAGGATGTTTGTACATATCCAGGTCCATTGCAGGAGCATAGTATACCGGGCATTTAGCAGAAAGGTAACATGCCAAAAGCAAGTTATCACTGGTACCGCCTGCCATTTTGGATAAGGTATTGGCCGTTGCGGGAGCGATCAAAAACAGATCTGCCCAAAGGGCTAACTCAACATGGTTATTCCATTGGGCATTCTCATTTTCGTCATCGGTAAAAGAAGAAAAGACTTCATTTTTTGAAAGAGTAGAAAGAGTTAAAGGAGTAACAAACTCTTTAGCAGAGGGCGTCATTACAACCTTTACTTTTGCTCCCTCTTTTACTAACAACCGAACTAAAAAAGCCGATTTATAAGCGGCAATACCGGCAGTTACGCCCAGTAATATATTTTTACCGCTTAGCACAGACATTTTATTATTTTTCGATTTCTTCGTCTTGGGTATTACGGTAGTAGATCTTGTTCTCTAACCACTCTTGTATAGCTAATGCGTGTGGTTTTGGCAATTTTTCGTAAAACTTAGAAACCTCGATCTGTTCCTTGTTTTCGAAAATTTCCTCCAAGCTATCATTGTAAGTAGCAAACTCATCTAACTTTTCAAGCAATTCTTTTTTGATATCACTGTTTATCTGTATTGCTCTTTTTGAAACAATGGAGATGGCCTCATAGATATTATCAGTAGGTGCATCAATCAAATTTTTATCAATAGTTGTAGTATTGATAGGTGCTTCAGAATTTTTAATATCGCTCATAATCCTAGTTTAAACTTGTAGTTTCCTTATTTGTGTTCAACCGCTCCTTAATGTCTTCGGAGATCTTATCAGCATCAGCTTTCAAGTCGGTTTCATTGTAATATTTTGCAAAACTATTATAATATCCCTGTGCTGTGATCAAACGCTCTTCTACTTTAGACGGAACACTATTAATAGCTAATTTATAGGCTGCATCCAATCTTCCAAAGAAAGCTTCTTTTCTGAATTGCGATCCCGGATTGTCCGTAATGAAATTATCGAATGCCGAAATAGCTGCCTTATAATCTGAAATATGAAGGTACTGTTTAGCAACCTCATATTCTTTCTTTTCCTTTTTGTATCTTAATTCGGATACCAATTCATTAACTCCTATACGGTATTCGGAATTTGGATATTTGTCTATAAAACCCTGTAGTTTCTCCAAGGCCGTATCTGTATCTTTTTGATCTAATGAATAACGCGGTGATAGTTCGTAATAACTTTTTGCAGAACGGTATGATGCAATTTCTACACTATCACTCTTGGGATAGGAAGTTTCGAAGCGTTCAAATTGATAACCCGCCAAATAATAGTCTTCCATATTGTAAAACGTATTGGCATACATGAACATTAATTTCTCAGCTTGCGGTTTCCCCCTGTAAGCTGGAACAATTTGCTCCATAAGCTGTAACGCTTTCTTGTGTTTTCCAATTTCATATAAAGAATCCGCCATGGAAAATTTACGTGCCGTATCATCACCGCGTAATACCTGCTGGTACTCGCTACAGGAGATAAAAGATAAACTAACAAACAGAATTAAAAGGCTCGTTCTCATATATTTAAAAAACATCGTGCAAAAGTAGTGAATAAAACGTGATTATAAAAACTTATTATGCCGCTAAAATATTGCAATAAGTATGTGTAATTACTATTGTTTTGAAAAATTTAACTGATAAATTTCTTTTCTGAATCAAAAATTATCCACAAATGTGTTGATTTTTGCTTTTAGAGCATCACTGGCGTCCACCAATGGAAGGCGGACAGTAGCTCCGCAAATACCCAATTTATTGAAAACGGCTTTGATTCCGGCTGGATTTCCTTCTTCAAAGATATAATCGATCGCAGGTGCAACCCTGTAGTGCAATTTATATGCTTCTTCTACTTTTTTATCCAACCCTAAACGTATCATTTCTGAAAATTCCTTAGGAAGTCCTTCCCCAATGACCGAAATAACACCGGCCCCACCGGCCAGAACCATAGGTAATGCGATCATGTCATCTCCAGATATCACCAGGAAATCATCAGGACAACCTTCAATCAAGCGCATTGCCTGCACCATATCTCCGGCAGCTTCTTTGATAGCTACGATACGTTCAAAATCATTTGCCAGGCGGATCACAGTTTCCGGAAGTATATTAGACGCTGTACGTCCCGGAACATTGTATAGGACAATTGGTTTTGGTGACGCTTTCGCTATCGCCGCAAAATGTTGATAGATCCCCTCCTGTGTAGGCTTATTATACATTGGAGAAACAGATAAGATCGCTGCAAAAGGTGAAAGGTCACGGGTTTTCAATTCATCGATAACAGATTGTGTATTATTTCCACCTACACCTAAAACCAAAGGCAGTCTTCCTGCATTTACCTCTATTATCGTATCTATGACCCACTGTTTTTCTACTTTGGTCAAGGTAGCGCTTTCAGCAGTAGTGCCCAATAACACCAGATAGTCAACTCCATTATCAATGTTGAAGTTCACTACTTTTTTCAACCCTTCCACATCTACTTCAAAGTTTTCAGTAAATGGAGTGATCAATGCTACACCTGTTCCAATCAATTCCTTCATGCTATTTTATTTAATATCTTCAAGTATTTTTTTAATTCCGCTTTAAACTCGGTTACCTTATCCGGTTGTATTTCAATAATCAAATCGTATAACCGCGGGTCTGCCTCTGCTACACCTACTTTAAATTTTGCCTTACTGGCAGAAACCATAAGGTCCAGGAATTCATTTGCTCCTCTATAATATCCTATTAAAACATCGAATGGAACATCCAGAAATTCCTGCGCATTTTGATTATGGATCTCACCTTTCCAGGTAAAATCCCTGTTGTGTATCTGGTTTTGGCGCAAAGAAGGCAATTTCTTCTTAGACTCTAAAAAGGAGAACACTTTCACATCTTTACGCTGAATACCCAATGCTACAGCAAAATCATACAATTCTTCAAACTCCTGGAACTCACTTTCATCTACTAAAAATCCAAGTCGTTTCAACGGTTCGTTCACCCGGGACAGGTCACGTTCCCGAATGTTTTTTTCAGTTAGTTTTTGAAGTGATTTCTGTTTAATTTTTTTGAACATGGCCCCAAACAACTTGTTTCACAAAAATACGTATTTCGAGTATTTTTTGGTCTAAGTTCACGAAATCATTTGTAAAAAATCATCCTCTGTAATAATAGGAACTCCAAGGCCCTCTGCTTTGGTTTTTTTACTCGGCCCCATATTCTCTCCGGCAACAACATAACTTGTTCTCCCTGAAATAGATCCCGAAACCTTTCCTCCATTATCCTCGATGAGTTTCTTTAATTCGGTACGGGATACTTTCGAAAAAACACCCGAAACCACGAAAGTGCTTCCCTGTAATGTATCGGTTTGATTTGCCAGCTTTTCTGCTGAAATTTCCAGTTGGACACCATAGTTTTTCAACCGCTCGATAATTTCTCTGTTCTTTTCTTCGGAAAAGAATGCAACTACACTTTCGGCTATTCTGCCACCAATTTCATCAACAGTGATCAATTCTTCTTCTGAAGCATCTGCCAGAGCATCGATCGTTTTGTAATGTTTTGCCAGTTTTTTCGCAACAGTCTCACCTACATAACGAATTCCCAAGGCAAATAATACGCGTTCAAACGGAATTTCTTTAGAAGCTTCCACTCCCGCAACTAAATTCTCGGCGCTCTTTTCTGCCATTCGTTCCAGAGGAATTAGTTGTGCTTCAGTTAGCTTATAAAGGTCTGCATAATCATATATCAGTTGGTTATTGACCAAAAGCGCTACTGTCTCACCGCCCAGTCCTTCAATATCCATTGCTTTCCGGGAAATAAAATGCTGAATACGTCCAATGATCTGTGGCGGGCACCCTTCTACATTGGGACAGTAATGTTGTGCTTCTCCTTCCTTTCTAATTAATTTGGTAGAACACTCAGGGCAGTTTTCAATATACTGTGTTGGGCTTGAGTCCTCTTTTCTCTTTGTAAAATCTACCGCAATGATCTTCGGAATAATTTCACCTCCTTTTTCCACAAATACGGTATCCCCCTCTCTAATATCCAATTTTGCGATCTGGTCCGCATTATGTAAGGATGCACGTTTTACTATGGTTCCTGCCAATTCCACCGGTTCCAGGTTTGCCACTGGTGTAATGGCTCCCGTACGCCCTACCTGATAGGTAATCTCGTTGAGAACAGTAGATACCTGCTCTGCTTTAAACTTATAAGCCATTGCCCAGCGAGGTGCTTTTGCCGTATATCCCAGTTCTTCTTGTTGTTGCAGATCATTCACTTTTACAACCACACCATCGGTTTCGTAAGGCAGATTATGGCGTTCTACATCCCAATAGTTAATAAACTCCAATACTTCATCAATGCTTTTGGCAAGCTTGGCTTCTTTTGGAACCTTAAACCCCCATTGTCGTGCCTTTTCCAGGTTTTCAAACTGAGTTCTTATAGGTAATCGTTCTCCTTTGATACTATACAATAAGCACTCCAACGGACGTTTTGCTACCTCTGTACTATCTTGTAATTTCAAACTCCCGGAAGCTGTATTTCTAGGATTTCGATACGGTTCTTCACCAATGTCGATCCTTTCAGCGTTCATTTTTTCGAAACCGGCAAATGGCAGAACAATTTCACCTCTTATTTCAAAAAGAGGCGGATAACCTCCTTTGAGCTGTAATGGCACCGATTTGATCGTTTTTACATTGGTGGTTACATCGTCTCCCTGAAATCCGTCGCCACGGGTCACAGCTCTTAACAGCTTTCCATCTTCGTAGGTAAGGCTCATTGAAGCACCATCGTATTTAAGCTCACAAGTATAGGTTACATCTCCGTCTACCAATTTTTTTATGCGCTTCTCCCAATCTTCCAGGTCTTCTTTAGAATACGAATTGTCAAGGGAGTACATTCTATAGGTATGAGCTACTGTTTCAAAATTCTTGGTGACTTCTCCTCCAACCCGAAGCGTGGGTGAATTAGCATCATAGAACTCGGGGTGAGCTGCCTCAAGCGCTTGAAGTTCCTTTAATTTTATATCGAATTCATAATCAGATATGGTAGGATTATCCAA
This sequence comes from Flavobacteriaceae bacterium, assembly GCA_028284005.1. Classification (GTDB taxonomy): domain Bacteria; phylum Bacteroidota; class Bacteroidia; order Flavobacteriales; family Flavobacteriaceae; genus JANQOS01. Next base: position 22,769 of record JANQSO010000003.1, on the reverse strand, counting down.
TACGTAGTAGTTATAATTATGTTCTCTAAGTTCAGTACGTAATTGAATGATTTGCTGTTCAATGTTCATACAACAAATATAAAATTCCTAGCGAAAACCTAAGAGCTTTGGAAAACAGTTTATAAACAAAAAAGGCCTCATAACTGAAGCCTTTTAAATAGTATACGCATTAAAACTAATCGTCCAGAAAGATCTTTCTCACTACTGCTGCAAAGAGTCCGCCTGCAATAGGAGCCACTATAAATAGCCATAACTGATTCAATGCCATTCCGCCGGCAAACAAAGCAGGGCCCAAACTACGCGCAGGGTTTACGGAAGTCCCTGTAATAGGGATCGCTACCAAATGGATCAACACCAAAGTGATACCGATTGCCAATCCGGCCATTGCGGGAGATGCATTTTTTGCAGTGGTACCAAAAATGACCATTAAGAATAAAAAGGTAAATACAAATTCAGCAATAAGAGCCGATTTCATATCATAAGCTCCTAAATAGCCTTCTCCCCATCCATTACTACCCAGGCCCCATTCCGGCATTGAAAAACCTGCAGTTCCGGTAACCAAAATATATAATACTCCTGCTGCTGCGATAGCTCCTATACATTGTGCGATTATATAGCCCAAAGTATCTTTTCCGGATAATTTTCCTGCCGCAAGCATGGCAATAGAGATCGCCGGATTAATATGACATCCTGAAATTGGACCAATGGTATAAGCCATAGCTACAACTGCAAGACCAAAAGCAAGAGCAATCCCCAATAAGCCAATTCCCGCAGGGCCTGTATCGGAAATACCGGCGATTGTAGCTGCCCCGCAACCAAATAAAACTAATGCGAAGGTCCCAAGCCCTTCAGCGAAATACTTCTTTGTTGAATTCATACATGATAAGTTAATTGTTAATGACTTAAATGTACCGAAATATGTAGCTTGGGTTTAAATTTTGTTAAAAAAAGAGCAGAAATAGTTGATAACTTGAATATTAGGCTCTGTCTTTTGTAAGCCAATGTGGGATATTAGGAGCTTTGAATGCAGCCATTTTTTGAAGCAACCCTTCAACTGTCGAATCAATTAAGAGCAATTCATAATTTTCCATAGTTACAAAACCCTTGCGTACCATTGTTTCCAAAAGTTGCATGAGATCATCATAAAAACCATTACAGTTTAACAATCCTATGGGTTTTGTGTGCAGGCCCAATTGTAACCAGGTTAGTATTTCGAACAATTCTTCCAGTGTTCCTATTCCACCCGGCAATGCTATAAAACCATTACTTAGTTCATGCATTTTCAACTTACGTTCGTGCATGTTTTCTGTAGTTACCAACTGTGTAAGTCCCAAATGCACTACTTCCTTCTTCTTAAGAAATTCGGGAATAATACCAATGACCTTTCCACTAGCATCTAAAACAGATTTAGCTAAAGCTCCCATTACACCAATCTTAGCAGCCCCATAGACCAATGTTATGTTTTGTTTTGCAAACGTCTGCCCCAATTCTTTTGCAGCATCAGTGATCGCCTGGTCATTTCCATCACTGCTACCGCAGAACACACATATGGTATCGAGTCTATGCATTTTTTCTGGCTTTAATCATTCTGTTTTTTCCAAATATATCTTTCCTGATCTCTATCGACATAAATCCTTCTTCTTTAAGCATCTCCTGCATTTCCTTACTAAGATACTCATTAATCTCGAAGTACAGGCATCCTTTGGGGGCTAGGCCCTTTTTCGCCAGGAGTATAATTTTATGGTAAAATACAAGCGGATCCTCATTACTTACGTATAATGCCGAAGAAGGCTCATGCTTTAAAACATTATTTCGCATCGCTTCCTTTTCCAATTCACGAACATATGGCGGATTTGAAACGATAATGTCATATTGATCCGGGAGGAGCTTAGAATTGAGGATATCCTGCTGGTAGAAATGTATTGCAACTTGATTTAAACCTGCATTTTGAGAAGCTGTTTTTAATGCTTTTTCTGAAATATCTAAAGCCGAAACATGGGTGTTTGGAAGGTTTTTAGCAAGTGAAATCGCGATACAACCAGAACCGGTGCCTATATCCAAAACCGTTCGGACCCTTAAATTTTGTGTTTCAATATCCTTAAGTATCCAGTCGACCAATTCTTCGGTTTCGGGACGAGGAATGAGTACATGTTTATTGACCTTAAAAACTAAACCATAAAATTCTGTTTCACCTGTAATATATTGAATGGGTTCAAAATGCTTCAACCGCTGAACAGCTTCAGTAAATTTCAAACAATCTTCTTCAGAAATATCTTTTTCAGATTGTAAAACAGTTTCTAACCTTGATAGTTTGAGAATGGTTTCAGAAAGAATTGCAAAAAAAGACTGTACCTCTTCTTCAGGATACAGTTTTGAAAGTGATTCGGTAAATTCTTTTTTTAATTTAGAAAGTTTCAAAATTATAACTCTTTTATCATGTGTACCCCGCAGGCATAATGCCCGGTATCTCCCATAGGTCCGTCCAAATATTGAAAACCATATCGTTTGTACAATTTTTGAGCCGCCTCCATATAGGACATGGTTTCCAGGTAACATTTTTCATAGCCCAATTTACGGGCTTCTTCCAAACAGGCGTCTATCATTTGTGTACCCAATCCTCTTCCTCTTGCTTCTGGCAGGAAATACATTTTCTGTAATTCACAGACATTGCCATTGTAATTATCCAATTGCGCCACTCCGCCGCCACCTATTGCCTTTCCATTTTCTTCCAGTATGAAGTATGTGGCACTATCTTTATTATACGTTTCATACATGACATCCAAAGCTTTATCTGCGTAAGCCGTACCCTCTTTGGGAACTCCAAAATCATCTAAAACGCTTCTAATGATACTTGCGATCTGTGGATTATCTTTTTTTTGAATAGGACGGATTATAGGTGTACTCATCTAAGTAATTACTTGTATTTTTACAGTGTGAAGATAAGCGAAAAATATATGTCACGCTGTATCCAGTTAGCGAAAAATGGCCTGGGAAATACCTATCCAAATCCTTTGGTAGGCAGTGTAATTGTTCATAACAATACTATCATTGGGGAAGGCTGGCACCATAAGGCCGGGCTACCACATGCCGAAGTAAATGCTATCGCCGGTGTACGCAACACTAGGCTTTTAAAAGATGCTACCCTTTATGTTTCGCTGGAACCTTGTAGTCATTTTGGAAAAACACCGCCATGTGCAGATCTCATTATCTCCAAAGGAATAAAAAAAGTTGTGATAGGCAGTACGGACCCCAATCCGAAAGTTGCGGGACGTGGAATTCAAAAATTGAAAGATGCAGGATGTGAGGTTGAAGTTGGGGTTGTCAAAAAGGAATGTGATGACCTGAACAGGCGTTTTTTTACTTTTCACCAAAAAAAACGTCCGTACATCATCTTGAAATGGGCACAAACTTCCAACGGATTTATCGCCCCTTCCGAAGCTCTTAGAAATTCCGAGAAGAAACCCGTCTGGATCACCAATGAACATTCGCGTCAATGGGTACACAAAATGCGTGCTAAAGAACAGGCCATTTTGGTAGGAACTACCACAGTTTTAATGGATAATCCAAGTTTAACGACCCGTGAGTGGGAAGGAAATTCACCTGTAAGAGTTGTTATCGACAGGTCCTTAAAAATACCCGGGAATGCTTCTGTATTTGATAAAGAAGCTAAGACGATCGTTATTACCCAAAAGAAGGCTGGCAACACAGATAATATTTTTTATGAAACAATAGATTTTTCCAAAGACATAGCTTTCCAAATTTGTGATATATTATATAGGTATAAAATTCAGTCTTTGATCGTGGAAGGCGGCACAAAAACAATACAAACATTTACCGATGCAAACCTTTGGGATGAAGCTTTTGTATTTACAGGTACCAACAAGTTTAAAGAGGGAGTTAAAGCTCCTGTGATCTTAAACAATTTCATTTCACAGGAAATGATAAAAGGAGATATATTGAAACATTATAAAAACCAGAGCCTTTGATCTATTTAATACTTAGCGTAGCATCTTCGGTCATTATTTTTGTGACTTTCAAATTGTTCAGCAGGTTCAGGATCAATACGCTTCAGGCAATTGTGGTTAATTATATTGTAGCGTGTATCAGTGGAATAATTGCTTATGATGCTCCTGTTTCTTTTTCGGAAATAACCTCACACGGGTGGTTCTACTTTACATTAGGGCTTGGCGCTTTATTCATTGTTGTTTTCAATTTAATGGCTCTCACTACACAACGCAGCGGACTATCAGTAGTATCTGTAGCTACCAAAATGAGTGTAGTGATCCCTATTATTTTTGGTTTGGTATATTATAGGGAAAGCTTAAACATATTAAAGCTAATAGGAATTCTACTGGCTTTAACCGCTGTATATCTGGCATCCATAAAATCCAACAGAAGCCTTAGTATTAGAAGTAAAGACCTAATCTTCCCGTTATTGGTATTTATAGGTAGCGGTATTATAGATACAAGCATTAAATTTTTAGAAGATGCCTTTGTCGCCAAGAACGATGTCGCATTATTCTCGGCTACCATATTTGGTGCGGCAGCGATGGTAGGTATCTTTGTACTTATCTACCTGGCATTACGGAGAAAGCTTACAATTCAGCTTAAAAATATATTAGGTGGAATTGCACTGGGAATCCCGAATTACTTTTCGATCTATTTTTTGGTAAAAGCATTGCGTAGTGGTATTTTGGACAGCTCCGGTATCTTCACGGTCAATAATGTTGCTGTAGTAATGGTTTCAACACTAATGGGAATTATCTTATTCAGAGAAAAATTATTGCCAAAGAATTGGCTGGGCATTCTACTCGCGGTAATAAGTATCTTTTTAGTAACCCTGTCAGGAATCTAATGGATAGACAAAAAGATACATATAGAACAATTACAAAAATTTCTGCCGAAGCTCTTCATAAGGATCGTGGCAGTAAGTTCTTTGGCTATGCATTTCCTGTTAGTACCGAAGATGAAATAAAGCAACATATCGAAAATTTAAAGAAAAAGCATTACAATGCAAGGCATTGGTGCTATGCCTGGCAACTTGGTAAAAATTATGAGAGCTACCGTGCTAATGATGACGGAGAGCCTTCCAATAGCGCAGGAATGCCTATTTACGGGCAGCTACAGTCCTTTGATGTTACAAATGTCCTGGTAGTGGTAGTTCGTTATTTTGGAGGAACCAAACTAGGTGTTGGCGGATTGGTACAGGCATATAAGACTGCTGCACAAATGGCTTTAGAGAACTCAGTGATTGTAGAGAGAACCATTGACGAATCCTTTTTTCTGAAATTTGAATATCCCGAAATGAATACGGTCATGAGAATCCTGAAAGATGAAAACCTTACTATCGCTAATCAAAAAATGGAACTGAATTGTGAAATGGAAATTTTGGTTCGAAGAAAAGATGCGGAACGAATATTCAAGATCTTTGAAACCACATACAAAGTGAACATAAAGAAATTAGAAAGTTAATTATTCCTGTAATTTATTTAGCAAATAATCAGGTGCTTTCATTAACTTTTTTGTGGTACGATTTACAAAGGCCAGTGCCGTGGTAGCAGTTACTAAAAGTTGATCTGCTTCATTGTGAATTTCGTAATAGAACTCAATTTTAAAAGTAGGAATTTTCCTTAACGTTGTGGTAACATACAAAATATCGTCATAATAGGCCGGAGATTTGTAATCTATAGTCATATGTACAACAGGTAAATGGATGTTATTTTCTTCCATCCATTTGTACGAAAAGCCCAGTTCACGTAGCCATTCCGTTCTTCCTTGTTCTAAATATTCTGCATAATTACCGTAATACACAATACCCATTTGGTCTGTCTCTCCATAACGAACTCTTAATTTTGTAAGATTTTTTTTCAAAGTTTATATGCTGAAAAAGGAACTTTTTTTTGTAGATTTGAATTAGTTACAGTATGCGAAAAAAAAACTACAAATTCAATACCTATTCTATTTTTTTTTTCATTTTTTTGTTCACATATTTGTAGTGTTAATAAATTGTTAGGGAAAACACTTTTTCTCTTTTTTTATCAACATTATTTAACTAACTAAAACTTCAAATTAAACTATGAGCAAAACTGCGGAATCGGTTTGGAAAAATTGTTTGTCCTTTATTGAAGATAACATTACTTCACAAGCATACAAAACCTGGTTCGAACCTATTAAGGCAGTTAAGCTTACGGATAACGCTCTTAGTATTCAGGTCCCCAGCAAGTTTTTTTATGAGTGGCTGGAAGAGCATTACGTTAAATTATTAAAGGTTGCCCTTACTAAAGAATTGGGAACAAATGCCAAACTGGTGTACGTTATTAAAATGGAGAACACCTATGGAAACAAACAACCTTTTACAGAGAAGATCCCAAGTTCAAATCGCAGTCAGGTACAATCCCAGGATGTGGACGTACCCTTAAAGAATAAAAGCCCCGAACTTAAAAATCCTTTTGTGATTCCGGGGATCCGAAATGTAAAGATCGAATCACAACTCAATCCCAATTATAACTTCGATAATTTTTTGGAAGGTGAATCCAATCGTTTAGCGCGCTCTGCAGGAATGGCAGTGGCCAACAAACCCGGAGGCACTTCTTTTAATCCATTATTGATCTTTGGAGGAGTTGGTTTGGGAAAAACACATTTGGCACATGCCATAGGTGTAGAAATAAAAGATAAATATCCCGAAAAAACCGTCCTGTATATTTCTGCGGAAAAGTTCACGCAGCAATATATAGAGTCTGTTAAAAAGAATAACAGGAACGATTTTATTCATTTCTACCAGATCATAGATGTATTGATCGTAGACGATATTCAATTGCTTTCCGGAAAAGCGGGAACACAGGATGTGTTCTTTCACATATTCAACCATTTGCACCAAAACGGAAAGCAGGTTATCCTAACAAGTGATAAAGCTCCGGTAGACATGATCGATATCGAACAACGTTTGTTATCTCGTTTTAAATGGGGACTTTCAGCAGAATTGAACCACCCCGATTACGATACCCGTGTCGCTATCATAAAAAATAAATTGTACAGGGATGGTGTGGAAATGCCGGAAGATATTATTGAATTCCTGGCAAATAATATAAAGACCAATATTCGTGAATTGGAAGGTGCTATTATTTCATTGATCGCGCACTCTTCATTCAACAAGCGGGAAATTACCATTGATCTTGCCAAGAAAATTGTTGACAACTACGTTAAGCATACCAAACGGGAAGTATCTATTGATTATATCCAAAAGGTAGTAAGCGAATATTTCCAAATGGATGTGGATACACTTCAATCTAAAACTAGAAAACGTCATATTGTTCAGGCAAGGCAACTCGCCATGTTCTTTGCTAAAAAGTTTACAAAGGCTTCTTTGGCGTCCATTGGTTCACAAATTGGACAACGAGACCACGCTACAGTATTGCATGCTTGTAAGACCGTTGATAATTTGTCCAGTACAGATAAGCAGTTTAGAAAGTACGTAGAAGACCTCAACAAAAAGCTTACCTTATAATAACCATCCGGTGCTTCACCGGTTCTTTATAATTACCAGATATGAAAGTTAAAGTTCTTATGGTTTGCCTGGGAAACATCTGCCGTTCTCCTCTGGCAGAAGGTATTTTAAAATCCAAAGTCAATGCTTCCGAAGTATTTGTAGATTCGGCAGGAACTGGAGGGTGGCATGTTGGCGAATTGCCGGATAAAAGAAGTATTGCCGTAGCTAAAAGATATGGTTTGGATATCACTGATCAGCGAGGCAAGAAATTTTCTCCATACGACTTTGAGTCTTACGACCATATTTTTGTAATGGATAACTCTAATTATCGTGATGTCGTTCAACTTGCTAAAGATCAATCAGAAATTGAAAAAGTGAAACTCATCCTCAACGAGGTCTTTCCCGGTGAAAATATGGATGTCCCGGACCCATATTACGGAGGAGATAATGGCTTTGAAAATGTATTCCAAATGCTGGACGAGGCCTGCGAAAAAATTGCCCGAAGATTATAACTTTTATTATTGAAGGGTTTTCATTACTTTAGAAAAAAAAATATCATGAAAAAGTATGTCCCTTATCTATTCTTTTTCCTGTGTTTGAGTTTTTTAGAAGCTCAAACCGTGGAAATCTCATTATTTGCAAACGGGTTTAGTAGCCCGATAGACCTTCAAAATGCCGGTGACAGCCGTCTTTTTGTTGTAGAACAATCAGGTCGGATCAAAATTTTGAATTCGGATGGAACCACAAATCCCACTCCTTTTTTAAATATTTCCAGCCTGGTATCTAATGGAAGTGAACAAGGCCTTTTAGGTCTGGCATTTCACCCTAACTACGATACGAATGGTTATTTCTATGTAAACTATACAAAGACGAACGGAGATACGCGTATCTCCAGATTTTCTGTAGACCCCGGAGATCCCGATATTGCTCTTCCCGGTTCCGAATTGACCATTATAGAATACTCACAGCCGTTTCCAAATCATAATGGGGGCGGTATTGCTTTTGCTTCTGATGGCTATTTATATATTGCTGCCGGAGATGGCGGAAGTGGTGGTGATCCCGGAAATCGTGCACAAAATACCACGATACTCCTTGGAAAATTGCTGCGTCTTGATATTGATAATCCCGGAGGTGGAAACAATTACGGTATTCCTGCAGACAATCCTTTTGCCGGAAGTGCTGTAAATGCCGAAGAAATTTGGGCCTATGGATTACGAAATCCCTGGAGGTTTTCTTTTGACAGTGCAAACGGAGATATTTGGATAGGTGATGTAGGCCAGGAAGATGTTGAGGAAATTGATCGTGCGGGAGCTACAGAAGCCGGCCTTAACTATGGATGGCGTTGTTACGAAGGTTCCGATCCGTATAATACCACAGGTTGCCCCAACCCCAGCGAACTCACTTTCCCTATTGCAGAATATTCGTCAAGTACCGGAAGTGGTAATTGTTCTATTACCGGAGGGTACGTGTACCGGGGAAGTGACTATCCCAGTTTAAGCGGCCTTTATTTTTACGCCGATGTTTGCAGTGGAAGAATAGGCACAGTGACCAGTGGTGGTACTCTGGTAGACCACGGTACCTATGGAGGATCCTGGACCTCATTTGGTGTTGACATTGAGGAAGAATTATATATTGTTGACCATGGCGGGCGTATTTATAAAATTACCAGCACTTTAGGGGTAACTGATTTTAATACTGCTAAAATCTCTATGGTTCCTAACCCAGCTTCGGAAAATGTAACTTTTAGTTCTGAAAATCAAAATATAGCAGCCATTACTATAGTGGATCTTAAGGGAAGCACCCTTATTTCTGAAGAAAATATCTTTGCACCCAGCAAGAATATATCTGTTGCCGGCTTAAGTCAGGGTATTTATCTGGTAAAAGTATTTTCTGAAACCGGTTCCTTTAGTATTAAAAAATTAGTGGTCAAATAAAATGTACCAATGCTTCCTCCTAAAGGAAATTTATATTTAATACCATGTACCCTGGGGGAGACTCCTCCCCTGGAGGTACTACCTCTTTTAGTAAAAAAAGCTGTAGAACATATTGACCATTATATTGTAGAGCACGAAAAAAGTGCCCGCCATTTCATTAAGAGCATTGTCCCAAGGAAATCACAACCCGACCTGCATTTTCAACTCATTAATAAATTTACCCATGAGACCGAAATTCCCGAGATGCTGGCTCCATGTTTTGAAGGTTTCGATGTAGGAGTGATCTCTGATGCCGGTTGCCCGGGAATCGCGGACCCCGGAGCTGCAGTTGTACAACAGGCACATATGAAAGGAATTAAAGTAGTGCCTTTAGTAGGCCCTTCTTCAATATTGATGGCAATGATGGCCAGTGGCTTTAACGGTCAGAATTTTGCATTTAATGGCTACCTACCCATTGACAAGCGAGAGCGCAAAACGGAAATTAAACGCCTGGAGCGCCTTTCCAAAGAACAAGAACAGTCTCAATTATTTATTGAAACACCCTATCGGAACAATCAAATGATGGAAAGCTTATTAAACACATTACACAAAGACACACAATTATGTGTTGCTTGCGATATAACACTTCCTTCAGAATATATTAAAACAACTTCAGCAGAAGAATGGAAAAAAATAAAGGTGGACCTTAATAAAAGGCCCACCTTATTTATTATTCAAAAATAATTATCTTCTTATAAAACCCTTGCTTTCTTATCTGCTACAATAAAAGAAGTATCGTAGCCGGAAAATTTCTTTAGATAATATCTAATTGAAGTTCCATTGGCATCTGCAAAACCTATTTCGCCACCACTTCTCAGGTATTTTTTTACATTACCTGCACCGGCCAAATGTGCTGCAGCCAAAATTCCGGATTCGGTAACTTTAACACCATTCATATACCTACCGCTATACCTTTTAATATCTCTACGCAAGATCCATTTATTTCTTGACGTATAAGCTTTAAAAGCCTTTTCCTGCAAGTAAGTATCTTCCAAAAAACCTTCGGCATTCTTAACGCCGATCATCTTTAAGGTAGCTTTTGCAAATTGGTATTTCCCAAGATAACCATATTGGTTAATAATAGCATAATCGCCTCTTGATTCTTTAAAGCCTAAAGCTTCTTTAAATCCAACATATGTTTTTCCAAGAAATAAGCTGTAAACAGCAGACTCTTGTGTATCTACGAAATCAAATTCGTTCGGAACATGATAGCAAACCTCAACAGTCTCATCCACTTTATAATGAGAAAGGTCAATACGTTTGCCAAACGAAAAACCTGAAGCAACAAATATTGTTACTAAAAGTAATGCAACGACTTGTAAGTGACTCTGTTTCATTTTTTTAAAAAATTCAGGTGAAATTTCTTACACCTATCATTTCAGCGTGCAAAAATACGACTTATTTCAATATTTTTCTATGATCTTTGTTAAAAATTGTTAAATTGACAATAAAATAGGGTTATCCGACCTTTTTTTTAACAATTCTTTAATGCAAGATAGTTTTTTAAGCAATTGAAATCTGAAGAATAGATTTCTTTAATTAACATATTTCTTCACATTTTTGGGATGTAAAACGTTGTTGGACTATCTGTTAACTCCATTTGCATTTACCCAGCGCACATATTCGGCTCTGTTACGATTGTGTTGCCTTAGTGTTTTTGCAAACTTATGATAGCCAAAATTAGTAACATCGGCTACAAAAAAGAGGTAGTCATGCTTCTCATAGTTCAATACAGCATCTATGGAAGAAATATCCGGCATAGTGATAGGCCCCGGAGGTACACCGGCATATTTATAGGTATTGTAAGGAGAATCCAGTTCAAGGTCACGGTACAATACCCGTTTAATGACCTGTTCAAAATCGTTTTCTGCCTTCTTTTTAGCGTATATCACGGTTGGGTCTGCCTGTAATGGCATTCCTTTTTTAATTCGGTTTACGTAAACTCCTGCCACGCGCGGGCGTTCATCTGTTTTGGCAGTTTCTTTTTGCACAATGGCCGCTAAAGACATTACCTGCTCCCTGGTTAGTTGTAAAGCCTCTGCTTTTTGGGTACGGGCCTCGTTCCAAAAACGATGGTATTCGGAAAGCATTCGTTTACAAAAGTCTTCCGAAGAGGTGTTCCAATACAATTCATACGTATTAGGAACATACATACCTAAAGCTTCATCACTATTAAGTTGGGCTTCTGCTAAAAATTCGGTATCTCTCATGGCATTCAACAATGAGAGGCTGTCTGCTTCAATTTGATTTGCCACATGCCCGGCAAGGTTTTCCAGTCGCTCCTGGTTATTGAACTTGATCTTTATAGGAACATTATTACTGCGAATGGTATTGACGATATCGTTATTATTCATCCCCTTCTTAATAATATAATGCCCGGGCTTAATATTAGTTGGATATCCTTTTCTGTTTGCAACAGCTTCAAATGCTACAACATCTTCCAAAAGAGGTTGTAATTCATCTAACACATCACTAAAGCTTGCTCCTGTAGAAATATAAATATGTGCTTCTTCGTTATTAAATGCAGTATTTGAAACGAACACACTATTATATACGTAATAGGCAAAGCCAGCCATCCCTACTAAACCAATTAACAATATGATTACTAATATCTTCTTAATGTACATGGTTAAATAATTGATATAAATGTTCGTCCTTATAATTTCCTTCAGAAAAGATCCAGTCTTTCTTTACTCCTGCATTACTGAAGCCCAGTTTTTCAAACAATTGAATACTCCTCTTGTTGTCTTCGGTAATATTGGCATACACCTGGTGCGTCTGCAAGTGCTTGAACGCATAATCACAAACCAATGTGAGTGATTGCAGTGCATAACCTTTCCCCCTGTCTTCTTCTTTAAAAATAACGATCCCAATTCCTACTCTTTTGTGTTTGGGGTCAAAATCAAAAAGGTCAATGAAACCTATCGGGTGCTTATCCTTAACAGAACAGATCACCAGGCGCAGTTGTTTAACATCGTAGATATCACGATGCGCATTATCCAGATATTGTTTCAATACAAATTTGGAGTAAGGAGTCGTTGTACTACTAACTTCCCAAACTGTTTCATCATTTTCCAGGGCGTACAAAAAATCCAGATCCGAAGGTTCTAAAGCACGTAACTGTATGTCATTTCCAACTAAAGTCTTCATTTCCAAATTCCTTTAAAGACCTGTACTGCAGGTCCCGTTAGGTAAATATTTTCATACCCTTTGTCTGCTTTTGTAAAAGCTACCGTAAGCAATCCTCCGGGAGTTTGTAGTTTAACAGTATTAGTTTGTGTATTGCCGGTTTCATACATGGCTAAAGCTACTGCGGTTACGCCTGTACCGCAGGATAATGTTTCATCTTCTACCCCTCTTTCATAGGTTCTTACGTAAAAGACTTCATCTCCAATAGCTTCCACAAAATTAACGTTAGAACCTTCTTTTCCGTATATGGTATTCCGAATTGTTTTTCCTTCTGAATACACATCAAATGCTTCTAAACTTGAAACCTGTTCAACATGATGCGGTGAACCGGTGTCCAAAAACACATAACCGTCTGAAACTTTTACAGAAGTTACATCATTCATTTTAAGTGAAACCATATCACCTTGAATATTGGCTTCATGCATGCCATCAACTGCTTCAAAAACCGCTTTGTCATCAATGATCCCTAAAAACCTTGAAAAGTGAGTAATACACCTTCCGCCATTACCGCACATAGAACTTAAATTTCCATCTGCATTATAATACACCATGGAAAAATTGGCAGTAGGGTGCTCTTCCAATAAGATCAGTCCGTCCGCACCTATGCCAAATTTTCGGTCACAGATCTGCGCCACCAATTTGGTATTGTTTTTGGGGAAAATATTGTGGCGATTATCGATCATCACAAAGTCATTGCCCGTTCCTTGATATTTGTAGAATTCAAATTCCATTTGCGCAAAGGTATAAAAAGCCAACTCTAGTTTACCCTTTTTACTGCTGTTAAATGGAAGTTAAAAGTGAAACCTTTGAGAAATATTTTCGTCATTTAATAGTTAATTTTAATGTATAAATGTAAAAGAATATGAAACAAACTCTTCGATTATTTACCGTAGCGCTTGTTGCAGGCGCACTAACATTAGGTGGATATAAGGCTTTTGTTGAAACCGATAATGTTTCAATGATCTCTGAAAACGAAACACCTTCTTTTATTCCGACCAATTTTTCAGCTTCAACTGCAGCAGAAATGAATACAGACTTCACCGAAGCTGCAGAAAAGACAGTAAATTCCGTAGTTCACGTTAAGAACAGAACCATATCCACTCAACCCAGAAGTATCATGGATTATTTTAGTGGTAGTGGAACCACCCGGGAAATGATCGGTTCCGGAAGTGGTGTCATTATTTCTGCAGACGGCTACATCATTACCAACAATCATGTTATTGCCAATGCCTCCGAATTATCTGTTACACTTAACAATAATAAAACTTATAGTGCAGAACTCGTTGGTACAGATCCTAAAACCGATATTGCATTGATCAAATTAGACAGCAACGAGAAATTCCCGTATGTTACCTTTGGAGATTCCAACGAGGTAAAAATTGGAGAATGGGTGCTTGCTGTTGGAAATCCATTTAATCTGACTTCAACGGTAACTGCCGGAATTGTAAGTGCTAAAGCCAGGGACCTCAATGAGTTTGATGGCAACCCGCAATCATTCATACAAACTGATGCAGCTGTAAATCGCGGTAATAGTGGTGGCGCTTTGGTAAACACACGTGGAGAACTTATCGGGATCAATACCGCGATAACTTCTGAGACCGGTTCTTATGTTGGGTATGCATTTGCAGTACCTTCCAACAATGCCCGAAAAGTAATTGAAGATATCATGGAGTTTGGTAATGTGCAACGTGGAATTTTAGGAATTACCGGTGGTACACTTAATTCAAGAATAGCTGACGAGATCGGAACCGATGAGACCGAAGGCGTTTATGTGAGTAGTGTCGAAAAAGGTAGTGGTGCGGAAAAAAGTGGGATCTACGAAGGAGATATCATCAAACAGCTGGACGGTTATAAAGTTGGAAAATTTTCTGACCTGGTAGGATATTTAGGTTCAAAACGGCCCAATGATGTGGTAGAAGTGACTGTACTTCGTAACGGAAGAGAAAAGAGAATTCCTGTTACACTTATAAAACTAGAAACCTTTGAGATCACAGATATTGGTTTGGAAGTGAAAAATGCCAGTGCTTCAGACCTAAAAGAGCGCGGAATTAAAAACGGTGTTTTAGTTACCCGTGCTTTAACAAGAGATATGGCACAATACAACCTTACCGGTATTTTGATCACCAAGATCAATGACCAAAGAATAACGGATATCGATGACGTAAAACGTATTATGAACCGCAGAGACTACAATACACCTATTAAGATGACCTTTGTAGATCAGCGTGGCGAATTAAATTCGTTCATCTTCAGGTAGTTTGTTTCTTTCTGAAGAAGGTACCCCTCTTAAAAAATCTTTTTTGGAGGGGTATTTATTTTTACCAATATGCTTCACCAAACCGTTTGAAATATCTACTTTTGCAAAAAATTTTAAACCCTTAAACAACACAACTATGAGTTTTGATGACGTTTATGAAAAAGAACTGTCTTTTCAAACCGACCGCAGAAAAGCAACCGTAGAATTTATTAAGATCGTTAGTGACCTATGGTATGACAAATCTATTGAACTGGTGCTTTTTAGAAATCAATTAATAGATAGGAACGTAAGTGAGATCTTAAATCTTCACGAATATGCCGGAGAGTTTGTACAAAAACCTATTTCTATTTTTGATTCCGTAGAAATTGCACAGGCTATTAAAACTCTTGATCTGCCACCTGCAAAACTGGATATCGGAAAATTAACTTTCGAGTACCACTTGGAAGACAACCAATATAAAGATGCCATTGCATTTGTTGTCGATAAATTAAAAGATGCCAAAGAGACAAACAATATCTCACCTAAAGATGTTGTTTTATATGGCTTCGGAAGAATTGGACGCTTGTTGGCCAGAGAATTGATGACACGTACCGGACAAGGGAGTCAGATGCGTTTGCGTGCTATCGTTACCCGTGGTGCTATTAATGAAACTGTTCTCGAAAAAAGAGCCTCATTACTTCAGTATGATTCGGTACACGGAGATTTTCCCGGAACAGTTCGTGCAGATATTGAAAATAAAGCATTGATCATTAATGGGACTACTGTATATATCATTTCTGCAAATGCTCCCGAAGAGATCGATTATACCCAATATGGTATTGACGACGCTTTGATCATTGACAACACCGGAGCATTTCGTGATGAGGAAGCATTAGGAAGGCACTTAAAGGCCAAAGGTACATCCAAGGTATTGCTAACAGCTCCCGGAAAAGGAGTTCCAAACATAGTACACGGTGTAAATCACGAAGAGAACGACCCAAGTAAAATAGATATATTCTCAGCAGCTTCCTGTACAACCAATGCCATCACTCCTATTCTGAAAGCAGTAGAAGATTCCTTTGGTGTGGTACAAGGGCATTTGGAAACTATCCATGCGTATACCAATGACCAGAACCTGGTAGACAATATGCACAAAAAATATCGTCGTGGCCGTGCAGCAGCACTAAATATGGTAATTACAGAGACCGGTGCCGGAAGTGCCGTTTCAAAGGCATTACCTTCTTTTGAAGGAAAGCTGACCTCTAATGCGATCCGTGTTCCTGTGCCTAACGGATCTTTGGCCATATTGAAACTGGAATTGGGAACTAAGACTTCTAAAGAAGGTATGAATGCCATGATGAAGAAATATGCTTTGGAAGGAAACTTAGTAGAACAGATCAAATACTCTTTGAACAATGAATTGGTATCGAGTGATATTGTAGGGTCCTCAGCTCCTTCAATTTTCGATAGCAATGCCACTATCGTAGCCAATGATGGTAAGAATTGTGTGTTATATGTCTGGTATGATAACGAGTACGGGTATAGCCACCAGGTGATCAGGCTCGCAAAACATATTGCTAAAGTGAGAAGATTTACCTACTATTAATAGTTACTAAAATAATTTCTGAAAAGCCCGTTGAGAGATCAATGGGCTTTTTTTTCAGAAAAGCTGTAATTTTAAAACATGAAAATAATACAAGCCACACAAGAAAATCTTGACCAGTTAGTTCCTCTTTTTGACGGCTATCGGGTATTTTATAAAAAAGCTTCCAATCCAGAAGCTGCTCGTAAGTTCTTAAGTGAACGGTTTAAGAAAAACGATTCTGTCATTTTTTTGGCGCTGGATGAAAATGAAAAAGGTGTGGGTTTTACACAGTTGTATCCAAGCTTCTCTTCCGTAGCTATGCAGCGTACCTATATTTTGAATGACCTCTTTGTCTCTCCCGAAGTACGGGGAAAAGGAGTTGGTGAAGCGATTATGAACGAAGCCAAAGTATTTGCCGTGAAGGTAGGGAGCCGTGGCCTCACACTTGAAACCGATTTTGACAATCCCGCACAAAAACTGTATGAACGTTTGGGATGGAAAAAAGACACCAAAGTTTTTCATTATACCTGGGAGATATAATCTAACCTATTTCTTGTATTTTTACAGTCTAAATTTTACACTATGGATCACCTTACCAAACTCGAGGAATTATTGGATCAGGCCAATTCCGACATAAAGAACGGGCATTATGATGAAGCGACCAACAAGCTGGAAAAAATAATAGATATGGACCCTAGCTTTGGCAAGGCGTACAATCATCTGGGGTATTTATACGAAGTAAAATTTAAAGAATACGAAAAAGGAGAGACCCTGTATAAACTATGCCTGGAAAAATCTCCTATGTATCCGGCTGTATATTACAACTATTCTATTTTACTTTCCACTTTGGGCAAATATGATGAGTTAAAAGAGCTATTGGACAAAGCCATGAATATACCTGGTATTACAAAATCTACCATTTATAATGAGTATGCTATTATGTATGAGCAGCAGGGAAAACTGGAAGAAGCCATAGAACATTACAAAAAAGCAGCTTTACAGACGTTGGATAAAAATGTACTGGAACGCGCTAAGGGTTCTATCGATCGCTGTAAACTAAAACAAGAACTTTTGTAGCGATGCGGATCGATATTATTACCGTACTGCCGGAATTGCTAAAAAGTCCTTTTGAAGCCTCAATTTTAAAGCGAGCCATCGAAAAAGGGATCGTAGAAGTACATACCCATAACCTAAGAGATTACTCCACCAATAACTATAAACAGGTCGATGATTATCAATTTGGAGGTGGTGCCGGAATGGTGATGATGATAGAACCTATTGATAAATGCATCTCTCAATTGAAAGCCGAAAGAGATTACGATGAGGTCATCTATATGACTCCGGACGGAACAACCCTCGATCAAGGCACTGCAAATGAACTCTCCATTAAAAAGAATATCATTATTCTCTGTGGCCATTACAAAGGAGTGGATCAACGGGTTCGGGATCATTTCATTACCCGGGAACTCTCAGTAGGTGATTTTGTATTGAGCGGAGGTGAATTAGCAGCGGCGGTACTTTGTGATGCTATCATACGGTTGATTCCGGGAGTGTTAGGCAATGAAACAAGTGCTCTAACGGATAGCTTTCAGGACAATTTATTGGCACCGCCTATCTATACCCGGCCTGCCGACTATAAAGGCTGGAAGGTCCCGGAAATTCTTACGAGCGGAAATACGGCAAAAATTGAAGAATGGCGTGAAGAGCAAGCTATAAAGCGTACCGAAGAGCGAAGGCCGGATTTATTGGAGTAAAAAATAGCGGCAAAGTATTGTAACATAGTATAATTTGCTTATTTTTGCACGCAATTTGATTCAACCTCTGGCGAGAAACGTGAATGTTGTTTTGAATAAACCAGTATCAAAGAAACAAAATGGAAGAGTTAATTAAATTTGTACAAGACGAGTTTGTAACTAAGAAAGATTTCCCAAAGTTCAGTGCCGGGGATACAATTACTGTCTACTATGAGATCCGTGAAGGTGAAAAGACAAGAACACAGTTCTTTAGAGGAGTTGTCATTCAGGTAAAAGGAACAGGGTCATCACAAACATTTACTATCAGAAAAATGTCCGGGACCATTGGTGTTGAGCGTATTTTCCCAATCAATTTACCAACCCTTCAAAAAATTGAAGTTAATAAAACAGGAAGCGTTCGCAGAAAACGTATCTATTACTTTAGAGGGCTTACCGGTAAGAAAGCAAGGATTAAAGAGAGAAGAATTTAATTTTTTCTCTTTCATAAGTATAAAAAAGCAGCGTTTTCACAGGCTGCTTTTTTTATGAACAAATGTTAATAACTCAAGTTTATAAATAGTTAATATTTAATACGTTATAAAACTTGCTTTTTAAATTTTCTGTTTTACATTAGCAGTATCAAAATGGTGTTACAGCCGGATTGAAAATAAAGTAACGTTCTTTATATACTTTTTTTAATTGCTTGAGATGCTGACGGTCTTCGTGATCGTTAGGGTCGAGATTAAAAAGAGTTTGAGACTGTTTTTTTGGGACATAGGGTAGCTTTTAGTTACTGGTTCAATAAAAACAAACCTCATTGAAGCAAATCACAACTGCAAGGGTATAATAAACTTGCCTCGAATTGTAAAGATTAGTTGGTAACGGTCTGTTTCACAAGAAGCCATAGCAATGTAGCAATACAGTGTTATGGCTTTTCTTGTTTTTGAAAGCACCACAAAAATAGCCCTGCTGCCCTTTTAAAACCTTTCCCAAATCGCTATATTTGCAGTTCTTTAAAAACAAAAAGTTCTTTTAATTAACACTGAAAAACCAACCCATTCAATGTCAGAAACTGCTAAGATTATTTATACAAAAACCGATGAGGCTCCCTACCTAGCAACACATTCCTTACTTCCAATCATTAAAGCTTTTACTGCCCCTTCAGGAATAGTAATTGAAACAGGAGATATTTCATTAGCCGGTAGAATTTTAGCAAACTTTCCCAAATACCTTACAGAAGAACAAAGAGTAAATGATACTTTAACGCAATTAGGTGAACTTGCAAAACAACCGGATGCTAATATCATTAAGCTTCCAAATATTAGTGCTTCCATTCCTCAATTAACTGAAGCCATTACCGAACTGCAAGCTAAAGGTTATAAACTACCGGATTATCCAGAAGAGCCTCAAACCGAAGAAGAAAAGAAAGTAAAAACAAAATACGATAAGATAAAAGGAAGTGCAGTAAACCCGGTTCTCCGTGAAGGTAATAGTGACCGCCGTGCACCAAAAGCAGTAAAGAACTACGCAAAAAAGAACCCGCACAGTATGGGTGCATGGAGCCATGATTCCAAAACGCATGTTTCAACCATGGGTTATGGTGATTTCAGGCACAACGAAAAATCTGTAACTGTCACCAATCCAGAAAATGTAAATATCATTCATACGGACACATCGGGTACTCAAACCCTTTTAAAGGAAAATATTCCCGTACTCGAAGGTGAGATCATCGACGCAACGGTCCTATACAAAAAGGCATTGATCACTTTTTTAGAAGAACAAGTAAAAGATGCAAAAGATAAGGGCCTCCTTTTTTCTTTACACATGAAGGCTACCATGATGAAAGTTAGTGATCCCATAATCTTTGGTCATGTAGTACGTGTTTATTTTTCAGAATTATTTGAAAAATATGCCGACCTATTTGATGAACTAGGGGTTGATGTCAATAATGGTTTTGGTGATCTGGTAAACAAACTGGAAGAATTACCTACTTCAGAAAAAAATATTATTCTAGCTCATATACAAAAGATCATGGATGAAAATCCGGATCTGGCTATGGTAAACAGTGATGAAGGAATTACCAACTTACATGTCCCCAGTGATGTAATAATTGATGCATCTATGCCTGCTATGATCCGTAATTCCGGGCAAATGTGGGATCAAAATGGCGACACCAAAGATACCAAGGCGGTAATTCCGGATAGCAGCTATGCAGATCTATACCAGGTTACGATCGACTTTTGTAAACAACACGGTGCTTTTGACCCTACAACCATGGGTACTGTTCCTAATGTAGGTTTAATGGCTCAAAAAGCTGAAGAATACGGTTCTCACGATAAAACCTTTGAAATCAGTTCCAACGGAAAAGTAAGTGTGGTAGATAACAATGGAAATGTACTAATAGAACATGAGGTTTCAAAAGGAGACATTTGGAGAATGTGCCAGGTCAAGGATCTGCCTATTCAAGATTGGGTAAAATTGGCCGTAAGCCGGGCAAGGGCCACAGGAAGTCCTGCGATATTCTGGCTGGATGAAGAAAGAGCCCACGATGCAGAATTGATCAAAAAAGTAAATACGTACCTGCCTGGCCATAATACTGAGGGCCTTGAAATAAAAATACTTTCTCCCAAAAAAGCGACCAAATATACTTTAGAACGTGTTAAAGAAGGAAAAGATACCATATCTGTAACAGGAAATGTATTGAGGGACTATTTAACAGACCTCTTCCCCATTTTAGAATTAGGGACCAGTGCCAAGATGTTATCAATTGTTCCCTTAATGAATGGCGGGGGACTATTTGAAACCGGTGCCGGAGGTTCTGCACCAAAGCATGTTCAACAGTTTACAAAAGAAGGGCATTTGCGATGGGATTCTCTGGGAGAGTTTTTGGCAATTGCCGTTTCACTGGAACATTTGGGAGAGAAATACAATAACTCCAAAGCAGTTTTACTCTCTGAAACATTAGATGATGCAACTGAAAAACTGCTGGAAAATAAAAAAGGGCCTTCCCGTAAAGTAAATGAACTGGATAATCGCGGGAGCCATTTTTATTTAGCAATGTATTGGGCACAACAATTAGCAGCTCAAAGTAAAGATGAGGCCTTAAAGAATCGTTTTACTACTATCGCACAAAAATTGACAGAAAACGAAAGTACAATTTTGGATGAATTAAATGCTGCTCAAGGAAATCCGGTAGACATCGCAGGATACTATTGGCCAGATGAAGAGCTTGTTTACAAACAAATGAGGCCCAGCAAAACATTTAATGATATACTATCGGAAATAAAGTAATAGTCTAAAAAGGAAAAGGAAGCTTTAGAATTTCTAAGCTTTTACCTTATTACATACAATAGAGCAACAAACTTACGTGAGTTCACCGAAGAATTGTAATTTTGTAATATGAGCTTTACCAAAACTACCGAGGCAGATTCTAATTACGACCATTTGGAGAAAATGAGCATTGCTGAATTACTTCGGAATATTAATACTGAAGACAAAACAGTTCCTATTGCAGTTGAAAGATCACTTCCACAGATCGTTGCTTTAACCGAAATAGTTTCTTCAAAACTTAAAGCAGACGGGCGTTTGTTTTATATAGGAGCCGGTACAAGTGGGCGTTTGGGAATTGTTGATGCAAGTGAGTGTCCTCCAACCTTTGGCGTACCGCACGAGCTAGTAATTGGTTTAATTGCCGGTGGTGATTCTGCTATTAGAAAAGCGGTAGAATTTGCTGAAGACTCTCATACACAAGGATGGGAAGACCTTCAGGAATACAATGTATCGGAAAAAGACATTGTAATTGGAATTGCAGCTTCTGGTACTACCCCCTATGTAATTGGCGCTCTTAAAAAATGTAATGAGAACAATATTCTTACAGGTTCAATTACTTGCAATGACAAAAGCCCTTTAGCTACTATAGCAAAGCATCCTGTTGTTGTGGTCGTGGGTCCGGAATTTGTAACGGGTAGTTCCCGTATGAAAGCCGGAACAGCTCAAAAGTTGGTTTTAAATATGATCTCTACTGCTGCAATGGTGAAACTGGGAAGAGTGAAAGGAAACAAAATGGTGGATATGCAATTGAGCAATAATAAACTAGTGGATCGTGGCACAAAAATGATCATGGATGAACTTCAGATTCCTGAAGCTGAAGCACAAAAATTATTGGACACACACCAAAGTGTCCGTAAAGCAATTAATGCCTATAAAAATGAAACACACCGATAAACAACTGCTGGTCAAAGGAATAAAAAAAATGGCACTTGCCTTGCCATTGCTGTTCTTAAGCCCTTATCTATTGACCCTTTCCTTCATGAACAAAGAAAACTTTGTATTCTATGTTGCTTTTATCTTAGGTCTTATTGCAGGTATAGCAGCAGTATACCTATGCTTTAAGGGTATCAATACTATTATGAAATCGATGTTTGGTAATTAATTATAGGTTCTGTTTCTGAAGAATATTTCAAAACTCTTACAATAAAAAAAACCTTCATCTTTTTTAGATGAAGGTTTTAAAAGAAGGCGGCGACCTACTCTTCCACGATTGTAGTACCATCGGCGCAAACGGACT
>JANQSO010000002.1 GCA_028284005.1 Flavobacteriaceae bacterium | reverse complement strand
GTTTTTACATGTATGGTCTTAGTCTCCAAAGGCTTTCCCGTAAAGTCCAGCCGGCTCATCACCACATCATTGGTATCCAGGTATTCATTGACAGAGCGGGTGTAGATCACCTGTCCTTTGTCGTCGTAACCGGTAAGGGAAATGATCCAGTCATTGGTGGCATCATCCAGGACACGCACCCTGTTTACCGTAGGTAATCCTTTGGTAGCATTGGAAACAGTTTCTCCATAGACCGTACCCGGGAGGTTCATGGCTCCCATATCGGTAGTAGTATCTATATAGTCATCGTAATAATTAACGGTAAGGACCTCTAAATTTTGTGTGGGATATGCATTATTGGTATAATAGAGGTTGGTATCTCCAATTGAAGTTAAAGTACTTCTTTCTTCGCTGAAATATTGAAGTGGTGTATCTGTACGTACTTCTGTCTCTACGGCTTCTTTGGTCAAACTCGTGGTATAGATCCCTGTATATGCTACTCTTCCATAAACATCGTATTTGGTAAAGAGCCATTTGTTGACAGAAGGGTTCAATCTCATATTGGCATCCTGGGTTAAAACAGGCCGGTCCAGTTTGTCATAGATAATATACTCCCAACCTTTTCCGGGAATCTTTTTTTCTATAAGCCGATTGCGATGATCGTATTTGTATTGATAGCCCAGATCATTTAACACTTCTTGGTCTATATTATTACCATCCAAAATACTTTCCGAAGCTTTAGGAGAGAGTACATAGGTAAGGTTCCCAAAATCATCATAGACATAATAGGTATCGTGATAGTTAGGGTCCTGTGGTGCCCTGTTTGGATCTTCCACAGAGGTTCTTTTTAAAACCACCTGGCCCTGTTTGTTGGTAAACTCATGAGTGATCCCATAGATGCCGTTGACGGGTTGCCAGTTTTCATCTTTGGTAACGCTCTTATATAATTCACCTCCGGCATAGTAACCTACATAGGTTAATAAAGGAGTCGAACTGTTTCCATTGTCAAAATCCACTGAAAACCGTTTTGCTTCAGTGCTATGATTGCTTCCATATTCAAATTTTATGGTATGGTCTGTATTACTCTCTGTATCTACCTTCCAATCCATTCCCGGAGCTCCCTGTTCCAGTACCCTGTTGAGAGGAGAGTTTTCAAAGCGTTTTTCACTATAGGGATTGATCTGTGGTACCATTCCCCTGTCATTTTCAAAATTAGTGTAATAATAAGAAGTTAATGTGGGCAATACATTGGTATAATAATCTCCTTGATTGTTTACTGCAGGATAGGGAAGGTATTCCCTGGGCTGTCTTCCAAGATGATCATAAAATACGGGAGTCACCAGGTCCTCACGATTTTCCCCGGCATGTTGTGCTACAGTTTGTTTGGGCCTTCCTAAACCGTCATAATAGATAATGACTTCTATTTTTTCATCATCAGCTACATTCTCATTAGTGGTTTCTACCTGGTATGTGGTTGATTTAATATAATTTTCAGTTGTAGTTTGTCCAATAACTAATATTGGCAACAACACGAATATGGATATCAATAATTTTTTCATGGTTCTTACTGTTTAGTTATTAGTTTTTGTAGTTATATTCATTTTTATTGACCAGGTTGCCGTCGGCATCTTTTACCAACTCTAAGCGGTTATGATCGTCATAAAAATAATTTACCCTATAACCTCTGGGATCTGTAATGGTACTTAGCCCTATTAGTGGTTTATAGGTATAAGTTGTCAACATGGCATCTGAGAGATTACTTCGTAACGCATTTAATGCAGCAATCAAGCTTGCTTCTGTTCCCGTGTTTGACGCTATGTGTATGTTAGTAATTAGATTCGTTGGAATAGAACTGTAAGTCCTGTTTTCAATTTTTGCCACAGGATATTGGCCATTATAGCCCCAGATATAGCTTGTCCGCATTCCGTCAGGTTGGGAGACCTCTGTAGGATTGCTGTAACTATCGTAACCGTGATAGATAATTCGGTTTTCTAAAGTATTTTGACCTGTCGTTCCTTCTTTCAGAGTTTTGATATAGCGGGGGAAGATAAGGCCGCTATAATTATGATATACTGTTTTTTGAGTACCAAGGAGCTTTTCATTTTCGCCATTGGCATCGGTTGTATAGGTTCTCACCTGTACGGGCTCTGCAATACGGTTGGCATTTCTAAGGTTAGACATATAAGGATCGTTCGCAACGGCAGTATCCTGTGGATAATCTGTTTTGGTGATACGCGTTTTGTTATTCTCGCTGGTAGTGCTAACTATCCGGGTAGGTTGATAATGTTGAGGGTTATCATAATAATAACTAGTTGTTGATTTTATCTCTTGGGTAGTATAGATAGATTTATTTTCTATATAGGACTGTAGTCCATAAACATTAGATTCTTGATAGGGTTTTACTACATAATAATTATCAACTTCATTAGCATTAAAAATTGTTCCGGAGTGTATAGGCTTTAAAAACCCGATTTTAATGCCCCATAAGTTATTTTGTTCAAAAACGCTTTGGTCATAAGCAATAGGATAGTACCCCATATTTTTAGATTGGTTGAGGGTTTGGGAAGAATCAATCCTGGAGTATGTATAATCTTCCAAGTATGTTTGCCTTCCTAAGCTTTTGTCTTTTGGATTAGGAGTAAAAGGCCAGTTAGTATCCTGAGAAGTAATAAATCTGTCAAAATTATGTTTCTTTATACCCTCAGGGTAAATTGTTTCATAGATAATAGGTTGGTTTCCGTTTATATTAAATATCAAACTTCCGTCAGGGTTTGTATCTGTAGGATAATTAAGGTTCCCGGGGTCTTGTTCTATTTGAATCCTGTCTTTATACTCCGACACTTCTTGATACATAATCGGGATACCACTATTCAGATTAACAGAATTATACGTTGTAGAAATAGTTTCATAATAATCGACAGAATAATTGATGCTGCCACAAGTAACATCTGATAAAATAGATTTAGTATAATACCCTTGTTGTAATAATTCACCTCTGGAAATTCCGGATTGATCATTGTAATCAAAATACCTTGTAACACAATTAGTACCGGATTCATCGGGGCAGTCTTCCGTTTTACTTACTCGTATTCCTCCAACATCTTTATTTACATAATAAGGACTTGAACTTAAGCTCTCATGAAAACTTAAATAAATATTAGCGTCGTAAGTATTTAGAGCTTCTGCCCCCGCCGGGATACTGATCTTAAATGTATAAGTGCCCGGTAAAATGATAAATTTACCCCTACTGTCCTCACTTTTGCTTATAATTCCCGGAGGGGAAGTTGTTGTTACATCATCGGTAATTATAACTGTATGTAACTGAGGCCAAACTTTGGGTAGGTCAATATTACAGAATGTTCTAATTTGATCTATTCTTTGGTAATAATCAAAAGCTGTTCCCTGCGGACACCCATCTTCAAAACCTGATGTGTTTTCTACTGTGATATCAATTTTTATGGATCCCCGATCATCTTCTACTTTTTCAAGGAAATGTGATAGCCTTGCTAAAGTGGGCTCAGTAAAAGTGTAGGTAAATTCATTAAGAGTGACCGGATTTTCCGGGGTAGAGTATAAATACATTTGTATGGAGCGGTTAAGAGGTAAATTTTCAGAAATCCCGGAACTGGGAGTAATCATTTCACGTACTTGATTTTGCTCATAGGAAATATCTGTTGTCCCTTTGGTAGGATAGGTTATTTTTGTCAGTGCTCCCAGTTTGGTTGAACTAAGGTGTGGATTTCTTGAAGGCCCATTTATAGAACTTTGTGGTACATCCACTCCAAATTGAACGTTTAAATTATTAGAGTTATAAAACCCCCATTTATCCTTTGCCCAGGGGTTTATGGCAGTAGCTCCTATTAGTCCGTTTAAAAATGGAGGTACAGTATTAATATTATCGTATTCGAAAGAATAGTAATGGAGGTTGTTTTTTGTAATCTCTGTAAGTAGATCTCGATTTCCCTGATAATCAAATTTATATTCTATGATTTCGTTATTCCCTACATCTTCGATATTGATTTCTTGAAAAACATCTCTTTCTAAATCATTGCCTATACCTCCTTTAGGAATAGTTGAAAAATTTATACTCCCATTTGGAAAATCAATTTTATCAATGATCTTAGAATCTATATGGACCCTTCCATTGTATTCCTTATAACCTGGTTCGATTAATTCAGCAATACAAGAGGGGTCATTTGGAGCTCCATTAGGGAAATAGGCAGCTCTACCGGAAGCACTGTAATTATATACTAAACGAGAATCATCTGAATAATTAAAATTTATTTCTTCATTGGTAACAAGAACTATTTTGGAGAGTTGCCAACTTGAAGGATATTTTTGAAAATGATCATCAAAGATATTATCCTCTATTCCTCCATAACGCCTAGTATATTCTACATCTTGAAATACATATTTTACACCATTTTTTGAAATAACATCAATACTGTTCCAGTCAAATGATACTTTTACATCAGATCTTTTAGTGAGAAATATTGGCACATAATTATTTCCTGTTTTTTTCAATTTAAATGAAATGGAGATATCCGCTACAGATATATGGTAAACATCCGGATCTACATCAATTGCTCCTTTTTTGATGTTTTCAACAACTATTTGAGCCATCAAGCCATTATTAACATAATTGCTTACAATGCTTTGTCCATAACTATAATAGCCTCTACTGGGTTGTTCATCCGGAAGTCCTCGAACTTCTCTTGTGATAGAGCCTCCTGCTTTAAGAAACCACCCCAGACCGGACAATGATGGCTCCCCGTTTAGAGTTAATCCGGAATAATTGTAATTTAAGTCAATCGGCCAAGAGAAAGTCCCGGACTTTATAGTATAAATTGGGACTTGAAGATTCATTTGACCGGAACTTAAATTTATGGGAATATCCCCATAAACAGTATATTTTGAGGCTTCGGGAGAAACAGGAGTGAAATTAGGCATCTCAACAGTCGTACTCTCTTGCCCAATGCCAATAATTGATAAAAAAAAGAGTACCGTAAAAAAGAAAAAGTTTTTCATAGAAATGAGGTTTAAAAAAGTGTAGTACAAAACAATAATTATTTTAATCAAGGCTTATAAGCTTAACTTTATGGCTATATTATTTAAGTTGATTAATGAAGGCGCAAAAGTACTCCCTTCCTTTTCAAAGAAAATGATATAGGTCATATTCTAAAATTGTATTTATCAAGCCAAAAAACAGGCCCGAATTAGGAATCACCAAAACAGGCCTGAATATGAATCAATTGGGGAGTTAGAACAAAACTATATACCATTTTGTAAACGGAATGTGCCACCGTATCACATTTCCATATTCTTTTCGATAAAAAGTTCAAAACTATGGTTGATATACAGCAAAAAATCGATATTTTTTTAAATGTTAAATTTTAAACCCAATTGATATTAGTTATACATTTGTAGAAACCATTTTGCTTTACGCCTGGCAAGTAGTAAAGAAATAAAAAAATGAAAAAAGAAGGACTCCATAAGATCAAAGCATTTACACTTAACGAAATGCTTATGGTGCTGGCAATAATAGGAATATTATTATTGTTGGCCCTGCCACAATTTATGCCGTTGATCTCCAAAACAAAAGCGCAGGAAGCAAAGATCCAGCTTAAACACATTGCCAATCTGCAAACCCAATACCGCTATATAAATTCTAAGTATTCGATGGATTTCAACGAGATCGATTTTGAAGCTCCAAAAACTGTCAATGAGGGCGGAACGGCCAATTACACCTATGAGATCATACAATCTTCTCTTACTGCTTTTAAAGTCAGGGCAGAAGCGATCGTAGATTTTGACGGCGATGGTGTTTTTAATGTGTGGGAAATTGACGAAAACGGAAATCCTAAAGAAATTACAAAAGACTAATGTCCCTTGTTGCCAAATGCTTTTTACTACTGTCCTTAGCACTTATTTTTTACCAGGATATTAAAGACAGGAAGGTCTGGGCCTTTCTCTTTCCGGTATTTGCCCTTTGTGGGGGTTATTTATTTTTTAAAAGCGTGGTTACAGAATTCTTTATCACTTCGGTTCTTATAAATATTACAGTAATTGCTACTATTCTTTTACTCAATTATCTTTTTGCGAGGTTTGTCCTGAAAAAGAAGTTCTTAAAGGAAGCTTTAGGCTTAGGTGACATCCTTTTTTTTATCGCTTTTGCAATTTCTTTTCCAACAGTTACGTTCATTAATTTCTTTGTTTTCTCCATTTTGTTTACATTCGTTTTTCATATAATTATTAAAAGAATATTGCCCTCCTGGCAAAAAGAAGCTCCCCTCGCCGGATGTATGTCCCTGTTCTTAATGGCAGTATATAGTATTCATTGGACAGGCTTTTACCATCCCGTTTATATTTTGTAGATGAAAGATTTTGAAATTCCTGTAGCGCTTAAACAACTAATTACTCCTAATCAGGCATTTCACTATAGGATCATTCCGGTGGAAAAAAAAGGAGCGGTTGTCAGGCTGAAAACCGATCATTCAGATTTAAAGTCTCTTGCTTCGGAACTCGCCATACTGCTAAATTTTGAAGCTGAGTTGATTTCTGAAACTACCGAAAATATACAGTCCTACCTAACCTATAATTATCGTCAGACCACTGAAGAGGTCCAGGAATTGAACAGCACTAATTTCCTGGAACAGCTATTACAGACCGCAAAGGATTTTAACAGCAGTGACATCCATCTGGAAGTCTATGAAAATCATTGCAGGGTGCGTTTTCGACTGGACGGAAAATTAAAAGAGCAATACAACATCCCTTTAAATGAATACCCCCAGCTTATCAACCAGATAAAGATACAGGCCGGGCTGGATATCTCCCAAAAACGATTGTCACAGGATGGAAGGATCACGGTGAAATCTGCTTCGGATGATTTTGATATCCGGGTCTCCACCATGCCAACATTATACGGCGAAAAAGTGGTGCTTAGAATTTTAAAAAGGGATGCGCAGGCGGTAGAGCTAAAAGAATTGGGGTTCAACCCCAGGGAGTTAAAGTTGTACCTGGAAGGTGTAAAAATGCCCAATGGGATCGTGCTCATTTCCGGGCCTACGGGATCAGGGAAAACAACTACCTTATACGGTACCCTAAAATTGCTCAATAAAGAAGCAACTAATATTCTCACCATAGAGGATCCTATAGAATATACCCTGGACGGAATTAACCAGGTGCAATTAAAAGAAGATATCGGGTTTGATTTTCCTACCGCGCTTCGGACTTTCTTAAGACAGGACCCGGACATTATCATGGTGGGAGAAATACGTGATGACAAAACGGCCAATATGGCCATTAAAGCTGCTTTAACAGGACATTTGGTGCTGTCTACCATTCATACCAATTCAGCCTGGGCGACCATCTCCAGGCTTATTGATATGGGGGTTGCTCCTTATCTTTTGGCTTCTACTTTAAATATGAGTGTTGCCCAAAGGCTGGTGAGAAAGCTTTGTAATAATTGCAAAAAAGAAGTTGCTGCCTCTGCCGATGTATTTCCGGAAAGCTTTAAAGAAAAGGATAGTATAAAAAAACACTTTGTTCCCGTGGGGTGCAACCATTGTTATTTTACAGGATATGACGGAAGAAAAGCTATTTATGAGATCATCCCCATTACCAAAGACCTGGAAACAGCAATCAAGCATAATGAATTGCAAATAGATGATTATCTTGCTGCAAATAATTTGAATACCTTAAAAAGCAATGCCATGGCAATGATAGTTTCGGGGGAGACCTCTATCGAAGAATTATATTCCATACTTGCAAACTAGTTTTATGAAAAGAATACTTATTTCGGTTTTAATTTTGTTCTTGTTCTTTGGAAAGGCATTTTCCCAGGACACTTCCAGGATCAATTCCTTAAAAAATCAATTAGAACTCTTAAAAGTTGATACCCCCGGACTCGATGAAGCACTTAATATAAATATAACTCAAACAACCCTTTCCAATTTTTTACTGGCAATTTCAAAAGTTCACGGTTTAAACATCAATGTTTCTCCCGACCTGAATAATATTACCATTGTAAATAATTTTTCCAATGTCTCTGTTCAGGATATTTTTGTTTTTTTGGTAAAGGAATACAACCTGGATATAGATTTTACCGGAAATATATTGTCGATACGTCCCTACGTAGAGGTTCCGGAGGTGCAAAAAGAGAAAGAAATAAATGCCGTATTCTCTGTTGCTAACGGAAACCTCAGCCTTGACCTTAAAAATGACAGGCTTGACAAGGTCTTTAGGAAGGTTATGGATCTCTCCGGAAAAAACCTTTTGTATACTCCCGAAATTGAATCTGCACCACTGTCCATTTACATTAACAATGTACCTTTTGACCTTGCATTAAGCAAATTAGCAGAAGCGAATAATCTAATACTCAATAAATCCAGGGACGGGTTCTATGTCTTTGACGCAGCATACGCGGCAACTGCCGATACAGGAAACGGGGCAAATACCTCCAGGCCGGCCAGAAGGAAAAGTGCAAACTTTTATTACAAGATTCTGGATACACTACAACGCAAAGTTGAAGTTGACCTGCAGAATACACCCATTGCAGATGTGATCTATACCATTGGGGAAGACTTGAAACTGGATATTTTTACCGCTTCTCCTTTGGACAATGCCGGAATTGCAACGGTGAAAGCGGCTAATATCGATTTTGATATGCTTTTGGATAAAATATTTGAAAGTGCGGTAAGCCCTTCAAATGGGAACTCTGCCAACCCTTCAAATGGTGGTGGTTCTGGATTTACTTATAAAAAAGAAGGTAATATCTATTATTTCGGAACCGAGGATCAATTGTCTTTAAAACAGGTAGAATTGATCACTATGATGCATCGCTCTGTTCAATTGCTGGAAAATCCATCCGGCAGCGGAGAAAGAAAAGCCGGCAGAAATAGTTTTAATTCAAATAACAACAGCCCTTACACAAACCCAAACAACCTAAACCAAAATAACAGGCTCAATTCAAATACCAGGTCAAATTCAGAAACCAATCTAACTTCTATCGAAGAGATCATCCCCGATGATATTAAAGATGGCCTGGACATTAAAATTGATTCGGAACTCAACAGTTTTGTAGTTAGCGGCCCCGGAGCAAAGGTGGAACGATTCAAGAATTTCATTCAATTTATAGACAAGCCTGTTCCGGTCATTTTAATTGAAGTAATGATCATTGAAGTAAATCGCAGTGCAATTACCGAAACCGGAATTTCATTTGGTGTTGGTGATAAACCCGTGCAAACCCAGGGCGAATTTTTCCCTAATGCAAATGTTACCCTGGGAGCAAAGGACGTAAATAAGATCATTGGAAATTTTGATGGTTTTGGCGCTTTGAACATAGGAAAGGTAGTTCCTAATTTCTACCTGGATATTAAAGCCATGGAAGCTGCCGGGACCCTAAAAGTGAAATCTACACCCAAATTAACTACCATCAACGGGCATAAGGCCTTTTTGTCCAGTGGCGAGACCACTTACTATGCGGTAACAAGTCAAAGCTTTTACGGATCGCAGATCCCCCAAACTTCCGAAATACGAAATTACTACCCTATTGATGCGGAGCTCTCCCTGGAGATCCTGCCATTTGTTTCCGGAGACGGCCAAATTACGTTAGACATACAGGTATTGCAATCTGCCTTTAATGGAGAACGTATTGCAGACGATGCTCCTCCGGGTATTACCAGCAGGGAATTTTCTTCCATTGTTAGAATGCAGGATCAGGACGTAGTGGTTCTTGGCGGAATAGAATCTGTTAGAAAAGACGATTCAGGATCTGGTGTTCCTTTTTTGGCAAGGATACCTATCATAAAATGGTTCTTTAGTCAAAGAAGGAAGGAAGCCACAAAGCGAAATTTAAACGTAATGATCAAACCAACCATTATCAATTAATGCGTTCCGGGATACAATCATATTGGAACTACGGAACTACTTTTTGTAGTACAGAAATTGCTTCTGTTTCAGGTGAAGAAAAACTATTTGCAGTAACCGCAAAAAAGAAAAAAGATGAGTTTAAAGAGCTGGATTTCATTGA
Source organism: Flavobacteriaceae bacterium (assembly GCA_028284005.1). Taxonomy (GTDB): domain Bacteria; phylum Bacteroidota; class Bacteroidia; order Flavobacteriales; family Flavobacteriaceae; genus JANQOS01. Next base: position 248,294 of record JANQSO010000002.1, on the reverse strand, counting down.
ATCATCCTCTTTTTCAGAACTTTCAACCAAACTGCCAAAACATCAACATGCATATCTTATTGTTAATACCAATAAGGTCCTGCTAAAGGAGACATCTTTTGAAAGTAACAATAAAAAGGTGCTCTCCCGGGCTTTTCCCGGTTTGGCCCTTTCAGATTTTTATTACGAGATCTTAAGAACGCCCGCTAAGTGTTTTATCGCCGTTTGCAGAAAAGACTATATAGATGCAATCCTAAAAGAAGCGGAACTTCAAAAAATAGCTATTATAGGATTTAGCCTGGGATTTAGTTCTATTTCAAATTTGGTCCCAATTATAGATGAAGATGAAATATACACTTCCAGGCATCAATTTTACATACAGAATACATCCATCGCTTCTTTCAGTGAAAAAACAGGTTCCGGCCATACGTATACTATTGAAGACATACATGTATCGTCTAATCATTTGCTGGCTCTTTCTGGCTTGTTCAATTATATTAAAAATGAAGAACGTTTAACCAATTTCAATAAGGAAAACAAACACCTTAAGGAACTACAGGGCCAAAAAGCTTTCTTTAAAAAAGGTTTGGCGGCAGGTATTGGTATTTTGCTTGTTTTGCTTTTAATAAATTTTCTTTTTTTCAGCTCTTATTATAACCGGCAGCAGGTCCTTTCCCAGGAGGTCCAATTATTACAGGCTCAGAAAGAAACCTTTGCAGCAAGAATCAATGAAATTGAAGCAAAAGAACAGGTGGTGACCAATATTTTGACCAGTGGTAACTCTAAAAGTTCATTTTATCTCAATAGAATTGTGGCCGAAAGGCCCGCTTCAATTCTTTTCAGTGCTATTCAATTTCAACCTCTGGGGCGTGCCATCAGGCCGGATAAAAAGATCGAATACGAAGCCGGTAAGATAACCGTTGCCGGAGAGAGCAATGATAGAACGGCATTTTCAAAATGGATCGAAACACTGGAACAAAAGGACTGGATCAAAGCGGTAACCGTGATCAGTTACGGCGCAACGAACAGCAGGGTCGCAGAATTTGAGATAAGCATACACATAAAGAATGACGCAGAAGAATAAAAATATCCTCCTTGTAGCAGGTTTTATAATAGGTCTTATTATCACCTATCAGTTGGCTTTTTCACAAACCTTTGCTATTAAAAGAGAGTTGAATTCTTTAAAAGAACAATCCATTGGCTTTGAAAATTTAGCCACCCTTTCCAGTGTACTGCACCAACGGGAAAAATTTGCAGATTCGGTTTTGAACAAAAACAATTTTAAGAATATCTCGGTACAAAATAATCTCTTAGAATTTCTGAATGAGGAAGCAACGGGCAAATCGTTTTCCATAACCAATTTTAAAGAACCCCATATTGCAACAGAAAATAACATTCCTTTGGCCTCCTACCAATTTACTTTACAAGGGAATTTTAATGAACTTCTTGAAGTAATTTATAAGCTGGAACAGGCCTACAATTTTGGTAAGATCTCTCATGTTTCATTCGAAAAAAAGAGAAACCACCGGCAGCGAAAGGATTACCTGGAATGTTCTGTGATCATTGAAAGTTTTGTGTCGGAATGATCGCTGTATTAAAACAAAAAATCCATACGAGTTGGTATGGATTTTTCTTTATGTGGAGAAGAGCGGACTCGAACCGCCGACCTCTTGACTGCCAGTCAAGCGCTCTAGCCAACTGAGCTACATCCCCAGGTTATTTTTGCGCCACCACCACAACACACAGTTCAATACTGGGTTGGTAGCCAACTGACCAGCCCGACAGAATCGTTCTGGCGGGGCTACATCCCCATTTAAGAACGGCTAAAATACTAAATTTTTTATTCCTGTCCCTTTAAGATCAATAAAGGAATACTGGTATGAAACTCTTTCTTTAAAACCGTATTCTTTTCCCATAACTTTTGGAAAAAACCACGCTTCCTTCTTAATACACAAAGCATATCCGGTTTATGAGATTGAAAATGCTCTAATACTCCTTGAAAAATAGTTGCATTTTCGGTTACCTTAAGAGAAGATTGTAATTGCATTAGATCTTCATCAATATTTTTATCTTCTTGAGTATCCGGAGTTATTACCTGCAATAAATTAAGTTTCGAGCTAAACAACTGCATCATTTCCTTTAAAGGGTCGAGAACTCCTTCTTTTTCAAAGTGGCCCGTTTTAAATGCCAGCAATATCGTTTCAAATTTTCTAAACAAATAGTCCCTGGGCACAATTAGTAAAGGGATATCTGTTTGCTTTACGATCTTTCCGGTAATACTACCTAAATACACCTCATTCTTTATCTCTACACTTTGCGGAGATAGAATGATCAAATCGATATTCAACTGTTTTGATATTCGTGCGATCCCTTCAAAAGGATCTCCTTTAACAGGTTTTGCAATTACCTTTACTCCTTTGGTATCTACCTGGCTTAGCACTTCGTTCAATTGAGACTCGTTATCATCAATTATCAATTGATTTACTTTGGTCAACCCTCCTACCCTGGAAAATTCTTTATACAAATTAATAAGGTAAACCGTTGCAGTGCTGCCGGTCATAGCAGCAAAATTTACAGCATATTGTAAATTATTTATCCCATTATGTGTAGACCCTACAGGAACCAATATATTTTTCATCTGTACTTTGTTGTTTATAAATTGCTGGATGACATTTGCCTAAATGCTATAAGAATGAATTGAATATCTTTCTCTATTTGGCGTGTTCATAAAACAATTACCTTTAATTTCGTTGCAAAATTAATTCTTTAAATATGATTCGGCACGCGAAACCTTCAGAAATTGATGAAATTATGCAAATTACACGCGCCTGTGCCGTGAAAATGGTTTCTGAAAACATTTTTCAATGGAACGAACACTACCCCACACGTGAAGCATTTCAAAAGGACCTTTCGCGAAATGAACTGTATGTTCTGTTGGACCTTGACGAAATTGTAGGTTGTATCGTTATTTCTTCCGAAAAAGATGTGGAATACAATGAAATTGATTGGTTAACTGTAGACTCCCGTCAATATTATATTCATCGCCTTGCAATACATCCCAATTCCCAGGGGAAAGGCTATGCCAAAAAACTAATGGATTTTGCTGAAGGCCTCGCTGTTAAGAATGATATGGTCTCTGTTAGATTAGACACCTTTAGCCAAAACAAGCGCAATCAGAAATTCTATGAAACACGTAGATATCAACGCCTGGGAAATATTTATTTTCCGAAGCAAAGTAAATACCCTTTTTATTGTTATGAACTGATCTTGAATAGCTAATTTTGCATCATTAAAATGCAAAAAACCGATATCTCCTTTAAACGTATTCAACAACTCGCAATTCCTGCCATACTATCGGGGATCGCAGAGCCTGTGCTCTCAAGCACCGATGCAGCGATCGTAGGGAATATTCCGCAATTTGGCACCGAATCCCTTGCTGCAGTAGGAATTGTAGGTTCTTTTCTTTCTATGCTCATTTGGATCCTGGCACAAAGCAGGAGCGCAATTTCGGCCATTGTTTCACAAAATCTTGGAGCAGGCAAGATCACGGATCTGCACAATTTTCCTGCTCAGGCCATTTATTTCAATATTGCTCTTAGCATCATCGTATTATTCTCTACCTACTTTTTTGTAGAAGAAATATTTACGCTTTTAAATGCAGAAGGTATCATCCTGGAATACAGTATAGATTATTACAACATCAGGGTATGGGGATTTCCGTTAACCTTATTCACTTTTGCGGTCTTTGGATTGTTCCGGGGATTGCAAAACACTTTTTGGCCCATGATCATTGCTTCCTCGGGCGCTTTGATAAATATTGGATTGGATTTTGTTCTTGTCTATGGTATCGAAGATTACATCCCGGCTATGGGAATTAAAGGTGCTGCATGGGCAAGTCTCATATCACAGGCCGTAATGGCATTACTGGCATTTGTCTTTTTACTTTGGAAAACAGAAGTGTCCTTAAGGTTGCGTTTTCCTATTCATCCGGAGATATATCGATTGGTCACTATGAGCTTTAATCTTTTTATAAGATCTTTGGCCTTAAATGCCGCTCTAATGTTAGCCGTAAGAGAGGCTACCGGCCTGGGGAAAGAGTATATAGCGGCACACGCTATTGCCATAAATATCTGGCTGTTTACAGCCTTCTTTATCGACGGTTATGGTGCTGCCGGCAATATTCTGGGCGGAAAATTATTAGGTGCAAAAGACTATGGGTCTCTTTGGAAGCTTACAAAACGAGTAAACCTCTATAATTTGGGGATAGCGGCTTTATTAATTGTTATCGGAATTATTTTCTACAAACCCTTAGGCCTTCTATTCAATAAAGATCCCCAGGTACTCGCCATCTTTTATGGTATGTTCTTTATGGTATTGATCAGTCAACCATTAAATGCTCTTGCTTTTACCTTAGATGCTATCTTTAAAGGCCTGGGAGAAATGGGTTACCTCCGCAACGTCTTATTGGGAGCAACTATAATTGGGTTTATTCCCGTATTATATCTTTCAAAATATATGGGCTGGGGATTGACCGGGATCTGGTTAGCTATTCTGGTTTGGGTAGGTTACAGAGCCCTGGCACTGGTGATCAAATTTAGACGAAAATACATTCCTTTAGTTGAAAATTAAATACATTTACAAAAATTTCTTGGGATGGATATTTTACAATTTTTAAGTGGAAACGGACTTTTTTTACTACTGGGCCTGCTGCTGATCATTGTAGTACTGTACAATAAATTCAAAAAAAGACGATGAGCAATATTCGCATTACAAAACTATTTTCTTTTGAAACCGGACACGCTTTGTATGGCTATGATGGTAAGTGCCGAAATGTACACGGCCATAGTTATAAGCTTTCCGTAACGGTTATTGGAAAACCCATTAGCGATACCTCAAATGTAAAATATGGTATGGTCATTGACTTTGGCGACCTGAAAAAAATCGTAAAGGAAGAAATTGTAGATGTTTTTGACCATGCTACCGTATTCAATAAGAATACACCTCATGTAGAATTGGCCGAAGAACTTAAAAACAGAGGACATAATGTACTATTGGTCAATTACCAGCCCACTAGTGAAATGATGGTGATAGATTTTGCTGAAAAAATTAAGGTCCGCCTGCCGCAAGATATTCAGTTGCACTCACTAAGGCTTCAGGAAACAGAAACCAGTTATGCAGAATGGTTTGCTTCGGAAAACTAATTCCGTACAACCTTTTCATTATCTTTGAACTATGCAAATCCCGCAAGGAAAAAAAATTTACTTCTCCAGCGATAACCACCTCGGCGCCCCTTCACCTGCAGAGAGCCTCCCTCGTGAAAAGAAATTTGTACGGTGGCTGGATACGGTAAAAGAGGATGCTGCTGCAATTTTTCTTTTAGGTGACCTCTTCGATTTTTGGTTTGAATATAAAACCGTTGTTCCCAAAGGCTTTGTTCGTGTACTCGGAAAACTGGCAGAAATTAGCGACAGTGGTGTTCCCATTCATTTCTTCGTGGGAAATCATGACCTTTGGATGCGAAGTTATTTTGAAAAAGAACTCAACATACCAACATATAGGGATGCTAAGGAATTTACCTTTAATGACAAAACCTTTTTTATTGCCCACGGAGATGGTAAAGGGCCCGGGGACAAAGGTTATAAGAGAATGAAGAAAGTATTTACAAATCCCTTTTTTAATTGGTTGTTTAGATGGCTTCATCCCGAATTGGGAATGCGTTTGGCGCAATACCTTTCCGTTAAAAATAAATTAATTTCGGGTGATGATGATAAGGAGTTCCTGGGAGAAGAAAATGAATGGTTAGCACAATACGCTAAACGAAAGCTTGAAACCAAACATTACGATTATTTCATCTTTGGGCACAGGCATTTGCCGATGGAAATAAAAGTAGGTGAGAATTCTACTTATTTCAATTTAGGCGATTGGATAAACCATTATACTTATGGTGTTTTCGACGGTTCTGTTTTCGAGCTGAAAAAATTTGAATAAAGCGATATGAAGTATCGTTTTTAATTCACTTCAACAGATATTCCAGTGTCAAGGCATCCAATTTCCCGTCCGGATACAATTGGTTCTTTTCTTCGAAAGATCTTAAAGAATTAAAGGTCTCCTCTCTAAATATACCATCATGCCGTATGGAGTCTCCTTTTTGGTTCAAGAACCACTGTATTTCATAAATCAGGGCACTTTTTTCACCCAGGCTCAATGTGTTCCCGGAAGGGTCACTATAGAACATTTTTTTTATGAGACCGATTTTCTCTTCCTGTTCCGAAAGATCCATTTTTGGTTTTTCCGTTGTTGAAAGTTCCATAAGCTGAGCTTCATAAAACTTAACATTAGCAAGTCTTTTTCGGTATTCTGAAACTGCCGCTACAATTTCATCATCATCGTTGGCAGGATTTCTAACATCAATCTCCTGAGCCCCCCACTGGGTAATTACATAACCGTTTAAGGCTTCAACTGCTTCATAATAATCCAACAATAAACCCCTATCTGCTTTTTTCGCATTTATGGATTCCGGAACTTTGTATTCATATTCTGAAAAGGAAAATCGCTTGTATTTTTTGTATTGATTGTAGCCTAAGATTGCTACGATCACAATAAGTAAGAAGATAATAATTTGTTTCATAGTACGCGATGGTTCATTTCTATTATAAAAATAAGAAAACATCTGTAATCGGGCAGGCCAAATGAGATTTCATTAGTTAAGCTTTTATATCCTTTAATTTTAATTGCAGGCTTACAGTTCCCTGCCATTCGTTTTCATCAATGGCATATACCGCTTTAAAAGGGTTTCCACTACAGGCAATGTCCTTTTTGTCACCCATTCCAAAGCCAATACCGGTAAATTGAGGTGAATCTCCCTGATGTACTGTAACTCTCAAATGACTCTTATCTTCTCCAACGCATTTTCCCCAGCCCGTATCCTTTAAATGCTGCGTCATAAATACAGGGTTCATATTTCCGGGGCCAAAGGGCGCAAACTGTTTCAGGATCCGGTAAAATTTCGGACTAATATCATGTAAGTCAATTTCAGCATCAATTTTAATTTCCCGGGTAAGTAACCTTGGGTCTATGGTTTCAGAAACTACTTTTTCAAATTCAGCTTTAAATTTTTCAAAATCTTTTTCTAATAATGTAAGTCCTGCCGCATATTTATGTCCGCCAAAGTGCTCAATGTGCTCAGAACATGCTTCCAGGGCATTGTAAACATCAAAATCCCGAACAGAGCGCGCAGAGCCAGCCAGTTTCTCTCCGCTTTTAGTGAATACCAATGTTGGGCGATAATAGGTTTCTGTCAACCGAGAAGCCACAATACCAATGACTCCTTTATGCCAATTTTCATCGTACACAACAGTTGTCGCCTTATCTTCTTCTTTGTCCTTAATGATCTTTTGCAGGGCCTCTTCTGTTATTCTTCTATCAGCATCCTTTCTGTCTGTATTAAACTGTTCTATTTCTGTTGCCCAGGCGATAGCGGTATTCATATCGGTTTCGGTCAATAAGGTAACTGCGTGGTTTCCGTGTTTCATACGGCCTGCAGCATTAATACGCGGCGCAATGATAAAAACAACATCGGTAATGGTTAAAGTCTCCTTTTTTACATGTTCTAGGATCGCTTTAAATCCGGTACGCGGATTAGAATTGATCACTTTTAAACCGTAGTATGCAAGAATTCTGTTTTCTCCGGTAATAGGGACAATATCGGCTCCGATCGCGGTCGCTACCAAATCGAGGTACAACAAGAGGTCATCAATGGTTTGTCCTTTTTTTTCTGAAAGTCCCTGGATGAGTTTAAATCCAACTCCACAACCGCAAAGCTCTTTGTAAGGGTAGTCGCAGTCCTCTCTCTTAGGGTCCAATACTGCCACTGCTTTAGGAAGCTCCACTCCCGGGCGGTGGTGATCACATATAATGAAATCGATCCCTTTTTTAGTAGCATATGCTACTTTTTCGATGGCCTTTATTCCACAATCCAGGGCAATTATCAACGAAAAATCATTATCCGCAGCAAAATCAATTCCTTTATATGAAATACCATACCCTTCATCATATCTGTCCGGTATATACGTTGCCACATTTGGATAATAAGTTTTTAAATAGGAAGAAAGCAAAGCAACACTTGTAGTGCCGTCTACGTCATAATCTCCATAAATAAGGATGTTTTCATGATTGGAAATAGCCTGTTCGATCCTTTTCACTGCCTTATCCATGTCTTTCATTAGAAAAGGATCGTGTAGTTTTTCTAAGCCAGGACGAAAGAAATTCTTGGCCTCCTCGTAAGTTTCAACCCCTCTTTGAAGTAATAATAAGGCAATTGTTTCTTCAACTCCTAAGGCATTGGCAAGTTCCTTGATTTTTTGATGGGAAGGTTTTGGTTTTAATGTCCAGCGCATGTATCCTAGAAGAGGTTATTGGGGAGGTATGTAAAAATACAAATTCATTTCAGTTCAAAAAAGGATTTTTCCTGTTTGAGGTAGGATTTTTCCTCCAAAAAAATGAAGTGTTCAACTCTTTAAATATCAGGCATTTCGCCTACAAGATTTGTTTTAACAGGAAGTAGCTTAGCTGTTCAAACAATTCAAAATAGTAATTAAAAACCCTAAAATCATGAATTACACTTTAAAAGGCAGATTGTATACGGCAATTTGCGATGATCACAAAAAGGCGATTCCTCATACAAAAATACGTGTGTACCGCCTACAGGAAGAAATGAATGCAGCTACTGCTTATACAGCAGCTCAAAGCAAAGAACTTATTCAGGTTTTTGAAGAAAAGGAAATTAAGTCTCGAAAAAAACAACTCCTTGCAGAAACAGAAACCGATGCAAATGGAAATTATGAATTTAATATCAATGGAGAGAAAACAGGCTACACGGGTGGTGTCGTTGCAATTGTCTTATATTATGACGAGGTGCCGGAATACGGGCAGAAAGGAACATCCCTTCCCAAAGGTTTTAAGCCATTTGAAGTTCTAATTGATGTCATCCAGCCTAAATGGAGGGAAACCGACAATGGCCTGGTGGCAGGATGGAATCACTGTTTACTGCATAGAATCTGGTGTTACATCCTAAAACGTTTGGATATTTGGGTGATCTGTGGGACCCTTACCAATTGCGAATCCCAGGAACCTCTTATGGGTATAGAAGTAATTGCAATGGATGATGACATAATAACCGATGACCTTTTGGGAAGTAGTGTTACGGACAGTAAGGGACGATTTTGTATTTTCTATCGTTCTATTGACTTCAAGAAAACATTTTTGTCTCCGTTCATTAATATTGAAACTACACCTATTTTTAGTTTTGATAATGGTCCGGATATCTACTTTAAATTTGCCCTTGGCGGTTCTGTTTTCTTTGCTGAAGACTCCTCAGAAGCACACAAACCCAGCAGAAAGAATGTTTCAAACTGTTTGTGCGTAAACTTATGCCTGGATGATGATTCTCCCGGAGGAAGTATTGACCCTCCTGCAGCATTTTACCAAATAGGATATGCACGAAAATATCATCCCGTCCTAAATATAGATCCGGCAACCGGAAGAACGACAGGTAAGGCAAATGCGGTGTTAAACGATATGGCATTCTATAGCAATTTGGACCTAAGAGGTTCTCTATCAAAAACATTTAACGGTCAACCTGTAGAATACAAATTTCAATATGCCGAAGTGAATAACCCTTCTGTAGATGTAGGGACTATTCCATCTGCAGACTGGGTAGATGTCGTCCCTAATGATATTGCCAGAAATGAAATTGCAACCCGGATCACTCAATTATTTCCTATCATTAAATATGATGCTTATGTTATAAAAGGGACAGATGCCCCAACTTCTTACGGGAATGAGATAGAGGTTCATTTTGATGGCAATTGGATACAAGCGCCTCAATATTCTGGTGGTGGTTTTGATATCTTTTTCAACGGATCGCTAATAAAATTAATTTCTAAAAACCTTGCAGGCGGAGCTGTAAATAAAGCTGGCCTGGTACAAGGAACCAGTTCTGCACCCCTGGAGAAGAACAGGTATTTTGCACTGCGCATGTGGAAGCGTGAGCAAGGTAATGATGCCAGTAAGATCTTAGCCGGTTTCTCAAGGCCATTGGCAATATTCAATACAGAATACGACGGAGTTCCCCAGGGAGGTTCCTGGTTACCAACGGTAAGTAATAACGAACTTGGAATTGCTTGTTTAGACCTTCAGGAATTGATTGGTGGCGGGTGTAACAAGATCACCAATTCCATTACGGTAAATTACACGGCTGCAAATCCCAACCTTGGTAATGTAGCGTTAAAGATGTACGGACAAGGAGGTCCTCATGCATTTCAACCGGTTGTTTTTCCAACTCCCGGCGAAGAAGCCCACGGAACTTCACTATATGTAGGTGATGTAGGCGCTCTTCCAAGCTGTGCTTATGAAGTTAGAATTACAGCAGAGTTAAAACTTACCAACGGTGAAACTCAGCATGATGGAATATGGGACAGGGTATTGTTCTGTAAATAATAACTATTTATTTTAGTCTGAAATGGCTGTGGAATATTTAAAAGTAACATATTCTGCAGCCGTTTTTTTTTGAAGGCAAGAGTTTGTAATTTGGAGCCGAACATTTTATTATAAATAACATTTATGCCATTAGTAACGCCTTTATCACCGGAACACGATCAGGAAACCAAACAATTAGCCGAATTCTTTAACGAAACGCTTGGGTTTTGCCCCAATAGTGTGCTCACTATGCAGCGTCGTCCAGCCATTAGTAAAGCATTTATTAATTTGAATAAAGCGGTAATGGCGAATGAAGGCCGTGTGACCTCTGCCTTAAAAAGAATGATCGCCTGGGTAAGCAGCAACTCCACCGGGTGCCGTTATTGCCAGGCACATGCCATCCGTGCTGCAGAACGTTACGGAGCAGAACAGGAGCAACTGGATAATATTTGGGAGTACCGTACACATCCTTCATTTAGTGAGGCCGAAAGAGCTGCTTTGGACTTTTCGTTAGCAGCTTCTCAAATTCCCAATGCCGTAGATGAAAATATCAAGTCTCGTCTTTATGAACATTGGGATGAAGGTGAAATTGTAGAAATGTTGGGGGTTATTTCGCTATTTGGCTATCTTAATCGCTGGAACGATTCCATGGGAACTTCTATAGAAGACGGTGCCGTGGAAAGCGGAACCCAATATTTGGGAAAACACGGCTGGAACAAAGGGAAGCATATTTGATAAAAATAATTTCTAGGCAGGCCCGTTGCTTTTTTATGAATCAAGCAGTCGCCTGATCTGCTTTTGAAGTTCAGCAACAATTTCTTTTTCGAACCACGGATTTTTCATCAACCAAAACCTGTTTCTTGGCGATGGGTGTGGCAACGGTAAGAACCCGGGAAGGTATTCGTTATAATTCTTTACAGTCTCCGTAAGTGTTTTTTTGGTATTTCCCTTTAAATATTCTTTTTGAGCATAGGTGCCAATTAAAATGACCAATTTCAGATTTGGCATTTTACTCAATAAAACTTCATGCCATTGCGGGGCACATTCCGGGCGTGGAGGCAGGTCTCCGCTTTTCCCTTTTCCGGGATAGCAGAAACCCATAGGAACCAATGCTATTTTGCTTTCATCGTAGAAGATCTCATCTGAAACATTCAACCATTTCCGCAACTGTTTTCCACTGGGGTCATCCCAGGGAATTCCTGTTTTATGGACTTTTGTTCCCGGAGCTTGTCCTATAATTACAATTTTAGCGTCCGGATGTGCTGTAACAATAGGCCGTGGCCCCAAAGGCAAATGTTCTTTGCAAATTTCGCAAGCGCGAATATCTTTTAGTAATGTTTGCATTTATTTTTTTCCGTCAACCACTATGACAATTTCTCCTTTGGGAGGCTTTGTTTCAAAATGCCTTAAAATTTCCTTCGCTGTCCCGCGAATGGTTTCTTCATGCAGTTTGCTCAATTCCCTCGATACCGAAATGTTTCGGTCTGCGCCAAAGAACTCAACAAACTGCCCCAGTGTCTTCAATAATTTGTGAGGGGACTCATAAAAAATGATCGTTCTGGTTTCTTCAGCTAAGAGTTGTAGTCGGGTTTGTCTTCCCTTTTTTACAGGCAAAAAACCTTCAAATACAAATTTATCGCTGGGTAAACCGCTTGCAACCAAAGCAGGGACAAAAGCGGTGGCTCCTGGAAGGCAATCTACCTCAATGCCGGCTTCTATACAGGCTCGTGTGAGTAAAAATCCCGGATCACTAATAGCCGGAGTTCCGGCATCACTAATAAGCGCAATGTTTTCCCCAGCCTCAATTCTTTTCACGATCCCTCCTGTAGTTTTATGCTCATTGTGCATATGGTGGGAATGCATTTGTGTTGTGATCTCAAAGTGTTTAAGAAGTTTACCGCTTGTTCGTGTATCTTCGGCAAGAATAAGATCAACTTCATTTAATACTTCTATCGCCCGAAAGGTCATATCCTTTAGGTTACCTACGGGTGTTGGAACAAGATATAGTTTCCCCATAAACTAATTAAAGCTTTTCTCAACAATCGCCATAAACCGTTCGGAATATTCCTCTTTTTTGATCCAGTAATTATATTCGGGTTTTACTTTGCCTTTTATGAAATTTGCGGCATCGTCATACGATTTCATTGTACTAATCTGAGAGATTACCCTTGTATAATCTTCGGCCTTACCGTCAAATAAATTCTTAATGAATGCCAGGCGGTCATTAAGGCCTATATTTAATCCTTGATGATTTTTATCATTGATGGATTTGGGCTTATTGGTAGTAGCACCAATATCTTCGACCAATTTGTTTGTCTTTTTTGGAACTCCCCCGCCTTTGGCGGGCTCTTTTCTCTCAAAGGTTGGTGTTTGTTGATAGTTGGAGGCAAATTCTTCCAGATCATTCTTAACATACTTTTTTTTGGGTATCACTTCTTCGAGAAGTTCATCAACTTGTTGAGATTCTTCCGGCATTTGTGCCACTATATCCTTAATTTTTTCCATTAACGGCTCTACCAGCTCTTCTTTATTTTCGGGTTGAGGAACCGGTTCCGGTTCTTTGAACCAGTTTTCTTCACGGAAACTTTTTGAGTCCAGCGACTGCGTTTTCGAAATAACAGCATCGTCTTCTATTTGAGATTCTAAATACTCTAACTGTATCAATCGTTCGTATAATTCTCTTACCGCCTGCTTCAGAGATTTGGTATCCATGGCATTTTCTTCAGCAATAATTTGTTCGGCAACTGCTTTAATCTGTGAGCGAAGTTTCTTTTTCATATCTTTTGAAATAAATCTCTTTTTCTCTATTTTGTTTTTATAAATTTACGCAACCTTTATGTAAACGTCAACTATTTCTGTTTTCGTCTAAATTTAACATATGTTTCTCGAAAATACTGTAAATCAAAAAGAACAATTTGGCTGGATTGAAGTCATTTGCGGATCTATGTTTTCGGGAAAGACCGAAGAGCTCATCCGACGACTCAAACGAGCTAAGTTTGCGCGCCAGCGTGTTGAAATCTTTAAACCGAATATCGACCTCAGGTACGATGAAAACAAGGTAGTTTCGCACGATAGTAACGAAATACGTTCTACTCCTGTTCCTGCTGCGGCCAATATTCCTATCTTGGCGGACAATTGTGATGTTGTGGGTATTGATGAAGCACAATTCTTTGATGATGAAATAGTAAAGGTCTGCAATGACCTCGCCAACAGTGGTGTTCGAGTGATCGTTGCCGGATTGGATATGGATTTTAAAGGGAACCCCTTTGGCCCGATGCCGGCACTTATGGCAACAGCAGAATATGTAACAAAAGTACATGCTGTTTGTACACGTACCGGGAACCTTGCTCATTACAGCTATCGAAAAGCAAAAAGCGATGACCTGGTGCTTTTAGGTGAAACCGAAGAATATGAGCCATTAAGCCGGTCATCATACTACAAAGCCATGCTTCGGGAAAAAGTAAGTAAAATGGAGGTAAAGGATCCCGAAGAAATTCCTTCGAAAAAGCAAGCCTGAGCATGCCGAAAGCCGCCGAAACCATTCTGGAAATAGACCTCAATGCATTAGGTCATAATTACCGCTATCTTACATCAAAATTAGAAAGAAATACTAAAGTGTTGGCTGTTGTAAAAGCTTTTGGTTATGGGAGTGACGCCTCTGCCATTGCCGAGGAGCTGGTTGATCTAGGTGCAGCTTATTTAGCTGTAGCCTATGCAAATGAAGGAGTTAGCTTGCGTGATACAGAAATTGAAATCCCTATTTTGGTCCTGCACCCTTTACCTGCAAACTTCAATATCATTCTAAATCGCTGTTTAGAGCCTAGTATTTATTCCCGCACAATGCTTAAAAAGTTTATTGCCTTTGCTGAAAAGAATAAGCAAAAGCTATATCCTATTCATTTAAAGTTCAATACCGGTTTGAATCGGTTGGGTTTCAGAAAAGAAGACATTCCTTTTATAGTCGAAACCCTTTCAAAAACACAAAGTGTAAAGGTTCAATCCATTTTATCGCACCTGGCGGCCAGTGAAGATGAAAACGAACGGAATTTTACATTACAACAAATAAACAGCTTCCGAAATATTTCAGAAAAATTAATTGAAAAGCTAGGTTACAGGCCTCTTTTACACACTGTAAACACGTCCGGAATTATTAACTATCCCGAAGCGCAATTCGATATGGTTCGAACAGGAATAGGTCTATATGGTTTTGGCAACGATCCCGAAGAAAATAAAAACCTAAAACCTGTTTCTACTTTAAAGACTGTGATTTCACAGATACATAAAATTGAAGCTGGTGAAACGGTGGGCTATAATATGGGCTTTAAAGCAGAAAAGCCTGTTCGAACCGCGACATTGCCTATTGGGCATGCAGATGGTATAAGCCGTGCTTTTGGCAACGGAAAAGGATGGGTAACCATAAACGGTCAAAAAGCGCCCATTGTGGGCAATGTTTGTATGGACATGATCATGGTGGATGTTACAAATATTGAATGTATTGACGGTGATGAAGTTGTTGTTTTTGGTGAAAATCCCTCTGTTGAGGAACTGTCAGGAGCTATTAATACGATTCCATATGAGCTTTTAACAGCTGTTTCTCAACGCGTTAAACGAATTGTTTACCGCAAATAATGTGTTGCATACATTATATTTTATAAAAAGCGATTCTTTTTATTTAAATTAGTGGTTATTAACTATATAAACCCATCAAAAATGTTAAAAGAATTTAAGGATTTCATTATGACAGGCAATGTTATTGACTTTGCCGTTGCAGTATTACTCGCAGGCGCAATAGGCTTGGTGGTTAATGGATTTGTAAACGATATTGTAATGCCATTTGTTGGGCATTTTGCCGGCGGACTGGATTTTGCCGACATGAAAATTGTTCTTGATGAAGCGGTAGTTGCTGCGGACGGAACAGTTGAAAAAGCAGAAAATGCGATAATGTATGGTAAATGGGTTAACTCTATTATAAATTTGATCATTGTAGGGTTTGTTCTGTTCATGATCGTCAAAGCATACAACAAGACAAAGAAGCCTGTTGAAGAAGCTCCTGCAGAGCCTGCAGGGCCTACTCAGGAAGAGTTGCTTGCTGAAATTCGTGACGAATTGAAAAAAAGATAATTGAACTTGTAGCGACCGCTACACTACATATATTAATTAAACCCTTCCGAAAGTTCGGGAGGGTCTTTTTTTTGCTTTTTATTCTGAAAAAATTAAAAGCTATCCCTTATTTTTGAACTTAAATTAAAGGTATAAATGAAAATAGCTCTGGTAGGTGCGACCGGAATGGTAGGCACAGTGATGTTAAAACTGTTGGAAGAACGTAACTTTCCGGTTACCGAATTGCTTCCGGTAGCTTCTGTAACTTCTATAGGAAAAGAATTGAACTTTAAAGGACAATTGCACAAGATCATAGGAACGGAAGATGCTATTGCTGCGAAACCGGATATCGCTATTTTTTCTGCAGGAGGAAGTACCTCATTACAATGGGCACCAAAATTTGCTGAGGTTGGAACCACTGTGATCGATAATTCTTCGGCATGGCGAATGGATCCGTCCAAAAAGTTGGTCGTACCGGAAATTAATGCTCATGTATTAACTTCAGAAGATAAGATCATTGCCAACCCAAACTGTTCTACCATCCAAATGGTAATGGCACTGGCACCACTCCATAAAAAGTATAATATGAAACGTGTTGTGGTATCCACTTACCAATCTGTTTCGGGAACAGGTGTAAAGGCAGTCGCTCAGTTGGAAAATGAAATTCAGGGAGTCTCTGGTGAAATGGCATACCCATACCCTATTCATAAAAATGCTTTGCCTCATTGTGATGTTTTTGAAGCCAATGGGTATACAAAAGAAGAAATGAAGCTTGCCCGTGAGCCGCAAAAAATATTGGGAGACCGCACTTTTTCAGTAACGGCAACAGCGGTAAGGATCCCAACTGCCGGAGGGCATAGTGAAGCGGTAAATGTTGAATTTACAAATGACTTTGACCTAAGTGAAGTGCGTAGGTTGCTTCACGAGGTTCCGGGTATTACCGTACAGGATAATCCGGATACCAATACATATCCAATGCCTATATATGCTCACAATAAAGATGAGGTTTTTGTAGGAAGGATCCGTAGAGATGAAACACAGCCCAACACTTTAAATATGTGGATAGTAAGTGATAACCTACGCAAAGGGGCGGCAACAAATGCCATTCAAATTGCCGAATATCTGGTTGCCGAAGAGTTGGTCTAGTTCCGGTTGATTTTACTTAAGGGGTACTTCAATAATTATTCACTTATATAGCTGTGAGTGAATTTTTTATTTTTCAGTATATTTAGTTATTCAACATTAATAACCATCCCTATGAATTCAACTTTTACTAAAATCCTTCGTATAATTCTCGGCCTGGGCCTATTGGTTTTTGGGCTTAATAAATTTATTGGCTTTATGCCGACCCCGGATATGCCTGCAGAAGCTGCCAATTTTATATCCTCTCTTCAAGCAACCGGATATGTACTTTATGTAGTAGCCGTTTTCGAAATTTTTGTAGGGCTTCTTTTATTGATCAACAAGTGGGTTCCTTTTGCTTTATTATTACTTGTTCCTATCTCGGCTAATATCCTGCTATTTCATTTATTTTTAGACATGCCGGACATTTTTCAGGCATTGATAATTGCCGTAATCAATGGTATTTTAATTTATAAATACTGGAAAGCTTATCGACCCTTATTTCAGTATTAGTCATTTATTCATACTAAATTTATTGTTCTAACAGTTCTATAACCTTTTACAAGGCTAGTTTTTAGTACATTTACGGCTACTAAATCATTCACAAAATGAAAAAACTAATTATTCCTGTTCTTATTACACTGGTTGTAATGGCCTGTAAAGAAGAACAAAAAAAAGAACCTATTGCTGTGACTTACCCAAATACTCAGAAAGTCGATACTGTAAACACATATTTTGGAGTAGAAGTAAAAGACCCGTATCGATGGCTGGAAGATGACCGAAGCGAAGCAACCGAAGCTTGGGTAAAATCTCAAAATGAAGTAACTTTTGGATATTTGGACAATATCCCTTTTCGGTCAGAACTAAAAGAACGCCTTTCGGCATTATGGAATTATGAAAAGGTGGGCGCACCCTTCAAAGAAGGAGACTATACTTATTACTATAAAAATGACGGACTTCAAAACCAATACGCCATTTATAGGTATAAGACCGGCGAAGACCCGGGTACGGCTCAATTATTTTTAGATCCCAATACTTTTAAAGAAGATGGAACCATTTCATTAGGAAACCTAAGCTTTTCGGAAGATGGTAAAACCGCAGCATACACCATTTCTGAAGGAGGAAGTGACTGGCGCAAAATATTGGTGATGAATACCGAAACAAAAGAAGTTATAGAAGATACTATTGTTGATGTAAAATTTAGTGGCCTGTCCTGGAAAGCGAATGATGGTTTTTACTACTCCAGTTATGATAAGCCTAAAGGCAGCGAACTTTCTGCCAAAACAGACCAACATAAATTATATTATCATAAATTAGGGACTAAGCAAAGTGAGGATAAGCTTGTTTATGGCGGGATCCCATCAGAAAAACATCGCTATGTCAACGGCTTTGTAAGTGAAGACAATCACTATCTACAGGTAAGTGCGAGTGTTTCTACTTCAGGAAATAAGCTTTTTCTAAAAGACCTTTCTCAACCGGACAGTAAATTTATAACCATCCTGGATCATACAGATAGCGACTCATATATCATTGATAATGTTGGCACAAAACTATTTATTGTTACCAACCTTAATGCTCCTAACAGGAAGATCGTTACTGTAGATGCTTCCAATCCTTCTCCGGAAAATTGGGTAGATTTTATTCCCGAAACAGAAAACGTATTGATACCATCATCCGGTGGTGGATACTTTTTTGCAGAATATATGGTAGATGCCGTTTCAAAGGTTTTACAATATGATTTTGACGGAAACCTGGTTCGTGAAGTTGAACTCCCCGGCGTGGGAAGTGCCGGCAGTTTTAATACTAAAAAAGAGGAGAAAGAATTATATTATTCATTTACAAATTATGTAACTCCCGGAAGTATTTACAAGTATAATATAGCTGAAGGTGTTTCAGAATTATATAGAAAGCCCGAAATCGACTTCAATCCAGATAATTACAAAAGTGAGCAAATATTCTATACCTCCAAAGACGGTACAAAAGTGCCTATGATCATTACCTATAAAAAAGGGCTGAAGCTTGATGGAAAAAACCCAACGATACTTTATGGTTATGGTGGTTTCAATATAAGCATAACCCCAAGTTTTAGTATTACCAATGCTGTATGGATGGAACAAGGGGGTGTATATGCAGTGCCTAACTTACGTGGCGGTGGTGAATATGGGAAAAAATGGCACAATGCCGGAATTAAAATGAAAAAACAAAATGTATTTGACGACTTTATCGCTGCCGCTGAATACTTAATTGAAAATAAATATACCTCAAGTGATTATCTGGCTATTCGCGGAGGCTCTAACGGTGGTCTACTGGTAGGTGCTACGATGACGCAACGCCCGGATCTAATGAAAGTCGCATTACCAAATGTGGGTGTATTGGATATGCTTAGATACCATACTTTTACTGCCGGTGCAGGTTGGGCATACGATTACGGTACTGCACAAGACAGTAAAGAAATGTTCGATTATTTAAAAGGGTACTCCCCCATTCATAATGTAAAACCAGGAGTAGCATATCCGGCTACTTTAATTACTACAGGAGATCATGATGACCGCGTAGTTCCTGCACATAGTTTTAAGTATGCAGCAGAATTACAGGATAAACAAGCAGGAAAGAATCCTGTATTGATACGTATTGAGACCGATGCCGGTCATGGAGCAGGAACTCCTGTGAGTAAGACGATTGAACAATTTGCAGATATTTTTGGCTTTACTTTATATAATATGGGCTACGAAGTACTTCCCGAAAAGGTAAATAAAGGTGTCAAAGAATAAAAACTCAATAGAAACCTCACGAAAAATGTGAGGTTTCTTTTTATATGTGATAAAGGGGAACATTCAATCCTTAATCAAATTACAGAAAACATGAAATATTTAATTTTAATTTGTTGTTGTATTATTTCGACTATACAAGCGCAAAATAGTAGTGAGAAATATCTTGATAAAGTACAAACGCTGGACAGTACAATTGAAACATTATATAGTGTAATTTCTGGAGAAAAAGGAGAAGAAAGGAATTGGGAACTTTTTAAGTATTTATTTAAACCCGATGCAAAATTAATTCCTTCGGGAAAAAGCAAAGAAGGAACATACGGTGTTCGTTATATGACCCCCGAAGATTATATTACTGCTTCGGGAAAATGGCTAGTTGAAAATGGATTTTTTGAAGCTGAAATATCCCGTAGTACAAACACGTTTGGCAATATTACCCAGGTATTCAGTACTTATGAAACTTTTCATAGTAAAAAGGATACTGTTCCGTTCATGCGGGGAATCAATAGTATTCAACTTCTAAATGATGGCAATCGTTGGTGGGTCGTAAATATCTATTGGGCCCAGGAATCTAAAGAAAACCCTATTCCGGATATTTACTTGCCCGAACAAAAGTAAATTAGATGAGTTTTTTAAAAGCTGAGTGGAGAAAACTTGCAATCGCAAATTATGAAGTAGATCCTTCGGTATTGAAAAAACATATCCCCTTTGGTACTGAGTTAGACCTCTGGAACAGTAAGTGCTATGTAAGCATGGTAGGTTTTATGTTTGTTAACACTAAGCTTTTAGGGGTTAAAATTCCATATCATACTTCCTTTGAAGAAGTAAACCTTCGGTTCTATGTAAAAAGAAAAGTAGGTGACCAATGGCGACGTGGCGTAGTTTTTATCAAAGAGATAGTTCCTAAACCGGCAATTACTTTCATTGCAAATACTATCTACAAAGAGCACTATCAAACACTTCCTATGCGCCATTACTGGAAAAAGGAAAAAAATTCTATCATCATTGAATATCACTGGCGATTAAGCAGTGGCTGGCAATTTTTAAAAGTTACAGCCAAAAACAACCCTGTAGAAATTGAAGAAAACAGTGAAGCCGAATTCATTACCGAACATTACTGGGGTTACGCAAGACTAACAAAAGATAAAACAAATGAATATGAAGTAACACACCCCAGATGGGTACAATATCCTGTTATAGACTATAGGTCACACATAGACTTTAAAGCCAATTACGGTAATGATTTTGAGTTTTTAAAGAGTGTAAAACCTACCTCTATAATACTGGCTGAAGGCTCTCCTATAACCGTAAAAAACAAAAAAACATACAAAACCTAAAAAAATTGTCCCGTTTATTAGCATATGACATAATATGGGACATTTCACTTTTTCATTTAAATACATTTGAGAATCAAAAAACTCAACATTATGTATTTAAAGAAATTTTTTTTATGTCTGATCTTGCCTCTTGCTCTTTTATCTTGTAATAAAGGTGACGATGGGGATGAAGACAATACAACTCAGCAAGACACGGGAGATATAGCCTTTTACATTGACAATGCCGCCCCCTGCAATACTGTTTTGATCACAATTACGGATTCTGATGGAAATGATTCCAGCCTGGGGCTAAATGGGAATAATGTTTTTTCTTCAGGAACACCTACTTGTAACGATTTACCTGTTGCTCTCTTTGCCAATCGCCCTCATGGTGTTTACCAATGGACAGCGACATGTGGCCAGATAACCATAAGCGGACAACTTGGCCTTAATCTCGACTGTTTTGTAGCGAAATTGGTACTACAATAGAAAGTTATTGGACCTCTACTATAACACTTTTACTGTTTCTAAATATAATCTCGTCTCCTTTTTGGCGGCCTAGTAACAATTTTCCCATCGGGCTTTCCGGAGACACGACAAAATATGTGGTTTCATCTAGTTTTATTGCTCCAACAGGAGCACTAATAAAATAGGTCGCTACGGAGGTTATCACCAAACTGCCTGTTTTTACATGTTCTGAAAAGTCCTTAATGTTAATTCTATTAAGGGCTTTTTTCACTTTTTCCACTTCCCGAAGTTGTTCTCCTGCTTTTTCCCTTTCAATCTGCAACATTGCCCGTCCGGTTTCATGTTTATCGCCGGCACTGCTTTTAGATTCTTCGAGCAGAGAGGCTTTAATTCCTGCAATAGATTTCAAGATCGTTTGATGTCTTTTATCTACCCACTCTTGACAAGCTTCAAGTAATGCTAATTTTATTTCAAGGCTCATTCTTTAACTTCTTTCAAAGCCAAAGTACCATAATTTCTCATTTGTTGTACAATCCAATCTTTTCGATCTTCAATATAATTGCTTCGTGGGTTCGCTTTATAATAACGGGGGTTTGGTAAAATAGCAGCGATGGAAGCTGCTTCTTCTCTGGTGAGGTGTTGAGAAGATTTATTAAACCAGTAGCTTGACGCTGCTTCGGCTCCATACACTCCGTTGCCCATTTCGATGCTATTAAGATACACTTCTAAAATTCGTTCCTTGCTCCATAGCGTTTCTATTAAAAATGTAAACCATGTTTCCAGTCCTTTACGCAACCAACTGCGTTCCGGCCACAAAAAAACATTTTTAGCTGTTTGCTGCGAAATAGTACTTCCTCCTCTCAATTTTTTGCCGTTTTTATTGTTTTTGTAGGCTTTTTTGATCGATTTTATATCAAATCCATTGTGTTTTGCAAAATTTTGGTCCTCTGCACAAATAACCGCCAGTTGTAAATTAATTGAGATCTTGTCTATAGGCTGCCATTCGTGTTTGGTCTCGAAGTTATTTTCTGCATGGAAAGAACGAATTGCCATTAAAGGTGTGTAGGATACATTTACAAACTTGTAGAGAAGGACCCAAAGGATGCTCAACACTATAAACCAAAGAAAGGATCTTAAGAGAAACCGAAACAGTCGTTTCATACGATTACTAAATTTGTTAGTTGTTGAATAGAAAGACCAATAACAGTAGCCAGGTTAATGTTCCGTCTGGGTTCTATTTCAAACGATTGGCTATACAAAATTGTTGTTAGCAGAAAAATTTCCTAAGATTAGTTTTATTTATTTTACCGAAATTTCTTAAAAATTCACTTTTTTAGTCGAAAATGAATCATTTTCGATCAAAATGGTTCTATTTTGAGTCATTTTTACACTAAAATGATCATTTTTTGTTCTTTTATAATAAGGCAATTATTATTTCTATCGCTGAAGGGCTATTTTTAAAATAGCCAAAAACATATATATTTTAGGCGTTTTTGGTGTCAAAATGATGGATTTTTACAGAAAATCGTCGTTTTTTGAAGAAAATACGCTGTTTTTGGAAAATTGTCAATACACCGTATACCGGCAAGTTCATTTCACAAAAAAGCATCGAATTTCAGGAGAAATATCTTTGAAATTCGATGCTTTTATAATTGTTTATGTTAAGAAGCTTATTCTTCTTCCGGAGGATTCATTTCAAAAGAATTCATAAATGCAGTCGTATAATTTCCTGCAACATAATCCGGATGATCCATCAACTGCCGGTGAAAAGGGATGGTTGTTTTTACCCCTTCTATTACAAACTCATCCAATGCCCGCTTCATTTTATTGATGGCTTCATCACGTGTTTGTGCCGTAGTGATGAGCTTAGCGATCATAGAGTCATAGTTTGGCGGAATTATATACCCTGCATAAACATGTGTGTCCAAACGAACCCCGTGTCCTCCCGGTGCGTGTAATACGGTTATCTTCCCCGGAGAGGGGCGAAAATCGTTATAAGGGTCTTCCGCATTGATTCGACATTCAATAGAATGAAGGTTTGGAGAATAGTGTTTTCCGGAAATTGGAACGCCTGCAGCCACCAGGATCTGCTCACGAATCAAATCAAAATCTATGACCTGCTCTGTAATAGGGTGCTCTACCTGAATACGTGTATTCATCTCCATGAAGTAGAAGTTACGGTGTTTGTCTACCAAAAACTCTACGGTACCCGCGCCTTCATATTTAATATATTCTGCTGCTTTTACAGCCGCCATTCCCATATCATTTCTCAATTTCTTGGTCATGAACGGGCTGGGAGTTTCCTCTGTTAATTTTTGATGACGACGCTGGATAGAACAATCCCTCTCACTCAAGTGACATGCTCTTCCTGTGTTATCTCCAACAATTTGGATCTCTATGTGACGTGGTTCTTCAATTAATTTCTCCATGTACATATCATCATTCCCAAATGCGGCCTTACTCTCTTGCCTGGCAGATTCCCATGCTTCTTGAAGTTCTTCTTCTTTCCATACAGCACGCATTCCTTTTCCACCACCACCGGCACTAGCTTTTAACATAACAGGATATCCGGTCTCTTTTGCCAGCTTTTTGCAGGTTTCAAAATCGGGTATTACACCTTCACTCCCGGGAACACAAGGAACTCCTGCTTCAACCATAGTAGCTTTTGCAGAAGCTTTGTCTCCCATTCTGTCAATCATCTCGGGAGAAGCTCCTATAAATTTGATATTGTGTTCTTCACAGATTTTTGAAAATCTGGCATTTTCAGCTAAAAACCCGTATCCCGGATGAATAGCATCTGCATTAGTAATTTCTGCAGCGGCGATAATACTTGAAATTTTAAGGTAGCTTTCACTACTTGGAGGCGGGCCAATGCATACTGCTTCATCTGCAAATCGAACGTGTAAGCTTTCTTCATCTGCTTTAGAATAGACAGCTACGGTCTTAATTCCCATTTCTTTACACGTACGAATTATTCGTAATGCAATTTCTCCTCTATTGGCTATTAATATCTTTTTAAACATATGTTTTTCAATATTTTCAGCATTCAATAAATGTTTTCCAATAAATGGAATTTATTTTTTGAAATTTGGAATTAATATTAAGACGGGTCCACCAAGAATAAAGGTTGGTCAAATTCTACCGGTGAAGCATCGTCCACAAGGATTTTTATAATTTTTCCTGAGACTTCACTTTCAATTTCGTTGAAAAGCTTCATTGCTTCAATGACACAAAGTACATCTCCTGTGTTAATGGTACTTCCCACCTCAACGAACATAGGCTTGTCCGGTGCGGGCTTTCTATAGAACGTACCAATAATTGGTGATTTAATTGTTACGTATTTTGAATTATCATCAGCCGGAGCAGCTGGAGTTTCGGGAGCTGCAGGAGCGGCTGTTTCACTTTGAGGTTGTGCTATAACTTGAGGTTGAGCAGGTGCCATTGTTGGCATTTGTTGAATGTATGTAGTTTCTCCTTTGCTGTCGCTTCCTGTTCTAATTGTAATCTTAACGTCATCTGTTTCCAGCTTTACTTCGCTTGCTCCAGATTTTGCCACAAATTTTATTAAATTCTGAATATCTTTTAAATCCATAGTATCTGTGTTTTGGTTTCGTTTAGTTAATCATTTATGAATCATACGCCCATTTCACGTATAAGGCACCCCAGGTAAATCCTCCTCCAAAAGAGGCAAATACCAGGTTATCACCTTTTTTTAGTTGTTTTTCGTAATCCCGAAGGCAAAGTGGTAATGTTGCAGAGGTAGTATTACCGTATTTATGAATATTCATCATCACCTTTTCCTGTGGTAGTTTCATTCGGTTTGCCGTAGCGTCAATGATACGTTTATTAGCCTGGTGCGGAACCAACCATTGCACATCTTCACCGGACAGGTTATTGCGCTGCATTATCTTTTCGCTTACATCTGCCATATTGGAAACAGCAAATTTAAAAACAGTTTTTCCATCTTGAAACACATAGTGTTGTTTGTTGGCAACGGTCTCTGCAGAGGCAGGAAGAATAGATCCTCCGGCATCTATTTTAAGATGGGGTCTTCCTATTCCGTCTGTTCGCAAAATCTCATCTTGTACTCCCAAGCCTTCGGTATTAGGTTCAAAAAGTACCGCTCCTCCACCATCACCAAATATGATACAGGTGGCTCTGTCCTCATAATCAATAATAGAGGACATTTTATCTGCACCTATTAAAAGTATCTTTTTATAACGGCCGGATTCAATATATCTCGCAGCCGTAGACATTCCAAAGAGAAAGCTGGAACAGGCAGCGATTAGATCATAAGAAAAAGCGTTTACGGCGCCTATTTCTGTGGCTACGTAAACACCTGTAACTGCTACCGGCATATCCGGTGTGGCAGTTGCCATGATCACCATGTCTATATCTTTTGGGTCTGTATTGCTTTTTTTGAGGAGGTCTTTTGCTGCTTGTATAGCAAGATAAGAGGTTCCCTTGTCTTTGTCTTTTAAAATCCTACGTTCTTTAATCCCTGTACGAGTTGTGATCCATTCGTCATTAGTATCTACCATGGTCTCCAAAATCTGGTTGGTGAGAACGTACTCCGGTACATAGCCCCCTACAGCTGTAATTGCTGCTGTGATTGTACTCATAAATTTGAATTAGATTCGCAAAAAAAGGTAAAAATCCTTTAAAAATGAGTGAAAATTACTAAAATTTAATCAAAAACGATTTAAAAATGGGTTGTTTTTGATTTTTAGTCCTAAAAAACAAAAAAACTCTCACAACATTGTGAGAGTCTTGATTTTGTATAAAAAAGGTCTTATGCTTCTACTTCTTCGGTTGCATCGATCACCACCTGGCCCCTGTAGTATAATTTACCTTCATGCCAATGCGCTCTGTGATACAAATGTGCCTCTCCCGTAGTCGGGTCTGTAGCAATTTGAGGGGCAGTAGCTTTGTAATGTGTTCTTCTTTTATCTCTTCTGGTTTTCGAGATTTTTCTTTTAGGATGTGCCATTACTCTATATTATTTATCCGTTAATAGTTTTTTTAATGAGTCCCACCGCGGGTCTGTTGTATCACCATCATCCGGTGATTTGTTATTTTTTTTATGCTTAGGGCTTAGTTCTTCAAGTTTTGTGAGTATATCACTTTGTAAAGTTCCGTCTTCAACTCCGGGATGAATTCTTTTTGCAGGCATTGCCAGTACAATTGATTCGTAAACATACTGTTGAATATTGACTTCATAACTTCCATGAGGTAATATTAACAATTCTTCATTTTCATCATTAAACGCTTCTCCAAACTTTACTACAAAATGATAATCCCCGGTTATTTCCTGATCATAAGGCTCGTTGGTTATATCACAGTTTACATTTACAAAACCTTCAAAAGAAAGTGTAAATTCGAGAAGTGTTGTTTTTTTAATCAACAATACATCGAGTTTAATGCTTGCTCCATTAAATTCGTCATACTCAAAATGCTCAAAGAACGATGCTCCGATGTTAAAATCAAACCGATGTTCTCCCAACTTCAATCCCACAAACGGGATGGTAAATTCTTTCAGTTCCTTCATAATCACACCTGTTTAACCCTTCCTCCTTAGCAATAAGGCGGGTGCAAAGATAAAAAATTATTTCAATAGCAAATTATTTTATTGTTTCTTTTTTGAGAGCACTTTTCTTCTGTTGGTTTGAAGTGGATTCTTAGAAATCTCGTGGAATTCTTTTCTCTTTTTAAATATACTAATCGCGCTAAAAACGGCTTCTTTAAAAGATTCGGGATTTGCTGTATTCTTTCCGGCAACATCAAATGCCGTTCCGTGGTCCGGTGAAGTTCTAATCTTGTTAAGTCCGGCGGTATAGTTTACTCCAGACCCAAAAGCCAGTGTTTTAAACGGTATAAGTCCCTGATCATGGTAGGAAGCAACAATTGCATCAAAGTTCTTATAATTTCCCGAACCAAAAAAGCTATCCGCCGCGTAGGGGCCAAACACCATTTTTCCGTTCTTGCGAAGGTCGTCCAGTGTTGGAATAAGTATTTTATCATCTTCATCTCCTATCAAACCATTGTCTCCAATATGTGGATTAATTCCCAAAACTGCTATTTTGGGCTTTTCAATTCCAAAGTCCTGAATCAAGCTGTGGTGTATTGTATTTATCTTTTTCTCAATGGTTTCTTTAGTGATCTGTTTTGTGATATCCTTTACTGCTACGTGGTCCGTAAGTAGGCCCACCCGAAGTCCTTCCGAGATCATCAGCATAAGGCTTTCACCTTTCAGTTCTTCTGCCAGGTAGTCTGTATGGCCGGGAAAGTTAAAGCTTTCGGACTGTACATTAGATTTATTTATCGGTGCGGTTACCAATACATCAATTTTATTTTCCTTTAACGCCAAAACGGCTGCTTTTAGAGATTTTACCGCATAAGCTCCTATTTCCTTTTCTTCTTTTCCGAAGTTAATTGATACCGGTTCTTTCCAAACATTTAATACGTTTATCTTTTTATGAAGGACATTTTTAATGTTGTCAATTCCATGAAGGTTAATATCCAACTCATACTTTCTTTTAAAAAATGACACTAATTTAACCGAAGCAAAGATAACCGGAGTGCAAAATTCTAACATTCGTTGGTCCTGAAAAGTCTTTAAGATGACCTCGCTCCCTATTCCGTTTAAATCTCCTATTGAAATTCCAACAATAATTTTGTTCTGTTTATTCATTCTGCGTTTTGCCCCTTTATTTTATTATTACTTTTGCACTACAAATGTAACTAAATGTACTAATGTTTACAGGAATTATTGAAGCAATTGGAGAAATTCGCTCTTTGGAGAAAGAAGGAGAAAATATTACCATTGAAGTAAGAAGTAATTTAAGTTCAGAACTTAAGATCGACCAAAGTGTTTCTCATAACGGAGTCTGCTTAACCGTAGTTGATATAAATGATGGAAGTTATTTTGTTACTGCAATTAAAGAAACTCTTGATAAAACAAATCTGGGCTCTTTACAAGAAGGAGATATGGTTAATTTGGAGCGAGCCATGAAATTAGGAGATCGCCTGGATGGACATCTGGTACAGGGCCATGTTGATCAAGTAGGTTATTGTAAAAAAATTGAAGAAAGTGGAGGAAGTTGGTATTTTACTTTTCAATACGATGCTTCCAAAGGGAACTTAACAATTGAAAAAGGCTCCATTACTGTGAATGGAGTAAGCCTAACGGTTGTAAATTCAAAAGAAGACACTTTTAGTGTTGCTATAATACCGCATACATATCAACACACCAACTTTAAAAGCCTTAAAGTAGGGTCTATTGTAAATTTAGAATTTGATCTAATAGGGAAATATCTAAGTAAACTTAGTCGAGCTTATAACTAACACGCAATCTTTTAACGGCTATATAACATCCGTAAATAAATCCAATAGTAAGTAAAATTATAACGCCTCCGTCTATAGGTAATTCTGGTGGGGGAGTCGAAGGAGGGGGTGGGCCTGTGTCACCGCTTTTTTGCTGTGCAAGCATAATCGTACTCGTAAAAATACAAAGTACCGAGGTTAATAATTTTACGATTTGGGGTCGCATATATAGGGGCTAATGTAATAATTTTTTTTAAACAACAAATAAAAAACTAATTTATCCAAAACTTATAAACTCTTTTTTTTGCAATTAATTGTGCTCTATATAATAAAAAAAAGTGGTCCCACATGGGCTCGAACCATGGACCCCCTGATTATGAGTCAGGTGCTCTAACCAGCTGAGCTATGGGACCAAAAACAGTTTGCAAATGTAAAACACTTTACAATTACTGCAAAACTATTTAAAGTTAATATTGAGTTATCAATGATCTTATTTTATTTCCTGGCACAGTTCAACCAATACGCCATGAGAGGATTTAGGGTGTAAAAAAACCACCCATTTGTTGTCTGCACCTCTCTTAGGTTCTTCATTTAGCACCCGGAATCCTTCTTTTTTTAGTCGTTCCACCTCTGTCCTTATATCATCGACATGAAATGCTATATGGTGAATGCCCTCTCCCTTTTTCTCAATAAACCTGGTAATAGGGCTATCCGGGCTTGTACCTTCCAGCAATTCTATCTTGCTTTCTCCACAAGTAAAAAAAGAGGTAATAACACCCTCACTTTCAACCACTTCTGTCTTATAATGCTCCTCCCCTAACAAACTTTTGTATACCTTATTGGCTTCTTCAATGTTTTTAACGGCAATGCCTATATGCTCAATTTTATTCATCTATGTAAATGTATTGCAATTTAAAAAAATAACAAACCTTTAAATATGTTACTTTTGCAGTATGACAGAAAGTAACCGACAAAAGAAAATCGCCGGGGTGTTACAAAATGACCTGGCAACTGTATTGCAAAGTATGCTTAGGGATTCGGGACAGCTAGGGATTATTATTTCAGTTTCCAAAGTAAAAGTAACCGTGGACCTTTCCATTGCAAAGGTATATGTGAGTGTTTTTCCGGCAGATAAAGCCGTCAATGTTACTAATGAATTAAATGAGTTTAAATCAAAGATAAAGCATCAAATAGCGCAACTTACAAAGCATCAGCTTCGTAAAATGCCGGATTTACAGTTTTACAACGACGATTCATTAGAATATATAGAAAGTATAGAAAAAGCTGTTAAGGGCACTGAAAATCCTATAGAGAACCCGGATATTCTTCCCAAACGAAAAAAAAGCTAAGGTGAAGTTTCCTTTGTACATTGCCAAGCGTTATTTGTTTTCCAAAAGCAGCAATAATGCCATTAATATCATTACCATCATTGCGGCTATTGGCGTTGTGGTTGGGGCAATGTCCCTGTTTATAGTACTTTCGGGATTTTCAGGGCTGAAAGACTTTAGCCTTCAATTTACCAATGTATTTGACAGCGACTTAAAGATCTATCCGCAAAGTGGAAAAACCATCACCTTTTCCGAAGCCCAGGAAAAAAAATTGAAGGAAATTGAAGGAGTTGAAGCTTATTCGAAAGTTATTGAAGAGCGTGTTTTTCTTCAGTATAAAGGGAAAAATCACATTCTATACATAAAAGGTATCGATGAAAGTTTCGAAAATGTAAACCCTTTGGACAGTATTCTTTATTTTGGAGATTGGCTGGTTCCCAACCAAAGCGAAGTAGTGGTTGGCTTAGGTACCGCCGCAAAGCTCTCTATGGGAATTCAAGATTATGTTGACCTGTTAGAGGTCTATGTGCCTAAACCGGGCACCGGGCAAATAAACGCTTTGGACCCCTCTCAGGCTTTCACAAAAGAAAATGCTGTAGTAGCCGGTGTATATCAGGTCAATGAAGATTTGGACAGCAAATACATGTTTTCGGATATTGACTTTGCCAGGTCTTTACTACAACTGGACAGCATGAAGGTCTCTTCGGTAGAAGTAAAGCTTCTTCCTAACTACTCCGAAGAGCATATTCGCCCAAAAATAATATCTGTTTTCTCTGAAGATATCATTATTAAAAACAGGATACAGCAAAACGATGCTTTGTACAAAATGCTGAATACCGAAAATATTGCTGTTTACCTTATTTTTACACTAGTGTTGATCATTGCCTTATTTAATGTAATAGGCTCTATCATCATGATGGTCCTTGATAAACGAAAAAATATAAAAACCCTTTACAACATGGGCGCTACGTTAAAGGATATTCGAAAGATATTTTTCTTTCAGGGAACCCTACTAACCACTTTTGGTGGTTTGCTGGGTATCTTATTAGGTGTTATTGCCGTAGTTGCTCAGTTGAAATTTGAATTTGTAAATATTACCTCAACGTTACCTTACCCGGTAAAATTGAAATTTATAAATATCCTTGTGGTCTTTGTAACAATTACCTTTTTGGGATTGTTGGCTTCAAAAATCGCATCGGGAAGAGTGCGTGAAAAGTTGCTTGACTAAATAAATTGATGATCTCCAAACAGTTCCAGGACATTGTCAAAAGCTTCAAAAACTGAAGCAGAGTCGTCACTGGTGACCATTTTCATTCGGTGTTCTTTAAAATTCGGAATTCCTTTGAAGTAGTTTGTATAATGGCGCCGGGTTTCAAAAACACCTAATTTTTCCCCCTTCCAGTCAATGGCCATTTGCAAATGCCTTTTAGCCGCTTCTACCCGCTCTTGCATAGTGGGTGGCGCACAATGTTCTCCGGTTTTAAAAAAATGCTTTACTTCCTTAAAAAACCATGGATAACCAATACTAGCACGGCCTATCATGGCTCCATCCAACCCATATTTATCCCGCATTTCCATAGCTCTTTCGGGTGTGTTAACATCGCCGTTCCCAAAAACCGGTATATGCATTCGGGGGTTGTTCTTTACTTCTGCAATGGGTTCCCAATTGGCTTCTCCTTTATACATTTGAGCACGGGTACGTCCATGAATAGAAATTGCTTTACAGCCTACATCTTGTAATCTTTCGGCAACCTCAACAATTTTAATGGAATCATGGTCCCAGCCTAATCTGGTTTTTACCGTAATAGGCAGCTTGGTGTGCTTTACCATTGCTTCAGTTAACGAAACCATTAGATCTATGTCTTTTAGGATCCCGGCCCCGGCTCCTTTTGATACAACTTTTTTTACCGGGCAACCAAAATTGATATCTATTATATCCGGGCCACTGGCTTCCACAATTTCAATACTTCGCAGCATAGAATCCAGTACTGCCCCAAAAATTTGAATGCCCACGGGGCGTTCTTTTTGATAGATGTCCAATTTCATGACACTCTTAGCGGCATCTCGTATCAGGCCCTCCGAAGAAATAAACTCCGTATATACAACATCTGCTCCCTGTTCTTTACATAACGCACGAAAAGGAGGGTCGCTCACATCTTCCATAGGGGCGAGTAGTAACGGGAATTCTCCCACATCTATGTTACCTATCATTGCCATTTATGTTGCAAAAATAAAGAATTTAGTATGCTTTGTGGTATTAAAAACAGAAAGCTTGAGACTAGTTCTTTTCTAAACGTCCGGTTTCTTCGGGCTTACTGTTGCGGTTATTGTCCCGCAGCCTGGAATTACCAAAGGTGTATTTAAAGCTCACGCGATACAGTCTCGATTCCGGTTGGGCAAAATATGTATTATCCTGGTTGTAATATCTTGACGTTACCGGTACATTGTAGGTATCAAATACATCGTTAATCCCTGCTGAAATACTCGCCGTGTTATCCCAAAATGACTTTCTGACCGAAAAAGATAGTGAAAATTGATTGCCATAATCATATGAGCCGTAAATGAAGTCCGAAAGGTATACGGCCGTAATATCTCCGGAAAAGGTTCGGTCTTTTGTAAATGAGATTCCGTTGTATACCTGTGCATACAAGCCAAAAGTGTCGTTTGAAAACTTTTCTTCCTCACTTTCCAGCGCAAAGAACTCATTTTCGAAATAGAATGCTGAGGTGTACATGCTCAAATACCACCAGGGAGTAGGAGAGGAAACATGAACAATATCCAGGCTGTATTGAAAATTTTCTATTAGATTTGCGTCTACAGTTCTCATAATTAAATTCTCGTTGTCCTGAAACCGCAATAAGCTTAGGACATCTTCCGTATGATGATAATACAGGTCAAAAAACCATTTACTCTTGTAATTATAACTCAGTGTAATTTTATCATCAATTGCCGGTACTAAGGTTGGATTTCCGCCATTGAAGTTATTTTCGTTTAAAAAATACTTAAAGGGGTTTAGACTTTGATAACGGGGCCTTTGAATATGCCTTGCATAGCTAAGTCCTAGTGTGTTTTTATCATTTATGGTATGTTGAACAGAAAGTGAAGGGAAAAAATCTAAATATTCCTGGGTATTCACTTCCCCTAAAGAACGGGAGTCTCCATTAACAGACGTAAACTCACTTCGAAGCCCTATTGCCATTTCCCATTTCTCCCATTCTTTTGAGAAATTTAAATAGGCTGCGTAAATAGATTCTTCATATATGAACTCATCTGATAAAACTGCATTGAATTGAACGGTATTGTTTTCAGTATCAAAAAAATCCAAGCTGCTTTTGGTGTCAATATTCGAATATTTTGTTCCCGCATCAAAAGTTGCCGATGTAAGTGGGACACTTATATCAACAGCTGCCGTAATAATATCGCTTTCCTGCAATGCTTCTGTCAAAAAGCTGTTGTTCCGGATAAAATCCCCATTAGGTAAAAAGTAATTTGTCGAAACATCCTGGTCCTGCTTGTCATCGTATAAAATATAGTTTACAGTTGTAGTTAAGCTGGTTCCTTTAGGGTCAACTACTGTTTTATATTCTCCACTAAATGAAAGGTTGTATTGATCATTTTCCAAATCACTAACCGTTGTAAAAGTTGAATCCAACTGTTGTTGCCCATTGAAAATTTCCGCAAATACAGTATTATTGAACTGCTTGTTTGGAGACACAAATATATTTGATGAAACACTGATCGAATTCTTCTTATCGATGGTAAAGTCTGCAATTACATTGCCCTGATGTACATAAGACTTGGTGGTTCTGGTAAAGTCCGTATCCCAAACAGATTTAACACTTCCGTCAGTATTGAAAAACCTAATATCATCATGCTGGTCTTTAAATTCTTTACGGGGGCTAAAGCTATAGCCTGCATAAAGGTTGACCCAATTGTTCTTATAAAAATGTGATGTTCCAATATTATACTTTGGATAGGTAGCTTGTTCATATCTTCCGCTCAATGAGCCTTTATATCCAACAGATATGGCTCTGGTCGTTATTATATTTAAAATAGAGCCTGCTTCGGCATCATATTTTGCCGAAGGATTTGTAATAACCTCAACAGATTTTATAACAGAAGCGTCTACATTCTTTAAAAGAGATGCCACTTCGGCTGCAGATAAATACACTCGTTTGCCATTTATAAAAATTACCGTTGGAGTTCCTTTAATGGTAATTTGATCTTGTATTACAAGTACGCCTGGTGTTTTTGTAAGTAATTCTAAAGTAGTGCCCGTAGAAAGTGATGTATTTTCAACATTAAAGATCAATTTCCCGGATTCTTTGACTATTGTCGGCCTTTTTATGGCTATAACTGTTTCATCAAGTACTTCGGGAACTCTATCCAAAACAATTACGCCTAAGTTTTGATCTGCGGAAACAGAAAAGTCCTGATGTTTCGTTTGGTACCCAACAAAACTAAATGCCAATGTATAATTGGCTTCTTTTATATTATTGAAAATGAAGTTTCCCTTATCGTCGGTAGATGCTCCTGCTATAGCACTGGAAGCACCCTCAGTGAATAATAAAACGGTTACAAAAGAAAGTGGGCTATTATTCCCATCTACTACTTTTCCCGAAACTGTAAAGGTCTGAGAGAATAGGGGAGTTGTAAAAAACAACACTAATATTAGCGTTCGAAAGGCTTGCATTATAGTTGACGGCATTTGTTTACTTATTAATTGTTCTTAAAAGAAGTCTTGCTGGGGGGATAGAGTCTTTTAAATTAAATGCTGTCTATACAAAGATGTCACAAATTTTTTTAATAGGAAATATCCTATAAATATTTTTTTAACAGCTAAAGATCTGTTAATTGAAAAAATCCTGCCTTTTTAAGTTATATTTGCAGCCTTAAAGGTATCGAGGAAAGTTGTTATGAAGAATATTCGGAATTTTTGCATCATTGCACATATTGATCATGGGAAAAGCACCCTTGCAGACCGTTTGTTAGATGCTACCGGTTCTGTTAGCAATCGTGAGAAGCAAGATCAATTACTGGACAATATGGACCTGGAGCGTGAGCGTGGTATCACAATTAAGAGTCACGCCATACAAATGGAATATACGTACAAAGGTGAAAACTATATTCTAAATTTGATCGACACCCCCGGCCATGTTGATTTTTCATACGAAGTTTCCCGCTCTATTGCTGCTTGTGAAGGTGCTTTATTGGTTGTGGATGCTGCTCAAAGCATACAGGCCCAAACCATCTCCAACCTATATCTGGCCTTGGAAAACGATTTGGAAATTATCCCTGTATTAAATAAGGTAGACCTTCCTTCTGCAAGCCCCGAAGAAGTTACAGATGATATTGTCGATCTATTAGGTTGTGAGCCCGAAGAAGTGATCCCGGCCAGTGCAAAAACCGGAATTGGGATTGAAGATATCTTAATTGCTATTATAGAACGTGTTCCAGCGCCAAAAGGCAATCCGGATGAGTCGCTACAGGCCTTGATCTTTGATTCTGTATACAACCCCTTTCGAGGTGTAGAGACATATTTTAGGGTTCTTAACGGAGAAATAAGAAAAGGGCAGCATATTAAATTTATGGCTACGGGGAAGTCTTATTATGCAGATGAAGTAGGAACACTCAAACTAAAGCAAGAGCCTAAAAATGTTATAAAAACAGGTGATGTTGGTTACCTGATCACCGGTATTAAAGAAGCTAAAGAGGTTAAGGTTGGAGACACCATAACCGATTCAAAAAATCCAACAACCAATATGGTAGAAGGCTTTGAAGATGTAAAGCCTATGGTTTTTGCAGGTATATATCCTGTTGATACCGAAGATTATGAAGAGCTTCGAAATTCAATGGAAAAATTACGTTTAAACGATGCTTCTTTGGTATTTACTCCGGAAAGTTCTGCGGCATTAGGGTTCGGTTTTCGATGCGGTTTTTTAGGAATGCTTCACCTGGAGATTATTCAGGAGCGTTTAGAACGAGAGTTCGATATGACTGTAATTACAACAGTTCCTAACGTTTCCTATTATGCTTATACCAATAGGGAGCCCGACACTATGATTTTGGTGAACAATCCTTCGGACCTGCCGGAACCGTCTTCATTGAATCGAGTAGAAGAGCCTTATATAAAAGCTACAATTATTACAAAATCAGATTTTGTAGGGCCCGTGATGTCTCTCTGTATTGAAAAACGAGGCGAGATCACCAATCAAACATATTTAACGACAGAACGTGTAGAATTATCTTTCGATATGCCTTTGGCCGAAATCGTCTTTGATTTTTACGACCGTTTAAAAACCGTTTCGAGAGGATATGCTTCTTTCGATTATTCTCCAATTGGAATGCGAACTTCTCAGCTGGTAAAAGTAGATGTCTTGCTCAATGGAAATATTGTTGATGCTCTTTCGGCTTTATTGCACAAAGAAAACGCGTATGAAATTGGTAAAAAAATGTGTGAAAAATTACGCCAATTAATACCAAGGCAACAGTTTGACATTCCAATACAAGCGGCTATTGGCTCTAAAATCATTTCACGTGAAACGGTAAAAGCCCTTCGTAAAGATGTTACCGCAAAATGCTATGGAGGAGATATTTCCCGGAAGCGTAAATTATTGGAAAAACAAAAGAAAGGTAAAAAACGTATGCGCCAGGTTGGAAATGTAGAAATCCCACAAGAGGCGTTCATGGCTGTTCTAAAGTTGAATGATTAACCTCCTCCGCAGGTAGCTCCTGCATCTTCCAGGCCTGTTATATATACTTGAAAAGAGGTTCCTGTATTTTCGCCATTGACCGAAGCATTTCCATCACTCTCTTCGCAAACTTCAAAATCTGCCGTTTGCGGAGAACTACATGTTGTGCATGAACGTGTGTCATCTTCTTTACAGGAAATAATGAATACCGTTAATAAGAGGCTCAAAAAACTTATTTGTCTATACATAGAGTTGATTTCTGAAAATCTAACGGTTTTGTGTGTTTATTATTTTTAAATCTGCTCCTCTTTTTTGTCCCGGGTTGCATCTATTATATCTTCGAAATCCATCGGTTTTCCTAAGTAAACCAAATGACTACCTTGAGATACGTTCATTTCTTGTGGTTCATTTGCTATATCCAAAAAGCCATTAGGTCTTTTCAAAAATAATGCAACAGCACTATCATCGGTTTTAATAATATTTATGAGCTTAAGAAATTGCTTCTGAGAATTTACTGGGATTTCCTGGATAGATGGAAAATTGTTAGCGACCTCCGCTAGTCTCATATAGCCATGTGTTGTAGAGAATAGCTCATTATTTGATAAAATGTTATTTCGGTTTTTTGATTCTTCGGTAGTCATTAACCGAAAGGTCCCTGTTTCTCCAAATCCTTTTCTAAAACGGTTGATGGCGTGTTTGTTTATTCCATCATTTCCTGTCATAGCCAACAAGTAACCAACGTCGTTTAATTCTATATCATCAGATAGGTCATTGGAATAAATATTGGCATCAATTGCTTCTAAGCCCAACTCTTTTGCAGTACGGATACTTTGCCTGTTTGAATCCACTAATACCACGTGTCGATTATTTTTTTGAAGGTAAGTAGCAATTA
The DNA here is from genome assembly GCA_028284005.1 of Flavobacteriaceae bacterium. Classification (GTDB taxonomy): domain Bacteria; phylum Bacteroidota; class Bacteroidia; order Flavobacteriales; family Flavobacteriaceae; genus JANQOS01. Next base: position 210,830 of record JANQSO010000002.1, on the reverse strand, counting down.
ATCTGGACACTTTAGAGGCGCCTACGATGAGAATTCCCTCAGAGGTTTTTAAAAACACTCCTACAACCCTGGCAAAAAAGCGAGCTGTTGTGGCATTAAATAGTACCGTTATCAATACAACCGCAAAAACCAAAGGGGTTATATATTCTGCTCCGGCTACTCCTTTCGCTACTAATTTTGTTCCAAAAAGTGAGGCGATACCTGCAGCTACAATACCTCTGGGCCCTACCCAGCTTATAAAAAGTTTTTCATTGATTTTGAGTGAAGAGCTTATGGTGCTTAAAAAAACTGCCAGGGGCCTTAATACAAATATCACGACAGCAAGCAGTATGGCTGTGTTAACATTATAAATGAGCAATAGGTCATCAAGACTGATATTTGCAGCAAGTAAAATGAAAAGTATGGAAATGAGCAACACACTTAGTGACTCCTTAAAGTATAATAATTCTTTTAGGTTTGGAAGGTCGCTGTTTCCTAAGAACATCCCCATGACCACTACCGAAAGTAATCCGGATTCGTGGGCAAAAATATCACTCTCTACAAAAATTAGAAGTACCACAGAAAGCGACACAACATTTAATAGGTAGTGTGGAATGAATTTTCTTTTTATAGCTGTATAAAGGGCAAAACCTCCAGCAATGCCAAAAGAAAAACCTATAACTACAATTTTTCCAAATTCCATTAGGGCTTGTTTGGTAAATCCACTATCTCCTTCGACGCTTATAAATTCAAAAACCAAAACCGCTACAAGTGCCCCTATAGGATCAATAAGAATACCCTCCCATTTTAATACTGCCGATACATCCTTTTTAAGTGGAATATTTCGCAGTATAGGTGTAATTACTGTAGGTCCTGTAACTATGATCAGCGCGGAAAATAAAAATGAGATTCGCCAATCGAGTCCATAGATATAATAAGCGGCTACCCCTGCTCCAAAAAAAGTAATGGCGGCGCCAATGCTAATGAGCTTTCCTATAACAGACCCGACCTTTTTAATTTCTCCTCTTTTAAGGGTTAGCCCACCTTCAAATAAAATAATTCCTATTGCAAGTGAAACGAAATAGAAGAGGTTATCGCCGGGAAACAATCCGTTTCCTTCTTCATATATAGGTTGTATCCATTGCTTGCCATCTTCAGAAAACAATGTAGAAATCGGGCCTACAAAAAGCCCGATCAAAATAAGTGGCAGGATGGCTGGTATCTTAAACTTCCAGGCTACCCATTGAGCTAAAATTCCTAAAATAATAATTCCGGCAAGTTCAAGCATAATTCAAATTAAGTGCTAAAATTACAAGAAAAATTAGGATGGTCGCATATTAAAGTATCAATTATTATTTGAATCACTCCATAAATTACTTTTTAAAAAAGCATTATCTTACAAAATTCTCAGTAAAAGCAAATTTGAAAAAAACATCACTAACCAATAATCCATGAACAATAACAACACTATTCCTGCAAACGGACTCAAAGGTTTAAAAGAGAATTGGCGAAGTGATCTTTCAGCTGCTATAAGTGTCTCGTTAGTAGCTTTACCGCTTGCTTTGGGAATCGCAGTAGCATCAGAGGTGGCACCTATGGCAGGAATTCTTTCTGCAATTATAGGTGGTGTAGTGACCACCTTTTTTAGAGGAGGTCACTTAGCGATCAATGGTCCGGCAGCCGGTCTAATTGCGGTCATTCTCGGTGGCCTTGTGGCTTTAGAAGGAAATATCAACTACGTTTTGGCAGCTATTGTAATATCCGGAGGAATTCAGGTTATACTTGGGTTTCTCAAAATGGGGCGTTTTGCGAAGATGTTACCGTCTTCGGTTCTTCACGGAATATTGGCTGCAATTGGTGTTATCATTTTTGCCAAGCAGGCACACTTTGCTTTGGGAACAACATCAGACGCCGATACCACCATTGGTACCTTACTTGATGTTTTTTATAAGCTTCCGGAAGCCAACCCTTTTGTTTTTTCAGTGGCATTGGTTGGAATTTTAGTACTTGTTTTCTATAAAAAAATCAAACGCAAGTTCATACGTATCATTCCGGCTCCCATGTGGGTTCTATTGTTAGCCTTGCCATTTGTATTTGGATTCGATTTTTTCACCGAACATAGTATTTCCCTTTTTGGAAATACCTACAGTGTTGGCCCCGAATTACTTATTGATATTCCCGATAATCCTTTAGATAGTATTATGCACCCCGACTTTGCAATGGTTGCAACATTTCCTTTTTGGCTCACTGTACTATCTATAACAATGATTGCTTCGGTAGAGACCTTAGCCAGTGCACGTGCTGTGGATAAACTCGATCCTTATAAACGTACAACCAACTTAAATAAGGACTTAGTTGGTGTTGGGCTTAGTACGATGGTTTCAGGTGCTTTAGGCGGACTTCCGATCATTACGGTAATTGTGAGAAGTACCGTGAACGTAAATAGCAATGCGAAAACTAAATGGTCGAACCTATATCACGGAATTTTCCTGATTCTTTTTGTTCTTATATTGGCCCCAGTCTTAAAAAGCGTCCCTTTAGCGGCTTTAGCGGCAATATTAGTGCATACAGGATTTAAATTGGCATCTCCAAAAGTATTCAAACATGCTTACGATCAGGGTGTTGAGCAATTGTTGTTCCTTTCTTCTACCCTTATAATTACACTATTTACTGATTTACTTTATGGAATTGTAGGCGGTATTTTGGTCACTCTTATACTTCATATGTTGTTGGCTAAGGTAGGTTTCTTACGTTTCTTTAAGATGATTTACAGGTCCGGGTCGAGAGTCAACCACCTGGAAAACGGCACTTACGATGTAAAATTGAAAGGGATAGCCAATTTTCTATATGCTTTAAAACTAGACAAATTACTCATGGAGATTCCAAGTGGTTCAACCGTGAATATCGATATGTCCAAAACACGGCTTGTAGACCTATCAATAATGGAGAGCCTCATCGAATTTAAACGTATTCAAGATAACGACGGTGGAGATGTAAAGTTAACCGGCTTAGATCAACACGTGGCTTCTACCAGTCATAATCGCGCCTTGAAAATTGTGACAGGACGTATAAAAAAGCGAATCACTGAACGCCAGATACGCTTGCAAAAGTTGGCTATTGCCAACGGGTGGTCATTTGAACCAGAAGTAGATTGGAATACTTCGTACCTGAGAAATTTTCGTTTCTTCGATTCACGCCCTATTGAAATGAAAAGCAATTCACTTAAAGGATTGGATGTAGAAAATAATGCTCACTGGGAGATTGCTGATATTGTATTCGACGAAGGTGCAATGCTCGCCCTGGAGGTATATCAAACCACTGTGCAGGTGGTTCGGCTTCCTGCTCCGGTACCAAGATTTGTTATTGACAAGGAAGGGTTATTTGATAAAATTTTTAATAAAGTCAAGGTGCTTTCAGGATCGAATGGCGACATCAACTTTAAAAAACACGCCGGTTTCTCTGGTAAGTTTCTGTTAAGTGGCGACAATGAAGAAGCCATTCGAGAATTTTTCACAGATGACCTTATACGTTTTCTGGAGGAAAATGAAATTCACCATATAGAAAGTAATGGTGAAGCTTTGATGATCTTTAAATATCTTCATATTGCACGTACCGATGAAGTAAAGAACATGCTTTCCTTTGCTCACAATTTATTAAAACATATGAAGCTAAAAGAGCTTTCCTGAAGAGGCCAGGGCGTCATGTTTAATAATAATTGTTCCTGTCTCTTAGATAAATACATATGGAGGCCCCGGAATTAAAGGGCTTTTCAGTTTCATTATATCTTTCTTAATAAACCCTTAACAAGCATTTACATTTGCAACAGTTTTAGTATTTTGCGGCCTTATGCAATTATTCCCTATCGAAGCAGGAAATTTTAAATTGGACGGAGGCGCAATGTTTGGTGTTGTTCCAAAGTCATTATGGTCCAGAACCAATCCTGCAGACAATAACAATATGATAGATATTGCCGCTCGCTGTTTACTTATTGAACACGGAAACCGGCTTACACTTATTGATACGGGAATGGGTAATAAGCAAAGTGATAAGTTTTTTGGATATTATTATCCTTGGGGTGAACACAATATGGATGACTCTTTAAAAAAATACGGCTTTCACCGAGATGATATTACAGATGTGTTTATGACACACCTTCATTTTGACCATTGTGGAGGAAGTGTCCAATGGAATAAGGATCGTACCGGTTATGAACCTGCGTTCAGGAATGCTACTTTCTGGAGCAATGAGAGTCACTGGATGTGGGCAACCCAACCTAACCGAAGAGAAAAAGCTTCATTTCTAAAAGAAAATATTCTTCCAATGAAAGAAAGCGGCCAACTGAAGTTTGTGGCTAAGCCAATAACAGACTTTACAGAAGCTAAAGAACTTGATTTTGGTATTCTCTTTGTAGATGGCCATACAGAAAAACAAATGATTCCCCATATAGAATACAAAGGAAAAACCATTGTTTTTATGGCAGATCTGCTTCCAACAGCAGGGCATTTACCTGTTCCTTTTATTATGGGATACGATACCCGGCCTTTGTTAACTTTGCCCGAAAAGGAAAAGTTTTTAAAGGCTGCTGCAGATAATAACTATTACTTATTTTTAGAGCATGATGCTCATAACCAGATAATTACAGTAAAGCATACTGAAAAGGGTGTACGCCTGGATTCATGCTTCACTTTTGATGAACTTTTTAATTAATATGTACAGATGAAAATTTTAAAAAATTCTTTGTTGGCTGTAACTACAGCTTTATTGTTGGCGAGCTGCGGAAGTAGTGTTGCGCCCATTGTTTCAACACCTATTGAGAATATAGATGTCTTACCCATTAAGGCGGCTCCTCTTACCGATGAGCAATATAAAACCTGGGGTGCGGCCGATCTGTTGACCGATACAATTCCGGGGATGAGCGTAAATAAAGCTTATGCCGAAATCTTAAACAACCGAAAAGGCCAAAAAGTGATCGTAGGCGTTATCGATAGCGGTATTGATATTGAGCATGAAGACCTTAAAGATATTATTTGGGTTAATAAAGATGAAGTGCCCGGAAATGGAAAAGATGATGATAACAACGGATATATAGATGACATTCACGGATGGAACTTCCTGGGAGATATTGTCGCTGAAAACATGGAATATGTCCGGTACCTGAAAAAACTCGGGCCAAAATTCGAAGGAAAGACAGAAGCTTCTGTAAGTTCGGTAGACCGCGCAGACTTCGAATTATACAAAAAAGCAAAGGCCGAATACGATAAAGACTTTCAGGATGCAAATGCTTCAAAAGCACGTTATACAGAGATACTATCACAGCTAAAACCGGCTCATGCCGCTTTCTCCAAAAAATTGGGTAAAGAAAATTATACCAAAGAAGAGCTTGCAGCAATTCAAAATCCTACTGCAGATGAGCAGCAGCAAATCGGAATACTTACCCAAATGCTTAATTTTGGAGATTCTGTACCTGAAGTAATAAAACAATTAGGTGATGGTATTGATTATTTTGAAGGAAGAATCGATACACATTTCAATATTGAAAAAGACTTCAGAAGTGTCTTGGGCGATAATCCGGATGATATCAATGACCGCTCTTACGGAAATGGAGATGTAGACGGCCCGGATCCTAAAAAAGAGGATGCGCGTCACGGAACACATGTTGCGGGTATAATTGCTGCTCAAAGAAATAATGGAATTGGAATGAATGGTGTTGCAGCCAATGTAGAAATAATGGTAGTTCGTGCCGTTCCCGATGGAGATGAATACGACAAAGATATAGCCCTGGCAATTCGTTATGCCGTAGATAATGGTGCAAAAGTGATCAATACCAGCTTTGGTAAGTATTATTCTCCACACCCCGAATGGGTTTGGGATGCTATTGAATATGCATCTCAAAAGGATGTGTTGATCGTTAATGCTGCTGGAAATGAAGGGTTAAACCTAGACACGATTCAGGTATATCCTAATGATCAAAAAGGAACAGATGCCGAAGTAGGTGACACATTCATCACGATAGGAGCGCTTAATTATAAATATGGCGGTGAAATGATTGCAAGCTTTTCCAATTATGGAAAATCGAATGTAGATGCATTTGCTCCGGGAGTAAAGATTTGGTCTACAACACCTTTGAATACGTATGAATACCTTCAGGGGACCTCGATGGCCGCTCCGGCAGTTAGTGGTGTTGCCGCATTAATTCGTTCTTATTATCCAAAACTTTCTGCAAAGCAGGTCAAGGAGATCTTAATAAACAGCGGATTGTCATCAAAAACACCGGTAGTATTAGGTGGAGATCCTTCAAACACAGACAATTTCACAAATATTTCTAAAGGAGGAAAAATGGTGAATTTATATAATGCCATTATAATGGCAGATAAAATGTCTCGATAATGAAACGGTTTCTGGGATGTTTGTTGACCCTTTTAATAGTCGCTTCCGCGATGGGTCAAAACACGAACGGGTACTGGCAGCAAAGGGTCGATTATAAGATGGAGATCGACATGGATGTTAATACCTATCAATATAAAGGTAAGCAGGAGCTAACATATACAAATAACTCTCCGGATACATTGAACAGGGTGTTTTATCATTTGTATTTCAATGCATTTCAGCCGGGAAGTGAAATGGATGTTCGTTCTCGTACCATTACAGATCCTGATGGCCGTGTTGCGGACCGTATATCAAAATTAACACCTGCGGAAATTGGTTACATAAAGCCAACACTATTAACACAAGATGGTGCCAATGTAACCTATGAAGTAGTAGGAACTGTTTTGGAAGTAGCGCTAAACAAGCCTATCCTTCCGGGACAAAGCACTGTCTTCAATATGGATTGGGATGCACAGGTGCCATTACAAATTCGCAGAAGCGGCCGTAACAATGCAGAAGGTGTTGCCTTGTCCATGACACAATGGTATCCAAAATTAGCTGAATATGATTTTGAAGGATGGCATGCAGATCCATATATAGGCCGAGAGTTTCATAGTGTTTGGGGAGACTTTGATGTAAAGATCACTATTGATGAGAATTACACGATTGGTGGATCCGGATATTTGCAAAATCCATCCGAAATTGGCCATGGATATCAAATGCCGGGGCAAAAAACCATGAAACCTAAAAAAGGAAAATATACCTGGCATTTTGTGGCTCCCGATGTTCATGATTTTGCCTGGGCCGCAGATAACAATTATGTCCATGACGTATATAAAGGGCCCAATGGTGTTGACCTGCATTTTTTCTATAAAAACAACCCTGAGATCATTGAGAACTGGAAAAACTTACAGCCAAAAACAGCTGAGTTATTGAAATATTTTAACGAAAATATTGGGACCTATCCTTATAAGCAGTATTCTGTGATTCAAGGAGGCGATGGTGGAATGGAATATGCAATGTGTACGCTAATTACCGGAGAACGCAATTTTGAAAGTCTTGTTGGTGTAACTGCTCATGAATTGGCACATTCCTGGTTTCAGTTTTTGTTAGCTACTAACGAAGCAAAGCATGAATGGATGGACGAAGGGTTTACATCCTATATTTCAGATATGGCTATGGATGTTGTTATGAACCAAAATAATCCGAATCCTCATTCGGGTTCATACAGGGGATATATCTTTTTAGCGAAAAGCGGTAAAGAGCATCCTCAATCAACTCACGCGGACCGGTATTCAAGTAGCCTTAGCTATGGTATTTCCGCCTATAGTAAAGGGGCGGTTTTCTTGGCTCAATTAGGATACGTAATTGGAGAAGACAATTTGAAAAAAACACTGAAGCGATATTTTCAAGAATGGAAGTTTAAACACCCAACTCCCAATGATTTTATTCGTGTCGCTGAAAAGGTTTCCGGTTTTGAGCTGGATTGGTATTTAACAGACTGGACGCAAACTACCAACTCCATTGACTACGGAATAAAAAGTGTTGCCGAAGAAAATGGAGCTACCAAAGTAACTTTAGAGCGTATTGGTTTAATGCCAATGCCTATTGACCTGTATGTTACCTATGAAGATGGAACTCAAGAGTCCTTTTATATTCCATTACAAATGGCCAGAGCGGAAAAACCAAACCCCTTTCCTGTGATCCCTCGAAAAGTATTGAAGGACTGGGCATGGTCATATCCTACCTACGAATTTGAAATTACCAATGGTAAAAAAGTAAAAAATATGATGATAGATGCCACAACTTTAATGGCAGATATCAACCCGGAGAACAACAGCTACGGGATGGAGTAATAATCCGGACTAATTTTTATAAAGAAAGCCCGCTTTAATTAAAGCGGGCTTTCTTATGAAGTATTGTTGTACTTTTACCTTATGAGTCTTCGTTTTCCAAAACAAGAGAAGCTTAAAAGCAAAAAAACTATCGAAGCCCTGTTTCTGGAGGGGAAATCAATATCAAAATTCCCGGTAAAGGTATTTTATCTTCCTATTGATAACAGTGAAGTTTCTAAAGCCGCATTTGCCGTTCCTAAGCGAAGTTTTAAGCAGGCTGTAACCCGTAATCGTATTAAAAGACAGCTTCGGGAATCATATAGGCTTCATAAACAAATGTTAACAGCTAATAACGGCCCAAGTTTTGCGTTGTTATTTTTATATATTAGTAAAGATGAACCGCAGTATGATTTATTAGAAAGCTCTATGAAAGCACTGTTTAAAAGTATACGGGATGAAATTTGTTAGCGCACTGTTGTTTTTATTTTTTTTAGCTTGTGGACAATCGGGTGATACAGGGAATTTTGAAGTCGCCGAAAGTAAAATGGGAAATTTTGAACCCGAAGCCGATTATATAGAGGAAACGATCGTTGCTGAAAAAACCGAAGCGCCCGAACAAAAAATAATTAAAACGGCCCGTTTGGCTTTTGAAACACAAAAACCGGATGAAACCCATCAAAAAATCCTTCAGCTCGCCCAAGAATACAAAGGGATCATTCAAAATGACAACAGCGGAAAAGGTTACAATCGTATTTTTAGAAATATGACCGTCCGTGTGCCTTCAGAAAATTTTCAAAAATTCATCGATGCTATCTCCGAAGGAGTGGATTACTTCGACCAACGTGATATTTCCCGTCAGGATGTTACCGAAGAATTTGTAGACCTGGAAGCTCGTTTAAAGGCAAAACGGGAATTGGAAAAACGATATCTTGAACTATTAAGCCAGGCTAAAAATGTAAAAGAAATGCTGGAAATTGAACGGGAACTGTCCAATATCCGTGAAGAAATTGAAGCAAAGCAGGGGCGTTTGCAATATCTGCAGAATCGTGTCTCTATGAGCACTGTGAACATAGAGTTTTATAAACTTACTTCAGAAACCGGAATTACGCAATCTTATGGCCAAAAAATGCTTAATTCTCTAAAAGGAGGATGGGATGGGATCTCAATTTTTTTCCTGGGGTTACTTTACCTGTGGCCACTGTTCTTAATAGCAATTGTTGCTATCATTGTAATTCGTAGGTTGTTGAAAAAAAGAAGAAATAAAAAATTATGAAAAAGAAAATTATTATACCTGTTCTTGCTATTGGGATATTGGTCTCTACGGCAAGTTTTAAAAGCGATTTCTTTGAAATCGCCAAACAAATAGAAATCTTTACTACCCTATTTAAGGAACTAAATATGAACTATGTAGACGAGGTTACTCCTGCAGCTTTAATGGATAAGGCAATAAAAGGGATGCTTGAAGACCTGGACCCGTATACCATGTATTGGAATGAACAGGCAGTGGAAGATGCTCGTATCAATAACTCGGGAATCTATACCGGAATTGGTGCTTCTGCCAGGTCCGAAAAAGATAAAATTGTAATTGTTGAACCTTATAAGGATTATCCGGCAGATAAAGCAGGATTAAAGGCAGGAGATGAAATTATTAAGATAGGCTCTGTGCGAATTGCTGACTTTGAAGATGATGCAGGTGAATTACTAAAAGGCGCTCCGGGATCTGAAGTTGAAGTAACCTATGTTCGCCAGGGGAAAAGAAATACAACCACCCTAACACGTTCTTCTGTAGATGTACATGCGGTACCATTCTACAAATTGATCAACAATGATATTGGTTACATTGTATTGTCAAAGTTTAACCGTAAAACAACTGTTGAAACCAAAGCGGCTCTTGAAGACTTAAAGTCGCAAGGAGCTAAAAAAATTATTTTGGACCTTCGGGGCAATCCGGGTGGTTTGTTAAACGAAGCTATTGGTATTGTCAACCTTTTTGTTCCAAAAGGAGAGGTAATAACAACTACAAAATCGGTTATTGAGAAATACAACAAGACCTATAAAACAACCAAGGACCCTATCGATACTGAAATTCCTTTAGTGGTTTTGGTCAATGGAAGAAGTGCTTCGGCAAGTGAAATTGTGTCTGGCGGATTGCAGGACCTGGATCGCGCTGTAATTGTAGGGGCTCGTAGTTTTGGAAAGGGGTTGGTTCAACGTCCTAAAAAGCTAACTTACGGAACTCAATTAAAAGTAACCATCTCACGGTACTATACACCTAGCGGACGATGCATACAGGCGTTGGATTATTGGAATCGTGATGAGAACGGAGATCCTGTTCGGGTAGACTCTAAGGAGTACAACAAATTTAAAACCAAAGGAGGAAGAACGGTTTATGATGGCGGAGGAATTTTACCCGATATAGAATTAGAAACTGCTGCATTTAGCCCTATTACTACAGCTTTACTGAAAGACAATGTAATTTTTGATTATGCAACGCAGTATTACTATAGCCATAAAATGAACGATTGGAAGAATTTTAGTTTTACTGATGCCGATTTCCAGGATTTTATACAATTTCTGAAGAAAAACAACTTTACTTACGAGACCGAGACCGAAAAGGAATTTACAGAAGCTTTGCGGCGGGCAAAAGACGACGATCTTCAACTAGAAATTAACTCCAGTTATAATCAATTAATGGCTGCGATCGATATTGCAAAAGATAAGGCGGTTGTCGCAAAAAAAGCCGAAATAAAGTCGTTGCTTAGTGATGAGATCTTAAAGCGTTATTTTTATCGCGAAGGACTCTACAACTATCAAATCCTTAACAATCCGGAAATTTTGGAAGCCGTTTCGGTATTGAATGATGAAAATCGATACAGGCGAATCCTTAAATAATAGTGGAGGCTTTTTTAAACTTCTTTGAAACCATGCCAATCTGGATGAAAGCCGGATGGGTCTTTTTCTGCCTTGCTATTTTTTGGGTTCTGGAAGGCAATTACAGCCTGGTTGTTCTGAAATACAAAAAATGGAAACACGCCAAGATAAATTTAGTATTACTGTTCTTTGTGCTAATTATTAATGTTGTATTTGGTATTACAACCGCCGGTGTATTTTTGTGGTTGAGCGACAATCAATTTGGTATACTGCATTTATTTGAAGCACCCGTTTGGGTGGAATTGCTGCTTTCCATTATAATTCTGGATCTAATCGCACAATACGGAGTACACTATTTGTTACATAAGATAAAATGGATGTGGCGCTTACATATAGTACATCATAGCGATAAGAATGTTGATGTGACCACAGGGACACGGCATCATCCTTTTGATTTTATTATTAGAGAAACATTTGCTCTAATCGCTGTGATCATTACAGGAATGCCTATTTCTTTCTACTTCTTATACCGAATATTAAGTGTTCTTTTCACTTACTTTACCCATGCAAACATAGCTATGCCTTTGTGGCTTGATAAAGGCTTGAGTTATGTAATTGTAACTCCAAATATGCATAAGTTTCATCATCATTACCGTTTGCCATGGACTGATAGTAACTACGGAAATATGTTGTCTGTCTGGGATCGTATTTTTAGAACTTTTGTCTATGAAGACACGTCTAAAATACAGTATGGGCTGGATATCTCAGACCAAACCAATGATGAAGATATTCTGGTACAATTAGGAATTCCTTTTAATAAACAGGTTCGGTCAAAAAAGACTTAACGCGCCATTAACACAGATTTTCCTATATTTTTTGTATTATATTTGATTATGATACAAATAGACAAAGAGGAAAGTAGAGACCTAATAAAAGAATCTGTCATCTATTTAGAAAAAAAGGGATTTGAAAATATCCGCGCCGATATCGATGGTTATGAAACTCCTAAATCATACCATAAAAAAGGTAGTGATATAACTATAACTCCAGATATTGTTGCTGAAAGAGCTGGGATCAAACATTATTTTGAAGTAAGTTTAAAATCTCAAACGCCTACTTTACTTAAATCAAAATGGCGGTTTCTGGATGTGTTAACACGTATGCGTAACGAACGGTTTAGGATTATTACACGCCGAGGGCATTATAAGTTTACACAGGACATGTTGGACGACCTTAATCTTAAAAAGGATCCTATTAAGCTGTGATCATGGCAATATGTGGAATACCGTCTTCAAGGTATTCATTCCCAATGGTTTTAAATCCATGTGATCTATAAAATTTAACGAGATGGGTTTGAGCAGAAAGTTTAATGATATTTGTATTAAACTTTTTGTTTAAAGCCTCTTTTGACGCTTTCATAATATCATGTCCATATCCGTATTTACGTTGTCCTTCTTCAACAACAACTCTTCCAATCGCAGCTTCTTCGAAATAGATTCCGGGTCCAAAGCAACGTGTGTAAGCTACGACCTTTCCTTGCTTTTTACCTATAATATGAAGCGCTTTTTTATCTTTTCCATCAATATCCTGATATACGCAATCCTGCTCTACCACAAAGACTTCAACTCGTAATTGCAATAGGTCATGCAATTCATGAATGGTAAGTTCATCAAAAGTTTTTACAATAATCTCCATCTAATCCTGAATTATAATGTCTTTAGGGTCATCCTTTTGAAACTCCGGTTGTAGATTCACATGATTGATCTCAAAATCATGATATAGTAATTCTTCTATTCTATCGGAAATTTCATCAAATTGTGATAAGGATATGTCTTCATAAAATTCTATATGTGCCTCTAGGTGTATTTCTTTTTCGTTAAGCTGCCATACATGCATATGATGTACATTTTTTATTTCTGAAAACTCTGTAATTGCATCACTAATGCTTTCCAGGTTTACATCTTCCGGTGTGAAAAGCATTAAAACATTAAAAGAACTTTTTAAAAGCGCATATCCCATAAACAATAAATAGATCGCGATCAATACCGTTAGAACGCTATCTACCCAAAACCACCCAAAATACTTCATTAGCAGTCCGCCAATTAACACTGCCACCGATGCGGACATATCTGTAAATAAATGTAGGTATGCAGAGCGCATATTCATATTCTCCTTTGCATTCTTCCGAAGCAATAGAACGCTAAAACCATTTGCTAAAATTCCAACAAGAGCCAGCCATATTACCAATTTACTTTCAATTTCCTGCGGGTTAAAAAAACGTAATATCGCTTCGTAAACGAGATATACTGCCACAATTAAAAGTGTAGATGCATTAACAAACGCAGCAATAATTTCGGCACGTTTATATCCAAAAGTTTTAGAGGGTGAGGCTTTTTTCTTAGAAAATCTATCAGCAATATAACTTATGATCAAAGACAATACATCACTAAAATTATGTAGTGCATCACTTAATAGTGATAAGCTTCCGGAAATTAAGCCTCCTATTACCTGTGAAATAGTGATGAGAATGTTAAGAACAATAGAAATGAGCAGATTTCTCCCCTTTACATCATTATGTGAATGGTGGTGGTGAGAGTGGCCCATTTTTATAATATTAAGAGCAAGCTATTTTTTCGACACGTCTTTGATGACGGCCTCCTTCAAAAGAAGTATTTAAGAATGTCTTTACCATTTCAAGGGCTTGTGGTTCACTTGTAAATCGAGCAGGAATACTTAAAACATTTGCATTGTTATGTTCCCGCGCTAAGGCTGTAATTTCTTTGGTCCAGCACAAAGCAGATCTTACTTTTTGGTATTTATTAGCAGTCATATTTGCTCCATTCCCACTTCCACAGATAATAATTCCAAAATCTACTGTATTGTTTTCAACATCATTTGCAACCGGATGAATAAAATCCGGATAATCAACACTATCATTAGTATTTGTCCCATAGTTAGTGACTTCATAACCTTCATTTTTCAGGTAATCAACAATAGTATTTTTGTATTGTGTGCCGGCGTGGTCGTTTCCTATAGCTATTTTCATAGTTCGTTGTTTTTTCAAAGATATTGTAAATGTGTGAGTTTACTATTTATTAATATTTATGTAATTATAAAGTTAACAACACTGTTTATATTTGTGAATATATTCTAAAGAAAAAAAGTTGCTTAATTTATTATATTTTATCATAGTGACATCTTAAAATAGTATGCAACTTTTTTAAATACTATTTATCTAAACTTTATTAGCAATTTTTTTTTCGTTCTAAACACCTTTTTTAAAAAAAGTTACTAAAAATACACTGTGAATATTGGTTTTCGACAGCTGTTAATTATGTAGATTAAACTCCTGTTTTTAAAAGAATTTTGCATTTTAAAACTTGTTGATAATCTATAAAGAAATAACCATAACTTTAATTCCATGAAGATAGTCAAAAAGTTATGCTACATATTAACAGACTATCATTATCACTATTTTATTTAATTAAATTTTAAAAGAAAAGATGTATATGTAAATATATGTTGATAATAAAATTATACGATCTTTAAATTTGAAGAGTCATCTAACTCTTTGATGATCTTTTGAGCTGCTTCTATATCGTTTTCGTGTACCTGCAGTCGTATACCTCCGAATGCGTTGGAATGAAACGGTAATACACCTATCATTGTTTCATGTAAAAAAACATGTTTTATCCCTTGTTGTTCCAATAGTAATCGTAAAACAGCATATTCGCTGGGAAAGGTAAAAACAGCTATGGTTCTAAAGTTTTTCATACTCATACTGAAGCTTTAACCAAGATACTAAATCTTTATGAATAAGAGAACTCTATTGATTTAGAAAACGTACTTTTACAATTATTAATAACAAACTATGCCTCAGCGAAAAAAAAGAAAGAGAAAACAAAAAATTGAAGGACTTACCAAAAGCATTTTAACTATACTCCGAAAGGATCATTCTAAACCTTATAATTACAAACAAATTTCAGCGAAGTTAGGAGTAAATGACCCTAGCAGCCGTAACCAGATCATTAAAAAACTTAGAGCGCTACAAGTAAAAGGGACCATTCAGGAGATAGAAAGAGGCAGGTATATACTTACACCATCGCAAAATTATTATACAGGGAGAGTTGATATCGCTGGTCGTGGCCAGGGATATGTGATCGTAGATGATCTGGAAGAAGACATCCTGGTGAAAAACAAAAACCTAAATAAGGCACTTCAAGGGGATATAGTGGAAGTTTACGTTTTTAAACGTCGTAAAAGAGGTAAAACAGAAGGTGAGGTTACCAAGATATTACAACGTAAACGAACAGAGTTTGTTGGAACAATACAGGTTATGGAAAATTTCGCTTTTGTAGATGTAAGCGACTATAAAATGTATACAGATATTTTTGTGCCTAAAGGAAATATAGGTAATGCAAAGAATGGTGAAAAAGTATTGGTTGCTATGGAAGACTGGCCGGAAAATGCAGATTCTCCTTTTGGACGCGTAATAAAAACACTTGGAAATCCTGGTGAACATAATACAGAGATCCATTCTATTTTAGCACAATACGGACTACCTTATGAGTTTCCTTATGAAGTTGAAGAATTCGCTAATAATCTGGATACCAAAATTCATTCTGAAGAAATAAAAAAGCGTCGTGATATGCGTGATGAATTAACTTTCACGATCGATCCAAAAGACGCAAAGGATTTTGATGATGCTCTTTCCTTTAAGAAACTTGAAAACGGCAATTATGAAGTTGGGATCCATATTGCAGATGTTTCACATTATTTACAACCCGGTACTGTTCTGGATGACGAAGCATACGAACGGGCAACTTCTGTGTATTTAGTGGATAGGGTCGTACCCATGCTTCCGGAGATACTTTCAAATGGAGCATGTTCATTACGGCCTAATGAAGAAAAATATACCTTTTCTGCAGTTTTTGAAATGAATACAAAAGCAGAGGTTCTAAAGAAGTGGTTTGGAAGGACAGTAACTTATAGTGATGCCAGGTTTGCTTACGAAGAAGCACAACATATCATTGAAAATCCAGATGCTACTGAGTATGAGATCCCTTCAGAAATATCCCTTACAGAAAAAAAATATTCAGTTAAAAAAGAAATCGCAGAAGCTATTATAGAACTGGACAGATTAGCTAAAATTCTTCGGAAAAACAGAATGCGGCAGGGAGCTATTTCGTTTGATAAAATAGAGGTGAAATTTAAATTAAACGAACATAATGAACCGGAGGGGGTTTATTTTAAAGAAAGTAAAGACGCAAATAAACTAATTGAAGAATTTATGCTTCTTGCTAACAGAAGTGTAGCGGAGTTCATTGGAAAGCAAAGCAATAAAAAGGTCTTTGTATACCGGGTTCACGATGAGCCGGATGATGAAAAGATTGCCGCATTGGAAAACATAATTAAACGTTTTGGTTATAAATTAAATACAAAGGACCGTAACTCTACAGCAGCTTCATTAAATAAATTATTGAAAGACGTTCAAGGGAAAAAAGAACAGAATCTAGTTGATACACTAGCTATAAGATCTATGAGTAAAGCAGTCTACACCACGAATAATATTGGACATTATGGGCTGGCTTTTGACTATTATACACACTTTACATCACCTATTCGCCGTTATCCTGATGTGATGGTACACCGGTTATTGCAAAGATATTTGGATGGTAAAAATTCGGTTAAGGAAGAAAAATATGAAGATAAGTGCAGTCACTCCAGCGATATGGAAAATCTTGCATCCAATGCAGAAAGAGACAGCATTAAGTATATGCAGGTAAAATACATGCAGGACCATAAGGACCAAAATTTCCTGGGGGTTATTTCCGGTGTCACGGAATGGGGTGTTTATGTTGAAATACTATCTAATAAATGTGAAGGTATGGTTCGACTACAGGACCTTAAGGACGATCATTATATTTTCGATAAAGATGAGTATGCGGTACTTGGACAGCATTCAAAAAATATATACCAACTGGGAGATGAAGTTTATGTGAAAGTGAAAAATGCAGACTTAGTAAAAAAACACTTGGATTTTACAATGTTAGGGCATCGAAACGAAATAGAGGTAGAAGTGTAACATTTTAAATATAATACACTCTATATAGAAACAAAACAATAGATTTTATGAGATCAGTTATAACAATTACAGCAGTACTATGCTCCGTATTTGTTTTTGGACAACGCCAGATACAAAAAGATGTAGGAGACTTCAATGAATTAAAGGTCTTCGATTTGATAGAAGTAAATCTTATTGCTTCAAGTGAGAATAAAGTAATTATAAAAGGTGAAAATACAGATGATGTAAAGGTTATTAATGAGCATGGGAAATTAAAAATAAGGATGCACCTGGAAAAAAGATTCAATGGTGAGCGAACCTTTGTTGAAGTGTATTATACTTCTATAGATATTATAGACGCAAATGAAGGAGCTTATATTGTTTCTAACGAAGCAATAGAACAAAACACAATTACGCTCCGCTCTCAGGAAGGAGGAAAAATAAAAGTTGGCCTAAAGACAAACCACACAAAGATTAAAGCTGTGACAGGTGGGATCGTGGAAGCTTCAGGATTGTCGAAAAGCCAGGAAATAATATTAAACACCGGAGGTATTTTTGAAGGAATGGCCCTTGAAACACAAGACACAAAAGTTGCTATAACTGCTGCAGGAGAAGCTGAAGTGAATGCAAGTGATAAAGTAGATGTTCGTGTTGTAGCCGGAGGAGATGTTATTATCTATGGGGACCCAAAAGAAATCAAAAAGAACAAATTTGCCGGAGGTAGAATAAAAGTGCTGAATTAATACCAGAATACCCCGGAGGAGAATAAACAAAAGTTGTACTTTTACAGTACTATGTTTGATGGTTTATGGTATGCGGCTTTTTATGGATTTCTACTTGCTTTTGCAGTAGGACCGGTTTTCTTTACGCTCATCGAAACAAGCATCACCAAAGGATTTAAAGCCGGGCTATTTTTTGACCTGGGGGCCATGACGGCAGACATATTCTTCATTCTTATCGCCTATTATAGTACCAGCAAGATCTTAGAAAAAGTAAAGGACGATCCGGGGCTTCTTATTTTTGGAGGCGCTGTATTGGTTGCCTATGGAATTATTTCTTATATCCGCACGGTAAAATCTTTTATTAAAATAGTAAGGGAGCACTATGCGGTGAAGGTGAAAAAAAATCTGAGCGGTTTATTTTTAAAAGGGTTCCTTCTCAATTTCGTAAACTTTGGTGTTCTGGCAGGCTGGATCGGTACTATTATTATGGCGAATGCTTTAACATCTTCAGAAAACGGAGTTTTTCTTTTTTTAAGTACTGTTCTTATTACCTTTTTTTGTACGGACCTGTTAAAAATCTCCTTGGCAAAAAAGCTGAAAAGCAAAATGACCCCTCGTTTTATTTTTAAAACCAAAAAATGGGTAAGCATACTCATTATAGGCTTTGGAGTACTGTTGCTGTTGCAGGGGATCTTTCCAAATGAAGTAAAAGCAGGATTGGAACGTATCCCGGGACAGGGCCACCCACCTATTGAAAATAATATTTCTGTGATCAATACGAATCCATAAAAAAACCCTCAGTGCGAACTGAAGGTTTTCCTGAGGCATCGAGCGGATTCGAACCGCTGTACAAGGTTTTGCAGACCTCTGCCTAGCCACTCGGCCACGATGCCTTTTAGACAGGGGCAAATGTAAATAAATTTAACTAAAACTCCGTATAATTTTTCTTAATCCCTTCGAGATTGCATGGTAACACTTACCTCTGCAACATCACCACCAATAGGCGGATTCACTTTTGAAACGGTTACTTTTATAAAATCTACCAAAGGAATTTGCTTAAAAATTGTATTTATAATACGTTGCCCAACATGCTCTAAAAGCTTGGACCGCACTCCCATTTCCTCTTTTACTATTTTTTGAAGATGTACATAATCCACCGTATCCCCTAACCTGTCGGTTGCTGCAGCCTTAGAAAGATCCGCTTTCACAGATAGGTTTACGAGATAATCTGAACCTATTTTTTCCTCTTCCACCAAACAACCATGAAAGGCATAAATCTTTATATTCTTTAATCGGATCGTACTCATTTAAAAAGTTTTGGTAAAGATACTTTTTTCTGTTATTTAGTTACCTTTGCTTTTTAATTTTAGCAATGACAGAAGAAAAAGAATCCCTCAATTTTATAGAGCATATTATTGAAGAAGATCTGGCGACAACCCATTCAAGAAATGAGCTATGTTTTAGATTTCCTCCGGAACCAAACGGATACCTCCACATAGGGCACGCTTCAGCGATCTGCCTTAATTTTGGATTAGGAGAGAAGTATGATGCTCCGGTCAACCTTCGGTTTGATGATACCAATCCTGCCAAAGAAGAACAGGAATTCGTAGATGCCATAAAGCGCGACATTTCCTGGTTAGGCTTCACCTGGGCAAAGGAATGCTATGCTTCAGATTATTTTCAGCAATTATATGAGTGGGCCGTTCGGTTTATAAAAGAAGGAAAAGCCTATGTAGATTCTCAATCTTCCGAAGATATCGCAAAACAAAAAGGGACACCTAATACCCCGGGAACACCAAGCCCCTACAGAGATCGCTCTGTAGAAGAAAACCTGGAACTTCTTGAAAAAATGAAAAACGGAGAAGTGGTTGAAGGAGAGCATGTACTTCGTGCTAAAATTGATATGGGGTCTTCAAATATGTTAATGAGAGACCCGGTAATGTATCGTGTATTGCACAAACACCATCACAGGACAGGAAACGATTGGAAGATCTTCCCTATGTATGATTGGACCCATGGTGAGAGCGACTATATTGAGCAGGTATCACATTCTTTCTGTACACTTGAGTTTCTGCCTCATAGAGAGCTGTACGATTGGTTTTTGGACCAGGTGTATCAAGAAGATAGATTACGGCCTAAGCAACGAGAATTTGCACGTAGAAACCTAAGCCACACAGTAGTTAGTAAAAGAAAACTTGCAAAACTTGTTGAAGAAGGATTTGTAAAGGGATGGGACGACCCCAGAATGCCTACGATCTCAGGATTGAGAAGAAGAGGGTATACGCCTGAGTCAATACGAAATTTTGTAGACAGCATAGGCGTTGGAAAACGCGAAAACCTGATTGATGTTTCTCATCTCGAGTTCAATGTTCGTGAAGACCTCAATAAAAAAGCACCAAGGGTAATGGCGGTTTTGGACCCGGTGAAATTAGTGATCACTAATTATCCCGAAGGTGAGACCGAATGGCTGGAAGCCGAAAACAATCCGGAAGATGCCAGTGCAGGGAGTAGAAAAGTTCCTTTTTCACGCGAATTATATATTGAAAGAAATGACTTCAAAGAAGAAGCCAATCGAAAGTTTTTCAGGCTCACCTTAAATAAAGAGGTTAGACTAAAGAATGCGTATATCATCAAAGGGGAAAGCGTAGTGAAAGACGCAGAAGAAAATATCATCGAAATACACTGCTCATATGATCCGGATAGCCGAAGCGGCAGTGGAACCGAAGCCTCTATGCGAAAAGTAAAAGGAACACTGCATTGGGTTTCCGTAGCAGATGCCTTACCCATTGAGGTGCGCCTGTACGACCGCTTATTTACAGATCCCGCACCGGACTCCCATAAAGAAAAAGATTTTATGGATTTTGTAAACCCTAATTCCTTAGAGGTAACTACCGGTTATGCAGAACCAAGCCTAAAGGATGTAAAGCCTGAAGATAAGTTTCAATTTCAACGCTTGGGTTATTTTGTTGTAGACCGTGATAGTACTTCAGAAAAAATAGTTTTTAACAGGACGGTCCCATTAAGAGACTCATGGGCAAAACTTGCAGAATAAAAAAAGCCGTCAATACGACGGCTTTTGCTTTTAATAATTAAAATCATCGTCTGCCGGTGGCGGAGGAGGTGTTCTTTTTTTCCGTGTTGTTTTCCCAATACCTTTGGCCTCATTTTCCTTTTTCATTTGTTCCCCAATCTGGTTACTTGCTACAAATGAAGCTATCATGTCGTTTAGCATATTGCTACCTGCCTGTGGTGAGTTTGGCAATAATATTAAATTGGTATTGGTTTCCTCTCCAATAGATTGTAATGTGTCGTAGTGCTGTGTTACTACAATTAAAGCAGATGCTTCCTGAGAGTTGATCCCTACATTGTTCAATACATCCACACTTTCTTCCAGTCCACGGGCTATTTCACGTCGCTGGTCTGCAATACCCTGTCCCTGAAGGCGTTTACTTTCTGCTTCGGCACGTGCTTTGGCTACAATTTTAATTCGTTCTGCTTCAGCCTCATACTCTGCTGCCACCTTTTCACGCTCTGCAGCATTAATCCTATTCATGGCCGACTTCACTTGTGTATCCGGATCAATATCGGTTACAAGGGTCTTAATAATGTCATACCCGTAATTGATCATTGCATCGTTTAACTCTTGTTTTACGGCAATTGCGATATCGTCTTTTCGCTCAAAAACATCATCCAGTTTCATTTTAGGAACTTCGGCCCGCACCACATCAAATACATAGGATGTAATTTGATCATGTGGGTTTTCAAGCTTGTAAAAAGCATCGTATACTTTCTCTTTAATGACCTGATATTGTACAGAGATCTTTAATCGTACAAAAACATCGTCTTTTGTCTTTGTTTCTACAATAACATCCAACTGCTGGATTTTCAGGTTGATACGTCCTGCAATTCTATCAAAGACAGGAATTTTTAACTGCAATCCCGAATTGCGTATACTTTGAAACTTTCCAAAGCGTTCTACAACAGCAGATGTTTGTTGCTTCACCGTAAAGACGGCTGCCAATAAAATAAAGAATCCGAAAATAAAAAGTGGAACCAATAAAAGAAATCCTCCCATAGCGTGTCAATTTTAGTTCATAAAGACTTTGAAGATACAAAAATAAAGCTATTTTTACGCGCTTTAAATGTACCCTTATTATGAGTCTAAAAAACCTGTTGTTTGTTACCTTTTCCGTATTACTTTTTCAGCAATCTTATTCACAAAGAAACTATGATGAATACAATCGATTAGGAATTAATGGCGGATTGACGTTATTTGATATCAGCACTTCAAATTTTAACACAGAACAGGGCGCAGGCTTTATGGCAGGATTTACTACCCGAGGTTCCTTCAGAAATAATTTCGACCTGGTCTATGGAATAAATTATTACAATACCGAAATAGGGATTTTGGCCAGGGGCCAGGGTACAAATAGCGGGGCTTTCAACCAGCAATATGTGCCTTATACCATTCAATCTGCGCAATTGAACTTTTTAGGAAGTTACAACATCATAAAACATCATTTAAGCCTGGAGTTTGGCCCTATTTTGAATGTAAACGGAAAGATGAAACTTAAAGAAGACAGATACGAGAACTATATCGTTGATGGCTATACCGCTTTAAGATCAGGCGATATCCAGGACATTTCAAAGGTCAATTTTCATGTAATGGGAGGTATTACTGCCGGTCTGGAAAACTTCCGTATAAGCGGGCACTACCAATACGGGGTGACCAATATGTTCAATAAGCTTAACGATAAAGACCTGGAAACCAATGGTGACAAAGAGTTTGAAGGACACAGCTCCACCATTGTTATCGCTGCGGTCATTTATTTTTGATCCATTGCCAAAATAGCGTTCTCAATACGTTTGATAGTTTCTGCTTTTCCTAAAAGAGATGCAATTTCAAAAACGTCCGGACCTTTCATTTCACCCACAAGAGCCAGTCGCAAAGGCATCATTACTTTTCCAAAACCCATCTCCTGTGTTGTGATCCACCCTTTTACTTTTTCTGAAATAGTAGCTGCGGAAAAATCAATGTCCTGATCCAGGATCATTACAACATTCCGAAGAATTTCAGGAGTTTCCGCCTTAAAGGCTTTAGCCGAAGCCTTTTCATCATAGCTTTCCGGCCTTTCAAAAAAGAAATTTCCCTGCTCCCAGAGATCATTCATAAACGTGGCGCGTTCCTTTAAAAGAGATACAATGGTTGCTACATTCGACGCATTCACAATCCCTTTTTCTTTAAGCAAAGTTGTAAATTGATCAACAAGAACAGACTCATCCATTTCCTGTAAATAGTGATGCTGATACCATTTTGTTTTTTCAGGGTCAAACTTAGCTCCTGCTTTATGTACACGGTCCAGTTCAAAAGCACTTACAAGCTCTTCCAAGCTGAAGATCTCTTTTTCTGTTCCCGGGTTCCAACCTAAAAAGGCCAGCATATTTACAACGGCTTCAGGCAAATAACCATCTTCTCTATAGCCGGCAAATGTATCTCCGTCTACGGCTTTCCATTCCAAAGGAAATACAGGAAACCCCATTTTATCACCATCGCGTTTACTTAATTTTCCTTTACCCTGCGGCTTCATGATCAACGGTAAGTGGGCAAATTGAGGAGCCGTCCAATTAAAAGCCTTATACAGTAATACGTGTAAAGCTAATGAAGGAAGCCATTCTTCTCCACGAATCACATGAGAGATTTCCATTAAATGATCATCTACGATATTTGCCAAATGATATGTAGGCATACCGTCACTCTTAAAAAGCACTTTATCATCCAGCACATTGGTATTAATTTCCATATCTCCGCGAATAATATCTCTTAAATGAAGCGTTTCATTTTGCGGAGACTTAAACCGGATGACATATTCTTCTCCTGCCGATAATTTTTCCTGTATCTCTGCTTCTGAAAGAGACAATGAATTTTTCAGCTTTAAGCGATTGTGCCAATTATAGATAAATGTTTTTCCATTTGCTTCATGGTCTTTTCTATGGGCATTCAATTCTTCCGAAGTATCAAAAGCATAATAAGCGTTTCCATTGGCAACTAAGCTTTCCGCATATTCTCTATACAAATGCTTTCGCTCACTTTGACGATAGGGGCCAAAACCCCCTTCTTTTCCGGGTCCTTCATCAAAGGGAATAGCAAGCCAGTTAAGCGCTTCAACAATATATTCTTCAGCACCTTCAACATAGCGGTTTTGATCCGTATCTTCAATTCGTAAGATAAAATCACCACCGTGTTTTTTTGCAAATAAATAATTAAATAAAGCGGTTCTTACTCCTCCAATGTGGAGCGGCCCTGTTGGACTAGGGGCAAAACGCACACGCACTTTTTTGCTCATAAATGGTCTTCTTTTTTCTGAATAGGCAAAGATACAATCCTAAGATCGCATTTCAATAGGAATTCTTTTGTTCATTATTGCAAACCACAAAGGTGGCAGCATGGAAAGTATCATGGAGGTAGGATAGCCATAAGGCATTTGAGGGCTTGTTTCATGGCAATCCAGTAATTGATATTTTTTATGAGCCCGATAATGATGGTCGCTATGCCTCGTGAGCTCATAGAGTATTATACGTCCTAATACATGATTAGAGTTCCAGGAATGAATTTCCTGCATTCTCTCGTAGCGCCCGGAAGAGGTTTTGTTTCTACTAAGCCCGTAATGTTCAATATAATTTATGGTTTCCAGCAAAATCGCCCCAATCAGCCCGATCACAATGGCAACCCAAAAAGCTGTAGTTCCAAAGAATAAAAAAATGCTTCCTACATATGCAACTTGTAAAATAACGAACCAAAACATATCATTTTTAAAACTGAAAAAAGATCTGTTTTCTCGTTTCAACAAACTTCGTTGAATTTTCCAGGCACTTATGTATTGTCGTACCATGGAAGTTACCCAAAAAGAGTATAAGGTTTGATTGTACTTTGCGCTTGCGGGATCTTCTTTGGTAGCTGCATTGAGGTGATGCCCAAAATTATGCTCTATATAAAAATGCATATATAATGCCGGGAGCAGTAGTGATTTTCCAAGTGTTTTCTCCCATTGTGTTTTACGATGTCCTAATTCATGTGCAACATTAATCCCGTTGGACCCTAATACAATTCCAATTGAAAACGTAAGGCCAACTAACTCATACATTGAATACTCGGCCCGGTTGATACTCCATAAAAACCAGCCCAGAATACCATAGACCAGGGGAAGGTTCAGATAAAGTAAAATATCAAAAAAAGGATTTTTGCCTTTTGCTTTTGCTTCATCTTCGGAAAGGTTTCTGTTTTCTACAGGGAGTAGGATTTCAAGGACAGGAACCAAAACAAATGCAAAAAAAGGCGTAAAAAACACCCAATATCCCCTTAATATCAACCCAATAACAGCTGCGACGGGGATCGAGAATGCGGCGAGATATTTTAAATCCTTCATAACAGAGTGTTTTGGAGCAATTTTTGATACAAAATAAAGTTGTATTTTAGAAATTCTGTTTCTAAGTAAAACCTATTGATGAGTACATTTAGTATCATTCAGCAAAAGCTGGAACAATTTATAAAAAAATACTATACCAATGAGTTGATCAGGGGAGCGATCCTTTTCTTCGCTATTGGACTATTGTATTTTTTGATTACGCTCCTGGTCGAATATTTTTTATGGTTGGACCCTCTGGGCCGCACCATTCTATTTTGGGCATTTGTTGTTGTGGAAGCAGGATTATTTGTTCGCTTTATTGCATTCCCTCTTTTAAAATTGTTTAATCTCCAGAGCGGAATTTCTCATGAGGAGGCCTCAAAGATCATAGGAGATCACTTTCCTCAAGTAAATGATAAGCTATTGAATGTAATTCAATTGAATCAAAACCAACGCGAAAGTGAATTACTCGCTGCTAGTATAGATCAAAAATCGGGAGAGCTGCAACCCATTCAATTTAAAAGAGCGGTCAATTTTAAAAAGAACGCCAAATACTTAAAATATGCGGCGATACCGATCATAATTTTTGTGCTGTTCAGTATATTGGGCGAAAAGGACCTTTTTTCCAATAGTTATAAACGAGTAGTGAATTATGATACTGCCTACGAACCACCAGCCCCTTTTTCATTTTTTGTGCTGAATGAGAACCTGAACGCTATTGAAAACAACAGCTTTACCCTGAAAATACGCACGGAAGGAGAGGTGCTTCCTGAAAATGTAAGTATTCATTATAACGACGAAACCTATTACCTTCAACAAACAGCTCCGGGCATGTTTGAATATACTTTTTTGCAGCCGGACGAAACCATCGATTTTCAATTAAAGGCAAACAAAGTTAGCTCTCAAAAATATACCCTGGGTGTTGTTAAAACACCATCACTGTTGTCTTTTGAGATGGTGCTGGATTATCCTGGCTATACAGGAAAAAAGGATGAAGTCTTAAAAAGTACAGGAAATGCTACTATTCCCGAAGGTACTCGTGTTGCGTGGAAAGTAAATACCAAAAACACAGACGCAGTGCATTTAAAAACAAAGGACACCACCTATGAGTTTTTATCAAAAGACCAAAACTTTGCTTTTGACAGGGGAGTATATAATAAATTGGACTATGCCATTACTACATCTAATAAAGATTTAAAAGACTACGAAAACCTCTCTTTTACCCTGGGAGTTATTAAAGATGAATATCCTGAGATCGACATACAATCAAAGAGAGACAGTACAAACAGCCAATTGGTATATTTTCTTGGCCGTGTAAGTGATGATTACGGGCTAACAAAACTACAACTGGTCTATTATCCCGAAGGAGAGGAACTGCAAAAAAAGACAGAACCATTGCCTCTTAACAAAACAAACTTTGATCAATTTGTATATGCCTTTCCCGGCAACCTTCAACTTACAGATGGTGTAGCTTACGAATATTATTTTGAGGTTTTTGATAATGATGCCATCCGTAGGTTTAAGTCCAGTAAATCGGGGATATACACATTTAGAAAACTAACTGAGGACGAAAGGGAAAATGAACAACTTCAAAATCAGGAGAACTCCATAAAAGGCCTGGATAAATCGCTTGAAGATTTGAGAGATCAGGAAAAGAAACTGGAAGAATTGTCTAAAACCCAAAAAGAAAAAAATGAGCTCAACTGGAACGACAAAAAGAAGCTGGAGAACTTTATAAAGCGACAAAAACAGCAGGAAGAAATGATGAAGAATTTCTCGAAGGAGCTGAAAGAAAACCTGGAGAATTTCCAGCCTGAGGATGAAGAAGACCCTTATAAGGAGCAACTGAAGGAACGTTTGGAGGAAAATGAAGAACGCCTGAAAGAAAATGAAAAACTCCTGGAGGAGCTAGAAAAACTTCAGGAGAAGATCCAGAAAGAGGAGTTGACCGAAAAACTGGAAAAACTTGCCAAGCAGAATAAAAATCAGGAAAAGAACCTTGAACAGCTTTTAGAGTTGACAAAGCGCTATTATGTGAACAAAAAGGCTGAAAAACTTGCTGAGGAAATATATAAACTGGGTGAAAAACAAGAAAAACTGGCAGACGCTCCGGAAGATGAGAACACCAAGGAAAAGCAAGAAGAGCTCAACAAGGAATTTGAAGAATATAAAAAGCAGATGGAGGAGCTTAAAAAGGAGAACGATGGCTTGAAGAAACCCATGGACATTCCACAAGATAAAACAGGAGAGCAACAGGTGAAGGAAGAACAACAAAAAGCAACAAATAAGTTACAACAGGACAATAAAAAGGGAGCTTCAGAAAATCAGAAAAAAGCTGGAAAGAAAATGAAACAAATGGGCCAGCAAATGCAGATGCAAATGCAGGCAGGGCAAATGGAAACCATTGAAGAAGATGTGGAAATGCTACGGCAGATACTGGACAACCTTGTCGTATTTTCTTTTGAGCAGGAAAGCCTTATGGAGGATTTTAAGAAGACAAAATATGGCAATCCTGTTTTTGGAAAAAAGCTGAATCTACAAAATGATCTAAAATTAAATTTTGAACATATTGATGATAGTTTGTTTGCACTCTCCTTACGTCAACCCATGATAAGCAACAGTATTAATGAGTCTTTGACAGAAGTACAATACAATATTGACAAGTCTTTAGAGCGACTCGCAGAAAACCATATGCGACAGGGAATATCCAATCAGCAATACACTGTTACCGGGGCAAATGAACTTGCCATTTTATTAAGTGAGTTGCTCAACAGTATGCAGAATGCGATGAATATGCCCAGCTTTGGAGCGGGTGCCGGTAAAGGGAAAGGACAAGGACAAGGCGAAGGACAGGGAAAAGGATTTCAATTGCCGGATATAATTGAGAAACAGGAAAGTCTTGGAGAAAAGATGAAAGAAGGAATGCAAAAAGGAAAAGAAGGCCAAGGCGAAGGTGAAGGAAGTGGAGAAGGAGATGGTCAAGGCGATGGTAATAACGGAGAAAAAGGGAATGACGGACAAGGAGAAGGAAAAGATGGCAATAGTGGAGATGGAGAAGGTGAAAACGAAGACTTAAACGGAGAGTTGTATGAGATATACAAACAACAACAAATGCTTAGACAGCAACTTCAGGACAAGCTTAGTAAGGAAGGTTTAAAGGGTAAAGGAGGCGATCTGTTGCGTCAAATGGAAGATATCGAACAGCAGCTACTTGATAAAGGCTTTAACCAACGAACGTTGGAAAAAATGCTTAATTTAAAGTATGAATTACTTAAGCTGGATAAAGCAGATTTTGAACAAGGACAGGAAACCAGAAGGGAGTCCCGAACGAACCGGACTAACTACCAAAACAGCTTGAGATTATCGCCGGACGATGTGAAAAAATATTTTAATTCTACTGAAATTTTAAATCGTGAGGCGCTACCTTTGCGTCAAGAATACAAGAAAAGGGTACAGACCTATTTTAAGGAAAAAAATGATTGAATTTTATTCTGAAACAAATTTTCAGTTGAATGATTCAGATGCAGTCACAAAATGGATCTCAGAAAGTATTACTTCCGAAGGCTATGAAGAAGGAGATATTGCATACATATTTTGTGATGATGTGTATTTGCACAGGCTGAACGTAGAATTCTTGGACCATGATACGTTTACGGATATTATAAGTTTCGACTATACTTTAGGTAAACAAATACATGGAGAAATTTATATTTCTGTAGAAAGGGTTAAAGAAAATGCCGCAATTTTTTCCACTGGTTTTGAAGCAGAGTTGCACCGGGTTATGATTCATGGTATACTCCATTTCTGTGGATTTAAAGACAAATTGGATACGGACGCTGCAATAATGCGCAGGAAAGAAGATGAAGCACTCAAGAGGCGAACTTTTGTCTAGAGGTCTGATTTTCAGTTTTTTATCATTTAACTTGTTGATTTTAAGTAATTTACACTATATTTGCAGCCCTAAAAATTTTTTATAATGTTCCACGTGGAACAAATGAAATACAATGTTTCAAAAAGAATATGATGTAATAGTTGTTGGTGGAGGTCATGCAGGCTCTGAGGCAGCTGCAGCTGCAGCTAATTTGGGCTCCAAAACACTGTTGATCACAATGAACCTTCAGAATATTGGGCAAATGTCTTGTAATCCTGCCATGGGAGGAATTGCTAAGGGACAAATTGTGCGTGAGATTGATGCTTTAGGAGGATATAGCGGTATAGTTTCAGATAAAACCGCTATACAGTTTAAGATGCTGAACAAATCAAAGGGCCCTGCCATGTGGAGCCCGAGAGTACAAAGTGACCGTATGCGCTTTTCAGAAGCATGGAGGCTCGCATTGGAACAAACCAGGAATCTTGATTTTTATCAGGAAATGGTTTCCGGAATCATTACGGAAGGCGAAAAAGTTGTTGGGGTTAAGACTTCATTGGGTCTTGAAGTTAGAGGGAAAACAGTTATTCTTACAAACGGAACCTTTTTAAACGGGGTAATCCATATTGGAGAAAAACAATTTGGCGGAGGTAGAGCAGGTGAGCGTGCGGCTACCGGAATCACCAAAGAACTGGTTGATCTTGGCTTTGATGCCGGAAGAATGAAAACAGGAACCCCGCCCAGAGTAGACGGCAGGTCTTTAGACTTTTCTAAAATGATCATTCAACCGGGAGACGATATTCCTGAAAAATTTTCTTATTTGGATTGTACACAGCCCTTAAAAGAACAACGGCCATGTCATATGACATATACCAGCACTCTGGTACATGCGCTTTTAAAGGAAGGTTTTGACCGATCTCCAATGTTCAACGGGGCTATTAAAAGCATAGGTCCGCGTTACTGTCCCTCTATTGAAGACAAGATAAACAGATTTGCAGATAAAGAAAAGCATCAGTTATTTGTTGAACCCGAAGGCTGGGATACTGTAGAGTATTATATTAACGGTTTTTCTACATCCTTGCCGGAAGATGTTCAATTTAACGCTTTGCGAAAAGTAGAAGGATTTGAGAACGTAAAGCTCTTCAGGCCGGGCTACGCCATAGAATATGACTATTTTCCCCCTACTCAATTGAAACATACATTAGAGACCAAACTGGTTTCCGGGCTCTTTTTTGCAGGACAGATCAATGGCACCACCGGTTATGAAGAAGCCGCTTCGCAGGGACTAATGGCAGGGATCAATGCACACCTTAAGGTTACTGAAAAAGATCCTTTTATTTTAAAAAGGGATGAGGCATATATCGGTGTTTTAATAGATGACCTTATTACAAAAGGAACCGAAGAGCCTTATAGAATGTTTACTTCAAGGGCAGAATACAGAACCTTATTAAGACAGGACAATGCTGATTTCAGGCTTACTCCAAAATCTCATGAAATTGGACTGGCTACTGATGAGCGAATGAAAAAAATGGAGAAGAAAAAGGAAGATTCAGATGCATTCATTCGGTTTTTTAAGGAGACCAGTGTCACCCCGGAAAAGATAAACCCAATATTGGAATCTAAATCGTCTGCGGCTATAAAGCAAAGTGATAAAATGTTCAAGATATTTTCGCGACCCAATATTACCATGGATGATATTCGGAAAATTGACACGGTAGAAGCGCATATCGCAGAAAACAAATTAGATGCTGAAGTTCTTCAGCAAACCGAAATACAGGTCAAATATGCCGGATATATTGCAAAAGAAAAGAATAATGCCGATAAATTAAATCGCTTAGAAGAGATCAGAATACCTGAAAACTTTGATTATTCAAAACTGAAATCATTGTCTTATGAGGCAAAGGAAAAACTAAGCGCGATCAAACCAACAACAGTTTCGCAGGCATCCAGAATTAGTGGTGTTTCACCAAACGATATCTCGGTAATGCTTGTATATATGGGGCGTTAAATAAGTTGTTCCACGTGGAACAACTAAATATGTAAATTGAAAAAAAGTCAGGAAAACATATATTTAACTACAAAAGATTTTCTCGTTTCGGGAGAATCTTTTGATTTGTTATATGAGCCGGGAAAGGAAATGTTGATCACCAACCCGGCCCCCAACAAAGAAGACCTCACTTCTTATTACGAGAGCGATGAATATATTTCTCACACAGATGCCAAAAAGGGGTTGCTGGCAACACTGTATCAGACCGTAAAAAAGTATTCACTGGCTTTGAAGTTAAGGCTGATTACTTTTTTAAATAAGAGCCCGGGGTCTTTATTGGACATTGGTGCCGGAACAGGAGAATTTTTAAAATTGGCCAAGGACAATGGCTGGGAGGTATACGGGGTTGAGCCCAACGAAAAGGCACGAGGCTTTTCCAGTGAAAAAGGAATAAACAGTGAAATCTCTATCGACGACCTGGAAGGAAAACAATTTGATGTTGTTACACTATGGCATGTTTTAGAACACCTGCCCGATTTAAAAGAAACGATTTCTAAAATAGAATCTTTTGTAAAGCCCGGGGGTACTTTAATTGTCGCTGTACCTAACTTTCGATCTTTTGATGCAAAGTATTATAAGGAATTTTGGGCTGCTTATGATACGCCAAGACACCTTTGGCATTTTTCAAGAGCATCAATGCAGAAATTATTTTCCGGAAAAATGAAGCTCTTAAAAATAAAACCAATGATTTTTGATTCGTTTTATGTGAGCTTACTTTCAGAAAAATACAAATCCAAAAATAGATTTTCCATTAAGGCGTTTTTTATAGGATTCTGGTCAAATATGGCTGCCTGGCGTACAAAAGAGTTTTCTTCCCTTATTTATTGCTTCAAAAAGACCAAATAATCAATTTTAAGGCAGTTTAACGCAATATTTTGCTATAGATGCACAGAAACCTCAATGAAAATCAAAACGGCCCAGGAAGTTAGAATTTAAAGCGTTAAACAATAATTAAAATCTATACAACACTCATTCTTAATAATGGAGGCTTATACCAGCTCGGTCTTATGAATTAATCGCGTTAATTGAATAGATAGATCTGTAAAAATAATTTTGGCATTTCCATTTCGTTCAATATGGTAAGTAGCATCTTCTAAAGCCTTTGTAATTTCAAAAATATTATTTTGATGAACGAAAGGAGCAAACTTCTCAATTGAAAAACCGGTCTCTTCAGATTCAAAGAAGAGTAGCGAATCTGCTTTGTAATTTTTAAGTAAAGCCTGCCTAAATACTTCAATACAAAACCGGAGAAACTTCTTTTGGGTTTCCCTGCCTTGTCCGGCAATAATATCGCTCCATTGTATTAGATCATTAATGACTTTTTTATTTCCTTTCGCCCGAAAGGCAGTTCGTACCCAGGATACAAACCATTTTTCAAATGTCAGGTCGTCGCCATCGTGATGCATTATATGCAATGCTTTATTATAATCACCATGAGCCTGCCTGCTTATTTTTTTTGCGGTATTTTTTGCAATCCCATGCTTTTGAGTAAGAATCATTGCAATTTCTTCTTCAGGAAGCAGAGGAAAATGTAATTTCTGGCAACGGGACCTAATTGTGGTTAAAATGTGTTCTTCATTTTCGGTAAGTAGCAACAACACTGTTTTTTCCGGCGGTTCTTCTACAATTTTGAGAATTTTATTGGCGCATTCCGTATTCATTTTATCTGCCATCCATATGATCATAACTTTGTAACCTCCTTCATACGCTTTTAAGGACAGTTTTTTAGAGATCTCTTCGGCTTCGCGCACACTAATATTACCTTGCTTGTTCTCTATTCCCAAATTTTGAAACCAATCAAAAAGAGAGGCATAGGGATTGGCGATCACAAAACTTCGCCATTCCTCAGTAAAAAGAGAAGATACAGGATTCTTTTTGACGGTGTCGTTTGTGTTTACGGGATATACAAAATGGAGGTCGGGATGTGATAGCTTATCAACTTTTCGGGCGCAAATTTCAAACTCAGGACTATTCTTTTCATAATGGTTGCATAAAAGCTGTTTAGCATAAGCTATTGCCATAGGTAAGAGCCCGGTTCCATTAACACCCACAAATAATTGTGCATGTGGCACACGACTGTTTTCTATCGTTTTTGCGAGGTGTACCTTAAGATGTTTTTGACCAATTATTTCAGAAAAATCCATTTACAAAACTACACTTTTTTTAGTTCGAAAAAAGAAGTGCTAAACTTGTATATTTGCAGCAGAAATACATGCATATGAAAACTGTAAATGACTTTGATTTTAACAATAAAAAAGCACTTATTCGGGTGGATTTCAATGTTCCTTTGAATGACGACCTTGAAGTTACCGATACTACTCGTATAGAGGCTGCAAAACCTACTATTATTAAAATCTTAGAAGATGGGGGAAGCTGTATTTTGATGACTCATTTAGGAAGGCCAAAAAATAAAGAAGAAAGATTCTCATTACAGCATATTGTGAAAACTGCTTCCGAAATTTTAGGCGTGAATGTTAAATTTGTTGAGGACTGTATAGGAAACATGGCAACGGAAGCTGTCTCAAATTTAGTTCCCGGAGAAATTTTATTACTGGAAAACCTTCGCTATTACGAAGAAGAAACAAAAGGCGACCGCAATTTTGCACAGCAACTTTCTGCATTAGGAGACATCTACGTAAATGATGCTTTTGGAACAGCGCACAGAGCACATGCTTCTACCGCTGTAATTGCAGATTTCTTTCCTCAAAATAAATGCTTTGGTTTGTTACTGGCCTCAGAGATCGAGAATGTAAATAAGGTGCTCACTAATAGCCAGGCGCCTGTAACTGCTATTATAGGGGGTGCAAAAGTATCTTCAAAGATCACGATCATTGAGAATATATTGGATAAAGTAGATCACTTAATCATAGGCGGTGGAATGGCCTTTACTTTTGTAAAAGCTAAAGGAGGCAGTATAGGAAGCTCCTTAGTAGAGGAGGACAAACAAGAATTGGCACTTGAGATCCTTGAAAAAGCCAAAGAGAAAAATGTACAGGTACACCTTCCCACGGATGCCATTATAGCCGACAGTTTTTCTGAATTTGCCAATACGTCAATAAGTGATGCCTATACTATCTCTGAAGGTTGGATGGGTCTGGACACCGGGCCTAAGACCAATGAAGATTTTGCAGAAGTAATCGCAGTATCGAAAACTATTTTGTGGAATGGCCCTGTAGGAGTTTTTGAAATGGCCCCATTTGCCGAAGGTACCATAGCTTTAGGAAATGCGATTGCTCACGCAACAAAAGAGGGGGCGTTTTCACTGGTAGGAGGAGGAGATTCTGTTGCTGCCGTTAAGAAATTCAATTTTACAGATAGAGTGAGCTACGTTTCTACGGGAGGAGGCGCTATGTTGGAAATGCTGGAAGGGAAAACATTACCTGGTATAAATGCAATTTTAGAGTAGCGATCAACCTGTAATAACCGCAATAACGCTGCTTTTCGGTATGTTAAAAATTTGTCTATTTCCTTCAATTCATTAATTTTAGCAAAATTTACCCCATTAACCTACGTTTATCTCTATATGAAAAGATATCTCTTACTTTTTACTCTTTTTTTAGGCTGTGGAATTTTATATGCTCAGGATGAAAAAGCGCCTATAGATTCTCTTCAACAAAAACAAATTCAAGTTGTTGACTCTATTGCTGTTCAACAAATCTCAGGAGATCTTCCTACAACCCTTGTGGCAACAAAAGTTAAAGATACATTGGTCTTTGACCTTAAAGATATGGCCCTAGCAAGAGAAAAGGATAGCTTATGGCTTCAGGAACTGTATAGCTCTGAACTATTTGAGGAGGTATATGGAGCTGTAACGACTCAGACCTATGAACCGGTCGCTTATGAAGAATTGTCTACGGAAGTTCTAAAACAACGCCTAGAAGAGCTAAATGCGAGGACCCCTTTTAATGTGGAATACAACCCTTCTTTAGAAAGTGTAATTAAGCAATATCTTAAGAATCGAAGAAAAACAATGGTAAAACTAATGGCATTAAGCGATTACTATTTTCCAATGTTTGAAGAGGAACTGGACAAACACAACCTTCCTTTAGAGCTAAAATACCTTGCTATTGTTGAATCTGCATTAAACCCGCGGGCAAAATCCAGAGTAGGAGCTACCGGCTTATGGCAATTTATGTTCAATACCGGAAAATTATTTGGATTGGATGTGAGTTCTTATGTTGATGACCGGTCTGACCCCACGTTGGCAACTGAGGCTGCATGTAAATATCTTAAAAGCTTATATAAAAGCTTGGGCGATTGGGACCTGGCATTGGCGGCATATAATTCAGGGCCCGGAAATGTTTCAAAGGCATTGAGACGTTCCGGAGGTTATACCAATTATTGGAACATAAGACAATATCTTCCACGTGAGACAGCTGGATATTTGCCGGCTTTTTTGGCTACAATGTATATTTTTGAATTTGCCGAAGAACACGGCTTTAAAAGTAACGGACCTGCAATACCTTATGTTGCTACAGACACCATCCGCATTAAAAAAATGATAAGTCTGGACCAGGTTGCAAAAGTAACAAATACCAACCTTGCCGAGTTACAGTTTTTAAATCCGTCTTACAAACTGGGTATCATCCCAAAGGTGAAAAATGAAAACTATGTATTGAGGTTACCGTTGGATGCTGTTGGAAAATTTGTAGCGAATGAAGAAGCTATTTATGCGTATGCAGAAAAGGAGTTCAATGATAGAGAGAAACCATTACCACAGCTTTTTGAACAATCTAACAGAATACGATATCGTGTAAGAAGCGGAGATTACTTAGGAAAAATAGCGGCAAGATACGGGGTAACAGTTGGCCAGATAAAGCGTTGGAACGGATTAAGAAGCAGCAGGCTTAAAATTGGACAACGACTCACTATCCACCCCAGGAACCCTGTAGGTAAAAGCGTTGCAAAGACCACTGTTTCAAATAATGGTAATGCGAAAGTGTACACTGTGAAGAGTGGGGATTCATTATGGAGCATTTCTCAAAAATTTCCTGGTGTTACGGTTCAGAATATTAAAAAATGGAATGATATTAGCAGTAACAAATTAAAAC
Organism: Flavobacteriaceae bacterium; assembly: GCA_028284005.1. GTDB lineage: Bacteria > Bacteroidota > Bacteroidia > Flavobacteriales > Flavobacteriaceae > JANQOS01. Next base: position 174,624 of record JANQSO010000002.1, on the reverse strand, counting down.
CGGGAATGAAACTTAAAGTTTCAAAAGGATAGTTCCCACATAAACCTCTTTTTATGAAATCGTTCTACCTGGCTGCTTTTGCCGCTTTTTTGTTTATCTCCTGTGATAATAGTGGGAAAAAAGATGTCTCTTACCTTCCTAAATCTCTGGGAAATATAAATTCATTACAGGTTATTATTGCTAATGACCTCTGGAATGCGGAGGTGGGCGAAGAAATACGCACATATTTTGCGGCTCCAACAGACGGCCTTCCCCAAGAAGAGCCTTTGTACTCCATTAATCAAATGCCACCCTCTACCTTTACGGGCTTTGTGCGTAAGAACAGGATTTTTCTAAATGTGGCCATTGGGGACGAAGAAGATGTTTCCATAAGGAAGAACTCATACTCAACGCCACAGACAGGAGCATTTGTAATAGCAAAAAGCGCAGAGCGCCTGGTTGCTTTAATCGCAGAAAACCACAAAAGCATACTTGCCGCATTTCGGGCTTCGGAAATAGCCGAAAAACAACGTAGGATCAAGATCTCATTGAAAAAATTGGATTCATTGAAGGAACGCCTGGGGGTTAGTCTCAGAATCCCCTCGGCATATAGGACCGCTTTGGCCTCAGAAGATTTTTACTGGATCAGAAAAGATCTTAAATCGGGGAGTACCAATGTCATCATTTACGAGGTTCCCATGGGAATGATCGGTAAAGATTCTACCATTGTAGGCGATATAATTAAAATACGGGATTCTATTGGAGGTAATTACCTTCCGGTGGAAGATGAAGGTCGTTTTATTACCGAAGAGGCTTATGCACCCTACTTGTTTACCAGTGAGATAGATGGAAAATTTGCGTACGAGACAAAAGGAACATGGGAAGTAAAAGATAAATATATGGCAGGTCCTTTTCTAAATTATGCGGTTAGGGACGAAGATAACAACAGATATCTAATATTAGAAGGATTTACATATGCTCCTTCTGTTGCCAAGAGAGATCTTCAGTTTGAGTTGGAGGCAATTTTAAAATCTGCCAGGATAGAATAGCAAATAAAATATTTAAAAAAAGCCTGTTATTTCTACAATAGCAGGCTTTTTATAGCTGAATAAAAAGAAAAAGATTATTTCTTTTCATCTAGTTTATTGTCGTCGTTCTCTTCTTTTGAAGCATCCTTGAATTCTTTGATCCCGCTTCCTAAACCACGCATTAATTCAGGAATTTTTCTTCCGCCAAATAACAATAAAACAATCACAACAATTAATGCAATTTGCCAAGGACCGATTGCTAAGGGTATAATTAATGCATCCATCTTTATAAAATTTAAGATACAAAGGTAACAAGAAATACTTACATATAACGTTTTCCAATTAAGTTTAGCATTGAACCCGTACAGTTTATTTTATATTTGTATCCTTAAGCATTCGCAATGGCAAAAAAAGAGAAAAGAGCTAAATATTTTAAGAAGAAGTTATTGCATAAGTATCGTTTAGTTGTGCTTAATGAAGATACTTTTGAAGAACGTTTTTCATTTAAATTGAACAGGCTGAACGTCTTTGTCTTTAGTACTTTTTTTGCTTTTTTTTTAATTACGATCACTACTCTGATCATCGCTTTTACCCCTTTGCGGGAATATATTCCGGGCTATTCGTCTACTTCTTTAAAGAAAAAGGCAACGGACCTCACCTTTAAAACAGACTCTCTACAACAGGTTATCAATATAAATGAACAATACCTTGCTTCTATACGCAAAGTCCTTACAGGAGACGTAAAAACAGTTGATTTCAATAAGGATTCCATCATAGAAGCAGCAAAGATCGATGCGTCCCAAATAAACCTGAATGCTTCGAGACAAGATTCCCTGCTAAGAGAAAAAGTATCCCAAGAGGATAAATACAATCCGTTGACTGGTTATACAGAAGTAAGCTTTGTGCTTTTTGCTCCGGTAAAAGGAACTATTTCTGAAGAATACAACCCTAAGGAAAAGCATTTTGCCGTAGATATAGTAACTGTAAAAGACGCTCCTGTAAAAGCAACTGCAGATGGAACGGTTATTTTTGCCGAATGGACTGCAGATACAGGTTATGTGCTTATTATAGAACATTCAAATAACCTTATTTCGGTCTATAAGCACAATGCGGCACTGAATAAAGAGCAGGGTGAACTAGTGAAGGCGGGAGAGGTGATTGCCATTGCCGGAAATACAGGAGAACTTTCTACGGGTCCACACCTTCATTTTGAATTGTGGAGCGAAGGGTATCCTATAAATCCAACTAACTTTATTGATTTTGACTAATACAGTATGTCTTTAAAATCCTTTGCAGCTAAAATTTTTGCGAAAGTTGTGGTTTACCGCACGTATAAGTGGGCGAAAAAGCCACAGGAAACACAGCGTCGTGTTCTTAAAAGATTAATTGCCGAAGCCAAAGACACTGCATTTGGAAAAGACCACAATTTCCATAGTATTATAGCTCCTGAAGACTTTGCAGAACAAGTGCCTATAAGAGATTATGAGGCATTAAAACCGTATGTAGAACGAGTGGTAAGCGGTCAGGAAAACATTCTCTGGCCCGGAAAACCACTTTATTTTGCAAAGACATCCGGAACCACCAGCGGTGCCAAGTATATTCCGCTTACCAAAGCTTCAATGCCATCGCATATCAATGCGGCCCGAAATGCTATTTTGTTTTATATCAACGAAACAGGAAATGCAAATTTTGTTGACGGTAAGATGATCTTTTTACAGGGAAGTCCAAAACTATCTGAAAAGAATGGCATTAAACTTGGCAGGCTTTCCGGAATAGTAGCTCATTATGTCCCCGGCTATCTTCAAAAAAACAGATTACCCAGTATGGAAACCAATTGTATAGAAGATTGGGAATCTAAAGTTGATGCCATTGTAGAAGAGACAAAGAACCAGAATATGACTGTTATTAGCGGGATTCCTTCCTGGGTTCAGATGTATTTTGAAAGATTAAATGCGGCAACAGGCAAAAAAGTTGGTGAACTATTTAAAAATTTTGACCTTTTCATTTACGGCGGAGTTAATTATGAACCGTATCGTGCCAAATTTGAGGATCTCATAGGAAGAAAAGTAAACAGTATTGAATTATTTCCTGCCAGCGAAGGATTTTTTGCTTTTCAAGACAAGCAGAATGAAAAAGGGATGCTGCTTCAATTGGATTCGGGAATTTTTTATGAGTTTGTTGAATCTTCCAGGTTTTTTGAAAAAGATGCGCCCAGACTTACCATTGGCGAAGTGAAAACCGGAGTTAATTATGTAATGATCATCTCTACAAATGCCGGCCTATGGGCTTATAACCTGGGAGATACAGTTCAGTTCACATCAACAAATCCGTATCGTTTAATTGTTTCGGGCCGAATCAAACACTTTATTTCGGCTTTTGGAGAACATGTGATAGGGAAAGAAGTTGAACAAGCCATGCAAGAAACTATAGAGCAGTTCAATTTTTCAATTTCTGAATTTACAGTGGCGCCGAAAATGCAAGTAGAAACCGGAGAATTACCATATCATGAATGGCTGATCGAGTTTGAAGTAGAACCCAAAGATCTTTTGCAGATCGCTGGCGCTTTAGATGCGTCTTTGCAAAAACAGAATTCGTATTACTTTGACCTGATCAAAGGAAAAGTACTTCAGCCTTTAAAGATTAGACCTTTAGTAAGAAATAGTTTCAACGATTATATGAGGTCCCAAGGAAAATTGGGGGGCCAAAACAAGACACCCAGGCTCGCAAATGACCGAAAGATAGCAGATGCACTGGTTAAATTACAACCTTAAATTTAGCGTATCTTTGCAAAATATGAATAAATTGAAATCACACACAAGAACACGTGCACAAGAAAGCTCCGGTGCTATTGAGCGATTGTATATTACGATGCGGCACCTTTTTAACAGGGGTTATTATAAACCAATGGGGCTTTCCGGCGAAACACTTCGAGATGCTCTTTTCATTTTAAGGCCGGAGATTTACGGGTCTATTGCCGAAGAAAAGATAGAACTTCAGGGATTGTTATATGTTATTGACAGATTACCGTTTGGAATTGAAGAGTGCCGGTTTGTGAATCTTACCAGTGATGAAGGATATAAAAATTCACATTTTAAAGTTATTATTCCTGAGAAGCGCCGCCGCAATTGTTACCGGATCGACTCTGAACAAATGAATATTGAGGTTACTAGAGGCCGCTCAGAGATTTATGATATTCTTACACATCTGACTTTCCTTTATATAGAGTCTCATAAGATCATGAAACAGGTGTTGATCAATGAAAAAGGAAGTGTGATCCGTGACTGGAAAAAACTGGAAGAAGCTGTACTTAAAAAAGGAGAGCTCACTCAAAAAGAAAAGGAAATTGCTTTAACACATACAGCTAATTTTTTAGGACGAACCTTTGAAGAGGTCTATGAAATATACCCGGAGTTTGCTTGTGCTGAAGACGAAAACCGATTTTTAAACATCATTTATTACTTGGGAAAATATGCCATTGAAGAAGTGATAGATGATAATAAACGCATCATTACCTTTAGCCCGGTACTTCGGGAGCGTTTGGGACACCACATTCACGGAGAACGATGGGCGCTAAAAATTAAGGAAACACTTGAAGAAAAAGGATACTTAAAAAGGCCTTTGCATATCATTAGTGCGAATATGCACAGTATTATGAATAGTTTATATGCTTCTATGGCTTTGCCTACTGAATTTAAGAAAAAACGGCCATTAGAAGTATACGAAGCTCTTAGCAAGGCGGAAAACAGTAAACTTCGTGAAAAAGTCACCAAGGTGGCATTACAAAATGGAATGACTCTGATCGAAGACAGTAGCGGAACAAATATAAATGTGCAGATCTTCGATACTTCAAACCTTCCCGAAAATACAACAACCTCACCCGAAAAAACAACACCAATTGAAGAAAGCCCGGTAATCATCGTTATGGACTATGCCTTTGGTGAGCAGGCCTACGAAAGCATGGATGAGCTTTTAAAACCCTTTGAGATTGATAAAACAAAGCATTTTTTAAATGTTGTTTCAATATCAATAATGGGAAAAGCCGGAATTTTAGAAGGAGGAAAAGGAGATATTATGATTCCTTCTGCACATGTTTTTGAAGGAACGGCAGATAATTACCCTTTTAAAAATAAATTAAAGAAATCGCAGTTTGTAGATGATGATGTTAATGTTTGTACGGGTGCTATGATCACCGTATTGGGAACTTCACTTCAGAACAGGGATATTTTAAAGTTCTTTCACGATTCTACATGGAATGTGATCGGTCTGGAGATGGAAGGAGCACATTATCAAAAAGCGATACAAGCAGCATCAAAGATTAGAAATAGCATAAATAGCAAAGTCGAGGTCCGGTATGCGTATTATGCATCGGACAACCCATTGGAGACAGGAAGCACACTGGCCTCCGGAGGACTGGGCACAACAGGGGTTAAACCTACCTATGTAATAACAGAAAAGATATTAAAACAGATTTTAGATTAAACTAAAAAAATATTTTGAATAACAACAAAGTCTTAATTACCGGGGGAGCCGGGTTTATTGGCTCTAATTATGTAAAGTATCTTATTACTAATACAGAAGATCAGATTCTTGTCTTGGATAAGCTAACATATGCGGGTGATTTAAAGAATTTGGCTGATATTTCGGAAAATCCTAACTATACTTTTGTCAAAGGAGATATTTGTGATGAGGCTTTAGTTGAAGAATTGTTCGAAGAACATAAGTTTTCCAAAATAGTGCATTTTGCGGCAGAATCTCATGTTGATAATTCTATAACAGGGCCTGCAGCATTTATACAAACCAATATTGTAGGGACTTTTAACCTTTTGCAAAATGCCTACAAAACATGGATGGATGGGCCTAATGAAATAAAAGAAGATTTTAGGTCTGCCAGGTTTTTACATGTATCTACAGATGAAGTATATGGAACTTTAGGCGAAACGGGACTATTTACTGAAAAAACACCTTATGCGCCCAATAGTCCATACAGCGCATCTAAAGCATCTTCAGATTTTTTGGTCCGAAGTTATTTCCACACATATGGGCTGCCGGTAGTTACAACCAACTGTTCTAACAATTATGGCCCTAACCAGCATAAAGAAAAATTGATACCTACGATCATCAGAAAAGCAATTTCGGGAGAGCCTATCCCAATTTACGGAGAAGGAAAGAATATAAGGGATTGGTTATATGTGGAAGACCATTGTATAGGAATTAAGCTGGCTATAGATAAAGGAGCATTGGGTGAAACCTATAATATAGGAGGGGATAATGAGCGTGAAAACCTGTATATAGCTCATAGGATTTGTGAGCTTCTGGATCAATTAAAACCGAAGGATATTTCGTATAAGGACCAGATAACTTTTGTAAAGGACAGGCCCGGCCACGATTTTAGATATGCTATTGACGCTTCGAAGATTGAAAACAAATTAGGTTGGAAGGCACAAGAAAACTTTGAAACAGGTATTTTGAAAACTGTAAACTGGTATTTAAACAACACAGACCGATTATGAAGGGAATTATATTAGCGGGGGGCTCCGGCACACGATTACATCCAATTACTTTAGCGGTAAGCAAGCAATTGATGCCTGTGTATGATAAACCTATGATTTATTATCCTTTATCAACGTTAATGTATGCTGGGATCAGAGAAATATTGATTATTTCAACGCCGCAGGATTTACCTCTTTTTCAGAAATTATTAGGAGATGGTAAGAAATTTGGTTGCACATTTAGCTATGCAATCCAGGAACAACCTAATGGCCTGGCCGAAGCATTTATTATCGGGAAAGAATTTATTGGAAATGAGAAAGTGGCCCTGATATTGGGAGACAATATTTTCTATGGTTCGGGATTAAAAGAATTATTGCAATCTAACAGTGATCCGGACGGAGGAGTAATATATGCATATCATGTCCATGACCCCGAACGTTATGGAGTGGTAGAATTCGATAAAACCGGAAAGGCACTCTCTATTGAAGAAAAGCCAAAATCGCCAAAATCAAATTTTGCGGTACCCGGAATTTACTTTTATGACAATAATGTCGTGGAAATTGCTTCAAATATAGAGCCCAGTGCCCGGGGAGAATTAGAAATAACCGATGTAAATAATGCCTATTTACAGCAGGGAAAATTAAATGTTAGCATACTGGATAAAGGGACCGCCTGGCTGGATACAGGGACATTTGCATCTTTAATGCAGGCAGCAAAATTTGTAGAAGTAATTGAAGAGCGACAAGGGTTAAAGATAGGATCTATTGAGGAAGCGGCTTATGAAATGGGGTATATTTCAAAAGAAGAGCTTACTACTTTGGCAAAGCCGCTATTAAAAAGCGGCTACGGAAAACATTTGTTACAACTGGATTAAATTTTGGAAATAAGACACACATCACTGGAAGACTGCATTATAATAAAGCCGAGCGTTTTCAAAGACGAACGAGGTTTGTTTTGTGAGACCTTTAATAAAAAAACCTTTAAGAAAGCCACAGGAATAGAGATTGACTTTGTACAGGACAATCAATCTGTTTCCAGTTATGGTGTGCTCCGGGGGCTTCACTATCAAAAGGGAATGATGGCACAAGCTAAACTGGTTAGGGTAATAAAAGGTAAAGTGCTGGATATTGTTGTTGACCTGCGGAAAGGATCTAAAACCTTTGGCAAACATCTTTCTTATGTACTGGATGACGTTGAAAACGAACAACTATTTGTTCCCAGAGGATTTGCCCATGGATTTATAACGCTTTCGGAAAAGTCTGTTTTTGCTTATAAATGTGATAACTATTATGACAAAGCTTCAGAAGGAGGAATCATCTATAATGACGCAACCTTATCTTTAGATTGGCATCTTCCGAAGGAAGATTTCATCATTTCAGAAAAGGACTTACAACTTCCTACTTTTGAGGAGGCTATTAAATGAAAAAGGTATTAGTTACAGGTGCGAAAGGACAATTGGGAAGATGTATTAGAGACGCAGTCTCTGAATACTCCGGACTAGACATTTTCTTTGCTTCAAAAAATGAATTGGACATTGAAAATACAGCTTTGGTTGAAGAGTTTTTTAAAACAAACTCTTTTGACTATTGCATAAATGCGGCGGCATATACTAATGTTGAGAAAGCCGAAAGTGAACAGGATAAAGCCTTTATGGTCAATGCGCAGGCTGTTAAAAAACTTGCGTTACAATGTAAAGAAGCAGGAATCGTTTTTATTCATATTTCTACAGATTATGTGTTTGACGGGAAAAAGAAGGCCCCCTATGTAGAAGAAGACATAACCAACCCTTTAAATGTATATGGAGCCTCAAAGCTAAAAGGAGAACAATATATTCGGGAAATATGTGAGAGATATTTTATTATTCGCACCTCATGGTTGTACTCACAATACGGTCATAATTTTTTAAAAAGTATTTTAAAATTTTCTAAAGAAGGAAAACGGCTTACTGTAACAACAGAGCAGACAGGAACACCAACCAATGCAAATGATCTTGCAAGACTGATTTTGGATATTATTGTTTCGGGAAGTGAAGATTATGGGTTGTATCATTTCAGTAACGAAGGAGAGACTACTTGGTATGGGTTTGCGGAGGCAATTTTGAAATTATCAAATCAATTTGATGCCACAAAACTTGTTAAAACAAGACAATATCATACTTTTGCAAAACGACCTGAGTATTGTGTTTTAGATAAGAATAAATGCATTTCGACATTTCAAACCTTATCTTTAGATTGGGATCTGAGTTTAGCGAAGTTTTTTGAGAATAAAACGTATAGTAATAAATTATAAAATTAGAATTTATGACAGAAAATACAGGTGAAGTAGATTTAATATTTTTATATAAGAAATTTAAAGACATACTAAAAAGAGGGATTATCCTACTTTTTAAAGCACTTAACTTCATTCTAAAAAAGTGGAGAGTTATTGCCGTGCTTTTAGTTATTGGAGTAGGGTTAGGAATTTACTCCAAGATAAACTCTAAGCCTCCTAAGAAGGCAAATATTCTTTTGAGGGTGAATTTTGATGCTGTAAACTATGTTTATTCTACAGTAGATGTATTAAACCAGAAGATAGCTGATAATGACTCTATTTTTCTATCAAAATTAGGGCTTAATCCGGATTCTCTTGAAATCAAGAAAATAGATGCTGTACCTCATATCAATATTAAAGATATAATTGAAAAATATGAAGAGAACGACAGGAGTCTTGAAGCGGTCCTTAGAAATCTTGAAATAAATGAATTGTTCGACGAAAATGAGACTCTTTTGGACAGGACCTTCATGTCCGAATACAAATACCACAATATGCGCCTTTATCTTTCTAGTTACGCAAACGAGGGCACTATAGATATAATTCTTAATTACATTAACAACAACGAGTTCTTAGAAGAGCTTAGAGTTACAGTAGTAAAGAATATTGAAGAAAAAATAAAGAATAATACCGAAGTAATTGATCAAATAGACCGATTGTTAGATACTTATTATACCAATGAATCGTTGGCAGCACCTTCCAGTGAAATATATGTTGTAGATAAGAACTTCAGTGTTTCAAGCCTGCTTACACAAAAAGTGGAACTACAAAACGAAAATGAAGAATTAAAAAAAGAATTGGTTTACTCGAAAGATATTGCAGTTGCCGTAAATACTCCCAGGTTAGTATCTGAAGATTCGGGGATCACCAGCAACAAAGTCATATTCTATCCTTTTGTTCTAATCATGTTATTCTTACTTTTTTCATTCGCTAAGTATATATATCGATACCTTAAGGAAATCGCGGATAATTCTTAAAAAACAAATAATGAAAAAAAAAATTGCACTAATAACAGGAATAACCGGGCAAGATGGGGCTTATCTTAGTGAGTTTTTACTTAAAAAAGACTATATAGTCCATGGAATAAAACGGCGTACCTCTTTGTTTAATACAGATCGGATAGACCATCTGTACCAGGACCCTCATATAGACAACAGGAATTTTTTTCTACATTATGGCGACCTTACCGATAGCACTAATCTTCTGCGAATAATCCAGGAGGTTCAGCCGGATGAAATATATAATTTAGGTGCAATGAGCCACGTTCAGGTATCATTTGAGATGCCGGAATATACTGCAAATGTTGATGGTTTAGGTGCATTGCGTATTCTGGAGGCAGTTCGCATTTTAGGATTGGAGAAAAAGACAAGAATTTACCAGGCTTCTACTTCCGAACTCTACGGAAAGGTACAGGAAGTGCCTCAAACAGAAAACACTCCTTTTTATCCAAGAAGCCCTTATGCAGTTTCCAAATTGTATGCATATTGGGCAACAGTGAATTACCGGGAGGCCTATAATGTGTTTGCGTGTAATGGTATTCTGTTCAACCATGAATCTCCGGTAAGAGGAGAAACCTTTGTTACAAGAAAGATAACAAGAGCAGCTTCTCGAATTGCACTGGGACTTCAGGAGAAAATGTATCTTGGAAACCTTGACGCAAAAAGGGATTGGGGCCATGCAAAAGATTATGTAAAAATGATGTGGATGATACTTCAGGCAGAGAAGCCCGAAGATTGGGTGATTGCTACAGGAAAAACGACCTCTGTAAGAGACTTCGTTAGAATGGCTTTTAAATATATAGGAGTTACTCTGGAATTTGTTGGCGAAGGAGTTCAAGAAAAAGGAATAGTAACAGCAACTACAAACGATTCTTTTAAGGTTAAAGTTGGGCAACAGGTCACTGCTGTTGATGAAAAATATTTTAGACCTACCGAAGTTGAATTATTAATAGGCGACTCTTCAAAAGCATACGAAAAACTTGGCTGGAAACCGGAATATGAATTACAGGATTTGGTAGATGATATGATGAAAAACGATATAAAGTTAATGCAGAAAGAAAGTTATTTGGGAGAAGGAGGGTATCGTATTTTAAATTATTTTGAATAGTAAGGATGAGAAACGGGGTTTTAAAAAGCATTTTACTTTGCTCTTTAATTTTCATTTGTTCTTGTGCCGGAGAAAAGTCCAACGAAGATCTAATTCGATATAACGGAATAGACAGATCTTTGTCAATATTATATAACAGTACTCCGGAACAGCCTAATGAATTGGATATATTCTTCTATGGCCAATCTATTGTTGGCGGAATGAAGTCCAGCCTCCTTGTTGATTCATTAAAAAAAATATTCCCTTCAGTCAAGATAAACCATTCAAATAAAGCAATAGGAGGATTTACAGCTCCAAGCTTAATTAAAACTGCCGAACACGACCTGTATCACAAAAACCCGGACCTTGTTGTTTTTCATGCCTATAATGGAATAAAAGATGGCATATTTGATAGCTTGATACGAACCATTAGAAGTAGAATGAGTTCAGAGATCTTATTGTTTGACCATCATTACATTTGGGATACTTCCCAGACACGACTAAAATCTCGAAATATAATTGATAGTATTGAGTCTCTTGCGATAAAGAAAATTGCGAAGAAATATGATTGTGGTTATGTGAACTTACGAGAACAATGGGCAAATTATCTGGAGGATAATAATTTGGGTGTAAATGTCTTAATAGGTGACACTATAAACCCTGAAGTTCATCCTAATGACGAAGGAGATAAACTATTAAGAGATATTATTATTTCACGTTTATTGGATAGTGTTAGTATAAGTAACAATTACAATCCCGGCAAAGATAAATTAAGACAAACCGTTTCGTTACGTAAGGGTAAGCGGCTACATAGAAAAGAATTTACAGGCAACAGAGTTGAATTGGCGCTTGATACTATTGTTGACAAGGACACAAAAATACAGGTTTTAGTAGATGGGGAGCCACCTTCAAGCTTTAGGAGCTCATACTATGTTACCAGGCCCAGCATAGGATTTAAAAGCTGGATGCCTATGATCAAAAAAATAACTTTAGGAAAAACATTTCCCAGAACAGAAGAATGGGAACTTACTTTTTGTGAAATAGACAGAGAAAAAAGAACATTTAATTACGAAGTTGCCGGCAGCATTACAGGATTTGACGGCAAAGGGGATTCAAATTCAGATTTTGAGTCGAATTCTAAACGAATAATAATAAACAAGGAAGATTTTTATCTTTTTGATATCGAAAGAATTATTCAAAAAGAAACCCCGGCAAACTTCAAAGTTAAATTCAAGGTTATTCCTGTAGCAAAAGACACAATAACTTTAAACCCTAATATCTTAAAGTATACATTGTTTAGAAGTTTTGAAAACGAAAAACATTCGTTAAAGCTAAAAATATTGAACGGCGATACCAGACTTAAAGAATTATTGGTTTACAGGCCTTATTTGGAAAGAGATGAACAAAGGATCTAAAATATATATTGCAGGCCACAGAGGGCTTGTTGGCAGTGCTATTATGAATCAGTTGCAGAGCAAGGGATATCATAATATTGTTACGCGAACACACAAAGAGCTGGATTTGACCGATCAAATAGCCACTGCGAGGTTTTTTGAAGAAGAAACTCCGGAATATGTTTTTTTGGCGGCCGCAAAAGTAGGCGGAATTGTTGCAAATAATAAGTATAGAGGAGATTTTATATATGAAAATATAACCATACAAAACAATGTTATTCATCAAAGCTATCTTCATGGCGTAAAGAAGCTATTATTTCTTGGAAGTACTTGTATCTATCCAAAAAATTGTCCTCAGCCTATAAAAGAAGAATATCTTCTTACCGATGTTTTGGAGTATACCAATGAGCCCTATGCAATTGCTAAAATTTCCGGAATTAAGATGTGCGAAAGCTATAACTTACAATACGGCACAAACTTTATTTCGGTTATGCCTACGAACTTGTATGGATATAATGACAATTTCGACCTGGAGAAATCACATGTATTACCTGCTTTGGTCAGAAAAATTCACTTAGGAAAAGCTTTGGAGAATAATGATTGGGAAGCGATAAGAAAAGACTTGTCCAAGCGCCCTATAGAAGGGGTAAATGGGACTGCCACAGAAGAGGAAATACGCAACATGTTATCTAAATACGGAGTTACAAAGGATGCTAAAGACTCCAGCGTTGTTTCTGTTGAAGTTTGGGGCAGTGGTAAACCAAAGCGGGAATTTCTATGGAGCCAGGACATGGCAGATGCCTGTGTTTTTTTAATGGAGAATAGAGATTTTTCAGATATGTACGAAAAAGGCCAAACTGAGATAAGAAACACGCATTTAAATGTTGGTACCGGAACAGACAGTACAATACAGGAATTGGCCGAAACCATTAAGAAAACAATCGATTTTAAGGGAAAAATCGTGTTTAATACTGCAAAACCGGACGGAGTAATGAGAAAATTAACGGATAGCTCCAAGCTAAATAAATTGGGTTGGAAACATACCGTAGAATTGAACGATGGAATAAAAAAGATATATCTTTGGTATGTTTCAGAAGCACATTAGTGGAGAGGCATACAATGTGTATAAGGAGAAAATAAATTCATGAGTGATAGCAATAAAGAAATAGATATGGTAAAAATAGTTGCACTTTTACCAATGAAGGGTCACTCTGAAAGAATACCCAATAAAAACCTGATGCATTTTTGTGGTAAACCATTATATCACATGGTTTTAGAATCACTTCTTGCTTCAAAATACATAAGCGCTGTAGTTGTTAATACAGATAGTGAAAATATAAAGAACGATATTCAACTCAATTTTGATGATCGGGTCAAAATACACAACAGGCCCGAAGAAATACAAGGAGATTGTGTTTCAATGAATGACATTATCGCATTCGATATCTCAAAGATAGATGCTACTTTCTATTTTCAAACACATAGTACAAATCCCTTATTAAAAGTTGAATCTATAGATAATGCTATTGAAAAAATGGTGGAACTATTCAAAAAAAGATCACACGATTCAATTTTTTCTGTAACAAAAATTCAAACCAGGTTGTTTGATGAAAAAGGAAATCCGGTGAACCACAACCCGAATGAATTGATACGCACCCAGGATCTTCCCCCATTATATGAAGAGAACTCGAACTTTTTTATTTTCAGTAAAGCGTCCTTTAAAGAAAATGGAAATAAGAGAATTGGTAAAACCCCTTATATGTTTGAACTGGATAAGTTAGAAGCAGTTGATATTGATGAGCCTCAGGATTTTGTATTGGCAGAGGCCATATTTAAAACCGTAACATAGTTTTCTTGTACACAATAAAGGTTGAATTAAAGCATTAGATTGACAGATGAAAAATTTTTCACATATTAAAAGTAAACTTAAGGCTAAACTTGCAAGTAATGAGTTAACCCTTGGTTCCTGGTTAACCATTCCTCATCAATCTATTGTAGAGATCATGTCTTCTGCCGGTTTCGAATGGCTTACAATTGATATTGAGCATTCTGCAATAGACTTTCAAACAACCCAGAACCTTATTGGGCATATTCAGGCAAATGATATGGAGGCATTGGTAAGAGTTAGTAAAAATGATGAGGTTGTTATTAAAAGAGTGATGGATGCCGGGGCAAACGGAGTTATTGTCCCTATGGTTAAAGACGCAAATGAAGCACGGGATGCTGTAGCTTTTACCAAATACCCACCCTTTGGAAAAAGAGGAGTTGGACTTTCAAGAGCCCAACACTATGGAATTGGGTTTGAATCCTATAAAAAATGGGTACAAGAAGAGTCTGTTGTAATTGTTCAAATAGAGCATATTAGCGCGGTAGAAAATTTAGCTGAAATCCTCGATGTTGAAGGAATTGACGGTATTATTGTAGGGCCCTATGACCTTTCTGCTTCTATGGGTAAGCCGGGAATGTTTGATGATGATGATGTAAAGGAGGTTTTGAAAAGAATTGACAAAATAACTCTTGAAAAGAAAAAACCATTAGGGTTTCATGTTATTGATTCTGACCATTTAAAAATGATCGAAAAAATTGATAAAAGATATTCTCTTCTGGCATTTAGCCTGGATTTTTTCTTTTTAGGAGATAAAGCCAGGGAAGAAATGAGCTTACTTAGAAGTAAATTATAAGCGTAAAGGATGAAAAATATTTTAGTATTTGGAGGATATGGATTTTTAGGTTTTTACCTAATTCAAGAATTGGTGAAAAGAGGACATGAAGTTACCGTCGCAGATATTTTTGAAAACAAGGAATCACCAGAAGGAGTAAACTATATTAAATGTGATATTCTTGACAGAGAAGATGTTGAAAATGTATTTCAATCAGGAAAATTTGAAGTTGTATATAATTTAGCTGGATTTGCTAACCTAGATAATGCCACTAAGTTTCCTATTAGGACCATACAGTTAAATGTTATTGGAAATATGTACATTCTGGAAGAATGCGTCAAAAATAACATATCAAAATTTGTATATGCCAGTAGCGCTTATGCGATGAGCAATAAGGGCTCTTTTTACGGTATAAGTAAGTTAGCTTCAGAAAAAATTATTGAAGAATACCACAAAAAGAAGGACCTCTCCTTTATAATATTAAGATATGGCTCTGTATATTCGGAGAGATCTTATGATAATAACTATGTATATAATTTAGTGAAAAAGGCAGTTCTGGAGTCTAAGATCGAACACAGAGGAGATGGCAACGAAATAAGAGAATACATACACGCGGCTGACGCGGCGAAATTATCTGCGGATGTTATAGAATCTAATGAATATGATAATTTACATGTTATCCTTACGGGAACCGAAAGGATTAAAAGAATGGAACTTTTTGACATGATAAATGAAATATTAAGTGATAGGGTAAAAATAAGCTATAATAATACCGGGTATGAACATCATTATAAATTTACCCCATATTCTTTTGAACCCTCTGTGAGCAAAAAACTTATTGCAAACCCACATATTGATATGGGACAGGGGCTATTGGAATGCATAAGAGCTGTTTATAAAAATGAGCGATAACTCCCCCATGTTATATGAGACTGACGAGTCAAGTTTTGATGTTTTTGCAGCGGGTATTTTAAAAGAAAAGCTGGAAGTACTTCAAAATACAAATACGAAAATTAACATAGGCTTATCCGGAGGGAGAACTCCTTTACCGATATATAATCTTTTAAAGGACTTTGACCTAAAATGGGAATTGTTCAATTTTTTTATGGTAGATGAAAGATTTGTCTCAGTTAAAAGTGATCAAAGCAATTATAAGAATATCTATGATTCCTTTTTTAAACACATCCCATCGAATAATTATCCAATGGTAAAGGAAGGTTATCAAATAGACACTGCTGTTGAAGCGTATATAAAGGCTTTAAAAACACATATTCCCACAAGGAACCATAACCAACCTTTTTTTGATCTAATTCTTCTGGGCATGGGAGAAGATGGGCATACCGCTTCTCTGTTTTCCGGCACCGAAGCATTAAATGAAAACACACAAAGTGTGGTAAAAAACTATGTTCCTAAGTTAAACAGTCATAGAATTACGCTAACATTTCCGGTAATTAAAAATTCCGGCGAAGCAATAGTCTTAATTAAAGGAGAGAAAAAAAGAAAGATCGTTGAAGAGCTTTATACTCTTGAAGAATCAATATACCCTATACACAAATTAGTAAAGTCCGATTTAAAAATGAGTTGGATCATTTCCAAGAATTGATGAAAATAAAAAATATATTTTTCGACTTTGACGGAGTTTTAGCAGAGTCTGTCAATGCAAAAACCGAAGCTTTTAAAGAGCTATATCTCCCCTATGGAGAAGAGATTGCCGCTAAAGTGGTTGATCATCATATATACCACGGAGGCGTTTCCCGTTATGAAAAATTCAAAATCTATCATACCGAATTCTTGCATCGGGATATTTCGGAACAAGAAGTTCAGGAACTAGCGAAAAAATTTTCAAACCTGGTATTGAAAAAGGTTATCGATTCTAATGAGGTTACAGGAGCCAAAGCTTTTTTAGAAAAGTATTATAAGCACTTACAATTTTGGATTATAACCGGGACACCTACTCAGGAGATAATAGATATTGCCAACCAGCGCTCTTTGAGTCACTATTTTTTGGGACTTCATGGCTCACCCGAAAAAAAGAAATTTTGGACTGAATTCTTAATTGAAAAGTTTAGCCTTAAACGAGAGGAAACCTTGTTTTTGGGTGATGCTACAACAGATTATGAAGCTGCTCTTTATTCAAAAACACATTTTGCCTTAAGAGAGCATGATGAGAACAGAGAATTATTTAAAGATTACAACGGCCTTAGATTTGTAAATTTTCATGATTTTGAAAACCTTCTTAAACCCCATTTAGAATGAGAATATTATTAACATCAACATCTTTTCAAGACACTCCCGGAGACCATCAAAAACTTTTAAATAGTCAAGGATTTTCGGTTGATGTGCTGAGAGGCCCTGTTTCAGAAGACGTTTTGCTGCCCATAATACAAGAGTACGATGCTGTGATCTGCGGAGATGATGAGTATACCTCTGCAGTACTAAAGAAAGGAAAGGAAGGAAAACTGAAGTTTATTTCTAAATATGGTGTAGGATTAGATAAAATAGATTTGAATGCTTGCCGCGAACTTGGAATTCCGGTCTCAAATTGTCCGGGAGTAAATCAAGTTTCTGTGGCTGAACATGTATTGGCGCTAGTATTAACTTTCGAAAAAAACATTCATCTGCAGCATATAAGTACCCAGGAGGGTAGTTGGAAAAGATGGATTGGGAGAGAGGTTTATGGCCAGACGATAGGAATTATTGGCCTTGGAGCTATTGGAAAAGAACTTGCAAAAAGGTCACATGCTTTGGGCCTTCATGTAATAGCATACGATGTGTTTAAAGATGAAGCTTTCCTTAACAGCTATAATGATATTAGCTTTGTAAAGGATATTGATGAAATATTTCAGAAAGCCGATTTTATAAGCTTACATGTACCACACACACAAGAAACGGAGCATTTAATAAACAGGAACGTCATTTTTAATAGGCTGAAAAAGACACCTGTTATAATTAATACGGCAAGAGGAAAATTGGTAGATGCCCAAGCCATTGTTGAAGGGCTAAAAGAAAAAAAGATTAGAGGCTACTTGGCAGATGTTCTGGAAACAGAACCTATTTTGGAAAACGAAGTGCTAAGAGGAATTGAAAATATTATCATAACACCCCATGTGGGTTCAAGAACATATCAAAGTGTTGAGAAGCAAGGAACAATGGCTGTAAGAAATTTAATAAGAATGATAAATGAAGCAAGTTCTAAAAAGTAAATTCAATTTACTTTACATATTATTTTCATTATTAGCATTTTATCCATTATTAAAATTTAATTACTCTTCAATTATTTTAATAACATCTTGTGTTGTTAGTGTCTATTTCTCTGTAAAAAGGGGTACGTACCTTTTTACAGCTTCTAATATAAAACTGTTTCTGGCAGCCACTTCATTTTTCACAATATTATTACTTTCTTCTTTTTATTCTACAGATATAGGCTATGGATTAGAAAAGACAATGCAATTAATACCGCTTTTTATTGTCCCTTTTGTGATCATTTTTTTTAGACCTAAGATCAGTAGTTCAATAAGGGACACGGTCCTCAATGTGTTTTTAGGGGTCAATTTTCTATATTCCGTTTTCTTGGCCGCAATGTATGTGCTAAATAAGGATATAATTGGGCTGGAGGGAATAAACAGCAGTAATTTTTTATTGAATTACGATAAAGTTCAGTTTGTATTGAATGAAGTAATTCTGGGAACTTTTTTAGAAGATATCCTATTTATTCACAAACCATATTTTTCGATGGGGTTTGTGATTTCGGCAATATTTGCCTTGCGGGAATCCACACGATGCTTTAATAAGCATAAAAAGAAAAGCTTGTTATATCTATTTTTCTTTTTTTATTTCCTGCTTTTAATTTTATATACCTTTTCATTTCCTAATGTACTAGCTCTGTTCATTTGTATTATCCTTTTTGGGTGGGGTAAGGCAAACAAAAGCAGGTTGAAGCTAAAGAAATTTTTAGTCCCGGGGACTATTGTATTAGGGGTTCTTTTGACAGGAGTTTTTTATAAGTCTAAAGATATAGGAGTTGTAAAGGGGTTTAATTTTATTAGATCAGTTGTATATCAAGAATCTGTTGAAGACAATGATGCGCGGGTAGAGATATACAAATCGGTTTCCAATTTATGGAAAAGAGCTACAGCGAGTGAAATTATCTTTGGATATGGGATTGGAGACGCACAAGCTACATTGCACAATGAACTTAAAGAAAGATTGAGTGTCAATAAAACAAAAAATATACTTCTTTACAACGAACAATTCAACAGTGATTACTGGTTTAGAAACAATATTGAGATTGTGCCAAATTCAGAATTGTCCCCTGACCAAAAGAAGAATGCAGACCGGCTTATTGAACAGAACAATGAAATAGCCGCTTCACATAATTTGTCTACAGATATTTTACTGGACAAAAATCGAACCTATACATTTTCAGTTTTTGCTAAAAAAGGTTCCGCTAATTACCTTATTTTAAGATTAGGAGAATTGCCTCATAGGGCTACATTTAATTTGATGGAAGGAACCATAAAGGCAAAGGGAGAGGGTATTACCGAGGCAAGAATTACTCCGGCGATGGGTGAATGGTATAGATGCTCGATTACAGTTACAAATGTTGATTCTGCACTGGTGATAATAGGAATTTCAAATGAAAATGCAGATTATATCTATAAATCCAGCGCAAAAGAAATACTCCTATGGGGAGCCCAAATTGAAGAAGCACAAATGCCAACGGCATACGTAAAAAACAATTTTGAGTTAATAGATTATGTAATCTCTGAAAAATTGAACACCCATAACAACTATCTGTTCTTTCTGCTTTCGGGAGGAGTTATATGTTTATTAGGGTTTGTTATAAGCTTATTATTATTATTGTATATATCCTTTAAGAACCGTAATATTTTGCAATTAACTTTTGTGATTGTTATTGGTTTAAACTTCTTAACTGAAAACATTCTGGCAAGACATTGGGGATTAATGTTTATTTCTATGATGTTATTTATACTTTTCACAACAAATTCCAAAGATGAAACTACCAGAGAAGTATAAAAACAGAATTACACAAAACCTGGGGCTCATCAATTTGTTTGGTAAGTCTTTTGGGCGGGTATTGTTTTTAATTTTACTATCCTTCTTTTCATTTAAGCTTTCTATTAAGGACTTCGCGGATTTTGCGGTCATCTGGGCCAGCCTCAGGATGTTTACATTTTATTCTTCAAATAATTTGTATATCATTTATTTCGATAAGGTTCGGGATTATTTAATTAATAAGGGGAAATGGCCAAAGAGTGTGTCGGCCAATATCATTTTAACATGTATTTCTTTTAGCGTAATCTTCTTTATTGCATCCTTATTTTTATTTGAAGAAATCTGGGTCGCAATTATTTTTATACCCTGTTTACTGTGTTATGTGGTTATTAGGAACTTATCAGAATTTGCGAAAGCAGACAACAATTTGTTTTTGTCAATTTTTATTGAAGACTTCTTATTCTATCTCTTATTCTTTGTTACGAGCATTTGTGGCCTCTATTATTATAATGACATTTTTGTAGTAATGCTCATGTTATTGATATCATTGATAATAACTGCTGTTGTATGCCTTATACTTTTTAAACGAAAGTTTGACCTTTCTATAAATTCCTACGGGATTAGTTTTAGGGATTTTTCCATTAAAGACTTTAAATTAGGCTTAAACTATACTATTTTGAGGGGGAATGAAGTGCTTTCAAATTTTGGGGTTAGGTATTTAGGACAAATATATTTTGGAGACCTGTTTGTGGCATATGCTCATATAATGTATCAGTTTTACAATGTATTTAGCCTGTTGACAATTTCTGTAGTATCCGGGTTTCAGTCTAAGATTACCGTTAAAAGCGATGAAATAATCACCAGGTCATTTTTCAACAAAATGTATAGAAGAATGGTCAAGACCCTTGCTCCTTTTATTATTGCATTACTTATTGTATTTACAATGCTTAACGATCAGATATTATTATGGTTTTTCGAAAAATATTCGGAATATGGAATGTTATTAATTAAAGTATCTTTGGCCGCTGTACTCTTTGCAATTGTACAGCCTTTTGTGTTCATTTTAATTTATAATAAATTATTTTCCAATATTATTAAATTGAATTATATTCAATACATTGTTATGGCGATAGTGTTCACATTGCCTATTATGATCCCATCAATTAACGAACAGTTTTGGCTGTTATTGATCATGACTATTTTTGTATTGATCCAGGGAGGATTTGCACTACTAAATTATTATAAAATACGGTGATCTACTTATTTTTACTTTTATTGAGAATTGTTGCCTATCTGGAAGGATCACAAAAAATAGTGTGGTTCATTGTTGTATTTGCCCTGATTGCCTTTTCGATCATTAAAAGAACTCCTTTAAAACGGATCAATAAAATTCCAAAGTATACTTTTTATTCATTTGTAACAATTATTGCCGTGATGGTCCATGGGCTTATTTTCGGCGAAGTCTATATTAGGGATGTTGCCGTTTTACTAACCTTTTGGATATGGTTTGTATTCACGCTAACCTATTTTAAGAACAAAACGATTAACCAGGCTTTACGATATTTACTAATTACTTTTTTAATATATAATATTTCCAATTATATATTTTACGTATTGTATTTTTCCGATCAGCAGAGGGGGATCAATAGTATCATGGGGATGTTTGGTGTTTTTGGCTATAGAATTTATTTCCCGTTATCTTCCGGCGCAAATATTTTCACCTCACAATTGGCCTTAAATGCCTTGATAGCACTTTATTTCATTAAAACAACACCCAAGAAGTTAGTACACGCAATTATCTATGGCTTTTACATATTTATGCTTATTTTAGCGG
Source organism: Flavobacteriaceae bacterium (assembly GCA_028284005.1). GTDB lineage: Bacteria > Bacteroidota > Bacteroidia > Flavobacteriales > Flavobacteriaceae > JANQOS01. The sequence continues at coordinate 152,828 of JANQSO010000002.1, read as the reverse complement.
ACTCACGATTGATTCTATTCTTTACAGTACTATTTTCATTTATTTATTGGGTTTCATTGACAAGAATAATTTATTATTTGAAGAAATACTGGTTAGGCCTAAGTGTCTTATTAATAGCTTTTATGTATGTTTTCTATGGAACATCTCTGTTTGATGCTATTAAAAGACCGGGAGAGAAAACGGGAGAGGTGATTTCAAGAATAGACATCATTGGAGAAGCACTAAAGGTTATTGTGAGTGATCTAAGGGTGATTTTTGGGTATGGGATCAATGGTTTTGAAACAAATATGCTGGACTCTGTAAAAGAGTCTTTTGACAAACAAAGGCTCCAGACCGCACATAATTTTATTTTTCAATGTATGATCGATTTTGGAATTGTTGGTATTATTATAATTTTGGGGCTTATTTATAAATTATTGAGATATATGATTAGTTTAAAATCGTATATAATTACAATTTTGATGGTCATGATCTTGTTGATGGGAACTACAGAATCCATACCTACATTTTATTCTTTTGAACCCACCTTGTTTTTTATTGCATTAGTCTCACTTATAATTGTTAAGAATGAAAGAAAAGTTGCTGAACTTTCTTAGGGTATATACCCACTATCCACGGAGCATTATTGATAGGATATTGTACAACGCTTTCTTATCCCGAAAAAATAAATGGGACTTGCTTACCCCTTATTTTAACAAGTCGATACTGTTGGTTTGCAATGGCCCCAGTTTAAATAAAACCCCCTTAAATGCAATAGATAAGGTTTCCATAGGGATGAACAAGATCAATCTAATCTACGAAAAAACTTCCTGGAGGCCCGAAATTATAGTATGCACCAATGGCCTGGTATTAAAACAGAACAAGGAATTTTTTAATACTACAGATAGTATGTTACTTGTACCCGTAAAGGCCTACTATTTAGGGGTCAAAAAAAGAGATAATGTTTTCTTTCTGAATTTAAAAGATGAATTTAAGGTCAATAAGGACATCGAAAAGAAAATTTCTTCCGGATGTACAGTAACTTTCTTAGCATTGCAGATAGCGGCTTATTTGGAGCCCAGGGATGTAAATATAGTTGGTCTGGACCATAGTTTTAACTTCAATAAGGATAAGGAAGTCTATAAAATGGAAGGTGATGACGAAAATCACTTCAGCAAAGACTATTTTAAAGGGCAGTTCTGGGGCATACCGGACCTGGATACAAGTGAAAAGCTATATCAATTGAGCAAGGAATATTTTGAAGCCAATAATGTACCTATTACAGACTATACGATCGATGGGAAGCTGCAAATATTCAATAAAAGGGATATAGCCGAAATCACTACTGTTTCACAAACTTCTTAGTAACTGTTTTTCCATTCACAGCAAGTTGTATAAAATACAGACCTGTTGGTAATTCGGAAACATTTATTTCCTGTACGTAAGCAGCTTCTTTAACAACAGCACCTTGTAGAGAATAAATCTCTAATGTTTCAAAGGGCTCATTACTTGTGATGTTTAAGACGTCTTTTGCGGGATTGGGGTATAGTGTAATATATATACCTTCAAACTCTTCTATTCCAAAGAAGTTACAGTCTTGTGCATATATGGCAGAAACATCCTTTTCCCAATTAGGGTGGTTATTTGCATATTCCACATCTTCTACCTGTATGCAGGGCAAATCAGGATTATTAATGGCCTTCATGGAAGACAACAGATCATTGCGGCTACTTCTAAGGTTTAAACCTAAAAGGTCATTGTTTTTACAATTTAATGTTCTTAAATTAAGATTATGCCTAAGATCTAGTTCAGTTAAAAGGTTGTTTTCACATTCTATTAATCTTAGCCTTGTATTAAAACGAGGATATAGACTTGTAAGTTGATTTTGATTACAATACAAATAATAGAGATTTGTATTTGAAGCTATATCCAGGCTTGCCAATTGATTATCATTACAGTTTAGCCAGCGAAGGTTCGAACAATCAGAGACGTCTAAACTGGTCAGCAGGTTTTTGTTACTGATCAATTCTTTAAGATTAGGGTTTTGAGATACATCGAGCACTGTTAGTTGATTATCCTGGCAATCTATTTTTTCCAGAGCCGGATTTTGTGTGATTAAGCTTGTTAATTGGTTTTCATAACAATCCAAAGTTAATAGACCCTGGCATTGAGACACATCCAGGATAGTTAATAGATTATTGTTGCATTCTAATCTTTGAAGAGCCGGATTTTGAAGCGATAAATTGGTTAATTGATTATCATAACACCTTAGGTCCTTTAAAGATAAATTCTGAGATACATCTAATGCCACTAATTGATTTCCGTGACAATATAATTCTTCCAAAAGAAGGTTTTGGGACACATCAATACTTGTTAATCCATTACGAACACACCATAGATTTTTAAGGTTTGTGTTTTGCGTTACATCAAGGCTGGTTAATGGATTATCAAAGATGTAAAACGTTTCTAAGTCCGAATTTTGAGATACATCAATACTTGTCAAATTGTTATTATAACAAGACAGTATTTTGAGATTTAGATTTTTAGTGACATCCAAAAAATCTAATTGATTTCTGCTACAGCTTAATTCTTCAAGATTAATATTTTGTGTAATATCGAGACTTGTAATATTATTTTCATGACACCACAGCTTTTTGAGAGTTGGAATTTGCGTTACATCAAGGCTGGTTAATTGATTGTCATGACAGAGTAATTCTTCAATATTGATGAAATATTGTATGCCTTCTAAAGACTGTATGCCTTTATTATAAAGCTTTAGTTTACCATGAACAGCCTCAGCTTCACTTACTTGTATTTGGTTATCTCCATTAGTATCAATAGTTGGCCATTCATGATTCAATAATGCAAATCTAAAATTATCATCCGGGATATTAACAATTTGAGCCTGTACCAGAGGTATTGTAAAAAAAAGGCATAGCAAGAAGTATAATTTTTTCATAGCAAATGAATAATATATCTAAAGTTACAAAATGTAGTTCTAAACACACCAGTTATAGCTAAGTATTTTGTTTGCGCCTTTACTATTATGTATCTTTGCCAATTGTTATTATTTATAGCATCAACCACAACCTATGGATTTTCAAAATCTGTCAAAATATAAGACTCCCAAGGACTTTAGGGGAAGGTCTAAGATAAGTGTACAGCTATGGCGGATCGTGCAAGCAACACTATTTAGATGGTCTCCCCAGTTTTTATATGGATGGAGACGTTTTTTATTGCGCTCTTTTGGAGCGCAGATTGGCAGGAATGTCATTATAAGGCCCAGTGTGAGCATCACCTACCCCTGGAAATTGGAAATAGGGGATTACAGCTGGATCGGTGATGATGTGGTCTTATATACTTTAGGAGAGATCGAGATTGGTGAGAACGCTGTGATATCACAAAGATGCTACCTCTGTACGGGAACACACGATTATCAATCGGAAAGCTTCACCATTTATTCTCAAAAGATCACCATTGGTGATCGATGTTGGCTGGCAACCGATGTATATGTTGCCCCCAATATAACAATTGGAGATGCAACGGTAGTAGGAGCCAGGAGCAGTGTGTTCAAAGATCTGCCTGAAGGAAAAATATGTTTGGGAAGTCCCGCAAAACCCATTAAAAATAGATTCTGAACTGTTGAAAAATAAACACATTACTTTAATAGGGCTTAATTTTTACCCTGAAGATACCGCAATAGGCCTCTATTCTACCCAATTGAGCAATTACCTCAGGGACAAAGGAGCCATCGTAACTGTAATTACTGCTTTTCCTTATTATCCACAGTGGGAGATCGCAAAAGAGTATAAAAATAAAAAGCGTTACCTGGAAGAGGACTATAACGGCATGAAATTGTATCGATATAAGCAATATACCCCTTCCCGTCCTACTTTTTTAAAAAGGGTGATCCATATTATCGATTTTACCTTTGGATCTTATATGAACCTTCGAAAGATCAAACAATGTGATTATGTGATTTCGATAGTTCCGTTCACCAGCTCAGCTTTTTTAGGAAATATTTTAAAAAAGAGAATGAAAGCAAAGCATTGGATACACATTCAGGATTTTGAATTTGATGCGGCTTTTCAATCCGGGCTTGTGCAATCTAAAAAGAAAAAGAAAGGATTTATTTATAATTCTCTGATGCGACTGGAAAAAAGGATCTTTTCAAAAGCAGATACAGTAAGTACTATTAGCAAAATGATGCTCAACAGGCTATCCGAGAAGACATCGAGTGATACTTATTTTTTGCCCAATTGGATCGATGCAGAAGAAATAGATCCTATGAGGTCCCAACAGCACCCGTACCTTACCTCTTCAAAATTTAAGATCCTTTATTCGGGAAATATTGGTGACAAACAGGACTGGGACTTTTTTTTAAGTTTTGTTGAAAGATTGGATTTTGACCATTTTGAAGTAATTATAGTGGGAGACGGGGCACGGCGGGCTCAGTTAGAAGAGGAAATAGTACAACTCCCGGGGGTTAGCCTATATGCACCAATTGCATATGAAGACCTGTCCGACCTCTTGTGTAGTGCAGACGCCCATCTTTTGTTTCAGAAGACAGACATCATTGATACTGTGATGCCGTCCAAGATACTAGGCATGATGGCAAGCGCAAAACCTTCTGTTATTACCGGGCATCCGGATTCTGAAGTAGCTAAAGTAATGCTTGAGTCACAGGGAGGGTTTTATATTTCGGACAGAAACCTGGAACATGTAATACAACATTTTGAAAGTCTTGCCAATGAAAAGGTGAAAGCGGAGCAAATGGGGGTAAATGCAAGAAGCTATGTAGTCTCCAATTTTTCAAAGGATCGAATTTTAAAAAGATTTACGGAAACATTGGCCCAAGTTTAAAATCAGAGGCTTCAGTAGCTAAGAATACTTTACTATTTTTGCCAATACAAATTAAAAAACATGAAGATAGCCGTAATAGGAACAGGATATGTAGGATTAGTTACAGGAACATGTCTCGCCGAAACAGGAAATGAGGTGATATGTGTGGATATTGACCAATCTAAGGTAGAAAAAATGCAAGCCGGAACAGTACCCATTTACGAACCTCATCTGGATGTACTCTTTGAAAGAAATATAAATGCAAATCGTTTGAGGTTCACTACCTCTTTGGATGAAGGTTTGGCACATGGAGATATCATTTTTTTGGCACTCCCGACACCTGAAGATGAAGACGGCTCTGCAGACCTGACCTATGTGTTAAATACTTCGGAAGAGATTGGAAAAAAGATCAAATCCTATAAAATAATTGTAGATAAAAGTACAGTGCCTGTAGGTACTGCAGAACAAGTAAGAGAGGTGATTGCCAGAAATACCGAATGTGATTTCGACGTTGTCTCCAATCCCGAATTTCTAAGGGAAGGTTTTGCGGTCGATGATTTTTTAAAGCCGGAACGTATTATTGTGGGCTCAAGTAGTGAACGGGCTACTTCCCTTATGAAAAAACTATATGCTCCTTTTGTTCGCTCCGGAAACCCGGTTATTGTTATGGACGAGCGTTCTGCAGAATTGACAAAATACGCAGCAAACGCTTTTCTGGCGACCAAGATCACATTTATGAATGAGATCGCTAACTATTGTGAAAAAGTAGGAGCCGATGTTGACCAGGTACGAGTTGGAATGGGTACGGATTCCAGAATAGGAAAACGATTCCTGTTTCCCGGAATTGGTTACGGAGGATCTTGTTTCCCAAAGGACGTGAAAGCATTACAAAAAGCAGGGAAGGACATAGATTATGATTTTAAGATGCTCAATTCGGTTATTGATATAAATAGTAAACAAAAAACGATCTTAATTCCAAAGATTGAAAATTTCTTTGGGAATGCCCTTTCTGAAAAAAAGATTGCAGTATGGGGGCTTGCTTTCAAACCGGAAACAGATGATATTAGAGAGGCACCTTCCATTGATGTTATGAATGCGTTGCTTGAAAGAGGTGCACACCTAACTGTTTTTGATCCCGAAGCCATGCCAAACATTAAAAAACAATTTGGTGACAAGATAACCTATGCCAATTCAATGTATGAGGCTTTAGAAGATGCAGAGGCTTTGGTGATCTGTACGGAATGGAGCATTTTTAGAACACCAAATTATCAAAAACTGAAGCAACTATTAAAGCAACCTGTCATCTTTGACGGTAGAAACCTTTATAACCTGGATGATATGGAACAGGAAGGATTTACCTATTTTTCCATAGGAAGAAAACAAATAAACTAATGATGAAAAGAGTTTTAATTACTGGCGCTTCGGGTTTTTTAGGATCTCACCTTTGTGATCGATTTATTAATGAAGGGTATGAGGTGATTGGGATGGATAACTTAATTACAGGAGATCTAAAGAACATTGAACACCTGTTTAAACTTGAAAATTTTGAATTCTACCATCATGATGTTACAAAATTTGTACACGTTCCCGGAAAGATAGATTACATACTCCATTTTGCATCTCCCGCGAGTCCTATAGATTATTTAAAAATACCCATACAAACACTTAAAGTAGGTTCTTTGGGGACACATAATCTATTAGGGTTGGCAAAGGAAAAAAATGCACGGATTCTTATCGCCTCCACTTCGGAAGTGTATGGCGATCCTTTGGTACATCCTCAAAATGAGGAATATTTTGGAAACGTAAATACAATTGGGCCAAGAGGAGTATACGATGAAGCAAAACGTTTTCAGGAATCTATCACTATGGCATATCATCGTTTTCATGGGGTTGAAACACGTATAGCTCGTATCTTTAATACATATGGCCCCAGAATGCGGCTAAATGACGGCAGGGTTATTCCGGCTTTCATAGGCCAGGCGCTTAGGGGAGAAGATTTAACTGTATTTGGAGATGGTTCGCAAACCCGATCTTTTTGTTATGTAGATGATCAAATTCAGGGCTTGTATAGCTTATTGTTAAGTGATTATTCGTTACCCATGAATATTGGAAACCCTAATGAGATCACTATTTTAGATTTTGCCCGGGAAATAATTAAGTTAACAGGAACAAAACAAAAGATTATATATAAACCACTACCTCAGGATGACCCCTTACAAAGACAACCGGATATTTCTAAGGCAAAAGAAATATTGAATTGGGAACCAAAGATATCGAGGGAAGATGGAATGAAAACAACCTACGAATATTTTAAAAATCTTTCAAAAGAAGAATTATTGAAAAGTGAACACAAAGACTTTTCAAAACACATTAAATAAGAATGAACTGATAATTTCAGTTTCAGTGAAATAAGAAGACAAAGTACGAAAGGTTAGCATATAGTTTTTTACCTTTCCATAAACTTACTAGAATACAAATAGTTATGAAAATACTCTTAGGAGCTATTTATCCATACGCTTTTCTCTTACTTTATATAATTATACCGTTTGATAATTATGTAAGAGCACTGCCAAATATTCTATTGGGGATTTTGATTCTGGCCTTTCCTTTTGTAGTATCTAAAAAGGACTTCGGCAAATTAAGATCGACTCCGGTCCTGCTCTTTTTTTCTTTTTTTCTTTTTTTAATATTGAATGCAACAATTTTTGGACGCCTAGAATCTGATTTTAATATCATAAAAAAGGTTCTTATTGTTGTAGGGTTATTGATCCTTTACTTACCGGTACATGATGTTGGAAAAATTAAGAAGGCAATTGTTTTTTCTTCATTAGCCACAATTCTATTTTCAATAATCAATATTGTGATAGCAAATAATGTAAGTGGGGATCTAATATTTGAAAACTATCCCAAGCTTATTGAATCACTTTTAATAGACCGGGTCTATTTAGGATTTTTATGTGTTCTGAGTATCATAATCTCTTACCAATCCATACAACCCAAATACCATCCGGACAACAGGTATTTTTTCATAAATATTATTGTAAACATTCTGTTCCTTGTACTAATAGTTTCAAAGATTGCATTATTAATCCTCTTGTTCTTGCTTATCCTTAGGCAGTTTTACGGTAAAAATAAAAAGATAAGAATTCTAGTGACCTTATTGACAATTGTACTACTGTCAGTGGTGTTTATCTCTATAAAGGACGACCTACAAAAACAAGAGTTCCTGATGGAGAAAACCTCATCGGAAGCTAACTTCCCAAAGAATACGTTAACCTGGGAAATCAGGTCCATAGCATGGCATTGCTCTAATTTAGTATCACAAGAAATTGGGTTTACTTTAAAGGGGCTTGGGTTTACAGGGACAAAAGATAAACTGGTCTCCTGTTATACCGAAAGCATTAAAGACACCCATAAAAGAGAAAAATTTGTATCGGAACGTTATAATACACATAACCAGTTCATTGATTTTTATTTGAGCTCAGGAATTATTGGCCTTCTGTTGTTTGGAGGGATGTTTATTTCATTATTTGGGATCGTCCGAAAGAATTTTTTCGCTACAAGCCTATTGTTAATTTTAGCATCTTATTGTTTTATGGAAAATGTATTTCATCGTCAATTAGGTGCTTATTACGCAGGCTTTGTATTGATAATACTTTTTATTAATAGTTGGAATATTAAAGAAAAGGAAGGATAAAATGAATTGGACATTAAGGGAAATATTGACCAATATGAACAGTTTACAACATAATTTAAAAACATATAGCAGATAATTAGAAATGATATTTAGAAGTGGGAGATATTCGGGGTTTTTAAGGCCAATTTCATATATAATTGATTTGACTATTATTAATGTATTGGCGAAACAATTTTTTGTTAAAGATTCGTATTATTTACACTACATAGTTTTTGTATCCATAGCGTGGATCGTCCTCTCATTAAAGTCGAATTTCTATGAGATCTATCGCTTTACACATGTTGCCAAAATCATATCATTGGTAAGCAAGCAAGGGATCCTTTATTTTTTAATAGTATTTGCTTTTTTTGGCTTTTATAACCACTTGAATACAGACCCAGTAGCAATTTTAAAATATACCATTTTGGCGATGCTATTGATAAGTATTATTAAGCTTACTATTTATTTCTTGTTAAAAAAATACCGACAACTCTTAGGGGGCAATAACAGAAAAGTAGTTATAATAGGACTTAATCAAAAAACAGATCAGCTCCGAAAATTTTTTCTGGACCGGCCGGAATTTGGATATCATTTACAAAAGACATTTGATCTAAACGGGACGGAGAAATATGAAATAGAAGAATGTTTTGAATATGTTATGAAAAATAATATTGACGAGATATATTCTTCTGTAGCCGAATTGGATAATGATAAATTATTGAAATTAATTGATTTCGCTGATAATAATTTGAAGATTCTAAAATTTCTTCCGGACAATAAAGAAATATATTCTAAAAAACTAGACTTTGCATATTATGGTGTTTTGCCCATTTTATCACTACGCAAAATACCTATGGACGAACCTTTCAACAAATTTATTAAAAGAAGTTTTGACGTGATCTTGTCTATTATAATTATAGCAGGGATCTTATCATGGCTAACACCTATTTTGGGCCTTATCATTAAATTGGAATCCAAAGGCCCTGTTTTTTTCAAACAAAAAAGAAACGGGCTGGATTATAAGGAATTCTTTTGCTATAAGTTTCGCTCAATGAGGCCCAACCCTATTGCAGACCTTTACCAGGTAACAAAAGGAGATGAAAGGATAACAAGAGTTGGAAGAATTATTAGAAAAACCAGTATTGATGAATTACCACAATTTATCAATGTACTTAAAGGTGAAATGTCTGTAGTAGGCCCAAGACCTCATATGGTGAGCCATACTCACATGTATGCAGAACGAATAGACAAATTTATGGTACGGCACTTTGTAAAACCGGGAATTACCGGATTAGCACAAATTAGTGGTTACAGAGGTGAGGTAGAAAATGACAATGATATTATAAACAGGGTGAAATACGATATATTTTACCTGGAGAACTGGTCCTTGTTTTTAGATTTAAAGATTGTCTTTCAAACGGTTTATAATGCACTTAGAGGAGAGGAAAAAGCATATTAAAGAAATTCTATTCTTTTAATGAAACTCTCAAATTGTTTTTCAAAATTAAAAGCCTCCAACGCGTTTTTTTGAACACGGGCTCTTGAAAACTCCCTTAATTTATCTGTATTTAAAGAATTGATAAACTCCTGAAGCTCTTTCAGATTATTTACCGGTATTACCCAGCCCAGGTTGTTTTTAGCAACAATCTGTTCTCCTTCGCCTCCTCCATAATATAAAATGGGCAGACCCAGCCGGCTGTATTCAAAGATCTTAGAGGGAACAGAGCCGTAGATCCTGTTAGTAAGTGGAATAAAGGCAATGTCATATTGCAGTAATTCTTCATGTAATTTCTCACGAGCTATTTCATCGTGAAAGAGTATTTGGTTGTTATTTAAAGACATAATGGCGTCCTTTTCCGGGCCGGCACCATAAATGTGTATTGTTACATTTTCCGGAAACTCAATTTGAGAGCAAATTTTGAACAGCCCCTGGGCCAATCCCAAGAGGCCTCCATAAACCAGGGAAATTTTTGGCTCTGGCAGCTTTTCAGAAATTGCAGGTGCTTTAAATCTTGGAAGATTTCTATATAAAAAAGATTCCTTTTTAAATCCTAAGTTCTTTATGTGAGTTAAAATTTCTTTAGATTGACCAGTGATCAATGTGGCTTTTCCATAACAAAAGAGCTCTATTTTTTTGAGTATCGAATAGTATATCCCTTTCTTTAGCAAACCCATTTCCAAACCTGCTAAGGGCCAGAGGTCAGAAATGTTCAAAATCAATTTCTTTCTGAAGACCCAGCCCCAAAAAACTGCTGTAAACCCTACAAATACAGGAGAATATTGGATAAAGACCTTTTTTGGAATTTTTTTAAAAAAGAAAAAAAGCATCAAACTAATGGAAAAGGAAATCATAGAAAGTAATCGCAAGAACTTATTTTGAGAATTACTTGGCCATACCCACAATCTATGAACTGTTAATTCACTTTCGATAGATTTATCGTACAGCTTCCCTTTATAATTATCAAATACTTTTCCCTTTGGATAGTTGGGGAAAGGACATACCACAGCAACCTGGTATTTGTTTTCGGCAAGAGCAGTTGCCAAAGAGAACATACGGTTTGCAGCGGCCCCTTTCTCCGGGGGAAAATAATTAGTAACCAATAAGATTTTCTCAGTTACCATATAGAGTTAAGATGTTTTCTATAATTCGTTCCGCAGTTTTACCATCCCATTTAGGAATTGATTTTGCACGCTTCCAATTTCCGGAGTCTAAAACGTTAAATGCATTGTCAATTTTTGAAATATCGTCCCCCACCAGGATATTTGTTCCCAACTCAATCGTTTCGGGGCGCTCTGTACTATCTCTAAAAGTAATACAAGGCACATTTAATACCGCAGCTTCTTCAGTAATTCCTCCGGAATCTGTTAAAACAGCCTTAGCATATTTAACCAAATATATAAATGATAGATACCCTTGAGGGTTAACAAAGTGCAAATTTTCAAAAGTAAGTTTTGCCTCTTTCAATATTTTCTGTGTCCTGGGATGTACGGGAAAAATAATAGGCAGTCCGTTAGCTTTGTTTACAACATGTTTCAGTAATCTCGAAAATGTACCTAATTCGTCTACATTGGAAGGTCTGTGAAGTGTAAGAGTAAAATATTTTCCCTTAACTAAGTTCAGTTCATCCCAAAAGACCGGTTTATTAATACGGGGTAGATTGTTTAACAAGGTATCTATCATCACATTTCCTACAAAAAGAACATGTTCCGAAGGCTTTCCAATACGCTTTAAATGATCGCTGGCATGTGGTGATGTGGTAAAGAAATAATCTGTAATACTGTCGGTAACTATTCTATTGATTTCCTCGGGCATTTTCATATCTCCGGAACGAATACCTGCTTCTACATGTGCCACCGGAGTATGGGCTTTTTTGGCAACTATAGTACAAGCCATAGTTGAATTTACATCTCCAACAACCAAAACCAAATCTGTGGGGTGCTGCAAAAGCTCTTTTTCAAAGCTTATCATAATAGCAGCTGTTTGTTCTGCCTGGGTCCCGCTCTTTACCCCAAGGTTATTATGGGGGGCAGGAATATTCAATTCTTCAAAAAAAGTATCGCTTAGGTTTTTATTGTAATGCTGTCCTGTATGGACCAATCTATATGAAATTACCACTTTGTTCTTTTGTTGCTTTTCTATTTCATGAATTATAGGAGCGATTTTAATGAAATTTGGACGGGCTCCTGCAACAATGGTAATTTTCATAATAAGGTGACTAACTTTATATTTCAAAAATAAGAAATAACCTCACTTAACAAGTGGTTTAATTAAGTAAACTATTAAACTGCTTTAGTTTTCCACGACTACTTCGGTCAAGGACAGCTACTCTTTCAAAAATTAGGGTAAGGTCATTTTCCAGGTATTGGAACAATGCTTTTTTTATAGTTTCGGCTTCGGTTTTAATGAGTTCACGTTCAGATACATATATGATCTTAAAAGTGTCTAAAGCGGTTTGCTCAATAATGAATTCTTTTACATTTCCATCGTCTTCGATCACACTTTTAGTAACATAATAAAAGGTAAGGCCGGGGACGGTCTTTCCCCCCGGAAGCTTAGCAATATCATTTGTTCTCCCGATCAATTGTTTTAAAACAGGTTTTTTTAATGTGCTTTGCGGACTTAATACTCCAGTGTCTCCAATATCATATCGAATCATGGGCTGCGCTCTATTATATAAAGACGTGATTACAATACGCCCTGGATTTCCGTTGATAACAGGTTGATTTTTGTCATCCAGAATTTCTAAAAAAAGGGTTTCGCTGTTTACAACAAATTCACCTTGAGGATTTGTGAATGCGATGAGGTCCAATTCACTTGCACCATATTCATTGATTACAGGAACGCCAAGAGTGGATTCCAATAGTTTTTTATCATTTTCAAAAAGCATTTCACTGGTGACAATACAATAATTTAAAGTTGGGCACACGTCTTTTAAGTGGATTCCTTTTTTTAAAAGAAATTTTGCAAAAAGAACAATAGAACTGGTATAACCGTTTATATATGCAAACTTCTTTCTTTGGAAGATGTGAAGAAATTCTTCCATTTTTTCTTCGGAAAGATTAAAGATGGGAAAGCGGTAGCGTTTACTTAAACGGTCCTTTAAACGTTCTTTTTGATACCCTTTTACATCCAGGGGGATCCCATAGAATCGTGCTTCCAGTGAACTATTGAAATCCAGGCCATACCAATTGTACCTGTCTATAATTTCTGCCCAGGTTAACGCGTGACAAAATGTATCTTTTGCAAAAATAAAGGGATGCCCGCTAGACCCGGATGTTTTGTTTATATATACGTTTTTCTTTGAAAAACCATTGGAAAGTCTTTCAGCAAGGGGCCTTTGCAAATCACTTTTCTGCATAACAGGGATCTCGTTCCAATTTGAAAAAGAAGATGCGCCAATAAAATTTTGATAAAAAGAATTTTCGCGTTGATGGTACTCAAAAATACTCATTCGTTGCTTGTCAATATAAGCTGTGTAATCGTTTTCTGAGACCTTCTGAATTTCTTCTAAATGTTTTTTTGCTTCCGCGATCGGGAAACCTTTAAAACGTAATGTAAGTTCAAATAAATTCAAGCTAAAATATTAGTAGGTCAATTTACAAACAATTATTTTTGATCTCGAATTAAAATCTTTCTAAAAATGAACATTTTAATATTAGGATCTGGCGGCCGCGAACACACCTTTGCTTACAAAATTGCAGAAAGTAAACATTGTGATGCCCTTTTTGTAGCTCCCGGAAATGCGGGAACAGCTTCAATTGCAACAAACCTTTCTCTTTCACTAAGTGATTTTGAGGCAATTAAGAATTGTGTGCTGGAAAACGATATTAAAATGGTTGTAGTTGGGCCTGAAGACCCTTTGGTAAATGGAATAACAAATTATTTTGCCAGTACACCACTTTTAAAAGATGTTATGATTATAGGGCCTTCTCAGCGAGGGGCGTTATTGGAAGGAAGTAAAGAACGAGCCAAAGAATTTATGCTGGAGCATAACATTCCTACGGCGGCATATGCAAGTTTTACAAAAGACTCTTTGGAAGCAGGGAAACAATTTTTAGAAAGCTTAAAACCTCCCTATGTTTTAAAAGCAGATGGATTGGCAGCTGGGAAAGGTGTTTTGATCCTTAATGACCTGAATGAAGCCAGGCAAGAATTAGAGAATATGCTTGCGCACAGCAAATTTGGCGAAGCAAGTTCTACAGTAGTGATCGAAGAATTTCTCGATGGAATTGAATTGAGCGTTTTTGTTTTAACCGATGGTAAAAACTATAAAATACTTCCTACGGCTAAAGATTATAAACGTATTGGAGAAGGAGATACAGGGTTAAATACCGGAGGTATGGGAGCTATATCCCCTGTCCCTTTTGCAGATTCCCTTTTAATGCAAAAAATTGAAGATAGGATCGTAAAACCAACGGTCGATGGTTTGAAAAAAGAACAGATTGACTATAAGGGCTTTATATTTATTGGCTTAATTAAAGTGGCTGGCGAACCTTTTGTAATAGAATATAATGTGCGTATGGGTGACCCGGAGACCGAAGTGGTATTACCCAGAATTAAAACGGATTTGGTAACTCTTTTCGAAGCTACATGCCAACAAAAGCTAGATGAGGTTTCAATTGAAATAGATGAACGCGCTGCAACTACCGTTATGGTTGTTTCTGGAGGATATCCTGAAGCTTATGAAAAGGGGAAAGAGATATCCGGAGTTTCAGAAATAGAAGATTCTATTGTTTTTCATGCCGGAACTTCGCAAAAAGACGGGAAGATCACCACCAACGGAGGAAGAGTGATGGCTATTACATCTTTAGATATCGACTACAAAATGGCATTAAAAAAATCCTATCAAAACATAGCAAAACTATCTTTTGACAGGATGTATTATCGTTCCGATATTGGTTTCGACCTATTCTAAATACGAATGGGAAGTTATACTTTTATCTTCTTCACCGCTATCATTGTATTTTTTTAATTGCCCCATCCAATAGACAAAAGCAACAAAACCACAAAGGGTTAATAACCAGCTTACAATATTAGACATCCACCAGCTATCCACTCCTAATCGCAAAGCATCGTAGGGAGCAAATAATATATTTTCACTAAATGATTGTATTCCCTCAAAAAAACCTTTCCAAGTCATATCTTTATATTTATAACACAAAAGTATAAATTACATAGCATGCTTACAAGCTTTTTTGGCAAATCTAATCCTGTAAACTTCTTAATACTTGGCATATTTATTTTCATAGGCTATGTTTTAGGAATCCTGTTTGGTGCTCCAATAAAGTTTTCAGGAATGTGGTTGGCAGAACATCTCTTCTTTATTGCAGTGTGTGTTTTCTCCATGTTATTGGTTGATTTTATTATTAGAAAGAACGATCTAACAAAGTCCAATACTTTTGGAATACTTTTCTTTAGTTGCTTTCTGGTAATGCTTCCGGTCATTTTTTTTGAAAAAAATATTCTTTTGGCCAATATCTTTCTGTTACTGGCTTTGCGTAGGGTTCTAAGCCTGAAATCTGAAAAAAATACTGAAAAGAAAATACTTGATGCTTCCCTATGGATTACGATAGCGTCTTTCTTCTATTTTTACTGCCTTTTGTTCTTTATCGTTTTGTTTCTGGCCATTTTAAGAAAAAAGCATACCACATATAAACATTTGCTTATTCCTTTTGTAGGTTTTTTGGGTGTTTTGATCATTGTAACTGCATATCATTTTTTTGTGTATGACTCTTTAAACTGGGTTTTCGAGCTGCAAATGATAATAGGCACGGATTTTTCTGCATACCACACTGCAAAGATCTTAATTCCTGCAACTATAATTGTAACCTTTATTATTTGGACAGGCATATACAGAATCTTTAAGCTTTCATCTATTCCCAAAAAAGATAAACCTAATTATCTGTTAATGTTAGTAGTAACCATAATATCAATTTTTATAACAGTATCCAGTCCTCAAAAGACAGGTGGAGAGCTTTTATTTTTATTGGCTCCTACGGCCATAATCACTTCTAATTATATTGAGAACATCAAAGAGTTTTGGTTTAGAGAATTATTGTTATTACTGGTAGTATTGCTCCCAATAGTTCTTCTGTTTATATGAACTGCCACACGATCTAAAAGAATAGTATGTGTTCAGGTGCTATATCTGAAAGATAACAAAGCAAAGCTAACGACCATTTGCTAAATACTATTGTAAAATATAATACCTTTGCGCAACGGAAAACAGAATTTAGAGACTATTCTGAAAAGTAATTTTTGCAAAACCAAGAAATTATGTTTAGTGATAAAGCCAATAAAATATTTGTTGAGGTAATTGACAAATACCACGAAGTAAATACAGTAGACCAGCCTTTTACAAATCCTTACGATAAAAAGGACCAACTCCTGGAACATTTGTTATATAGAAAATGTTGGATCGATACTGTGCAATGGCATTATGAAGACATTATTCGCGACCCGGATATAGAACCTGTTGCCGCTTTAAAACTGAAACGGCAGATAGATGCTTCCAACCAGGACCGTACAGACATGGTGGAATATATCGACAGCTATTTTTTGGAAAAATATAAAGATGTAACAGTAGGTGAAGATGCAACCATCAATACCGAAAGCCCTGCCTGGGGGGTAGACCGCCTTTCTATTTTAGCTTTAAAAATTTATCATATGCATGAAGAAGCGACTCGCACAAATGCTTCCGAAGCGCATCGGGCGAATTGCCAGGCAAAACTCAATGTATTATTGGAACAACGTGTTGATTTAAGCACTGCTATTGATCAATTGTTAAGTGATATAGCTCACGGAAAAAAATACATGAAAGTTTATAAACAAATGAAAATGTACAATGACGATGAACTAAACCCTGTACTACGAGGCGAAAAATAGCTAGACTTGGCACCCCCTGTTCACATACTTGTAATCCGCCTGTCTGCTTTGGGTGATGTAGCAATGACGATTCCTGTCCTTAGAGTTGTGGCTCGAACCTATCCAAATATTAAACTAACAGTTCTTACTCGACCCTTTTTTAAACCTTTATTTGAAGATATTCCAAACATTTCTTTTTTGGAAGCAGATGTATATGGACAGCACAAAGGCCTTGGATTGGTAAAGCTTGCTAAAGAAGCAAAGAGATTGGGAATTACTGCGGTAGCAGACTTGCACAATGTGATCCGCTCCAAAGTAATTACCAATTATCTAAGATTAAGAGGGATAAAGATTTCAACTATTGATAAGGGTAGAGCCGAAAAGAAAGCACTTACCAGCGCAAACGGGAATCCAATTTGGCCATTAAAAAGCACACATCAGCGCTATGCAGATGTCTTTGAAAAACTAGGATACCCTGTCACGCTTAGTGAGCACCAATTTCCTAAGAAGAAACAATTAACCCCCAGACTGTTGAGCCTAATAGGCACACATACTCTAAAAGCAATTGGAATAGCTCCTTTTGCGGCTTTTAAGAGTAAAATGTATCCTATCGAGCTTATGAAAGAAGTCATCACTCAATTAGATGCATTGGGAAACTATCGTATTTTTCTTTTTGGCGGAGGAAAAGAAGAGATCGAGGTACTTTCAAAAATAGAATCCTTACATTCTACAGTTACCAATGTTGCCGGACAACTTACCTTTGAAGACGAATTGTCCCTAATCTGTAATCTTGACCTAATGCTTTCCATGGATAGTGGGAATGGTCATTTGGCTACTATTTTCGGTATTCCCGTAATCACACTTTGGGGAGCTACGCACCCTTATGCAGGTTTTGTGCCTTTTGGACAGCCGGAAAAAAATCAATTGACAGCAGACCGGAATAAATATCCTCTAATTCCTACTTCCATTTATGGAAATAAATATCCCGAAGGATATGAAAAGGTTATGGAAACGATCGCTCCGGATACTGTTGTTAAAAAAATTGTAGAAACCATTTAATTAAACATCATCATAATCTACAACCAAAGTAGGAGTAGTAGGATGCGCCTGGCAGGTTAAGATTAAACCTTCGGCTATTTCGATGTCCGTTAAGATCTGATTTTTCTTCATTTCGGCTTTTCCTTCTGTAATGCGGGCAATACAGGTACTGCAAATACCTCCCTGGCAGGAATAGGGAGCATCGATCTTCTGTTCGAGAGCAGCCTCCAGGACCGATTTGTTTTGAGGCATTGAAAAGGTTTCGGTTTCATCATCAACAGTTATGGTAATTTGTGTGTCTCCATCATGAGGCTCTGTTAGAGAACCTTCGTCTGTAGTAGTAAAAAGCTCAAAATAGATTTGCTTTTCGCTAATCCCACTTTCTTGCAGCACAGAAGATACTTCATTGATCATAGGTTCCGGCCCACAGAGATAAAAAGCATCAAATGAACGTTCTTTAAATTTGTTCTTGACAACATAATTTACAGTGGACCTTTCTATTCTCCCAAACATGGCATCACCTTCCTGCTTACGACTAAATATAAATTCAATATGCAATCGGTCCGGATATTTTTCTTGCAGGGCCAATAGTTCTGAATAGAACATAGTTTCACCTAAGGTTTGGTTTCCATAGAACAAAACAAACGTACTATCAGAATCTGCTTCCATTAGGGTTTGTACAATTGACAAAACGGGAGTGATCCCGCTACCGGCAACAAAAGCTGCATAATTTTTTGAAATATTGGGCTGAGGTTCCAGAACAAATGTACCTTCCGGAAGCATGACATCCAATGTATCACCTGCCTTTAATAAGGTATTTGCATATACCGAAAATGTACCGCCTTTCACTTTTTTAACACCTACTTTCAATGACCCGCTATTTTGGGAACAACAGATGGAATAGGCTCTTCTTATTTCTTTTCCGTTCAGGGAATGTTTAATAGTGATATACTGCCCGGCCTTAAAGTGAAATTTTTCTTTTAATGCCGAAGGAACTTCAAAAACAATAGAAACTGCATTGGGAGTCTCTTTTTTTACTTCAGAAACAGTAAGCGTATGGAATTCGCTCATAGACAAAATTTTCCGCAAATGTAGTGAAATGAGCTTTAAATAAAGATCAAAAACCGGGCTAGTTGATGCTAAGTAAGTTCTATCTCAGTTTTTAGGAAATTATATGAAAAACAGATGAATCGCCTTTTTTTAAGCGTTTAACAGGCGAGATATTAAAAAGAAACGTATTTTTACGGTTCCGTTGAGTTTTTACATACTAAAAGTAAAGCTTTTAAGTTACAGTATCATATAAACTGAAAGTATTTTGAAAGGCATATACAAAATTACCATTTTTTTACTGGCTGTTCTAGTTCTAACAGCTTGTTCCAGAAAGAAAAACACATTTATGAGCCGCAATTTTCATGCGGTAACTGCAGAATATAATACACTTTATAACGGAGGGCTTGCCTTTGAAAAAGGAAAAAGGGAATTAGCTCTTAACTATCGGGATAATTTTTGGGAAATCCTTCCTGTGGAGCGCGTAGAGATCATCGATAAAATTTCTTTGCCGGGAGAGTCTGATAATCCGGATTTTAACAGAGCCGAAGAAAAATCTGCAAAAGCGATTCAAAAACATTCTATTTACATTGACGGCAAGGAGTACAATCCACAAATTGACGAAGCATACATGCTGCTTGGAAAGTCACGATACTACGACCAGCGCTTTGTACCTGCCTTGGATGCTTTTAATTTTATTTTAAACAAATACCCAACAAGTAATAACATTAATCGTGCGAAGGTTTGGAAAGCAAAAACCAATATCCGTTTAAAGAATGAGGATATTGCGCTGGAGAATCTTCAAAAAATGTTTGACGAAACAGAACTTGACGATGAAGAATTAGCAGATGGAGCTGCAATTATGGCTCAGGCATATATTAATTTGGATTCTATTCAGGAGGCGGTTCCTTATATTAAAATGGCTTCGGAATATGTAAAAGATAACGAACTTAGAGGGCGTTATGCATATATAAAGGGGCAGTTGTACAATCGTTTGGACCAGAAAGATAGTGCAAATATGGCCTTTGATGAAGTTATCGAGCTCAATAGAAAATCTCCTCGTATCTACATGATCAATGCGTATATAGCAAAAGCGAAGAACTTTAATTATGATAAAGAAGACCGTATCGCTTTATTGGAATTACTTCAGGATTTGGAAAAAGACAGAGAGAACAGACCTTATTTAGATAGAATATATAACCAGATGGGTGAGTACTATAGAAGTACCCAAAATATCGACACTGCAGTTATCTATTATAATAAATCCATTCAAACATTTAGAGAAGACAGGATATTACAGGCTGTAAATTACCAGACGCTTGCCGAAATAAGTTTTGACGATGCTAAATATAAAACTGCCGGAAGCTATTATGACAGTACACTTACTTTCCTGGAAGTGAATACGCGTCTTTGGCGTCGTGTAAAGAAGAAGCGTGAAAACCTGGATGATGTTATTAAATATGAAGATATTGCAACAACAAATGACAGTATACTTCGGATTGCAAATATGACAGAAGCACAGCAATTGGCATATTTCACCGAATACACCACCAAGCTAAAAGAAAAAGCGATCCAAGACTCTATAGCAAGCGTAAAATTAGAAAAAAGTATTGCCAACCAGGAATTTTATAAGAAACAAGGAAAGAAAGAAGAAGAAGAAAAAGGAGGGGCATTTTATTTTTACAATACCGCCACTGTAGCTTATGGGAAACAAGAGTTCAGAAAAATTTGGGGAGATAGAAAACTGGAAGATAACTGGAGGCTTTCCAGCAAACAAACAAGTGGGATCAATGATGATGAAATAGCAGTTGTTGAAGCAGAACCTATTGCCGAAAGTGAATTATACAAACCGGAAACCTATATTTCCAGAATTCCAACAGATCAAAAAGTAATAGACAGTATTGCTAAAGACCGAAACTTTGCGTATTACCAACTAGGGCTCATATACAAAGAGAAGTTTAAAGAATACGGATTAGCGGCAGATCGACTGGAGAAGCTACTAACATTTAATCCTGAAGAAAGATTAATTCTGCCTTCAAAATATAATTTGTATAAAATATACAATCAGGAAGAGCAGACAGCACTTGCCGATAAGTACAAAAATGATATCATCAATAACTATCCGGAGTCACGATATGCTGAAATTTTGCTAAATCCAAATTCACAATTAGCAACAGATGAGTCTAGCCCGGAATTTAAGTACAAAGCGCTTTATAAAGAGTTTGAAGCAGGGAACTACCAAAATGTCATAGCAACAAGTGATGAATATATTTCCCTTTATAATGGTAATGATATTGTTCCTAAGCTTGAAATGTTAAAGGCTACAGCCTTAGGCCGTAAGGACGGTTTTGAAGCCTATAAAAAAGCGCTTAATTATGTGTCGCTTAACTATCCAAATTCCGAAGAGGGAAAACAGGCACAAACAATATACAATACGGTTTTACCTAAACTGGCAGTTAAAGAATTCGTTTCAGACGATGAGGATAACAAATGGAAAATAGTATATACCTTTAATAGTGACGACAGAGAATCTGCCGAAGCCCTTAAAGAAAAACTGGATATGGCTATTCAGGAATACAGGTATATTAAAATGAATGCCTCTGTAGATTACTATGATCCGGATACTATTTTTGTAATTGTTCACGGGTTGAATACAAAACTGGGAGGTCGTGGTTTTGGCCAGGTATTAAAAGAGAACAAAAAATATAAAATTACAGACCCATATTTCGAAATTTCAACACCTAACTATAAGATCATTCAGATTCATAAAAATCTTGAAGACTATCTGAACCGCAGTTCAGAAGAAGAAAAAAATAGTAATCCCCAAAATTAACGACTATGTTTTCAGATAAAAAAGATAAGAATATGACAGAACCAACCACAGGACAAAATCGCATTAATGAAGGAAC
This sequence comes from Flavobacteriaceae bacterium, assembly GCA_028284005.1. Lineage (GTDB taxonomy): Bacteria > Bacteroidota > Bacteroidia > Flavobacteriales > Flavobacteriaceae > JANQOS01. The sequence continues at coordinate 130,972 of JANQSO010000002.1, read as the reverse complement.
CAAATTAAAAGGAGATATTAATTCTCAGGGGTTTTTTAGAATTGACGGAACTATAGAAGGTAATGTAAGTACGCCCTCTAAAGTAGTATTAGGTAAATCTGGTTTTATCAACGGAACCTTAACTTGTGAGAATGCAGATATTGAAGGAAAATTTGAAGGAGACCTAAACGTTTCCGGAACACTTACCTTAAAAGCCACAGCACATATAGAAGGACAAGTAGTTGTTGGCAAACTTGCTGTAGAGCCCGGTGCAACTTTTAATGCAACGTGTACCATGAAAGGTTCCGGAAAAGAAAAAGCGGCAATAGTGTCATCGCAAACCAAAGATACAGGGAGTTTAAAGACTCAAAATCATCCTTTTGACAGATCACAAAGAATCCAAAAAACCAAAACGGAACAGCAGAATTAATAATTATGCCCGGTTCACGGGAGTAGCTTTTCAAATGATAGCCATTATTGGGCTGGGGAGTTATGGAGGGGTAAAGCTGGATGAGGCTTACCCTAATGATTATTCAATTTATACGATCATCTGCAGCTTAGCTTCTGTGGCAATTGCCATGTATTTCGTGATAAAACAAGTAACCGATTTTTCAAATAAAAAATAATGAATAAGGACCTGTTCGCCTTCTTTTTGAGACTGGTAGCTTTTACGGGATTGTTATTTGCAATTCACTATTACATTTTTGCTACTTTCTTTTCCGAAATACAGCTTTATTTTCCGCTTTGGACCATTTATACATTCAATGCGATCCTGGTTTTTATTGTTTATGCCATTATAAATTATCAATTCTTAAAAGGAAACAAAAAAACATACAATCTTTTTTTAATTTCCACACTTGTAAAAATGGTACTGGCCATTGTATTCTTATTGCCGCTATTTTTCGGTAAATCAACGAATTCTAAAATAGAAGTTGTTAATTTTTTCATCCCTTATTTTTTGTTTTTAGCTTTCGAGATCTTCTCTCTAAACAATTTTTTTAAAAACCAGGAAACAAAGTAATTTTTGGTTTGTCAATTCATTTACTATTAGTACATTTGCACCAAATTTCAGGAACGCAAAAACACTGTATTGAAAACAACAAAATTCAACGTCATCAAGAGCCTCGTATTAGGGGCGTTTTTTGTCCTAGTATCAACCTCTACTTTTGCGGCTTCACCCTCCAAAGAATCCGATGAAGAATTTAACGTAACAGATATGATCATGCATCATATTAAGGACGCGCATGATTTTCATATTATGGATTGGGACGGCCATGCTATCTCTATTCCATTACCCGTAATTCTTTGGACTGAAAACGGACTGGTTACTTTTATGTCCAGCGAGTTTCATCATGACGATACCGGAAGTGTGATTGTTGAGAAGAACGGACAGAAATTTGTAAAATATCACGAAGAGATCTACTATGCGGCCGATGCTGCGAATGCAAATGGAGCTTATCTGACAATGGCAGCAGACGGGCACCCTGAAAATACACACCCGCTTGATTTTTCAATTACCAAATTGGTATTTTCCATGTTCCTGTCTATGGTATTATTACTATTGATCTTTGGCCTTTCTGCGCGGAAATATGATGCTAACGGAGTGCCTAGAGGCCTCGCTAAATTTACGGAGCCTTTAGTGGTTTTTATAAGAGACGAAGTAGCCATACCCAATATAGGAGAAAAGCATTATAAAAGATTTTTACCATTCTTGCTTACGTTGTTCTTCTTTATCTGGATCAACAACATAATGGGACTGATCCCTTTCTTCCCGTTTAGTGCAAACCTAAGTGGGAACATTGCATTTACTTTGGTGCTTGCGATCATCACATTTGTAATTACCACTCTTGTAGCTAATAAAGATTACTGGAAACATATTTTTTGGATGCCGGGATTACCTGTACCAATGAAAATATTTTTGGCCCCAATTGAGTTTATGGGGATATTCATAAAACCAATCTCGCTAATGATTCGTTTGTTTGCAAACATCACGGCGGGACATATTATAGTACTTAGTTTGATCTCCTTAATATTTATTGCTGAAAGTGTATGGGTCTCACCGGCCTCTATCTTCTTTTCGGTATTTATTAGTGTGATCGAAGTACTGGTAGTCGCCATACAGGCGTATATATTTACTTTATTGTCTGCCCTATATATCGGGTCTGCAATGGAGGAACACGAACACGAACATTAATTAATTTTTAATATTTAAACACTATGAGTTTAGCATTATTACAGGAAGCAGCAGCAACCGTAGATTACGGAGCGTTTGCAGCAATTGGAGCAGGACTTGCAGCTATTGGTGCCGGAATAGGTATTGGTAGAATTGGTGGATCAGCAATGGACGCCATTGCACGTCAACCGGAAATGCAAGGAAAAATTCAAGCATCTGCAATCGTTATACTTGCCTTCGTTGAGGCGGTAGCACTTTTCGCGGTGGTTGTATCCCTTATCAAGTAAAAAAGAACGGCACAACGGTTGGTTGTGCCGCCTTTTTGTTTTTAAATACTAAAGATTATAAAAATATAAAGAAATGGATTTAGTTACTCCAGACGTAGGATTATTATTTTGGACGTTCATCTCGTTCGCTATCTTGTTTTTTCTTCTGAAAAAATTTGCATGGAAACCAATTGTAGGTACTGTGAACGACAGAGAACAATCTATTAAGGAAGCATTGGCTTCTGCAGAGGCTGCCAAGAAAGAAATGGAAAACCTTACGGCAGATAACGAGCGCATTTTAAAGGAAGCACGTGCAGAGAGAGAAGTAATGATGAAAGAAGCACGAGAGCTTAAAGCTAAGATGATCGCAGATGCAAAAGATGAAGCGAAATTGGCAGCAGATAAAATGATTACAGACGCACAGGCAGCTATCGAGACTGAAAAGAAATCTGCCGTTGCCGAATTGAAAAATCAAGTAGCTTCACTATCTGTAGAGATTGCAGAAAAGGTTGTGAAGACTGAGCTTTCAGACAAAGACAAGCAATTGAAACTGGTAGAAGACATGTTGGGTGATGCCACATTAAACTAATTACAAAATGAGCGGAAGCAAAGCAGGTATACGATACGCAAAAGCAGTTTTACAGCAAGCAGGCGAAGCTAATGTAGCAAACGTTGTATTTGACGATATGCAATCTGTGTATACCACACTATCAGATAGTAAAGAGTTAAGAGCCGTGCTTAAAAGCCCGGTAATAAAATCTGAAGACAAAAAAGAAGCACTACTCAAAATATTTGCAGATCGATCTGAAAATACAAAATCACTAATTAAAGTATTAACAGACAATGGCCGTATAGCCTCATTAAGTTCTGTTGCAGAAAGTTATATTGATTTATACAATGAATCAAAAGGAGTTAAAGTTGCAAAAGTTATTACAGCAGTGCCTCTTTCTGATACATTAGAAGAACAAGTATTGGCAAAAGTAAAAGAGTTGACAGGTAGTAGTAGTGTAACTATAGAAAACGAAATAGATACAACTATCATAGGAGGATTTATCCTTCGTGTTGGGGATTTACAATACAATGCAAGTATTGCTAATCAATTAGGAAATTTAAAAAGAGAATTTAGTAAAAGTTTATAACGTGTGGCCCAAAGCTTAGGCTCAGGGCTATCAAATATAATTAAACAAAATGGCAGAAGTTAAACCAGCTGAAGTATCAGCAATATTAAAACAACAACTTTCAGGTTTTGAAGCAACAGCTTCATTAGACGAAGTGGGGACCGTATTAACTGTGGGTGATGGTATTGCCCGAATTTACGGCCTTGCCAATGCACAATATGGAGAATTGGTAGAGTTTGAAAGTGGACTTGAAGGGATCGTATTAAACCTTGAAGAAGACAATGTAGGGGTAGTATTGTTAGGACCTTCAAAAGAAATTAAAGAAGGAGCTACTGTAAAGCGTACACAGCGAATCGCTTCCCTTAACGTAGGAGAAGGTATTGTAGGACGTGTAGTAAACACATTGGGTCAACCTATCGATGGAAAAGGGCCAATAAGTGGTGAAACTTACGAAATGCCATTAGAGCGTAAAGCACCCGGTGTAATTTACCGTGAGCCGGTAACCGAACCATTGCAAACAGGGATTAAGTCTATTGATGCGATGATCCCGGTAGGTAGAGGACAGCGTGAGTTGGTAATTGGTGACCGCCAAACAGGTAAAACAACGGTTTGTATTGATACTATCTTGAACCAGAAAGAGTTTTACGATGCCGGTGAACCGGTATATTGTATCTACGTTGCTGTAGGTCAAAAAGCTTCTACGGTTGCCAATATCGCAAAAGTATTGGAAGAAAGAGGTGCATTGGCTTATACAACTATTGTTGCCGCAAATGCGAGTGATCCTGCTCCTATGCAGGTATATGCTCCATTCGCAGGGGCTGCAATTGGAGAGTATTTTAGAGATACGGGACGTCCTGCTTTGATTATCTATGATGATTTGTCAAAACAGGCTGTAGCATATCGTGAGGTATCACTATTATTACGTCGTCCACCGGGACGTGAAGCATACCCTGGAGATGTTTTCTATCTACACTCAAGATTATTGGAACGTTCAGCAAAAGTAATTGCAGATGACGATATAGCAAAAGAGATGAACGACCTTCCCGAAGCTTTAAAAAGTAAAGTAAAAGGAGGCGGTTCTTTAACGGCACTTCCAATTATTGAAACACAGGCAGGTGACGTTTCTGCATATATCCCAACGAATGTAATTTCGATTACAGATGGACAGATTTTCCTGGAATCAGACCTGTTTAACGCCGGTGTTCGTCCTGCAATTAACGTGGGTATCTCGGTATCTCGTGTAGGAGGTAATGCACAGATCAAATCGATGAAAAAGGTAGCCGGTACTTTGAAATTGGACCAGGCACAGTTCCGTGAACTGGAAGCCTTTGCAAAATTTGGATCAGACCTGGATGCAGCAACGTTAAATGTAATTGAAAAAGGAAAACGTAACGTTGAGATCTTAAAGCAAGCTCAAAACGATCCGTTTACAGTTGAAGACCAAATTGCAATTATCTATGCAGGGTCTAAAAACCTATTACGTGATGTGCCGGTTGAGAAGGTGAAAGAATTTGAAAGAGATTTCTTGGAAATGATGAATGCAAAGCACAGAGATACGTTGGATACATTAAAAGGAGGAAAATTGACAGACGCTGCTATCGATGTCGTAACAAATGTTGCTGCGGACCTTTCAGCGAAGTACAAAGCATAATTCTAAACCGAAAGAATGGCAAACTTAAAAGAAATACGTAACAGAATTGCTTCGGTAGGATCAACAATGCAGATCACCAGTGCCATGAAAATGGTTTCTGCTGCAAAGTTGAAAAAGGCCCAGGATGCTATTACAGCAATGCGCCCTTATTCTGAAAAATTGACTGAGCTATTGCAAAACCTTAGTGCATCTTTGGACAGTGATACGGGCAGTAAATATTCGGACCAACGTGAAGTAAACAAAGTATTGGTTGTTACTATTACATCTAATCGAGGTTTGGCAGGCGCATTTAATAGTAATATTATTAAAGAAGCCAAGATTTTGGCCAGTGAAGTCTATGCAGGAAAACAATTGGACTTTTTAACTTTAGGTAAAAAAGGAAATGATATCTTAAAAAAGACCGAAACAGTAATTGAAAATAATAACGCTATTTTCGATGATTTGTCTTTTGAAAATACTGCTAAGATTGCCGAGAATTTGATGGACCTGTTTTCTAAAGGAGAATACGACAAAATTGTATTGGTATATAATCACTTTAAAAATGCAGCCACACAAATTGTGATGACGGAACAATTTTTACCAATTCTTCCGCCAAAGACTTCCGAAGCAACAGCAACAGCAGATTATATCTTTGAACCTTCAAAGGCAGAAATCGTTGAAGGATTAATTCCTAAAAGCTTGAAAACACAATTGTTTAAGGCACTTCGGGACAGTGCTGCAAGTGAGCATGGAGCTCGTATGACGGCGATGCATAAAGCAACCGATAATGCGACCGAATTGCGTGATGCATTAAAATTACAATATAACAAGGCCCGTCAGGCTGCTATTACCAATGAGATTTTAGAGATCGTTGGTGGTGCAGAAGCATTGGCAGGATAATATAAGACCTACTTTGTGCTAAAAAGCCTTCTGAACAAGACAGAAGGCTTTTTTGTATATTTACGGCAAGGATTTTGAAGTGACCTAAAAAAATAAAAAAATGAAACAATTAAAATATGTAATTGGGCTTGTAGGGATGTCATTTGTACTCTTCAGCTTTTCTAACTGTGGAGGTTCAAAAGCCGATGCTTCAAAATATAGTTTAACACAAACACCCGATTTTTCTTTAGGTGAAGTTTACTATCAGGATTGGGTTTCAGGAATCCAGGAAGGTGGATCGGGAACCAATGTCTATATCTCTTTTAGTAATTTCACCAAAGATATTGTAGTGAAGGATATTTACTTCAGAAAAAAAATATTGGAGGCTCAAAGATCTCCGCAAAATGGAAATCAATACATTGGCTATTATAAAAATGAAATGGAACGGGATATTATTATGGATGGTGACCCTAAAAAAGAAGCCCAAAACACCCCACCAAAAAAGTTTCCATTTGACCTAAAAGATAATGAAGCTGTAATTAGCTATTTACAAAGTGGAGAAATGAAGTATTATAAGATATCGGGTATGGAGAAAAAAGATATGATAGCTTATCCACAGACCAAACCGGATAACAAGAATTAATACTTAGGTGTTGCACATAAGTAATATCAATACTTTTATCTGTAAACCATAAGGTATTGAGCATCTTCAAAAAACTTTTCAAACAAACCTTTATCTATGGCCTGGCAACGGTTTTACCCCGCGCTTTGGCCATTTTTTTAGTGCCGTTATATGTTACGGTTCTTGGAAAAGAGCAATACGGTATTTATGCTTCATTGATGGCTTTCCTTATTTTAGGAAATGTGGTTTTGTCCTATGGAATGGAAACCGCTTTTTTTCGCTTTATCAATAAGGATGAATCAAAAAAGGGGATCGTCCAATCTACTGCGCTTACTTCTTTAACGGTTACGACCTTACTTTTTTTAGGAATATCATTATGGGTTCGTGAGCCCCTTGCCGCTTTTCTTGAATTTAAAACCGAATATGTTACGTACGGCCTGTTGATATTGGCCTTAGATGCATTGGTAGTGTTACCATTTGTATGGTTTCGAGCAAACGAAAAGCCAATGCGCTATGCTATCGTTAAGATCTTTAATGTAATTGTAAACCTGGGCCTTAATCTGTTTTTCTTTTTAGTGCTACCCGGTTGGGCGGAAACCAATCCTGACTCGTTTTGGAACGCAATTCATGTAGAAGAAGGAAATGTAGTATATGTTTTTATTGCTAATGCTATTGCCAGTGGAATTACCTTATTGATTCTATTGCCATTATATATTAAAATTGGCTTCCGTTTTAACAATGGTATTTGGAGACAAATGATAAAATACGCACTTCCTGTTTTAGTTGCCGGAATTGCTTTTTCGATCAACGAGGCCTTTGACAAGATTCTCTTAAAATACCTGTTGCCTGCAGATATTGCCGAAGCAGAGGTGGGCGTATATGCGGCCTGCTATAAGTTGGGAGTATTCATGACCTTGTTTGGAACGGCTTTTCGTTTAGGGATTGAACCGTTCTTTTTTAATCATTCTAAAAATGAAAATGCAAAGTTGACTTATGCTACTATTACAAAATATTTTACTGTTTTCGGGAGCTTCATTTTGCTTTTTGTAATTGTATATATAGATGTCTTTAAACGTATTCTTATTCCCGAAAGCGAATTTTGGGAAGCATTGATCATTGTTCCTGTTATTTTACTTGCAAATCTTTGCTTGGGGATTTACCATAATCTTTCGGTATGGTATAAAGTAACGGACAGGACGAGGTTTGGAGCGTATATTTCGGTAGTTGGGGCAATTATTACCCTGGGACTCAATTTTGCTCTAATTCCAGTTATGAGCTACCGCGGCTCTGCAATTGCAACATTGGCAGCTTACGGAACCATGATGGTACTTTCTTATATTCTGGGCCAAAAATACTATGCTGTGCCTTACAACCTCAAAAAAATAGGAGGATACCTGTTACTTTCAACAGGATTTTCAATACTTTCCTTTTATGTTTTTGATGGAAATTTAATCATAGGGACTGTATTATTATTGGTATTTTTGCTATTGATATATTTTTCTGAAAAGAATGACCTTCAACGAATCCTTAGAAAATGAAAATTAAAATAATTAATAAATCCGGACACCCGTTACCATCTTACGAAACTATTTATTCTGCCGGAATGGACCTGCGGGCTAACGTGCCGGAACCTTCCACATTAAAACCCCTCCAACGAGCTATTGTAAAAACTGGGCTGTTTATAGAATTACCTATTGGTTATGAAGCACAGGTACGCCCACGTAGCGGCCTTGCGGCAAAAAAGGGAATTACGGTATTAAATGCTCCCGGAACGATCGATGCCGATTATCGCGGAGAAATTGGAGTAATCTTAGTAAATCTTTCTAATGAGGATTTTACTATAGAGAATGGAGAACGAATCGCTCAATTGGTTATTGCAAAACATGAACGTGCCAATTGGGAAGAAGTAAACGAATTAGAAGAAACAACTCGTGGTGCCGGCGGATTTGGTAGCACAGGAATAAAATAATAGAACATGAAGATTATTGTCCCAATGGCTGGGCGAGGCTCTCGTCTTCGCCCACATACCTTAACCATTCCAAAACCATTAATTCCTGTTGCGGGAAAACCTATTGTACACCGTTTAGTGGCAGATATTGCCAATGTACTTAATGAAGACATCGAAGAAATTGCATTTATTTTGGGCGATCCGGCATTTTTTGGCGATGCTGTTGTAAGCAGCTTAGAAGAACTGGCGATAAGCCTTGGTGCCAAACCAAGTATTTACAGGCAGTTGGACCCCAAAGGAACCGGCCACGCCATAATGTGCGCAGCACCGTCACTTTCGGGGCCGGTTGTAATTGCATATGCCGATACATTGATCAAGGCAGATTTCACTCTTGACAAAGAAGCAGACAGCGTTATATGGACCAAAAAAGTAGAAAACCCCGAAGCTTATGGAGTCGTGAACCTCAATGAAAAGGATGAGATCATCGAGCTGGTTGAAAAACCAACAGAGTTTGTAAGTGATCAGGCAGTGATAGGGATCTATTATTTTAAAGAAGCGAGGGTGCTAAAGCAAGAACTGGAATACGTTCTGGATAACGACATAATAAATGGTGGAGAATATCAGATAAATGACGGTATTAAACGAATGATGGTTTCCGGAAAGGTATTTAAAACCGGAACTGTTGACGAATGGATGGACTGCGGAAACAAAGAGGTTACCGTAGAGACCAATCGTAGAATGTTGGGCTTTTTAGCCGAGAGAGGAGAAAATTTAGTTGCTTCAACACTAACGAACCAAAATTCTAAAATTATCGAACCCTGTTTTATTGGAGAAGGCGTACAGCTTAAAAATAGTACGGTAGGACCTTACGCTTCTATAGGAGAAGGCACAATAATTGAGGACAGTAATGTTAAAAATAGTATAATCCAAAAGGAGGCAATGATTAAAAATGCTACTTTGGACAATGCTATGATAGGAAATCATGCCACTTTTGATGGCAATTTTACCAATGTAAGCATTGGAGATTACTGTGAACTGAAATAATGAAGAACAACATCCTATACATATTGGTTTTTTTCGGAATGGTCTTTTTTCCGAAACCTATATATGCACAGGATACAAGGCCTGCTGCAGAAGAGCCTACAGATGACCTTGGAAATGTAAGTGATGCTTTTCAGGAAAGCTTTTTTGAAGCCCTTAAACAAAAGGGAATTGAAAACTACGAATTGGCTATAGCAGCGCTAAGAAAAGCCGAGAAAGCGGCTAAAAATGACCCCCATCAGGAAGCTGTTGTGTATTTTGAAATGGGGAAAAACCTCACTCAACTAAAACAGTACGATGAGGCCGAAGAGAATTTCAATAAAGTACTGAAAACTCAAGGAGACCGACTGGATGTTTTGGAAGCATTGTACGATCTTTATTATTTGGAGAAGGATTATGATGCTGCAATTCCGCTGGTTCAAAAACTTATTAGATTTGATGACGATTACAAAGAAGACCTAGCCAATTTGTATTCTCGTACCAAACAATATGACGAAGCACTTAACATATTGGACGAATTAGATGAGATATGGGGAGAAAGTGATTACAGGGATGCATTACGGTCACAGATATACCGTCAAACCGGAAATACGTCCGGACAAATTGAAAATTTAGAACATAAGATCGATACCAATCCCAAAAATGAAAAAGATTATCTCAATTTAATCTTTCTGTACAGCGAACAAGGCGATACTCAAAAAGCATTTGATACAGCAAAAGAGCTACTTGAAAAAAATCCAAAATCGCAATTGGCCCACCTGGCGTTGTATAAATTTTATTTGGAAAATGGAGAGTTTAAAAAGGCAATTAATTCTATGAAAATTGTCTTTAAGTCTTCGGAGGTTGACAGTGATGGTAAATATCGTGTCTTAAGTGATTTTATTCAGTTTGTGAATACCAATACGCAATATGAGAAAGATCTGGACGAAGCGGTGGCACTTTTTTCAGTAGAAAACAATGGAAAAGTGTATGAGCAGCTCGGAGGATATTATTCAGACAAAGGGATGAAACAAGAGGCATTGAAATTCTATGAAAAAGGAGTTGCAAAGGACCCGGATAATTTTAGTTTACTGAAGAAAACATTACTGCTTCAAATAAATTTCAACAAATTTTCTGAAGCGGGAAAATTAAGTGCAGATGCTTTAGAAATATTTCCGGCACAACCATTTTTGTATTTGGTCAATGGGGTTGCCAATATTAAATTGAACAATATAGATGATGCCATAGAAAGTTTAGAGAACGGAATAGATTATTTGTTTGATAACCTGAAAATGGAAAAAGATTTTTATGAACAATTATCTATCGCCTTCCTTCAAAAAGGAGATCGTGAAAAAGGGGATCATTATGCAAAAAAGGCTTCAGAAATTAAATACCCTAATTAAAGGTATGAAGTTTAAACCGTTCTATTTTTTAATTTTCGCTTTGATGATGGCCTCGTGTGGTGGAAGCAAAGGGATCAATGGTTCTGCTGTAGCGGATAAGTCACTTTCAGTTAAAGATATTATTACCAGTCATAAAGAGGCATCTCCCGATTTTTCTACTTTGGCGGCTCGTTTGCATGTTGCCTATGAAGATGAAAATAAACTACAGAGCATTACGGTAAGCTTACGTATGGAAAAGGATAAGACCATTTGGATCAAAGCCTCTATATTGGGAATTACGCTTTCAAAAGTATTGATCACCCCGGAACGGGTAAGTTACTACGAAACTATTGGGAATACATATTTCGATGGGGATTTTTCATTATTGAGCGAATGGCTTGGAACTGAAATCGATTTTAAAAAAGCTCAGTCTATTCTATTGGGGCAATCTATCTTTAGTGTGGATCCTTCAGAATATACATCCAGGATTTCCCAAAATAAATATCAATTATCTCCAAAACAGCAGTCCCAAAATTTTATTCATTATTTATTTTTAAATCCGAAAAATTTTAAGGTCGCTTCCGGCTCATTATCACAGCCTAATGATGAAAGGTTACTATCTATACGCTATGACGATTATCAGCAAATAGGAAAGGATTTCTATCCTACTAAAATTGTAATAAATGCTTCGGAAAAAGATAAGAATACCAAAGTCGAATTAAATTATAAGAAGATCGATCTCAATGTTTCGATACGTTTTCCGTTTACTATACCAAGTGGTTATGAAGAAATTCAACTGTAGTTTATGAAAAGGTTTAGATTATATATTTTCTTAGTATTCGGGTTTTTAACGATTACGACTGTAATTGCTCAACCTAATAAGCAAAGAGAACTGGAAGAAAAAAGGCAGTCAATTCTTCAGGAGATAAAACAGATCAACTCTTTACTTTTTAAAACACAAGGCAGGAAAAAATCTATTTTAACGAATGTTGAGGATTTAAACCACCGTATAACTGCACGGGAAAATTTAATAAAGGTTACCAATCAACAAGCCAATTTTCTTACCCGGGAGATCAACGACAATCTCGAAAAAATTGACGCGCTGCAAAAAGAACTGGAAGAATTGAAAAAGGACTATGCGGCAATGATCAACAAATCATATAAAAGTAAATCCCAGCAAAGCAGGATCATGTTTTTATTGTCTTCGGAAAATTTTTTGCAGGCCTATAAGAGGCTTCAGTACATGAAACAGTATGCAAAGCATAGAAAAGAACAAGGAGAGAGTATTAAGGAAAAAACAACGCTACTGGAAATCTTGAATAAGGACCTTACCGAACAAAAGGATAAAAAGCAGGCTCTTATAGAGGAAAACAGGGTCGCAAAAACAAAACTTTTAAATGAGAAAAAGGACCATCAGGAATTAATTAGGTCACTCAAAAAGGACGAGGGTAAATTTTCTGCTCAAATACGTAAAAAGCAGAGAGAAGCAGATGCTATAGACCGTCAGATTGAGGCTTTAATTAAATCTGCCATTGCCAAATCAAATAAAGCTTCCGGGACTACAAAAACTGTAAAAACCTCTGCAACTTTTGCACTTACTGCTGAAGCAAAGGCACTAGCAGCAAGTTTTACAAACAATAAGGGGAAATTACCCTGGCCTGTGGAAAAAGGAGTAGTTGTTAAACGCTATGGGAAACAACAACACCCACAGTTGCCTAACGTAACAACATTTAATAGCGGCGTGGAGATCGCTACAGAAGCTAGCTCGAAAGCAAGAGCTGTTTTTAAAGGAGAAATTCTGGAAATCCAACAATTAAGAGGAGCCAATAAGGCTGTTTATATCCAACATGGAAGTTATATCACTGTATACAATAACTTGATTAGTATTAAAGTGAAAAAAGGTGATAGAGTATCAACCAAGCAGGAAATAGGAACCATTTTTACCAATCCAACCACAGGAAAAACGACATTAAAGTTCCTTATTTATCAAAATACGAAACGCATGAACCCTGCAGATTGGGTGTTTAGGATGTAACAAAAAAGGGGAGGCGACAGCCTCCCCTTTTTTCTATAAAAACTTTTTTTATTTAATGATTAGTTTCTTGGTTGTAATTTGATCTTCAGACTTAATAGAAACAAAGTACAATCCGCTGGCATAGTTTGAAACATCAATTGAGGTTGTGTTTGCTTCATTTACACCCCAGTCATCAATATTTAGAATAGTTTGGCCTAAATTATTGGCAATACTAATGTCAACAGTATTGAAAGCACTTTCGCTAATAGTAACAAATATTTCATTTGAAGCCGGATTAGGATAAAGCGAAATGGCACTATCCAATAGATTTTCCGAAACATCGAGCACTACTACTCCGGCCACATTTATGTTGTCAACAAATGTGCTATTTCCGTATCCATTGATATTTACAAACCGGAACATGATATTTTCGCCTAAAAAGGTACTTAGGTCTATTTCTTCATTTCGCCAGTCGCTAGCTGATCCCGGAGTCCATTCAGAAGTAATATAACCCGGAACAGTAGACAGGTCTAAATCTGTTTTATCATAAACAACAGTATAGGTAGCTCCACAATCAATAGACGCTTCAACTCTCATTGCATCAAAGAGTGTACTGGAATACTGCGCTTTTGCCAGATCGAAAGATAAAATTGCAGAAGTTGCATTAGTAAGATCAAAGATCTCTGTCACAAAAATATCTTCTTCACCTGCTGCATTGTACGAATAGTTGTCTACAAATGAGGTAACTGTTGCATTTCCATCACTTCCGGTAATACCTGTTCGTTCTGTCCATGTTGTACCTCCGTCTGGATTATCAATGGTCCAACCGGGAGGAGGAAAGCCATTGGTTTCAAAAGTTTCGGAAAAATCAAGTTGAGTAGCATTAATAACTGCATAGAAATCTTCATCAAGGTCATCATTACTTGCGTTTAGATCTCCAACAAGCTCTACAGAAACAGTTAATGTATATGAACCTGTTGTTGTAATAGTTAACGGTGTGGTAAAATCATATGACACTTGCTGTCCGGACCCTAATGTCCCTGTATAGGTTTCCTGTACCGGTGGATCATTATCCAATTGATAAGAAACCATGAAGTTGCTTTGTGGATCAATTCCGGAGTTTCTGAAAGAAGCTGAAATTGTAATATCTGGAGAACTGGAACAAACCAAGGCAAAATCACTTGGGTCATTGTCTATTGATACAGTAGCAAGATCGGCAGCTAAAGAACAATTTAACAATCCTCCGGGATGGTTTATAGCAATGGTCCTGCGGCTTATCCAACCATCAGTATCATTTCTGGCAACAACAGCTGCCCAAATTGGCTCAGTTGGATCTGTAATGGCTACGTTGATCGTTGGAGTAGCAGAATTACCTATTAGATCCATATAAGTTGTTCCGAGCATATAGAAATCATAAGATTCTGCACCGGTTACGGCATTCCAGACAAAGGTTGCATCTGTAGGGCAAACTTGTGAGACCTGAACATTGGTGACTAATTCTGCAATAGAGAAAGTTTCATCACTGGTATCTGAAAATGCTCCACTTGTAATTCGAATTAGGGCTTCACCTGTAACAGTAGCAGGAACATTCCATCCATAGTTAGTAACATCACTGTTTACAGTGGTAATAGTGTTCCATGAGCTTCCATTATCGGTAGAGTATTCCAAAAGGAAATTAGCTGTAGTATTGATGGCATCCCAATGAATTGATTCTGTCTCACCGGGCACAAAGCTTTCACCTGCATTAGGGTATGTTACGGTAAGATTTTCTGAAATGATCTCATATACTACAAAATACTCCTGTGGCCCTACCGGTACATTGAATCCAGTGATATCAATATCATAATCTCCAGCGGCCGGACTGTTTATTAACACCTGCTCTACATTATTTAAATGATCTGCTCCGTTTGTAGCAGGCAGATCCAATGTGGTTGCATTTGGTGTGTGGTCCAGTATCCAGGGCAAATGCGTTCCGTTAGAAGGGTCCGTTACTACCAGGTCCAGATCATTTACCAGGGCGGGGCTTGCACCGGGAGAAGCTTGAGGGTCACTCCAATATACCATAAAACGAACTTGCTGAGTTCCTGCAGGGACATTTATAGTGTGTGTATTGGAGGCGCCTTGCGTAATATCATCGGATAAATAACGTCCATCTTCAATGAGCATTCCGGCTCTAAGTCCATTAACAATTCCCCAGCCAAATTTAAAGTCGGGCCCAATATTACCGGCTTCATTAGCTGTATTCATAAGTGTCGCTTTTATCAATGCCGACTGTGGTAAGGCACCGCCATTTGCATCGCCATAAGCTTCATATAACTGGGCTGCAATTCCTGCAATACCCGGGGCAGCACCGGATGTACCGCCAAAAACCTGGTATTCATTGTCTTCATCTGTGGAATTTTGATTTTGTCCATTAGCAGCTATATCCGGTTTGATTCTTCCATCGTGTGCTGGCCCACGGCTACTTGAGCCTACCAAAGAACCATCAAAGAAAACATTGGCAGTAGCGATTACATTTTTACCTTGCTTATGGCCACCGGTAATGTTCCCCCACTGATTTCCGGCACCATAACCACAATTGTTGTTGTTGGAGTTTCCGGCAGAAAACACATGAAGAAGTGTTGGAATAGTTAGTGTTTGTTCATCTACCGTTTGTGTTATAGTAGTATATCCTGCATTACAGCCATTACTATAAGACGAATTGGTAATTTGAACGTCACCATTGGTAATCAGGCTTACGGTTTCAGTATCAAGGAAATCAGGTTCATAATCCACTACATAAACATTGGAGCCGGCTGCCATTCCGCGCATCGACGGATCAAGGTTTCCGGCACCTGCCATGATCCCACCAACTCCGTCACCATGAGAGGGACCAGGGCCCGTATTTGCCAAACTGTTGTCAATTCTTCCTTGAAAATCTATATGAGGCCCTACAATTCCATCATCGCGGACCATTACCCCTATTCCCAGGCCGGTATAATTTCTACCTGCACCGGTTTGTGTATCCAAGCCGTTGGCTCTATGCAAACTTCTACCTCTGGTATCGTCCGGAACCGAAGGAGCTACAATTAGTTCTACCCATTTTACGTACGGTAAATTGGAAAGGGTCTCCAAACAATTATTTGGAATGGACAGATCTATATTGTTAGACCCTTTGTATTGCTGGCGTACAGCAATTTGTTGATTTGCCAGGTCATTAATAACAAATTGTGTATTTACATTTTTATGATGCTGAAGGGTTACCAGTATATTATTACCATCTGTTGCCCAATGTTCATAAGGCGGGGTTTTTAATGCTGTAGATAGTTTATGGGCTCCCGCAACAGGAACAATAGCCCTAACACCATTGTCTTTTAGAAAAGATATAGCGGTAGTTTCCGGAAAATAGAACAAATAGGTTTTGTTAGGGATGTATTCCAATAATTGAAGATTATTGGATCTAAAAAGGTCTTGTACAGATTGTGTTGGAGTTTCGTAAAACTGTACCCAACCATAGTAACCGTTTTCCAGCTTTGAGGATTCCGGCATTTGGTTCCATTGAAACGAATCAATGTTTTCAGAAATTTCAATATTTTCATTTTGAAATTGAATAGTGTAGCGAGATTGAGCAAAAGACATTGAAAAAACAAATGCCATTGCCAATAAAATGAAACTTTTAGGCTTCAATTGTAGGGGGAAGGTAGTTTTTTTCATCTGTGATAAATTAGGTTTAAGAATTAGTTTTTGATGGGTTATTTTTTAATAAGAGTTTCAAATATAGATATTTAAAACCTAAGACTGCTATAATACCTATAGAAAAGCAGACCTCTATTCAATGAAATAGCCGTCTAAGACATTGGTCGAGACGGCTACTTTTTATTAACAGAAAAAATATTTGATTTACTGAATGATCAACTTCTTAGTGATAGAAATTCCTTCAGATTTAATTGTGATAAAATACAATCCGGTTTTATAGTTGGAAACATTAAGTGAAATTCGGTTAGAACCGTTTGGTGTTTCGTTCACACGCTGCAGTTCTTGCCCTAAACTATTGGTTACACTCACCCTTAAAGCTTCAGGCAGAGCGTTGTTAAAAGCAATGGTCACTTCATTGCTGGCCGGGTTTGGATATAATGCAATGTTTTCCAATGCAATATCTTCAAGCCCCAATACACAGTTTAATAATCCGCCACCATAGTTTACAGCATTACTTCTTAAACCTTCCCAGCCCTCCGTATCATTTTTTGGAGCAACGGCATACCATATTTCGGCATTAAAATCAGTAATAGGAACAGTAATACTATTGGTGTTGGAAGTACCTACTACTTCCATATACTTGTCTCCTAACATATAGAGGTCATAGGACTCTGCATCTTCTACTTCATTCCACTCAAAAGAAGCTGTTGTTTCACATACGGTTACAATCGATACTCCGCTCGCCTGCCTGGCAATGGAAAAGGGTTCATCACTGGTATCCTGGAAAGCACCACTTGTAATTCGTACAAGTGCCTCCCCGGTTATTTCAATAGGAATACCCCAGGAAAAAGTGCTGGCACTATTATTTACCGTGGCTATTGGGGTCCAGTTGGAACCGTTGTCCGTAGAATATTCCAGGTCATAATCTGTAGTAACATTAATGGCATCCCAATGAATTACCTGTGCCGTTCCCGGAACAAACTTCTCTCCTGAATTTGGATGTGTAAGTGTAAGGTTCTCCGAAATAATCTCGTAAACTATAAAGTATTCTTGTGGGCCTACCGGAACATTGAATCCGGTAATTTCTATATCGTAATTACCTGCTACAGGATCATTTATTACTACCTGTTCCATATTATTTAAATGATCTGCTCCATTGGTAGCCGGTGTGTCTAATGCAGTTGCATTAGGTGTTGGATCAAGTATCCATGGTAAATAGTCTGTGCTTCCGGGATCCGTTACTACCATATCCAGGTCATTGACCAATGCAGGATCTGCACCTGCGGTAGCCGCAGGGTCGTTCCAATACACCATAAAACGTACTTGCTTTGTTCCGGAAGGAACAGCAATTGTATGATTATTGCTATTTCCTTGCGTTATGTCATCTGAAAGATAGCGCCCATCCTCAAGTAATAATCCTGCGCGTAGAGCATTTACAAGTCCCCAGCCCCATTTAAAATCCGGACCTACATTTCCTTTGTCTTGTGCCGTATTTAAAAGCGTAGCTTTAACGAGTGCAGATTGTGGTAAAGCACCACTATTTGCTTCGGAATATACTTGATACAACTGGGCAGCGATTCCTGCAATTCCGGGAGAAGCAAAAGAAGTACCATTCGTACTGGAAACGTATGAGTTGTTAGGTAATGTGGAAGAAACACCCACGCCATGAGCCACAATGTCGGGCTTAATTCTACCATCTGTAGCCGGTCCCCGACTACTGGAACCTGCTAAGGTTCCTATAAAATTGGAACTACCGGTTGCAATAACATTTTTTCCTTGTTTATGACCCCCGGTAATATTACCCCAGCCGGCACCTGCACCATAACCACAATTTGAAGCTCCCGAATTACCACACGAAAAAACATGTAATAAAGTGGGCTCTGTATTAGTTTGCAGGTCTACGGTACGTGCTCTCGTATTATAGCCATCATTACACCCGTCCCCATAAGAAGAGTTGGTAATTTGTACTGAGCCGTCATTAATTAAATTTGTTGTGGAAAGGTCTAGAAAACTGGAGGTATAGCCTACCACATGTAACTCGGACCCGGCTGCCATACCTCTAATGGTTGGGTTTATATTCCCGGCACCACTTAGTACTCCGGCCACACGGTCTCCATGTGTACTGGTAGATCCGTTATTTCCTATTAAACCATTTATTCTGCCTTCAAAGTCAATATGAGGGCCTACCGCTCCATCATCTCTAACCAAAACACCTACCCCTTCACCTGTATAATTTCTTCCGGTATTTGTTTGGGTATCCAGACCATTGGTTCTATGAAGATTTCTACCTCTCATATCTTCTTTAACCGGAGGAGGAGCAATTAATTCAACCCATTTTACATAAGGGAGGTTAGACAATTCATCCAGGCAATTATTTGGGATGGAAAGCTCCAGATTATTTGAGTTTGTATACTGGCGCGTCAATGCAATTTGTTTTGTAGCAAGGTCCTGAATTACAAAACTTGAACTTACATTTTCATGGTGTACTAAAGTTACCAGAATATTATTTCCGTCAATCGCCCAACTTTCATAAGGTGGATTCTTTAAAGCTGAAGAAAGCTTAAAGCTACTTTCTACAGGAACTATGGCCCGTACTCCTTTGCTTTTTAAATATGCTACCGAAATATTTCCGGGGAAATAAAACAAATAAGCTCTATTGGGAATATATTCTAACAACTGAAGGTTGTTCGCTTTAAACTCATTTTGAATATCTTGGGAAGGTGTTTCATAAAACTGAACCCATCCAATATATCCATTGTCAAGCTGGGAGGATTCCGGCATTTGACTCCACTCAAAAGAATCAATATTTTCAGAGATCTCTATAGAATCTCCTTGTAACTGGATTGTATATTGGTTTTGAGCGAATGACACCGAAAAGGAGAATACACAGGCAAAAAATGATACATAACTACTTTTCAAAAGAAAAGCAAGAGTAGTTTTTTTCATAGTTAGTGATTTAGATTAGGATATAAATGTGTTAGTGATTTTTAAGGAATACCAAATATATTCAATTAGGTCAAAAAACCTACAAAAAATGCTGTTAATTAAGGTGTTGCTAAAAAATGAAGCCTCTATAGATCTGGCAGATCTATAGAGGTTCTCATCTGTTTTAAGAATGATCTTTTAGAACTATTCAAAGAGTGCTTTTAGCTCCGTAGCTTCTTTAGGAGCTATTTTTCCGGCCAGAAGTAAACTTAACTGCCTTCTTCGCAAAGCAGCGGCATGTCTTTCTTTCTCCAATGTAGTTTCGGGAATCAATTTTGGGACAGGAACAGGGCTGCCCATTTCGTCTACGGCGACAAAGGTGTAAATACCTTCATTTGCTTTGCTTCGCATTCCGCTTTCACGATCCTCGATCCATATATCCAGGAAAACTTCCATAGAGCTTTTAAAAGCACGAGAGACATGTGCTTCCACGGTAACGACGCTTCCTAAAGGGATCATTTTATTAAATGCAACGTGATTTACAGAGGCTGTCACAACAATGCGTCTACTATGTCTTCTGGCAGCTATACTGGCAGCACGGTCCATTCTGGCTAATAATTCACCACCAAACATGTTGCCAATTGGATTGGTTTCACTGGGAAGTACCAGATCTGTTATTACAGTCCGAGAGTCTTTAGGTGTCTTTGATTCCATTGAAATTTTTTTGCAAAGGTACACAGTATTCCCACGAAAGAGGAAATGTTTTTATTGAAAAAAGAAGATTATTTTTTTAGTTCCTGTACCAATAACCAGGCATCTTTATTCTCGGTACGTTTAATAGATCGAAGACTTTGCAATGCTTCCAGGCGATCTTCGTAGCTGCTGTACACTACCTGGTGTAGCCCATACTTGTTTTTACCAATTAGTTTTGGAGAAAATCCCTTTGCAGTTAGTTGAGCTATTTTTTTATGAGCATTGTCTTCTATTCTAAATGCTCCGGCTACAATATGGTATTTACCGGCTTGTTTGGGAAGCGTGACATTAATGGCAGGTAAAGGGCTTTCAATAACAAAAGTAGCTTCCTGTATTTGACTTTCCACCAACATATCTGCTTTCTGCTTCTCTGCAAAATTATGTTTTTGCACTTGCCCTTCATAAATTTTAAGACCGCCCAGACCCGTTATGGCAATGGCAATAAGGCCCACAGCAGCATATCTAAGATAAGGTTTGGCAGTTCTTCTTTCAGGGGTAAAAAGAATAGGTGCTTTTTCTTCAAGTGTTCTTACATTCTCTTTATAAACTTCACGATTGATCTTGTGTGAAACAAAAGAACTCAATCCAAAAGAGGCAGTACTGAAATTTTCTTTTTCCGAAGGTAAAAACTGAACTGATTTCTCTCCGTTCAAAAAGAATTCACCAATTCTTTTCAGAGAAACCGTTTCTCCTTCGGAGAGTTGTAAAGAAAGCTTCCCTGTAAAGTTTCTGATTTTCTGAAGCGCGGTTTCATAACTGCAATTTTCTACTGATGCAACATAATTAGCAAGCAAGCCATCGTTGGTCTGCAACTGCCTGTTAAAAGAAAGGGTTTTCCCCGGAGGATAAAACGTATCCGCATCGATCTTTGCAGAATGGTATTGCGTTAAAAATGCCCCAAATCCCGGAATGATCACACATTCATACCGGTATAATAAATCATTGATGTAAGTTGCTAATTGCATTAAAACAAACTTAATTTTTTTTTCAGTTGCATTCAATTTTAAATGTAGTAACTTATTAACACATAAAAAAGTTTAATTTTGGAAGCTCCCCGGTTTTTTAGAAACCGATGTATGCTTTCAAGAACTGAATTACTTTACACCCTTGCGCTTCAATGTGTTCCAAACTTAGGAGACACTTCCGCAAAAAAATTGTTACATCACGTAGGCTCTGCAGAAGGAGTTTTTAAGGAAAACAAAAAAACGCTTTTAAAGATCGATGGTATTGGAGCTTTTAAACTGAAAGATCTTTCAGAGAAAGGGTTACTGGATGCAGCAGCAGAAGAACTTAGGTTTATGGAAGCACATGGTATTGCATTTAGTTATTTTAAAGACAAAACATATCCCGAAAAGTTAAGGCATTGCCCGGATGGCCCTATTTTATTTTTCCATAGCGGAAATATCGACCTTCAAAATAAGAGAATACTTAGTATTGTAGGAACCCGAAATATTACCACATATGGCACTACTTTTTGCAAGAAACTGATAGAAGAATTAGCGCCTTTGAATCCTGTTATCATTTCCGGATTTGCTTATGGAGTGGATATTACCGCACACAAAGCTGCAATGGACCATGGGTTGCAAACAGTTGGTTGCCTGGCGCATGGCTTCAACCAAATTTACCCAAAACAACATAAAAAGTATATAACTAAAGTTGAAGAAAACGGAGGTTTTATTACTGAATTTTGGAGTAGCGACTCGTTTGACCGGAGTAATTTTTTAAAAAGAAACCGGATCATTGCAGGAATGAGTGAAGCTACGATCGTTATAGAATCTGCCGAAAAAGGAGGAAGCCTTGTAACTGCAGACATTGCCAATTCGTATAACCGGGAGGTATTTGCTGTTCCCGGAAGAGCTACAGATCTGCAAAGCCAGGGCTGCAATGATCTTATAAAGTCCCAACAGGCACATTTGTTAACAAGTGCTGCAGATGTTATCTACATGATGGGTTGGGAGCTTCAAAGAAAAACACCAAAACCTCAACAAACAAAATTATTTGTTGAACTTACGGACGAAGAAAAGGTAGTATACAAATACCTTAAGAATGCCAAAAAAGACCAACTGGACAGTATTGCGTTAAAATGTGATATCCCCACTTTTAAAGCAGCAACCATTCTATTGAATATGGAAATGAAAGGGGTAATAAGGCCATTACCGGGGAAACTTTTTCAGTTGATCTAGTAACCTAGCTTTTCTCTAACCCGGCCCAAAACCACATTTGCTACTTTGGAAGCTTTTAAGGCCCCAACTTCCAGAGCTTTATCTACTTCACTAAGGTTTTCCATATAGTAATTATAACGATTACGTTCTTCGGAGAATCGTTCGAGTATCAATTCAAATAAAGCTTGCTTTGCATGCCCATAACCATAACCGCCTGCTTCGTAATTATTTCGCATATGTACGATAGCATCCGGAGAGGCCAATAGTTGGTATAATGCAAATACGTTACAAGTATCCGGATCTTTGGGAGCTTCCAAAGGAGTACTGTCTGTTTCAATGGTCATAATCTGTTTCCGAAGCTGTTTATCGTTCAGGAAAATGTTAATGATGTTGTTTTTAGACTTACTCATCTTGGCTCCGTCTGTCCCGGGAATGAGCATTGTGTCTTCTTGTACTTTAGCTTCGGGCATTACAAAAACCTCTCCCATTTGAGCATGAAAACGAGAAGCGACATCACGGGTCATTTCCAAATGTTGTAATTGATCCTTCCCTACAGGAACAATTTCAGCATCATATAGGAGAATATCTGCAGCCATAAGCATAGGATAAGTGAACAAACCGGAATTTACATCTTCCAAACGATCTGCCTTATCTTTAAAGGAATGTGCCAATGTTAAACGCTGGTAAGGGAAAAAACAACTTAAATACCAGGAAAGTTCTGTGACTTGAGGAACATCACTCTGTCGATAAAAAACGGTCTTTTCAATATCTAATCCAAAAGCAAGCCAGGCAGCAGCAGTACTATATGTATTGTTTCGAAGTAGTTCAGCATCCTTAATCTGTGTTAAGCTGTGCATATCTGCAATAAATAAAAAAGAATCATTCTTTGGGTTATTAGCCATTTCTATAGCAGGTAAAATAGCCCCCAAAATGTTCCCCAGGTGAGGGGTACCTGTACTTTGTATGCCTGTAAGTATTCTGGACATGGATTTGTTTTTTGGCAAAGTTACTTTTTTTAGTGTATTCTCATTATTCAAATCACTATTTTTGAAACTTGATGAATATCTTGCGTTACATTCCTATATTGCTGTATAGAATATGGTTTTATATTTTAGTAGGAGCTCCCATTGTAATTTTATTTCCTATACTCATCATCAGTATTTTAAAAGAGGAGTGGTATCCATTCTTTTTCAAGCTGGCTCGATTTTGGGCAGCTTTTATCTTATTTGGTATGGGGTTTATTCCCAGTATTAAAAGAGAGGTTCAATACCAAAAAGGTAATAGCTATATGTTTGTAGCCAACCATACTTCAATGACAGACATTATGTTAATGTTATATGCTACTAAGAGCCCCTTTGTTTTTGTAGGGAAAAAAGAACTGGAAAAGATTCCGCTATTTGGGTTTTTTTACAAGCGCACTTGTATCATGGTAGACAGAAACAGCCTTAAGAGCCGTCGAGATGTTTTTGACAGTGCCCAGAAAAAACTTAATCAAGGTTTGAGTGTTTGTATTTTTCCCGAAGGAGGAATCCCCGGGGACGAAAATATTATTCTGGATGAATTTAAGGACGGAGCCTTTCGATTGGCCATAGAACATCACATACCTATTGCTCCCATGACGTTTCATGACAACCGAAAACGGTTTTCGTATAGTTTTACATCAATCCATGCGGGCCCCGGAGAAATGAGGGTGAAGATACATGATATAATTCCAACGGGTATTTTGGAAATAGAAGACAGAAAAATGCTTAAAGACCAGACCCGGAAAATTATCTTGCGGGAATTGGAAAATCCAACGGTATAAAAAAACCGTCCTATGGCGAAGAACGGTTTTTTCTGTCATCATTGTCTGGTATAAGCCAAACCCAACCAACTAAAAAACTAACCTAAAACTTAAAACTCAATCCGCTATAAACACCTACATAATAGGGTTTAAAGTTTACAGAAGTATCTGTATAAGGATTAAGCTGGTATTTAAACATAGGCTCAATATTAAACTTCAGTTTTTTACTAATTTTATAATCGAAGCCCAAACCAACATTAGTGGTAAAACTTACGGAAGATAGATTGTTGGCTTCACCCAATATATCTCTAAAATCACCGGCTTGTACGGAAACTTCATTGTTTCCTAAAAATAATGTGCTAAATCCTCCAATGACATTTATACCAAACTTATTATTGAGTAAGGCGTATTTGACCTCTAAAGGAACTTCATAATAATTAATGCTTTGAATAAGCTCTACTTCTCCCTGGGTAGATTTTGGAGTAATGTTATCTAAAGGATTACCTGCAGCTGCTTGTTCTGCAAGTGTTCCTTTGTCCAGGGCAGTAAGAACAGATTGTCTGTCACCGTAATTAACAGATTTAAGTGCGGCAGAGACCGGTGCGGTACCTAATTCAAGACCGGTTGTGGCATAACTAAGGTCTACGTTACTTATACCGCTACGTACACTTAAACGATCATTAATGTTATAGCTTACCTGGACACCATAACTAAAATTTACATCTCCACTTTGACTATTATCTGCAAAGGAAGGATCGATAGACGAACCTTCACTTAGACTATTGTAATAGACAGGCGCGAAGTTGGGTGCAACATCCCAACGATCTTCAGGCACATTAGTTGCTTTGGCAACAGCGGCCTCCTCATTTTTTTCGTTAATGGCATCCAAGATAGAACGCTTTTTAGCCTCGTCTTCCTTTTTGACAGTTTCGGTGTTTTGAATATCTGTACTCTTTGTCTCCTTTTTAATATTGTTTTCTTTCGCTACTTCGATCTTTGTTGTTTCTTCAATACCAATCTCCTTTTTGATAAGATTCTCTTTAATATGAAGGTCATCTTTCTTATCTGAGGTCTTTTTTTCTGAAACAGATTCTTTTTTGGTATTGATTGCCATTGCTTCTTTTTCTTTTGCTGAAATGGCCGAAGCATCTTTCTTTATAAGAGAATTTGTAGTGTTCGTTTTCTTAACAGCATTTTTTTGAGAAGAAGGTGATGTAGCTATGGCATTCTTAGTAGTATTAGCCTTTTTATAGATATTGTCTTTTGTCTTTTGTGTATTTGAGGCATCTTTACTAGCATCAACTTCATTTTCTTGAGTAGCGACATCTGTGCTCTGTGCTTCTTTAGTAAACGTGTCTTTGGAGGATTCTGTATCTTCCGGATGTGTTATGTCTTCCGTTGTAATATTGGTAGTGGTGTCAAACGGGTTAAATACCGTATTACCAATGGTGAGTAAAAGGGCCAAAAGGGCAGCAACACCTCCAACTTTCCACCATAGTGGAATTACCTTGCGATCCTCTTTCTCCTCTTTTAATTTTGCCTGAATATTATCCCAGACCTGAGGAGATGGAGAGGCCTCAAAGTTTTTGAAGCGATCTCTAAAAAGCTCATCTATATGCTTTTTTTCTTTCATTTAGCAATTATGCCTTAGTTGCGGTGTTATAGTTTTCAATTTTAGTTTTCAAAATCCCTCGTGCTCGTGCCAGATTAGATTTAGACGTTCCATCCGAGATTCCTAACATTTCGGCGATCTCCTTATGTGAATAACCATCCATCACATACATAGTAAAAACTAACCTATACCGGTGTGGAAGTTCCTGAATTATCTTCAGTAAAAAATCCAATGGAATGTTAGTATCTTCTATCTCTTCCTCCCCATCTTCTAAATGCTCTTCTTTTACAATGTCAAAAACACGTTGTTTCCGGTATTTTTGAAGAACGGTATTCACAGTAATTCGTTTCATCCAGCCTTCAAAAGAACCTTTATCTTTAAACTGCTCTATTTTTTTGAAAATAGTAAGAAAAGCATCCTGCAAACTGTCTTCTGCTTCTGCATAATTAGGTGAATACCTCAGGCAAATAGAAAAAAGGGTACTTGAATAACGTTTATACAATTCCCCTTGCGCCTTAGCACTCTGCTTTTTACATTGTAATATGAGCTCGTCTAAAGTCAAAAGTAGTCCCAAATTATTAGCATTATACACTGTTTTTAGCGTCAACCATAATACCTTCGGGTTCTACGTTAAGTAGATACCATTATATTAAAAGGGTTGCGTGAGCGGCCAAAAAATTATTGGTTGATTGTGGCGATTGCATCTTTAATTTTTTGCTCGAGTTCTTCCATGAGTTCCGGGTTGTCCATTAGAAGAGTTTTTACAGCATCTCTACCTTGACCTAGTTTGGTTTCATCATAACTAAACCATGAACCACTTTTCTTGATGATCTCAAAATCTACCCCCAGGTCAATAATCTCCCCAACTTTAGAAATTCCTGCTCCATACATAATATCAAACTCAGCCGTTTTAAATGGAGGAGCCACTTTGTTCTTCACCACTTTAACACGTGTTTTATTGCCTTTCACATTACTGTCTGTGTCCTTAATTTGGGTAGAGCGCCGTATGTCTAACCGTACCGAAGCATAGAACTTCAATGCATTCCCCCCGGTTGTTGTTTCGGGGTTCCCAAACATCACTCCAATTTTTTCACGTAATTGATTAATAAAAATAACGGTACAGTTGGTCTTACTAATAGAGCCTGTTAATTTTCTAAGTGCCTGTGACATCAACCGCGCATGTAAGCCCATCTTACTGTCTCCCATTTCACCTTCAATTTCACTTTTTGGGGTCAATGCGGCAACCGAATCGATCACAATGATATCAATAGCACCACTTCGAATCAAATTATCTGCAATTTCCAGTGCTTGTTCTCCGTTGTCCGGCTGCGATATGATAAGGTTTTCAATATCTACTCCAAGGCTTTCGGCATAATAGCGGTCAAAGGCATGCTCTGCATCAATAAATGCCGCAATACCTCCCTTTTTTTGAGCTTCGGCAATTGCATGTAGCGTTAATGTCGTTTTTCCCGATGATTCCGGACCGTAAATCTCTATAACACGGCCCCTTGGATAACCGCCTACACCCAAAGCAACATCCAGCCCCAAAGAACCTGTAGGAATTACGTCAACTTCCTGAACAACCGTATCCCCCATTTTCATTACGGTTCCTTTTCCGTAGGTCTTGTCTAATTTATCTAAAGTAAGTTTTAAAGCCTTTAATTTAGCGTCTTTTTCGTTGCTCATGTATTCAAAAATTAGTTGTAAAAAAATAATTTCACCTTCGCAAAACTGCTTTGGCGACTAATAGGCTAAGGTACTATTTCTTTGGGTTTAGCCCAAAAGGAAAACCCCTGTTCGTTACTTTTTTGTTAACATCTGCGAAAATGATATTTTTGCAACTATATTTTACTATAATCACTTTTCACTAAACAAAGTATAGCATGCAACTGTACAACACCTTAAGTGCAAAAGAGAGAGAAACTTTACTGGAGCAAGCCGGAGAAGATCGGTTAACTCTCTCTTTTTATCAATATGCCAAAATTGGCAATCCGAAGCTTTTTCGAAACCATTTGTTCGTTGCCTGGAATGAATTCAATGTATTGGGCCGTATTTATATTGCCCACGAAGGAATTAACGCGCAGCTCTCAGTTCCTGCAAAGAAATTTAACGATTTCAAAACATTTCTCGATGGGATATATTTTCTGAAAGACGTCCGGCTTAACATTGCAATTGAACAGGACATGAAATCCTTTTTAAAGCTAAAAGTTAAGGTGCGTAACAAAATTGTAGCAGACGGCTTGAATGACGAAACCTTTGACGTACGTAACAAAGGGATCCATGTAAATGCCTCAAGATTTAATGAATTAATTGAAGACCCTGACACTATTTTGGTTGATATGCGTAATCATTATGAAAGCGAAATAGGGCATTTTCAAGGAGCCATAACCCCGGATGTGGACACATTCCGTGACTCCCTGGACATTATTGAAGAAGACCTTAAAGACCACAAGGAAGATAAAAAACTGGTAATGTATTGCACCGGAGGAATTCGTTGTGAAAAAGCCAGTGCTTACTATAAACATAAGGGGTTTAAACAAGTATACCAGCTGGAAGGCGGAATTATCGAATATGCGCGCCAGGTAAAGAATAAGGGTCTGGAAAATAAATTTGTCGGAAAGAATTTTGTTTTCGACCATCGCCGTGGAGAGCGTATTACAGAAGATGTCATTGCAAATTGCCACCAATGCGGAGCCCCTTGCGATACACATGTAAATTGTGAGAATGAAGCCTGCCATTTGTTGTTTATCCAATGTGAGGAATGTGCTTCAAAAATGGAAAATTGCTGTTCATCAGAATGCCAGGAGATCATTCACCTTCCGTACGAGGAACAAAAGAAACTCCGTAAAGGCATTCCCAATAGCAATAAAATCTTCAAAAAAGGACGTTCAGAAAAACTAAAATTCAAAAAGTAAGGTTCTGTAATAAATTGGTATCTTTACTCGCTTAAGACAACGTTTAATCTCCGTCTCTTTTTCAATTGAAAAAGAGCTATATATAAAGAATATGGGCTGTACAAGCTGTGCCACGAGTACCAACGGACAGCCAAAGGGATGCAGGAACAATGGAACTTGCGGAACTGATGGCTGTAATAAATTAACGGTATTCGACTGGCTTTCCAATATGTCACTTCCCGGAAACCAGGAACCGTTCAATGCGGTGGAAGTACGTTTTAAGAACGGAAGGAAACACTTTTATCAAAATCCTGAAAAAATTTCCCTGAATATAGGGGATGTGGTCGCTACCGAAGCTGCCAATGGCCATGATATTGGTATGGTAACATTGACTGGGGAATTGGTGCGTGTGCAAATGAAAAAGAAAAAGGAAAGTAATGATATAAAGGAACTTCCAAAGATTTATAGAAAAGCCACACAAAAAGATATTGACGTTTGGCAAAGAGTACGGGATAAAGAGAGTGAAGTTCAAAAACGTTCGCGTGAAATTGCAATACGCCTGGGACTGCAAATGAAAATTTCAGATGTAGAATATCAAGGAGATGCTTCCAAAGTAATTTTTTATTATACAGCAGAAGAACGGGTTGATTTTAGAGAATTGATCAAAGATTTTGCAAGGGCCTTCGGCACCCGTATCGAAATGAAACAGGTTGGTTTCCGACAGGAAGCAGCACGTTTGGGAGGGATTGGTTCTTGTGGTAGAGAATTGTGTTGCTCAACCTGGTTAACAGATTTCAGATCAGTAAATACGGCTGCAGCCCGTTTTCAGCAGTTATCTCTGAACCCTCAAAAACTGGCTGGTCAATGTGGAAAGTTAAAATGTTGTCTCAATTATGAGCTGGACACATATTTGGAGGCTTTGGATGAATTTCCAAAGAGCGATGTAAAACTTTTAACAGAAAAGGGAGTAGCAATCTGTCAAAAATCTGACATCTTCAAAAGAATGCTTTGGTATTCCTATGAAAATGAAGGGATGAACTGGTACCCGTTGGATGTCAACAAGGTAAACGAGATCATTGCGCTGAATAAAAAAGGAAAAAAAGTGGTAAGCCTTGAAGAATTTACGGTAGAAATTGAACAACCTGAAGAAGAAATCTTTAGTAATGTTGTAGGGCAAGATAGTTTAACACGTTTTGACAAACCTAAGCGCCGCCGTAATAAAAGAAGGAATAAAAAACAAAAACAGTCCAGAAACAGAAATAGAAACTCACAAAAAAATGCATAGGTTTATCACAACCGTATTACTTTTTGCAGTATTAGCATCCTGTGATTCTAATACTGTTGCCAGTGAAAGTAAAAGCTTATCAGGTCATTGGGATAAAGATGAGGTGGTTGAATTTACAATACCAAAAATGGATTCATTGAAAAAGTACAATGTTTTTTTGCACATACGTAATAGCAATGAATATCCATACAATAATCTTTTTTTAATTGTGTCTATGAACTTCCCGAAAGGAAAAACGGTGGTTGATACCTTAGAGTATAGAATGGCAAATCCGGACGGGTCATGGCTTGGGCAAGGAATTGGAAGTATAAAGGAAAATAAATTATGGTATAAGGAAAATGTTTCTTTTTTTGAAGAAGGAAATTATAACATAACTATAACACAGGCAGTTCGCAATAACGGTGATGTAGATGGCGTTACCCAACTAGAAGGCATTACAGACGTAGGATACAGTATTGAAGAAGTTTTACAAAAGTAGCGTATTATGGCACAAAAAAAAGCTAAGAAAAAGACCGCCCCTCAAAATAATATGAAACGAAATGTAAAAACATTTTGGAAATTTTTCGGAGGGTTTATCGGCCTTATACTTTTAATTTTTTTATTGGCCTCCTGGGGTGTTTTTGGTAGTCTTCCGGATGAAACCAGCCTTGAAAATCCCGAAAAGAACTTAGCTACCGAGATCATTGCTTCCGATGGAAAAGTAATTGGTAAGTTCTACCAGGAAAACAGAACACCTGTTCAATATGAAGAATTGCCGAATCATTTGGTAAAAGCATTGATCGCAACAGAAGATGTCAGGTTTTATGACCATTCCGGAATTGATGCTAAAGGAACTGTGAGAGCATTTGTTTTTTTGGGGTCAAAAGGGGGAGCCAGTACGATCTCTCAACAATTGGCAAAACTTTTTTTTACAGAACAGGTTTCACGAAACAAACTACAAAGAGCTGTACAAAAAATAAAGGAATGGATTATTGCCATTCGTTTGGAGCGCCGCTATACCAAAGAAGAGATCATTACAATGTATTTTAATGAATACGATTTCCTCAACCAGGCTGTAGGGATAGAATCTGCTTCCAATATATATTTTGATAAGGAACCATCACAGCTATCAACAGTGGAAGCAGCTGTATTGGTGGGGATGTTTAAAAATTCATCTCTATACAATCCAAGACGAAACCCCGAAGGAGTTCGAAACAGACGAAATGTTGTGTTGGCGCAAATGGCAAAATATGATTTTATTTCTGAAACAGTAAAGGACTCTCTTCAAGCCCTTCCTCTGAATATTAAATATACCCCACAGGGCCATGATGAAGGAATCGCCACCTATTTTAGAGAATATGCACGTGCATTTATGGCAGATTGGATCAAAGAAAATCCTAAAAGTGATGGAAGTGAATATGATATTTATAGCGACGGCTTAAAAGTATACACTACCATAGATTCAAAAATGCAGGAATATGCCGAAGAAGCTGTCGATCTTCACCTTGCAAACCTCCAAAAGGAATTTGACAGTCAAAATGAAAAAAATAAAACCGCTCCGTTCAGAGATATCACTAAAGAAGAAATAGATGGCATCATAAATACTTCAATGAGAAGAAGTGACCGTTGGCGGGAACTCGAAAAACAGGGAAAAAGTGAAGCAGATATTATAAAGAGCTTCAGCAAAAAGACTCCAATGCGAATTTTTTCCTGGACAGCAGAGAATAATTCTATCGATACGATAATGACACCTTTGGATTCCATTAGGTATTATAAGTCCATACTTCAAGCCTCCTTAATGTCAATGACCCCGCAAACAGGAGAAGTAAAAGCGTGGGTTGGAGGAATCAATTATAAGCACTTTAAATATGATATGGTCAAAAAGGGAAAACGCCAGATAGGATCCACGTTTAAACCTTTTGTATATGCAACGGTTATCGACCAGATGCATATGTCCCCCTGTGATACACTGCCAAATACCCAATATACCATACCTGAAGGAAAATATGGATTGTTAGAACCCTGGACACCAAAGAATTCCGGAGGTAAATACGGCGGAATGATAACACTTAAAAATGCACTGGCCAATTCAGTGAACACGGTAACGGCACGTTTAATAGATCGCGTAGGGCCAAGGCCGGTAATAGATTTGGTAAAAAAGATGGGTGTTGACGCCGCTGAGATACCGGAAGCTCCTTCTATTGCACTGGGAACTCCGGACGTTTCATTATACGAAATGGTTGGAGCCTATAGTACATTTGCAAATGAAGGGGTATTTGTTAAACCTACTTTAATTTCGCGGATAGAAGATAAAAACGGAACTGTTCTGTTTCAAAATGTACCCGAAACAAAAGATGTAATAAGTAATGAAAGTGCATATGTAACTGTAAGCTTAATGGAAGGAGTGGTGGAATCTGGTTCAGGTAGCAGATTGCGTGGAACCTGGCGCTCAGGTCATCTATATAAAAATGTGGTAAGTGGTTACCCGTATGATTTTAAAAATCCAATTGCCGGAAAAACCGGAACTACACAAAATAATAGTGATGGGTGGTTTATGGGAATTGTCCCAAATCTGGTTACAGGAGTATGGGTAGGAGGCGAAGACAGGGCAACCCATTTTGGAACCACTGCATATGGGCAAGGAGCAACAATGGCATTGCCTATTTGGGCTATTTACATGAAAAAATGCTACGAAAATGAAGACCTGGGTATTTCTAAAGATAATTTTAAAAAACCCGATAAACTTTCTATTGTAACGGATTGTACCGAATTTAAAGAAGGAAATCAAGATGTAGAAGGAATCCCGGACGAATTTGACTTTTAGAAAATGCACAAAATGAAAAACCCGAATTTCAATTCGGGTTTTTTTGTAAAAAAGGAAGACTGCTTCGGAAGTAAATCTCAGGCAATTTCAGTATTTTTATGAAATTAAATTGGTATTCATAATTGACCTTTGGCAAAGTTGAAGGTTGTTATTCAGAAAATATAAAAATATGATCAATAAAACAGTTTCAAATGTTTCCGAAGCTTGTAAAGGAGTAAAGGATGGAATGACATTTATGTTGGGAGGTTTTGGATTAAGTGGCATACCCGAAAATGCAATTGCCGAGCTGGTAGCTTTAAATGTAAAGAATGTTACGTGTATTTCTAACAATGCAGGGGTAGACGATTTTGGTTTGGGGCTGCTACTTCAGAAACGTCAAATAAAAAAAATGATCTCTTCTTATGTAGGAGAAAATGCAGAATTTGAAAGGCAGATGCTGAGCGGCGAATTGGAGGTGGAGTTAATACCACAGGGAACCTTGGCGCAGCGATGTAAGGCAGCTCAAAGTGGAATACCTGCATTCTACACCCCTGCAGGATATGGAACTGAAGTAGCCGAGGGCAAAGAATCGCGTGAGTTCAATGGTAAAATGCATATTATGGAAAAAGCATTTAAAGCGGACTTTGCTTTTGTTAAAGCGTGGAAAGGAGATGAGGCAGGAAACCTGATCTTTAAAGGAACTGCCAGAAATTTTAACCCCAATATGTGTGGAGCTGCTAACATTACAGTTGCTGAAGTAGAAGAATTAGTTCCCGTTGGAACCCTGGACCCAAACCACATACATATTCCGGGAATATTTGTACAACGAATTTTTAAAGGTGCTAGATATGAAAAAAGAATTGAACAATTAACCGTTAGAAAAAGAGACCAATGAGCTTATCAAAAGAACAAATAGCACAGCGCATAGCAAAAGAAGTGAAAAACGGATACTATGTAAACTTAGGAATTGGAATTCCAACCCTGGTGGCCAATTTTGTACGCAATGATATAGAAGTTGAATTTCAAAGTGAGAACGGTGTATTGGGGATGGGGCCTTTCCCTTATGAAGGGGAAGAAGACCCGGATCTTATTAATGCCGGGAAGCAAACTATTACGGCCTTACCGGGGGCCTCTTTTTTCGATTCGGCTACAAGTTTCTCAATGATTAGAGGACAGCATGTGGACCTAACTATTTTAGGAGCCATGGAGGTTGCCCAAAACGGAGATATAGCAAATTGGAAAATTCCCGGAAAAATGGTGAAGGGTATGGGAGGAGCGATGGACCTGGTAGCTTCGGCCGAAAATATTATTGTAGCCATGATGCATACCAACAGGGCCGGTGAATCTAAACTATTAAAAAAATGCCGCCTCCCTTTAACAGGTGTTAACTGTGTGAAAAAGATCGTGACCAATCTGGCGGTACTTGAAATTGTAGACGGGAAATTTAAACTACTGGAAAAAGCCCCCGGCGTTTCAATTGAAGATATTAAAACCGCAACAGAAGGAGATTTGATTGTTGAGGGTAATATTCCTGAAATGAATTTGTAATTTATATACCGTAAAGGACTTTAAGCCAATGTCATAACATTGGCTTTTTTATTTTTCAATTGTAGGAAAAGACTTAAAATAATTTGACAAATGTTAAATAAATATGCATTTCGTCGAATATTAATGCATTTTATCGTGAATTTGCAAAAATGTTTACATATTAGCAGTCCCAAATTTAACCGCTAACTTAACCTATCTATGAAAAGCGTTATAAGTTCTATAAAAAATACAATGCGTTTGTTGAAAAATGTATTGTATGTAGCTAAGAAAGTATTTTTGCTGATGTAACGCCCCCAATTTTTTAGCATAAAATACCGAAGAGTACATTACCCCCCGAATCTTTCATGATTCAGATAGTCAGTCCCGTTCTTTGTGAGGTTAGAACGGGACTTTTTTTATATTCCTTTTGGGATTGCTTCGATCAGTTTCTTGGTGTATTCTTTGGTTGGGTTGGCATAGATTTCATCTGCATCGCCTATTTCTTCTATTTTTCCGCTATTCATGACCAACAATTGGTCCGACATATATTTGACCACTGCGAGGTCGTGAGAGATGAAAATATAAGTAAATCCAAAGTCTTCCTTCAACTCATTTAATAGATTAAGTACTTGCGCCTGTACAGAAATGTCCAGTGCCGAAACAGATTCGTCGCAAATTATCAATTTGGGCTCTATCGCAATGGTACGGGCAATTCCTACTCGTTGGCGTTGTCCTCCGGAAAGTTCGTGAGGGTAGCGGTAATAATAATTTTCGTCCAATCCCACACGTTCCAATAGCCGTAATGCCTTTTCTTTTCGTTGCTTTTTTGTTTTTCCTATACCATGTACCTGCATAGGTTCTGCCAATGCTTCTCCAATAACCAGTCTTGGATTTAAAGAGGAGTATGGATCCTGAAAGATCAACTGAATTTCTTTGCGAAGTTTTCTGATTTCGGCAGAGGATAGGTTTAAGAGCTCTTTCCCATAATATTTAATGCTTCCGGCAGTTGCTTTATCCAATTGTAAAATAGCTTTTCCAAGGGTTGATTTTCCACAGCCGGACTCACCAACCAAACCCAATGTTTCACCTTCAAAAACCTTAAAACTTACATCATTTACTGCTTTTACAACACTTTTGGGCTGAAAAAGGCGGGCCTTACCGAAATACTTTTTTTCCAAATTGCAGATCTCCAATAAAGGAGCTTTGGTATAGATCTTTTTATGCCGAAGCGCACGCTGTTGCGTGGTAATTTCTTTGGGGACAAAACTTTTATCTGTTAAAGAAGCGATAGTTGGCAGTTTTTCTAAACGAACTCCTAAGGTTGGTCGTGATGCCAATAACGCTTTTGTATAATTGTCCTTGGGCATTTTAAAGATCTGATATGTACTCCCGGCCTCTACAATATCCCCTTTATACATCACCACAACCCTATCTGCAATTTCAGAAACCAGGCCCAGGTCATGGGATATAAACAGTAAGCTCATTTTAGTTTCTTTTTGTATCTCTTTGAGCAATTGTATGATCTCTTTCTGGACCGTTACGTCTAATGCGGTGGTAGGCTCATCCGCTATCAATAAATTTGGTTTACAGGCAATAGCCATAGCGATCATTACCCTTTGCATTTGTCCTCCGCTAATTTGATGCGGATAGCTGTTGAAAATATCATTGGGACGGGGCAGTTTTACTTTTTCAAATAAAGAGATCGTTTCTTTTTTAGCTTCGGCAGAGGTCATTTTTAAGTGATGCTGAAGAATCTCTGAAACTTGAAAACCACAAGTTAATGAGGGATTTAAAGCACTCATGGGTTCTTGAAAGATCATTGCGATTTCTTTTCCTATAAAAGACCGAAGGGTTTTAGGATCTTCAGCCAACAGGTTTTTTCCTTTAAAAAGGATATCGCCTGTAATACGGGTCTTTTTTTTAGGAAGCAAATTCATCACTGCCATCGCCGTAACAGATTTCCCCGAGCCGGATTCACCAACGATTCCCACGATCTCATTTTCAGAAATATTAAAGGAAATGCTATGAATTACTTCAGCAAGACTCTTTGTATCTCCAAAAGAAATGGAAAGGTCATTAACGTCTAGAATGGTTTTTTTTGACATGTATCCAAAGATAGAGTTTTCAATAAATTTAGATAGAAATTATTTCAGGTTCATTTAATAGTGGTTCGTTCCGAAGCTTTAACAGTATCTGAGCTACAGTAGCTGTATCCTTCTCACAATACTCAATGATCCTGTCTATATCATTTTCCTCATAAAAAACATCTCTTACCTGGCTACCGTCTATATCTTCTTTGGGAGAGGGGATACCTAAAACATGTGCCATTAATTTTAGTGAAGTAAAGGTTTTATAATCACCAAATTTCCAAAGCTCCATTGTATCGAGATGCGGCACTTCCCATGGTTTTTTTCCAAAGAGATTTAGTTTATAGGGGATATCGATCCCTTGAATGATCATTCTTCTGGCAATGTAAGGAAAGTCAAACTCCTTTCCATTGTGGGCGCATAAAAGATGCTGAGGTTTATTGAAATGTGTTTCCAGAAGCAAGTTAAACTCTTTCAGGATATTGATTTCATCTCCGTGAAAGCTAGTTACCCGAAAACTTCGGGCCTCCCCTTTCACTTTAAAATATCCTACAGAAATGCAAATAATTTTTCCAAATTCTGCCCATATTCCGGCGCGACCGTAAAATTCTTCAGGGGTAAATTCTTCTTTGCGCTGGTAACGGGTCTTCAATTCCCACAATGTTTTTGTAGTATCATCCAAATTTTTAAAATCCGGGTGTTGCGGAACAGTTTCAATATCCAGGAACAGGATATGTTCCAAATTAATTCTTTTAAGCATAGCTCGAAATATAATCGGGGAGTGTAAATTAAAACTACAATTTTTTTATGAATTATTCTGAAGCATGGCATAAACCTCTTCTATATATACATAGAAATCGTGACTAAATGGGTTTTCAGTTTTTATACCGCGATTGTGGCCCAAACGAACAATAATTAAGTCATCTTCCGGGATTGTGATCACATATTGCCCTAAAATACCGCGCATTACAAAGATCTTTTTATCAAGGTGATCGCTTAACCAAAACCCGTAGCCATATTGGGTGCTTTCTTCAAATCTGGGTGTAATAGATCCGGCCACAAAAGATGAATCCAAAAGTTTCTTTCCGTTCCATTTCCCAAAATCTTTATATAATTTTCCGAAACGGGCAAAATCCCGAGCATTACTCGCAATACAACAGTATGCTTTTACAAGACGGTTTTCATCATCATCAATTTGCCAAAGAGCCGGTTGCTCAAACCCCATCGGCTCCCAAAAACTTTCGTAAAGATATTCGGCTAATTTTTTACCACTGGCTTTCTCAATGACCATTCCCAGTAATTGTGTATTGCCACTTAAGTATTTAAAAGACTTTCCCGGTGTTTCTGTCCCCCGTAATCCAAGAATAGTTTCTGCGAGGTCATCGTCATAGTAGGCACGTGCAGTAATAGCAAACGGGTTTTTATAGGATTCGTCCCAATCCAGCCCCGAGGCCATAGAAGAAAGATCTCCTACGGTCATTTCACTATCTTCAAATTGCGGATAGAAATCACTTACAGCTTGTGACAGGTTTTTGATATAGCCATCCCTAATGGCCTTTCCTAACAAAGCCGAGGTAATACTCTTCGCTATTGAAAATGAATTGGTTTGTGATGCTGTTCCGTAATTTTCTGCATAATCCTCAAACCAAATGCTATCATTTTTAATGATTAAAAAAGCAATTGTTCCCAACTCATTATTTATATCTAATAGCCTTTCGGTAGCTTCCGTACTGTTGTAATCCTTGGCAATGGCCCAGGGTTGAGGTTTTGTACTGGCAGACAAAGCTTCATTTTCGAAATAGGTATGGTCATCAATAAATGCAGTGGTGTGTCCTGTAAAATAAACAATACGGGTTCCTCTTAATATATAGTCATAATCGGTTAAATAGAGTACAGCAACTACAACCACAATAATACCAATGAACCATTTGAGGTATTTTTTCATAGGAGAATTTTAAAACAAAGATTGTTGCTTCACCGGACTTTCATGTTCAAGCAACCATTTTTTACGATGTAACCCTCCGGCATAGCCTGTTAGCGAACCATCACTTCCAATCACTCTGTGACATGGAATAATGATGGATATAGGGTTCTTGCCATTTGCCGAAGCAGCAGCACGTATCACTTTTGGATCTCCCAAACTATTGGCTATTTGTTGATATGAGATTGTTTTTCCATACGGAATTTCCTGTAGCTGTCTCCATACTCTTTTCTGAAAATCGGTTCCATGTGGTGAAAGGGGAAGGTCAAAAGCGGTACGTTGTCCTTCAAAATATTGGGTGAGCTGCGAAGCAGCATCTTTTAGTTCATGCGGGACCTCAAAAGTTTCACCTTCCGAAATATTTTCCACAAACAATACAGACGCCAATCCCGAAGAATCTCCTTGTAATTCCAATATCCCAATAGGGCTATTTAGATACGCTTTTTTCATTCCTCATTTTTTTCTTCATTTGTATTCTGTAGCTCAATTCCCATGCGCCTGGCTCTACGCTCCCAATTTTTTCGAGCCTGTGCCTGCATGTCTTCTATAGCATCACTTTCATCCATAATTTCGAGGCCTAATAAGGTCTCAATAATATCTTCCATTGTAACAATTCCTGTGGTATTCCCGTATTCATCAACCACCAAAGCGATATGTGCCCGTTGATTTATAAAAGTATCGAATAGTGTAGGAATAGGAGTGTCATCCTGTACTATGGTCATTTCCCGCTTAATGTCACTTAGAGGCTTGTTTCCATGCTCTTCCACTATTTCTTCTAACAGATCATCTTTTAAAACAAATCCTGTTATGTTATGGCTTTTCTCTTTGAATACAGGAATTCGTGAAAACCGTAAATTCTTGTTCTTTTCGTAGAATTCGGAAAGGGTTGTGGCTTCATCTTCACTGGTCACAACCGAAAAAGGAGTCATTACGTTTTTTGCCGTAACCGATTTAAAAATAAGAAGGTTCTTTATTACGGCACTTTCGTTTTCTTCAAACACTCCTTCTTGCTCGGCTGCATCTGTAATGGCCAAAAACTCCTCTCTGCTCATTGTACTAACGTGGGCGGATTTACCAATAAGTTTTGTTGTTAAAAGTAATAACCACAGAATGCCTGTGTATTTTAAAGGAAAAATAATGATCTGAAGGAACAACGCGGTGAATGAGCCCAAACTTTTCCAATAGGTGGCTCCAATTGTTTTGGGAATTATTTCGGAAACTATCAGTATAAGTAAAGTCATAATTGCCGAAACGATCCCAACGATATTTATTCCCAAAACCTCTACTTTATAAGGAAGCTTTTCTGCCTGTACCCCTACCAATATGGCACCTACAGTATGTGCAATGGTATTTAGCGTAAGGATGGCAATTAGGGGTTTGTCAATATCTTTTTTGTAATTGGCTAAGGTTTGAGCATATTTCTTTCCTTCCTGAATTTTCATTTCTATATAGGTGGGAGTGAAGCTCAATAAGGCAGCTTCCAAAATAGAGCAGAGGAAAGAAAAAAAGATGGAAACAAGTGCGTAGACAATTAATAAGGCCATTCTATGAGTAAAAGTTTCTACTAAATTAAAGATTTATAATCTTTTCCCGTGGTATATTCTTCACTATATTCTTATCACCTTGCCATTACCACCCTACATATTTGGGTAGCTCTACATTAATAAGGTTAAGATATACTACCAATTGTCCACGGTGGTGGGTAACATGGTCCTGTAACAGGTTCAATATTTGTAATTTACTTTTGGGTCCGCTAAAAAACTCCACTGTTTCAGTAAATTGTGCTTCCGGAGTATTTTTAATAATTTCTGAGGTAGCGTCAAATGCCTCAGTGACCACTGCAATGGTTTCTGCTTTAGTGTCCGGAAGTTCGGTTTTTGTTCTTTTGAATTCGGTTTCGGTAAAATAACTCGTACTCAGCCAATCCATATTTCCTTTTATATGGATGAGTTGTTCTTTAAAGCTCATTTGTTGTTCCGTGGGCCTGAAGCTGTAATGTTCTTCGGGCATGGCTTCTGCAAATTCCAGCAGGTACCTCTTAGAGTTTTCCCATTTTTCCAAAAAAGCAGTTTTAACGGTAGATTGTTGTGCCATTATAGTAGTTGTAAGACAAAAAAGAAAACAGTATAAAAATAGGTTTTTCATAGTTTCAAAGTTACGAAATCAATCTTACCACATCCTTAGCAAAATAACTGGCAATAATATGTGCACCGGCTCTTTTCATGGCTGTAACCTGCTCAAGCATTACAGCATCGTGGTCCAACCAGCCTTTTTCGGCAGCAGCTTTCAACATTGCGTATTCTCCGCTTACTTGATAAACAGCTACGGGTACGTCTACTGCATTGCGGACATCCCGTACAATATCCAAATAGCATAGGCCTGGTTTTACCATTACAATATCAGCGCCTTCTTCAATATCCATACGTGTTTCTTTGATGGCCTCTTCCCGATTGCCAAAGTCCATTTGGTATGTTTTTTTATCGCCAAATCCGGGGGCAGAATCCAAAGCATCACGGAATGGCCCATAAAATGCCGAGGCATACTTTGCGCTGTAACTCATAATTCCCGTATCGTGATAACCTTCTTTTTCAAGGAGTGTTCTAATTTCAAGAATACGGCCATCCATCATGTCACTGGGAGCCACAAAATCGGCACCGGCTTTGGCATGAGACAAGGACATTTCAGCTAAAACAGCAGAGGTGGCATCATTTATTATCTTTCCATCTGAAACGATACCGTCATGGCCATAGCTTGAGTAGGGGTCGAGGGCCACATCGGTCATTACCAGCATTTCCGGGACAGCATTCTTCACTGTTGTAACAGCACGTTGCATTAAACCTTCTGGATTTAAGGCTTCTTTGCCTGTATTGTCTTTCAAATTATCCGGTACTTTTACAAATAACAGTACAGATTTTAATCCAAGCGACCATAATTCTTTCACTTCTTCGGAAAGCAGGTCCAGGCTATAACGATAATAGTTTGGCATTGAAGGAATTTCTTCTTTAATGCCTTTGCCTTCTACAACAAATAACGGAACGAGAAAGTCATTGGGCGTAACAATAGTTTCCCGAACCAGGCTTCGAATAGCTTCGGAGCTT
Source organism: Flavobacteriaceae bacterium (assembly GCA_028284005.1). Lineage (GTDB taxonomy): Bacteria > Bacteroidota > Bacteroidia > Flavobacteriales > Flavobacteriaceae > JANQOS01. The sequence continues at coordinate 89,377 of JANQSO010000002.1, read as the reverse complement.
CGTAATCTTCGGTTTCTTCTTAATGGGTACATAGTCTTAAGTTTAAAGCCAGTCTTTAGGTTCTTTTAATACTTTGAGTAATTTTTCCTCTTCACTTCCGGGTTCCGGATGGTGATCATATTTCCATTGTACTACAGGAGGCAGGCTCATTAATATACTTTCAATCCGTCCGTTGGTCCTTAAGCCGAAAAGCGTTCCTTTGTCGTGTACAAGATTAAATTCTACGTAGCGTCCACGGCGAATTTCCTGCCAGTTGCGGTGATCTTCAGTATAAGGAATATTTTTTCTGCTTTTAACAATAGGCAGGTAAGCATCTAAAAAACTATCCCCTACTTTGGTAACAAAATTATACCAGTCCTGCATCGACATTTCTTCGGTTTTCTTTAAATAGTCGAAAAATAAACCACCAACCCCTCTTGCTTCATTGCGGTGTGAATTGTAAAAGTAGCTGTCACAACGTTCTTTATACTGCCGGTAAAAATCTGGGTTATGTGCATCACAGGCAGTTTTGCATACCTGGTGGAAATGTGTTGCGTCTTCTTCAAACAAATAATAGGGTGTAAGATCCTGCCCTCCGCCAAACCACTGAGTAACAATTTCACCATTGGGATCATACATTTCAAAATAACGCCAATTAGCATGTACTGTAGGCACAAAGGGGTTTTTGGGATGTAATACCAGGCTTAATCCGCAGGCAAAGAAGTCGGCGTTTTGTACACCGAAATACTGTTGCATGGATTCGGGTAACTTCCCATGGACCTCGCTTATGTTTACGCCTCCTTTTTCAAAAACAGCTCCGTTCTCGATCACCCGGCTTCGTCCACCGCCTCCTTCCGGCCGTTTCCAAAGGTCCTCTTTGAATGTAGCTTTACCGTCGGTTTCTTCCAGAGCACTACAGATTGTGTTTTGAAGTGTGCGTATATAAGGTACAAATTTTTCTTTCATATGTTTTCCCGCAAAAGGGGTTTTTAATTTGTAATTCGAGTTTTTTCCGTAGCGGTTATCTGTCCGGGCTTTTTTAAAATTCGAATGGTTTCGGTACTTGCTGCTGTTACTGAAAGTGGCAATACCAGTATGATCCCAATTACCGGAATTAGTAACATTAACATAAACACTATTCCATTTCCTATAGCGACCCCACGATTGTTTTTCACAAATTGAACACTTTCTCTTACCTCAAAATGCCTTTCAAGCGTATAATCCATGTTTCCGAAGCCTGCATAATACGATTGGACCAAAAACAGTAAGACAGAAGAGATGAAACCAATTACAGGAATAAAACCGATGATCAGGATAGGGATCGTCAATAAAAGCTCCATCATTAGGTTTCTAACATTAATCCTAATACCGCGCCATAGCTGTGCTGCATTTGTGGTATTCCTGTGCTCATGGCTGTTACCTGTTAGGTGTTCTTCGATCTTTTCTGAAACAGGGCTCATAAAAGGGGCGCTAAGTGCCATGACAATATGCTTGTACAAAATGAGCCCGACGGCTATTACCAGTAGTGCACCTATGAAATTGCTAATGACCCTGAATGTTTCCGCTCCCCATTCCCAGAACCAGATCTTAGCGATAAAACCACCAATTGTACCGGAAAGCCCCCAGGCGATAAAACCTATAACGGCTGCAGTTAAAAAACTAATAAGCATGGGGATCCCAAAATATTTCCACAACCCTAATTGGGAAATTAGTTTGAAAGTTCCTCCATACGCCTGTATGCCTTTTAAGATATTTTTCAACATTATTCTAAAATATAAACCAGTTGATTCTCAGTGGTTGGAATTTCATTGATTTTGGTGATTTTTTTGGCATTTTTGAGCATTTCTTGTAAAAAATCAACAATTTCGGCTTCATTTTGCTCTTTTTTAAACAAAAATACATTTCTTCCAATTGCATTATTGTGTAGGTCCATTATTTCATCCAAAATCTCATTTTTTGTCACTTTTTCATATAAATTCGTCACTTTTTGGGTCCAAATAATCGATTTTGCGCTGTTTTTGACAATTTTTATTGTTTTTTGGCAAATCAAAAAATTCCATAATGCATGTCGAAAAGCATTCGCTTTATTACTTTTATGATGTGTTGTGCCATATAGCGAATCACAAATTTTCATGGTGTGTTTCGTTGCCTGCAATGTAGGAACGATCAATAAAGGCCTGCTAATAAATAGGAGAGACAATCGAAAAAGTTGTCCTAAGCTCATTTGCTTTATCCTCGCCCAAATATTCACACTTATGCTTTATATTCCTTAACGGCTTCTATAAATGCTCCAGCATTTTCCAGAGGGATATTAGGTAAAATTCCGTGACCTAAATTTACAATATAACGGTCTTTCCCAAAATCGTCGATCATTTTCGTAACCATCTTTTTTATTTCTGAAGGAGGGCTAAATAATCTTGTAGGGTCAAAATTGCCCTGTAGCGTAATATTTCCTCCGGTTAAATAACGGGCATTTCTGGGGGAACAGGTCCAATCTACTCCTAATGCGGAAGCGCCACTTTTCGACATAGTATCTAAAGCAAACCAACATCCTTTACCAAAAGCTATTACATGGGTTTCGTCTTTAAGGGCATCGATAATTTGCTGAATATATTGCCAGCTGAATTCCTGATAATCTTCAGGAGACAGCATTCCTCCCCAACTATCAAAAACCTGAACAGCATTTACTCCTGCTTTTACTTTTTCTTTTAAATACAGGATCGTAGTGTCTGTTATTTTCTGAAGTAATTCATGCGCGGCCAATGGCTGGGTGAAGCAAAACTCTTTGGCTTTATCAAAATTTTTGCTGCCTTGCCCCTGTACACAATAACACAATATGGTCCATGGGCTTCCGGCAAAGCCAATCAAAGGAATTTCATCGTTCAATTTTTCTTTCGTCATTTTTATAGCCTCCATCACATAACCCAGTGTATCGTTAATATCCGGGACAATTACCCTGTCCAGGTCTTTCTGAGACCTAATGGGTTGAGGTAACCAGGGGCCAATTCCGGGTTTCATTTCAACATGAATGTTCATGGCCTGTGGAATTACCAGGATATCACTAAACAATATCGCTGCATCCATCCCATACCTTCGAATGGGTTGTACGGTAATCTCACTGGCCAATTCTGGTGTCTGGCAACGTGTAAAGAAATCATATTTTTCTTTGATCTCCATAAATTCCGGGAGATAACGTCCGGCTTGCCGCATCATCCATACAGGAGGACGGGTTACAGTTTCGCCTCGAAGGGCGCAAAGGAAAAGGTCGTTTTTAATTTTTGTCATTTTTTAGAGTTTTCACAGCTTTAGCAATTACACTTTCTACAGAGGCTGTATTTGCAATGATCACATTTTCCGTATGTTTTTTTGCTTCTGAAGCAGTAGTATCACCAATACAAAAAACAGGAATAGTATCAATGATATTCTCCGAGGTAAAACTTTGTACACCACTAGGGCTAAAAAAAAGGATTCCATCGAATTTTCGATCAAATTTGATTGGTTTCAGCGTAGTTTTATATGTTTTTACTTCAAAAACGGTATTTTTTGAATCTTTTGAAATTGAAGGAATTTCATCTCTTCGCATGTTTCCACAAAAAAAGTAAAATGATTCATTTTTATAGCTTTTTTTGATGAAATCTGCTAATTCTGATGCGTTTTTGGCCATTTTTGTTACTTTTTGGCCATTTTTTTCTAAAAGAGCTTTTGTTGAATCACCTACACAAAAGCAATTTTCAATTTCACCCAAAATTGAAGCGAAATCGCTCCTTTTTAAAGATTTTATGGCATTTTTGCTTGAAAAAATAACATTTTTAGCATTTTTTGGCCATTTAAAGCTCAAAAATTCGATGGCTATAGCGTCGTATTCTACAAATGCAGTATTGCCATTTAACAACAACTCTTTTTGAGAAGGTGAAAGCAGTTTTGTTGAGAGGACCGTTGACGAAATTTTAGAGTTCATCTTTGATCTTTTTCATTAGTTCTCTACCACCATTTTCAAGAATTTTATTGGCGCAGTCTTCTCCAAATCCGTTGAGGTTGAAAATAGGGGCTTCCTCTTCGACCTCTAACTTGGTTTTTCCATCTATTGAAAACAAAACACCTTTAAAATACAGCCTGTTGTCAATAATTTTGGCGAAAGCACCTATAGGTGCCGTACAACCACCCTCCAGAGTACGCAAAAAGAGGCGTTCTACTTGAGTACAGACTTCAGAATTACGATCATTCAATTTTGAAGTAGCCTCTTTACAAAATGTATCTTTTTCTAAAGCAACAATAACCATTGCCCCTTGTGCCGGTGCCGGAACCATCCAATCCAAAGTAATATGGTTTGCGGGCAATACATTAATTCTTTCTAAACCAGCTTTGGCAAAAATTGCTCCCTGCCAATTATTTTCTGATAGTTTTTGTAATCTGGTATTCACGTTTCCACGCAGATCAACTACTTGATGATGAGGAAAGCGATGTAACCATTGTGCTTTACGGCGCAGGCTTCCGGTAGCTATGGTACAGGGAGCCGAAAGGTCAGCATTTTTTGTTACCAGGATGTCTTTGGAAGAAGCTCTTTCCAGCACTGCAGTTTGTACGATCCCGCTTGGTAATAAAGTTGGGACATCTTTCATGCTATGTACTGCAATGTCTATACTTCCGTTAAGCATCGCAACATCAAGAGTTTTGGTAAAGACCCCGGTGATCCCCAATTGATATAAGGGTTTGTCTAAAACCAGGTCCCCAGTAGATTTTACCGGGACCAATGTAGTTTTGTAGCCTAGCCTTTCTAATTTATCCTTTACTGTATTCGCTTGCCATAAAGCTAACTGGCTGTCTCTAGTGCCAATACGAATTACCTTACTCACACTTCTTGATTTGAAAGTTGAAAAACTTGATTGATCAGTTCTATGCTTTCGGGGGTAGAAACAGTATCGTCTTTTAAGTGATTGGCAAAATGAGTAGTTATTTTTTGTATAATACGATTACTTATGATCTCTGCTTGTTGTTCGTTGAAGTTAGAGATCTTTTTACGTTGAAAATCGATTTCACCAGCCTTAATTTCGGCCAATTTTGTTTTTAAGGCTTTAATGGTAGGAGCAAACTTTCGGTTTTCGGCCCAAGTGTTAAACTCTGTTTCAATTTCATTGATAATAGCTTTTGCCTTTGGTATTTGTGAAGTACGATTTTCTATGGTCTTATCGGTAACCGAAGAAAGATTGTCAAGATGAACCAGTGTAACCAGTTTATTTTCCTTTACATTTTCAGATACGTTCTTTGGAATGGAAAGGTCTAATATGAGCAGTGGTTTTTTCAGAAATAATAATTCTTTTGAAATTGTAGGATTTTGGGCTCCTGTAGCTACAATCAATATGTCACTTTGCGCGATCTCACTTTGTATATCTGTATAGTCCTTTACAACCAAGTTGAATTTTCCGGCAATTTTTTCAGCCTTATCTTTTGTTCGGTTAATAAGTGTAATGTGCTTGTTCTTAGTATGCTTTATAAGGTTTTCACAAGTATTTCTACCTATTTTCCCTGTGCCGAACAGTAAAATATTTTTGTCTGACACATATGGAACCCGTGCCAAAATATACTGAACGGCTGCAAAACTTACAGAAGTAGCTCCGGAAGATATTTCGGTTTCGTTTTTGATCCTCTTACTGGCCTGAATGACCGCATTGGCCAATCGCTCCATAAATGGATTCATCAATTCTACCCTTTTGGAATGCCTGAAGCTGTTTCGCAACTGACTTATAATCTCAAAATCACCTAAAATTTGGCTATCCAGTCCGGTTCCAACTTTAAAAAGATGTGAAACAGCAGCTTTATTTTTATAAATATATGCTACTTTTTCAAACTCTTCAATACTTCCGTTCGTATGCTCACAGAGCAATTTTATTAATTGAAAAGGATGCTGTGCTATGCCGTATAGTTCGGTGCGATTACAGGTGGAAATTAAGCTTAAGGATTGAATGCCTTCTTCTTTGGCCTGTTCAAGAATGTTGGCTTGTGCTTCTTCAGAAATACTGAAATGCCCGCGAATTTCAGCATCGGCCTTTTTGTAGTTGAGGCCAATGGCGTAAAAATTTCCATCGGGAGATTTCGAAAATGATTGTTTTCCGTTGATTTTCATACCTAACGCTGCAAATGTATATGCAATATATTTTAAAAAATAACGCTAGCCGCATCAATTATATCGAATGCTGTTAATTTTTATTAAAATATGACATTTGTCATATAAATGCCCTAATTTCGCCATGTAAAAGCAAATTTCAATTCACTTTGTTTAGATTAATTCTAAATAAAGAAATAATTCGGGACCATGTTTGTCAATAAAAATATCGCTGAAAGCTTTTATGAGGAAGTATCCATTGAAAGTGGTTTTTTCATATTGCGATTTAATAATGAAACAGATGATTATCAACTTTTTAAGCGCGAAGTGGGAAGTCATTTCATTCAATTTCACTTTTGCATAAAGGGTTCGGCAAGCTTCAATTTTAATGACGGGAATTACAAGCTGCCTCTTCAGGAAGACAATTCACTTTTATTGTACAACCCACAACGGGATTTGCCGTTAAATTTAGTGGTAGGGCCGGATTCCTGGGTGCTTTCCGTATTATTGCCCATTGAAAAATTCCACGGCCTGTTTTCAAGCGAAGCAAATTATATTACTTTTTTAAGTGACGAGAACAAGGACCGAAAGTATTATAAGGATGCTGCCATCCAACCTTCGATGGCTATTGTTTTAAACCAGATCATGAATTATAACCTGCATCCTTCGGTAAAACCCATGTATTTTAAAGGGAAAGCCTATGAACTGTTGAGCTTATATTTTAATCAACCAAAAGAAGCAGATATTGAACAGTGCCCCTTTTTAGCAGATGAAGAGAATGTACTTAAGGTAAAAAAGGCTAAAGAAATAATTATCTCCCGTATGGCAGAACCCCCTACTCTGCATGAATTGGCAGATGAAATTAACCTCCCGATCAATAAATTGAAGGAAGGATTTAAACAGATCTACGGAGATTCGGTATTTAGTTTTCTTTTCGATTATAAAATGGAAGTTGCCAGGCAATTACTGGCTACCGGGGCGCATAACGTGAATGAGGTTGGACTGAAGGTAGGCTATAGTACCGCCAGCCACTTCATTTCATCATTTAAAAAGAAATTTGGCACAACTCCCAAAAAATATTTAATGAGTCTTTCGGGATAAGAAATACTAATGATTCTATTGATTTTTAATACATAGCACCTTTGTCTTACGCATATTTAAAAGCTAATTTTGCATTCTAAAAATTTCTATAAATGAAAGGAGTTCTCCTTGTAAATCTTGGTTCGCCGGATAGTACCGACCCCAAAGACGTAAAAAAGTATCTGGATGAATTTTTAATGGATCCCCGCGTGATCGATGTTCCTCGCTGGGCACGAATTTTACTGGTACGAGGTATTATACTTAATACCCGGCCCAAGAAATCGGCCGAAGCGTATCAAAAGATCTGGTGGGATGAAGGCTCTCCTTTGATCGTTATTTCTGAAAGGTTACAGAAAAAAATCCAGGAAAGAACTACTATTCCCGTTGGTTTAGCTATGCGCTACGGAAGTATGACCTTAAAAAAAGGGTTTCAGGAGTTAGTTGACAAAGGAGTAAATGAAGTTTTGGTTATTCCATTGTATCCTCAATTTGCCATGGCAACGACAGAAACAATTGATGTAGCCGTTGAAGAACTTCAGAAAAATCACTTCCCGGAACTGCAAATTACATCCCTTCCTTCTTTTTACCATAAACCTGAATATATTGAGGTCCTTTCCAAAAGTATATTTGAAAAATTAGAAGGGTTGGATTACGAACACCTGTTGTTTAGCTACCACGGTGTTCCGGAAAGGCACATTCGTAAGAGTGATGTTACCAATTCACATTGTAAAATAGATGAAAATTGCTGTAAAACCTCTTCTGCTGCACATCAGTTTTGTTATCGCCACCAATGTTACAGAACAACAGAGCTGGTAGCCGAGAAATTAAATTTGAAAAAAGGAACGTATTCCATTTCCTTTCAGTCTCGTTTGGGTTTTGATCCGTGGCTGCAACCTTATACAGACCGTACTATAGAAAGAATGGGTAAAGCTGGCGTTAAAAAAATGGTGGTCGTTACACCTGCTTTTGTAAGTGATTGCCTGGAAACGTTAGAAGAAATTGCAATGGAGGGCAAAGAGATCTTCCGTGAAGTTGGCGGAGAAACATTTACAACAATACCTTGTTTAAATGACCGTGATGATTGGGCAGATGTATTGACATTCTGGATCGATGCATGGAGGATCGTGGATATTAAAAAAGCGATTGCCTGATGGCAAAAGGGAAAAAATCTACTACGTTAGGAACCGACCCCATTAGCAAGCTACTTGTAAGGCAGGCAGTACCGGCATCTATAGGCATCCTGGTAATGTCACTCAATATGATCGTTGATACCATTTTCGTAGGGAGATGGATTGGCCCCTTAGCGATCTCTGCTATAACAGTAGTGATTCCGGTTACTTTCTTTATTGGGGCTATTGGTCTATCTATTGGTATTGGTGGTAGTTCGGTACTTTCGCGAGCGCTGGGTTCTGGAAATGACAGCAAAGCGTTGCAGGTTTTCGGGAATCAAATTACACTTACACTTGCCTCTTCCGGACTGCTAGCTATTCTGGGGCTTATTTTTCAAGATACCTTGATCGAATTTTTTGGAGCCGATGATTCTTTCAAAGACCTGGCATTGATCTATTATCGCATTGTACTTTACGGTATTGTTATGTTGGCAGTCTGTATGATGGGTACTAATGTAATTCGTGCTGAAGGCAAGCCAAAGTTTGCTATGTATGCAATGTTACTTCCTGCTATAGGCAACATTTTTATGGATTACATTTTAATTAATGTATTTGACTTTGGTATGGAGGGAGCTGCATGGGCCACTTTTATAAGCTATGCGATCTGTTTTGCCTTTGTAGTGTGGTTCTTTGTTTTTAAAAGTGAGTTGAAACTCACCGCAAAATGTTTTGTACTCCGCAAAAAAATAGTTTCAGAAATAAACAGCCTGAGTTTTGTAACTCTTGCCCGGCAGGGAGCTATTGCCATACTAACTGTTTTATTGAATAATGTACTTATTACCTATGGCGATGCATTGGATGTTGCTTCTTACGGAATTATAAGCAGGATGCTTATGTTCGCTCTTTTTCCGGTAATAGGTGTAAATCAAGGGTTTTTGCCTATTGCGGGGTATAATTATGGAGCCGGGAAGTTTGAGCGTGTTCGGGAATCCATTAACACTTCTATAAAATATTCAGGAGTGTTGGCTTTAGTTATTTTTGCAATTATTATGATCTTCTCACCAAACCTGGTTTCGGTTTTTATGAGCGGTAAGGAAGGCTTAGATATAGAGACAATGGCCAACAATCAGGAATTATTGCGCAGGACCCCAAATGCATTGCGCTGGGTATTCGCTGCCACTCCGGTTATTGTTATTCAGTTAATAGGAGCGTCGTATTTTCAAGCGATCGGGAAAGCGATTCCTGCTTTATTACTAAGTTTAACAAAACAAGGATTCTTCTTAATTCCATTAATTTTAATCCTTCCAAAGTTTTTTGGTGTTTGGGGTGTTTGGATTTCTTTCCCTATAGCCGATATCCTTTCTACGATTGTAACCGGATATTATTTGAATAAAGAGGTTCGAAAGATGAAGCAGTAGATAGTGTAGAGGTTTTGTCAATGATAAATGTCATTTTTTTAACTTTAGAGATTTATGACCTTTAAGAAATACACCAGATCCTATGCTAACAGCCGAAGATTTCCAAAACACCAGGAATAAAGAAGATTTAATAAAAGCAATTGCTTCTAAAGAGGGGGAAGAACGTATTACAGGAATCCTCAATACCATTCAATACGAAAAAGAACTGCTCAAACTTCAGGCAGAATTGGTCAATTTACAACAATGGGTAGCAAAACATAAAAAACGTGTTTGTGTTATTTTTGAAGGGCGGGATGCTGCCGGAAAAGGAAGTACCATTCGTCGCTTCATTGAACATTTAAATCCACGATCCATTAGGGTGGTAGCATTAACCAAACCCACCGAAAAAGAAAAAGGGCAGTGGTATTTCAGGCGTTATATAAAAGAACTACCTAACGCCGGAGAAATTGTTTTTTTTGATAGAAGCTGGTACAATCGAGCTGTCGTAGAGCCGGTTATGGGGTTTTGCAATGAAGAACAATATGATAAATTCATGAGGCAGGTCCCGGAGTTTGAACATATGCTTTATGAAGATGGAGTTGAGTTAATTAAGTTTTGGTTTTCCATATCGAAAGAAGAACAATTAAGAAGATTCAATGCGCGTCTGGAAAATCCGTTAAAACGATGGAAGTTCAGCCCGGTGGATCAGGAAGGGCAAAAACGGTGGGATATATACACCTTGTATAAAGAACAAATGTTCAGTAAAACGCACACGTCTATTAGCCCCTGGATCATAGTTAAGACCAATATAAAAAAAGAGGCGCGTCTGGAGAGTATTCGTTATGTGCTATCCAGGTTCAAATATGATAATAAAGGTGATTCCGGAACAACTACTTTTCCAGATCCTAATATAGTGGAGCGATATCACAGAATGCTAAGACAAATTGACTAAAATGTTAGAAAATATATCTCAAAAAGACCTTAAATATTTAAATTCCAAAAAGGGACTAAAGCAATTACTCTCTTATGAAGATTACAACATGAGTAGAGCCTTACGATATGTAAGGTATGAGAACAGGTTAAAATCCTTACAGGAAGAATTAATAAAACTGCAACATTGGGTAACAGACCATAAAGAAAAGGTTGTTGTCATTTTTGAAGGAAGGGATGCAGCTGGAAAGGGAGGTGCCATTCGAAGAACTACAGAGCATCTAAATCCCAGAGAGTTTAACGTTGTCGCATTGCCCAAGCCCAATGATGAAGAAAGGGGGCAATGGTATTTCCAAAGGTATATCAACAAGCTTCCTAAGCAGGGAAAGATCGTGTTTTTTGATAGAAGCTGGTATAACAGGGCCGTTGTTGAACCTGTTAATGGATTTTGTACACAAGAGGAATATGACATTTTCATGAATCAGGTAAACGATTTTGAAAGAATGATCATTGAATCCGGGATTCGCCTCATTAAGTTTTATTTTTCTATTTCTAAAGAAGAACAGAAAAAACGTTTTGAAGAGATTAGGTCCAGCCCGGTAAAAAAATGGAAATTCAGTGCTGTAGATAAAAAAGCATTGGAACTTTGGGATGATTATACATTGTATAAAAAGAGGATGTTTGAAAAGACAAATACAACATTAGCTCCATGGATCATAATAAAAGCCAATAAAAAAACAAAGGCAAGAATAGAAGCTATTGAACACATCTTAAAAGAGATTCCTTATAAACCTAAGGACAAAGTGGTTATTAAGCATATTGAGATTGACGAAAAAGAAGGAAATGATTATACTTCTTAAAAACCACCATTGAATGTTGCAATATTGATAATTCCCCACAGAGATATAACATTTGTGCCTTTCTTTTTTAATTTTGTTATTATTTTTCCTGTATTCCAATATCGGAATACCCTTAAAAACTAAAGTTTGGGATACTACTATATAAAATCACTTCATTTGATCTTTGTCATTACCTGGTTTGCAGGGCTGTTCTATATTGTACGCCTTTTCGTGTATCAAATAGAAGCAAGTCATAAACCTTCACCGGATAGGGAGATCTTAGGCAATCAACTTAAAATCATGGCGAAACGTTTGTGGTATATCATTACCTGGCCATCTATGTTACTGGCAACAATTTTTGCAATTTGGTTATTGGTGCTCCGCCCGTTTTATATTACTGATGCATGGATGCAGGTAAAACTGGGCTTTGTTGTATTGCTTATTATTTACCACATAAAATGTCATGTCATCTTTAAACAACTTCAAAAGGGAGTAGTAAAGCATTCTTCAAATTTTATGCGCTTGTTCAATGAAGGAGCAACTATCATATTATTTGCCATAGTGTTCCTGGTGATCTTAAAAAATGCCGTCAATTGGATATATGGGGTAATAGGGATTGTATTGTTTTCGGTATTGCTAATGTTGGGTTATAGATTCTACAAAAGGATTCGGGAGAAAAATTCGTAAAATAAATGGTTTAATTATTGCTATCTTTCTCGAACAAACTGTATTGAATGAATTTTACCAAGTCGCTTCGCTTTCGAATTTTTTTATCGATGATCCTTCTGGTCATTGGAGCCTCGATCCTCATAGCAGCGGTTACTATTTATCAATATAGTGAAGAAGCCGAAGATTACCATAGAGAGCGACTGTTACGTAAGGAAACAGCTATTAGGGAGAACATTAATTACGCATTAAAGACTACCACATATCCGGTAGATACAGAAAACATTCCACTCATTTTTAAAGATAAGATCTACGAGATCAAGAATATTCATAATCTTGAACTATACCTTTACGACCTGGAAGGAAATCTTCTAAAATCCTCTAAGGCCTCATTCTTTAAAGATACTACTAATACCAAGTTGGCAAGTTATATAGTTGAAGCCCTGGAAACGTCTCCAAATAAACATTATGTTGAAGAGTTTAAAGAAGATGGTCAAAATTACCAATCTTCTTATACATATATTACCGATAGCTATTTTAAACCCCTTGCAATACTCAATCTGCCATATATTGAAGATGATGGGTTCCTGAATAAAGAACTAAAAGAGTATCTAACCCGTCTGGGCTATGCCTATTTAATAATGCTACTGGTTGCAATTGCGTTAGCTTATTTTCTTTCGAAATATATTACTCGTTCCTTAAATAATATTAGCCAAAAGATCATTGAAACACGTTTAGACAAACGAAATAAAAAAATACTTGTAGAAGATACGACCCTGGAGATTTCATCACTCGTCAATGCATACAATGGAATGATCGACGAGTTGGAAAGCAGTGCTGCGCAATTGGCTGCAAGTGAACGGGAAGCAGCATGGAGGGAGATGGCAAAACAGGTTGCACACGAAATTAAAAACCCCTTAACACCTATGCGTTTAACTGTGCAAAGCTTTCAACGAAAATTTGATGTGAACGATCCGGAAATGCACAAAAAAATGGATGAATACAGCAATACGCTTATTCAACAAATTGATACCATGAGCTCTATTGCATCTGCTTTTTCAACCTATGCACAAATGCCCGCGCAGCAGGACGAGACTCTCAATGTCGTTAAAATTACCAAACTGGCACTTGATATCTTTAATGAGGACTATATTTATTTCTTTTCCGAAGAAAAAGAGATCATTGCTAAATTTGACCGTACACAGCTAATACGCGTGATCACAAATCTAATTAAGAACAGCATTTATGCTATTGAGCAAAAAAACTTCGGAGATCCTAAAATTGAAGTAAACGTATTTTCCGATGGAACTAATGCGGTCATAACAGTCGCGGATAATGGCCTGGGTATTTCTGAAGGGAATAAAGATAAAGTGTTTGAGCCAAAATTTACTACTAAGAGCAGTGGTATGGGACTTGGGCTTGCTATGGTAAAGAAAATTGTGGAAACCTATGGAGGAAAAATTGCATTGACATCTGCCGAAGGCAAGGGAACGACATTTACCGTGACATTCCCAATACAATTGTAAGCATTTACGTATTTTTATCTTCTGAAACGAACTTACAATTATAAACCTAAAGGCAATGAATTATAACAATATCCTCTCCGAGAATCAAAATGGGATCTCGACCATTACGATCAACCGCCCAACTAAACTTAACGCATTAAATAAAGAAACGATCGAAGAGCTGCACAATGCTTTTAAGGCTGCAGATGAAGAGAGCTCTGTAAAAGTGATCATCATTACCGGAAGCGGAGAAAAAGCCTTTGTGGCCGGAGCAGATATCAGCGAATTTGCAGATTTTTCTGTAGCTCAAGGCGAGCGACTGGCATCTGAGGGGCAAGCAAAATTATTTGATTTTGTAGCGCATTTATCTACACCGGTTATTGCTGCTGTAAATGGTTTTGCACTTGGCGGCGGATTGGAATTGGCCATGGCCGCCCACTTTAGAATTGCCAGTGATAATGCAAAAATGGGACTTCCTGAAGTTTCTTTAGGCGTTATTCCCGGGTACGGAGGGACCCAACGTTTGCCGCAATTGATAGGAAAGGGCCGTGCGATGGAACTTATTATGTCTGCAGGAATGATCGATGCCAACCTGGCACTACAATACGGTTTGGTAAATCATGTTACTGCCCCTGAGGAATTAATGGACTTTACCCAAAAAATAGCTGGAAAGATCATGAAAAATTCCTCTGTAGCAATCGCTGCTGCAATTGCAGCAATCAATGCTGGCTATGAGGATGGCGAAAATGGTTTTGATGAGGAGATCACACAATTTGGCAAATGTTTTGGAACGGCAGATTTTCGGGAAGGGACGCAAGCGTTTTTAGAGAAAAGAAAACCAAATTTCCCAGGAAAATAGATCATAATTGCAAATTTTAACATTGATATTTTGGAATTATTCCAATTTTATACGGAATTATTCCAAAATATAATTAACTTTGATATGTCCCTTATCTAAGTTAATCTATGTCTAAAAATCACCTAAAAGGTCGCGGAGCGCAACGAAGAATACACAATCGATTTTTTGAATTACGTCATGAAATCCGGGATGATTTTCTTAATTTTTGTGAAACTGAAGGTGAGCAGGCAGACAAGAATAAAACTCGTTATATAGAGGTATTTCCAAAAACCTTTGTCAATAAAGTTGACAGCCCCGATGTGGGAATGGGATATTCTGCGAACCCATACCAGGGCTGTGAACATGGATGTGTGTATTGCTATGCGCGAAACACACATGAATATTGGGGTTATGGTGCAGGACTGGATTTTGAGCGCAATATTCTGGTTAAAAAGAATGCACCGGAATTGTTGGAACAAAAAATAAAAAGTAGATCCTGGGAGCCAAACACTATAGTTTTTTCAGGAAATACTGATTGCTATCAACCTATTGAACGAAAACTGGAAATCACCAGGAAGTGTATGGAGGTGATGCTTAAATGGAAACATCCTACCGGTATTATCACCAAGAACGCATTAATATTACGTGACCTGGATATTTTGAAGGAAATGGCAAAACTCAATATCATTGCGGTAAATATTTCCATAACATCTCTTTCCGAAGAGACCCGACGTTTACTCGAACCTCGTACGGCAAGCATAAAGAAAAGACTGAAAGTAGTTGAGGTCCTTTCAAGAAATGATATTCCTGTTCGGGTAATGATGGCACCTATAATTCCATCATTAAACAGTCACGAGATCATTCCAATGGTAAAAAAAGTTTCAGAATTAGGAGCAAAAGATATCGCCTACACAATAGTAAGGTTAAATGGACAGATCGGCGAGATTTTCAAAGACTGGGCACATAAGGCAATTCCCGATAAGGCAGAAAGGATCCTTAATCAAATAGCCGAATGCCATGGAGGCAAAGTAAACGATAGCCGTTTTGGGATTAGAATGAGAGGACAAGGCATCATAGCAACCCAGGTAAAAGACACAATGGAGATCGCGAAAAAGTGCTTTTTTAAAGGCATAAAAATGAACTCTTTGGACAGGTCACATTACCTTCGTCTAAAGGACCCGCAAACAAAATTGTTCTAGAGGCGAAAAGGATTAGTCAAGTGTGATTGCCTCTGTAATTTGCTTCTCAATTGTGTTTATTAAGTTGTTAGGCTCGTACTCACTCACTTTTAAGGGTTGATGTACTGTAAAAGTAACGTGTGCCCCTAACCCCAGGGGGAATTTACCATAGCGAATTGTTTTCCACGAATTATTAATGGTAATAGGAACTACCAAGGCCGAGGGAATGCCTTCAAATAAGGTTAAAAGCCCTTTTGTTTGAAAAGGTTTGGGAACACCTTTTCTACTACGGGTCCCTTCGGGGAAAATCACTGCAGCACGTTTATTTACCTCAATGTAATTTGCAAACTTCTTAATGGCGATAACAGCTTCTTTCGGTTTTTTTCTGTCAATCAATACGGATCCACCATGACGCAAATTATAGGAGACACTGGGAATTCCTTTTCCCAGCTCTACCTTACTGATAAACTTGCAATGATGTTTTCTCATATACCAGATTATAGGCGGAATATCAAACATACTTTGGTGGTTGGTTACAATGATCAGGGGTTTGCCTGTACCTATGTCATACGGATTTCGAAATGAAAACCGTGTTCCCAGAATATTTTGACATCGCATAAGGAAAAATTGCAATATATCTACCGTCCTTTTATGCGCCTCATATCCAAACACATTTAGTGCAAACCATTGTAGGGGATGAAAAACCGCCAGGGTTAATCCAAAAAAGAAAAAATATATAATGGATAGTGGATATGATAGTAGCTTTAACATGGTTTAAAAATAAACATAAAAAAACCACGCCTTAACGTGGTTCTATTATTTGTAAGATATTTATCTAGCAAAATTCGTTGTAAGCTCCTTTAAGGTTTTCGGCAATCATATCTGCCGGACGTCCTTCAATATGATGACGTTCTAGCATATGTACCAATTCACCATCTTTAAAGAGAGCCATAGAAGGTGAACTAGGAGGAAAAGGAACCATTTGTGCGCGGGCAGCATCAACTGCCTCACGGTCAACTCCTGCAAAAACAGTTACCAAATGGTCAGGCTTTTTTTCGTTTTGAAGCGACATATTGGCTCCCGGACGTGCATTGGCTGCAGCACAACCACATACAGAATTCACTACTACCAAAGTAGTTCCTTCCTTTTTTAAGGCTTCATTTACCTCGTCTGCTGTATATAATTCATTGAAACCTACTTTTGTAAGGTCTTCACGCATAGGTTTTACTAATTCCGGTGGATACATAATAAAGTCTTTTAAATGTGTAACAATTTTAGTGCAAAGGTAACCAATTTTAAGGTTATCAAAGCGTTAAAGAATTCCAAAACTCTTTATGTAAATAGTTATCTTTGACACCATTTTATAAATTGAAACTACATATATATGATTCGTTGGTTTACCGCTATTCTAGGGTATACATTTTTTAGGTTTCCCGGGGCGATTATTGGCTTTCTATTAGGAAGCTTATTGGATAATATGTCCAGTAAAAAAGGAGGCGGGCCTTTTCAGCAGGTTTTTCAGCAACAAAGAGGGGATCGTGTAACTCCGGCAGATTTTGAACTCAATCTGCTTTCACTGGCATCTTTGGTCATTAAAGCAGACGGTACGGTAAATCAAAGTGAACTTAATTATGTGAGGCAATATTTTATACAGGCCTATGGGACGGAACGTGCCAATGCGACTTTTCGGGTTTTTAATGAAGTGATAAAGAAACGACAGGTCTCTGCCAGGAATATTTGCAATTTGTTGAGGCAACGTACCAGGTATGAATCACGGCTACAAATACTTCATTTTCTATTTAGCATTGCTAATGCAGATGGCCATGTTTCTGAGCCCGAAGTTCAGGAAATCAATAGAATTTCGGGATATTTAGGTGTACAATACCGGGATTTCGAGAGTATTAAGGCCATGTTCTTCAAAAATCCGGATAGTGCGTATAAGATCTTGGAAATTGAGCGCACCGCTACAGATTCTGAAATTAAGGCGGCTTACAGGACCATGGCAAAAAAATACCATCCGGACAAACTGCAACATATGGATGAAGCCTATCAAAAAGGGGCGGAAGAGAAATTCAGAAAAGTACAGGAAGCCTACGAGCAACTTCAGAAGGAAAGAGGGTTTTAAATTTATTGTAAAAAATAATAAGCTTAGAAGCACATTTTTTCTTTATTTTTAGTCTTGACTAAAAATAAAATCTATATAGATAGAAAAAAATGTTTACCTTTGCCTCTATGTTTTCACTCGCAGAAGAAAATTACTTAAAGGCTATTTACCACCTGGAGCAACAAAACCAGGGAGAAGTAAGTACGAATGCCATTGCCGAAAGGATGGATACCAAACCGTCCTCAGTGACCGATATGGTACAGAAGCTTGCTGAAAAAGATGTCCTTTCCTATAAAAAATACAAAGGAACCCTATTAACTCCAACAGGAAGAAAAATTGCCGCAAATGTCATTAGAAAGCATCGTTTGTGGGAGGTTTTTTTAGTTGAAAAACTCAATTTCCAGTGGGATGAAGTTCATGAGATCGCAGAGCAGTTGGAACACATTCAATCTGAAGAATTAGTTACGCGTTTGGATAAGTTTCTGGGAAGCCCGGATTTTGATCCCCACGGAGATCCCATCCCGGACAGGCATGGAAATATAAAGCGTACCGAAAAGAAATTACTTTCGGAATGCAGTAAAAACCAACGGGGAGTATGCGTTGGAGTTAAAGAATCAAGTGGGGAATTTCTTCAATATCTGGACAAACGCAAAATAAGCATTGGCACTAAGATCAAAGTCTTAGGGAAAGAGTTTTTTGATGGCTCCATGATCATCCAGATAGGAAACGACCAATTTTTTATTTCACAAAAGATTGCAGAAAATCTATATGTTCAAACAAACTAAATGAAGAATTTAAAACACAATATCGGCATTCTGTTTTTTGGAATGTCATTAGGAATATTTGCCCAGGAAACCAAAGAGGTACCGGAAATGATAACAGACAGGCCGGATGCTACAGAGTCGCCAAATACGGTCCCCATACACACTTTTCAAATAGAAACGGGAGCTTTTTATGAGTCCTTTGAGGAAAATAACAGCGAAACTGAAACAATAGGGTACAATACAACATTAGTTCGCTACGGCCTCTTAGAAAAATTTGAATTGCGTATAGGGTGGAATTTTGAAGAGGTTAGGACGTCAGTCAATAATATACGTTCTGGAGATGTAACAAGTGGCTTTTCGCCACTTTTATTAGGGGCTAAAGTTGAAGTTACCGAAGAAAAAGGACTTCTCCCCGAAATAGGCCTCCTAGGACATTTAATGCTGCCGTTTATGGCTTCAACAGACTATCGCCCGGAAACAACCGGTGTGGATTTTAGGTTTTCTTTCGCCCATACCTTAAATGAAAAATCGAGTATAGGATATAACCTTGGTGCACAATGGGGGGACGATAGTTCGGAGGCTGCATATGTATATACATTCGTTTATGGATACGCAATTCTGGAAAAGCTGGGCGTATATGCCGAGGTCTATGGCGATTTGCCGGAAGACAATAAGGCCAATCATTATTGGGATGCGGGAATTACCTATTCAATCCAGAATAACATTCAACTAGATGCAACCATAGGTAAAAGTTTTACTGAAGGCCAGGATATATTGATTAGTACCGGGGTTAGTATTAGAATTCCAAATTAGAAACAACGATGAGAAGAATAATCATATTATTATTTGTTATAGTAACAGTTACCAGTTGTAAAAATTCTACGGAGAAATCCGGGAAATTGAATGTAGTAACCACCACTACAATGATCACAGACCTGGTTAAAAATATTGGTGGAGACCACATAGATGTAAATGGCCTTATGGGAGCCGGGGTAGATCCACACCTTTATAAAGCGAGTGAAGGAGACGTTTCCAAGTTGTACAATGCAGATGTTATTTTTTACAATGGATTACATCTTGAAGGGAAGCTGGTGGAGGTTTTTGAAAAAATGGAGAATCAGGATAAGATGCAAGTCGCTCTGGCCGAAGTATTGGATAAAAACGGACTAATAGGGTCAGAATATTTTGCTTCAAATTACGATCCGCACGTTTGGTTCAACATTCAATACTTCAAACAATTTGCAGAGAAAGTAACTCAGGTTCTGGCTGAAGCAGATGCTGAAAACGCTGAATTCTTTCAGAAGAACAAACAAGCCTATTTAATGAAATTAGATGCTTTGGAAGCAGAAAACAAAACTACGATCGAAACACTTCCCAAAGAGAAAAGAATACTGGTAACAGCGCACGATGCTTTTAATTATTTTGGAGAAGCTTACGATTTTGAAGTGGTAGGACTTCAAGGCCTCTCCACGGTAACAGAAGCAGGGGTACAAGACGTACAGCGTCTTTCGGATTTCATCATAGAAAAGCAGGTGAAAGCCATTTTTGTAGAAAGCTCTGTTCCGCGCAGAACTATTGAAGCATTGCAGGCATCCGTCGTTTCTAAAGGAGCCAATGTAACTATTGGAGGGTCACTTTTTAGTGATGCTTTAGGGAATCCGGGGACAGATGAAGGCACTTATATAGGGATGTTTAGGTATAACGTAAACACCATTGTCAATTCGTTAAAATAACATGAAGAACAAGTTTGCAGTTCAAGTTGATGACCTAACGGTTGCCTATAACTATAAACCGGTTTTGTGGGATATAGACCTGGCAGTTCCGGAAGGTGTCTTAATGGCTATTGTGGGGCCCAATGGAGCTGGAAAATCAACATTGATAAAATCTGTTCTGGGAATTATTAAGCCTATAGCGGGCAGTGTGGCAATTTATGGTAAGCCTTACAATAAGCAACGTAAATTGGTTGCTTATGTTCCCCAAAAAGGGAGTGTTGACTGGGATTTCCCTACAACGGCTATCGATGTGGTCATGATGGGGACCTACGGAAGCCTGGGATGGATCAAACGACCGGGCCTAAAAGAAAAGAAGGCTGCATTAGAAGCACTTGAAAAAGTAGGAATGCTGGCTTTTAAAAATCGGCAGATAAGTCAGTTAAGCGGCGGTCAACAGCAAAGGGTATTTTTAGCAAGAGCCCTGGTACAAAATGCTTCTATCTATTTTATGGATGAGCCTTTTCAAGGAGTTGATGCTACTACAGAGATCGCTATTATCAATATTTTAAAGGAATTACGGAAGGCAGGAAAAACACTGGTTGTTGTACATCACGACCTGCAAACGGTTCCCGAATATTTTGATTGGGTAACTTTTTTAAATGTAAAAAAGATTGCCACAGGGCCGGTTAAAGAGATTTTTAACGATGATAATCTAACCAAAACCTACGGAATCAATTATAAAGTCGCAATAAATAAGTAATGTCTGTTGCCGAATATTTCGAGTTGTTATTTACAGATTATACCCTTCGTACCATTACGCTGGGGACTGCTGTATTGGGTGCAATCTGTGGTATGTTGGGAAGCTTTGCAGTATTGAGAAAGCAAAGCTTATTGGGAGATGCAATCTCTCATGCAGCACTACCGGGAATTGCTTTGGCTTTTTTAATTACCGGTGCGAAAGACACAAATATTCTATTACTGGGAGCTTTGGTAAGCGGACTGGTTGGCACTTTTTGGATTCGTGGTATGACCTCAAAAACACATCTTAAAAGTGACACGGCTTTGGGATTGATCCTTTCTTTGTTCTTTGGGTTTGGGATGTTATTGCTTACGTTTATTCAAAAGCAACCCAATGCCAATCAGGCGGGGTTAGATAAGTATTTATTTGGCCAGGCGGCTACCTTGGTAGAAGAAGACGTACGGCTAATGCTTATTGTTACAGGGATAAGCCTTTCCATTTTGCTATTATTCTGGAAAGAATTCAAAATTCTTTTATTCGATGAAGATTATACCAAGACACTGGGGTTTAATACAAGATTTATAGATATTCTGATCACCTTTTTTATTGTTTTGGCAATTGTTTTAGGGTTGCAAACAGTAGGAGTTGTTTTAATGAGCGCGATGTTACTTGCTCCTGCTGCTGCAGCACGACAATGGACCAATAGTTTAGGAGTAATGATCGTATTGGCATCAATTTTTGGAGCTTTTTCCGGAGTATTCGGAACAGCGATAAGTGCGAGCCAGAATAATTTATCCACCGGGCCGGTAATAGTTTTAGTGGCAGCAGTCTTTGTAGTGTTTTCCTTTATTTTTTCTCCCGGAAGAGGATTGCTTTTCAGAGAAATTCGTTTTAGAAAGAACAGAAGAGACCTTAAACTTAAGAAAACACTTCAGTTTATGTATGGAATAGTTAAGGACCACGAAAATATCTCACATCCCCATGCCATTAGAATTTTAAATAATTTTCAAGGCTTTACCAAAAAATCACTTCAACGGCTGGAAGACAAAGAATGGATTACACTTACGGGACAGCAATGGGCCATGACCGAAAGGGGTTTTGAAGAAGCTAAAAATTTATACAGCCAACAAAGGAAAGATGACTAGTCCGCAAATAGAAATACAAATGATCGCTGCAGTTGTGGCTGTTGCCTGTGCCATTCCCGGAGTATTTTTAATACTTCGAAAAATGGCACTTATAAGTGACGCTATAAGTCATTCTATCCTCCCGGGAATTGTCGCTGGATTTTTTATTACTCAGGATCTGAACTCTCCTTTACTGATCCTTCTTGCCGCTTTAACGGGAGTGATTACTGTAATACTGGTAGAAGCCATACAAAAAACCGGGCTGGTTAAAGAAGATACTGCTATTGGATTGGTGTTTCCTGCCTTGTTCAGTATAGGAGTGATCATGATCGCCAAAAACGCAAATGATGTTCATTTGGATATTGATGCCGTATTATTGGGGGAATTGGCTTTTGCTCCATTTGATAGATTGATACTTTCGGGATTGGATATGGGCCCAAAATCACTTTGGCTTATGGGAACTATCCTGATACTATCATTAGGACTACTCTTCCTCTTTTTTAAAGAGTTAAAAGTTAGTACATTCGATGCCGGTTTATCTTCGGCACTTGGAATCTCTCCAATTGTAATGCATTATGGGTTAATGTCCGTTTCGTCTGTGACCGTAGTAGGCGCCTTTGATGCAGTAGGTGCCATTTTGGTAGTAGCATTGATGATCGCCCCGGCAGCCACAGCATATTTATTGACCAGTGACTTAAAACGAATGTTGTTATTGTCAATAGTTTTTGGAGTGTTTTCGGCAATTGCAGGATATTGGCTGGCGCATTTCTTAGACGCCTCAATTTCTGGTTCCATGACCACAGTTTTAGGGGTTGTATTCTTGATGGTCTATTTATTTGCACCAAGAAAAGGACTACTTTCTGTACTATACCGGCAGAAACAACAGCGAACCGAAGTTTCCCTGATCACATTTTTATTGCATTTAAATAATCATTCCGAGGAAGAAGAGCGACATATCAATCATTTAAATGAACACATAAACTGGCAAAAGATTCGTGCAAAAACAATTCTGGACCTGGCACAAAAAAATAATATGGTCCTAATAAAAGATGAAATAGTTTTTCTTACCGAAAAAGGAAAAGACTTTACCCAGAGAGCTTTGGAGTATATTATGACCAATAAGGATGATCGAATAGAACATATGAAAGACGACTTCTTTTTATTTAGAGGGTAACGCCCTGTATTCCCTTCTTCCTAATCACTTCATTGAACCATATTTCCTAATTTTTTACAACCTTAAAAGTCTTTACAAATTGAGAATCTGAGTACATATTCAAAAAGAAAATTCCCGAATTAAGACTGGCAAGGTTTTCCAAGGTAACAGCTTGACCGATTTGAAGGCTATTACTTTCAATTTCCGACTTCCATATAATCTTACCGGATATGTCAGTCATATTAAAAGTTACATCATCTATATGTAAGCCTGAATTAAATTGCAAATGTATTTCATTGGTAAAAGGATTGGGAAATACTAATATATTATCCTTTTCAAATGCATAAGAATCTACAGACAGGCTTATTTCATAATCCAAATACACCTGAAGCAATGCTTCAACAGTGCTGTTTAAATGTATAGAATAGATTCCACCCTGGTTTCCGTTTACCACAATGCTGATATCTTTTTCAGGAAAGTAGAAAGCAGCTGTTGAATATCCCGCAAGATCTCCACCGTGCCCGTAAGCTTCAATTCCCAGATACTCCCTTTTTATTAATCCCAGTCCGTATTCTGCCCCACCCGAAAATGTAGTGGGTACAGTTTCGGTAGCCTCACTCCATGTTTCGGTAGAAAAAAGACTTCCATTCATACTCGTCCGGATCCATTTGGATAGGTCCGAAGGTGTTGTATAGTAACCACCGGCAGGATCCACCGCACTGAATATTGATTTTAGATCTGTTAACCAGGTAAAAGCATCGTCTAAAACCCCATCACCGTTAATATCAAGCCAAACATGAGCTGCAGGATACGGGAGCGGGTCATAGGCCGGATTTGAATAACTATTTAGCCCCAGAGGAGAAAAAAAACGATCTCTAACTTCTTGCAGGTAAGATTTTCCTGTAATTTCCTGTATTATTAATCCCAGTAACAGGTAGTTAGTGTTTGAATAGCTCCAATCTTGCCCGGGTAAAAATAATGGTGGTTCGATAAACGTGTCCATTACTTCTTCGAATGTCCATATTCTAGCGGGGTTATTGAACATAGCTGAATTGAAATTTGGATGATCTGTAAAATTATAAATACCACTTTCATGCCTCAATAATTGACGAACGGTAATATTTGGATCGACATAATTAAAATTTGGTGCCCAAAGGCCTATATTGTCATCAAGAGAGAGCATCCCTTCATCCACCAATTGCAGAATACAGGCAGCAGTTATTGTTTTGGTTGTACTTCCGGAAGCAAATCGATGTCCTGGGCTAATATTATCCAGCGGTGTAAAAGTAGAAACTCCACTTCCCCCGGCCCAAACAGCATCGTTTGATAATTGAACTGCAGCCCCCAGACCATTTATGTTTAGTACTTGTTGCATAAGATCAAGGGTGTCTTGAAAGTCATCGGACAGTTGTGGGTCCACAGTTTGTGCAGCTCCAAAAGTCGAAATGATCAGGCATACTAGTAATAGGTGAAAACTTTTCATGATACTATAATTCTATTTGTATAAAATGAATTTCAATATAGACCTGTTTTTGAAGTCAGATTTGTCAATTATTGCTAATTATCCGGTTAGCTGCTTTTTTTGCGGTCTAAAAATAGATACTTCTTTATATGCTTCAGAAGGGTATTTACTTAAAGGACTAGCGGTAGTTCCATATCCAACTAGTGAAGATAAAGGAAAGCGAAGTTATGTACTTTTGGTTTCAGAAATAAAACAATAAGGCCTAATGGCAGCCACAGTCTTTGTTACCACACTTCGTTTTATCGCCATCCAGTGTACGCGAAGTTTTATGACGTGCTTCAAAGATAGGGTTCCATACAAACTTCTTGAGTAAGTAGCCAGTAGCCAAACAAAAGGTAATAAGTACTAATATGGTTTGCATGTTCATATTACAAAGATATTATTTTAAAAATTGATAGGCACCTAAAGCTACTATATAAGCGATAGCACTCATTGCAAATAATTGCCATAATGGCCATTTCCAACTATTGGTTTCTTTTCTTACAATAGCCAATGTACTCATGCACTGCATGGCAAAGGCATAGAATAGTAAAAGTGATACGCCGCTGGCAAAGTTGAATAAAGGTGTTCCTAATACGGGATTGACTTCTGCGGCCATTCTGTTTTTAATAGTTTCTTCTTCCTCACTGCCTACACTGTAAATAGTTGCGAGCGTCCCTACAAATACTTCCCGGGCCGCAAATGAACTAACAATTGCGATACCTATCTTCCAATCATATCCCAGTGGTTTTACAGCAGGTTCAATTCCTCTTCCCAGAATACCTATATAAGAATGTTCAAGTTTAAATGAAGCTATCCTGGTCTCAAGTGCTTCTTCGGAAAGGTTTTCTGAAATGGTTTCTTGTTTTACAATGGTTTCGGCATTGTTAAAATCACCCGGTCCATACGATGCTAAAACCCATAGTATAATAGAAATTGCCAAAATGATCTTACCGGCTCCTAAGACAAAAGATTTGGTCTTTTCTATTACGGTAATGGTAACATTTTTAACCATGGGCAATTTGTAATTAGGCATTTCAATAACAAAGAAGGTCTTACTTCTGATCTTTAAAACCTTATTTAATAAGTATGCCGAAAAAATAGCAGATGCAAACCCCAGTAGATATAAGAACATGAGGGTTAACCCCTGTAAACTGAAAACTCCCAAAATGCGTTGTTCGGGAATTACTAAAGCAATAATGATCAAATACACCGGAAGCCTTGCCGAACAAGTAGTAAATGGTGTTACAAGAATAGTAATAAGGCGCTCTTTCCAGTTTTCAATATTTCGTGTAGCCATGATTGCCGGAATTGCACAGGCAGTTCCCGAAACCAACGGAACCACACTTTTACCACTTAACCCAAACCGCCGCATGATACGGTCCATCAAAAAGACAACCCGGCTCATATAGCCGCTTTCTTCTAAGATGGAAATGAACAAAAACAGAAATGCTATCTGGGGAATGAATATTACAATTCCTCCTAATCCGGGCACGACCCCTTCAGCAATAAGGCTGGTAAAATCACCTGGTGGGAGGGTATTCTTCAGCCATTCACTTAAGGAAGCAAAAGAGCTGTCAATAAAGTCCATTGGGTAACTGCTCCAATCAAAAATGGCTTGAAATATGAGCAATAATATTCCGAAGAAAATAAAATAGCCCCATACTTTATGTGTTAGCACCCTATCGAAACGACTCCGCAGATCTTTAGCATTTGCGGAATCAATTTTCAGGGTATCTTTTAGTGCATTATTTATAAATTGATAACGTGCAATGGTTTCTTTTTGCTGCAATCGCTTAAGATTGCTTTTGGACTCGGTCTGAAAAGTTGCAACACCTTGCATTTCTTTCCGGTCCAATTTTCCGAAGTTAACATCCTGTGTAATGACAAGCCAAAGCTTATACAGGTCTTGATTGGGAAATACTTTTCGCAGCCTGTTGAAATATTCCGGAGAAATTACCGAAGCATTTACACAGGGCTTTGTAGATAGTGTGTTGTAATTCGTGATATATTCTTTAAGAAGCTCGAAACCCTCATTTTTTCTGGAACTAATCAATGCGATTTTAGTTTCCAGGGTTGTTTCCAGTTTCTCTAAGTCTAAGGAGATCGCTTTACGCTTCATCCTATCAGCCATATTGATGGCAAGGATTGTTGGGATCCCCAGATCCTTGATTTGTGTAAAAAGTAAGAGGTTCCTTTTTAAGTTCTCGATTTCGGTTACAACAATGGCGACATCCGGAAAATCCTTGTCATTTTTATTAAGCAATAATTCGATCACAAGGTTTTCATCCAGTGAAGATGCATTTAGGCTGTAAGTTCCAGGGAGGTCTAAAATGTGAGCTTTTACTCCCCGCGGGAGCTTGCAGACTCCCTGTTTTTTTTCAACAGTGATACCGGGATAATTACCTACTTTTTGATTAAGCCCCGTAAGTCTGTTAAAAACGGAAGTTTTACCGGTATTGGGATTTCCTATAAGTGCAACATTGATTTGTTTTGCCATCGCTAGTCTACTAATTCTATTTCAATCTGTGCTGCGGTTGCTTTTCTTATGGCGAGATGGCTTCCATTGACGTTAAGGTATAATGGGTCTTGATAAGGAGCAGTTTGTACCAGGAGCACTTCATTACCAGGCAGGCAACCCATTTCCAATAACTTTAAAGGCACAACGTCTACAGAAAATTCTTTGATAATTGCACGCTGCCCTTTTTTCAATGATGCAATAGTAAGCATTAATGTTATTTAGATTGATTTTAAACAAGACAAAAGTAACAGAAAAAAGGGAGCTGGGAAAACATTTCAGTTTAAAATTTTATTCTTCTTCTTTTAGAATTTCGATATCCTCCAAAAGCTGCTTAATGGCTTCGGGGTCCGTACCGTCATAAAAACCCCGAATGCGTTTTTTTGTGTCTATTAAAACAAAGTTTTCTGTATGGATGAGGTCATCGGGAGTATAAGGATTATCCTTTGCTGCCAGGTAGGACTTACGGGCAAGGTCATAAATTTCTTTTTTGCCACCTGTAACCAGGTTCCATTTAGAATCATTAACTCCTTTCTCCAAAGCATATTTTTTTAATTGCGCTACGGAGTCTATTTCGGGAGTTACGGTATGAGAAAGCAACATGACCTCAGCGTCATTTTTGAGTTGTTCCTGAATTTCTACCATATGGCCAGTCATAATGGGGCAAATGGTCTGGCAGGTTGTAAAAAAGAAATCAGCAACATAAATTTTGTCTTCATAACTCTTTTGAGTTATTGCTTCTCCGTTTTGGTTGACCAAAGAAAAATCTGCTATGGTGTGATATTTTTTTACATGTTGGAGTGAGCTGTCGACCATTTCTGCATTTACTTCTGCCGGTTGATAGACAGGAAGGGCCCTATTGGGTTTTAATATTTGATAAATGATAGTAATTATGATCACCGAAAGAATCAATAGTACAACCCCCAGGAATTTATATTTTGCAAAAAAGCGTAACATATTCAAAACAAATTTTCACAAAATTACTACCTAAAAAAAAACTATCACTCCTGTAACGTATTAAATTTTGTTAATACTAATGACTATCGAATAATTATTTTTTTAACCGTACAGAATAGGTTACTTTTGTGCCCTAATTTTATTGACTATGAGTCCATTTGCTGTAAAAGCACTTCAGCTATTGCTAAGCTTATCCATATTGATTGTTCTCCACGAGTTGGGGCATTTTATTCCTGCCAAGATATTTAAGACCCGCGTAGAGAAATTCTTCCTCTTTTTTGATGTAAAGTTTGCATTGGTAAAGAAGAAAATAGGAGAAACCGTCTACGGAATTGGTTGGCTGCCTTTGGGAGGGTATGTGAAGATCTCCGGAATGATAGACGAGAGTATGGACAAAGAGCAAATGGCACAACCTCCACAACCCTGGGAATTTAGAAGTAAACCGGCATGGCAGCGTTTGATCATTATGCTGGGAGGTGTAACAGTGAACATCATTGTAGGTTTTGTGATCTATTCCAGTATTCTTTATTTCTACGGAAGAAATATTGTAACAAATGAGAATTTACCTCAAGGCTTTGCAATTGTCGAAGAATTTAAGCAATATGGTTTTCAGGACGGAGATAAGATATTAAAAGTAAACGGGGAAGATTTTGAAAATGTAAAGGACATCAATAGATATCTTTTTTTACGTGATGTTAGTTCGATCGAAGTGAAACATGCGGATAATACTGTTGAAACAATATCAATTCCCGAAGATATTGGAACTGAAATGTTTAAAAAGGATATGCTAACTCCTTTTATTGAACGCCGTAATCCAATTGTCGACACGGTGCTTGCCGATTTTCCGGCTGCAGCTGCAGGATTTAAGAAAGGAGATAGCCTGATTTCAGTAAATGGAGAGAACATTAGATACTGGCATGAGTTTACTACAAATGTTAGAAAGAATATTGAAAACGAAAGTACGATTGTTGTTTCAAGAGATGGCCAGTTAAATACACTAACGGTTGCTCCTAATGAAGATGGAATTGTTGGAGTTAACAATTTCAGTGAGACAACGCATATAGAATATTCTTTGTTTGAAAGTATTACAGGCGGAGTAGGCTATGGATACAATATTTTAAAGGATTACGTAAAACAGTTCAAATACGTATTCACAAAAAAGGGAGCATCACAAGTAGGTGGTTTTGGAGCGATCGGTAATCTTTTCCCGGATACCTGGAACTGGCTTAGTTTCTGGCAGACAACTGCATTGATCTCTATTATTTTAGCATTTATG
Source organism: Flavobacteriaceae bacterium (assembly GCA_028284005.1). Classification (GTDB taxonomy): domain Bacteria; phylum Bacteroidota; class Bacteroidia; order Flavobacteriales; family Flavobacteriaceae; genus JANQOS01. The sequence continues at coordinate 59,908 of JANQSO010000002.1, read as the reverse complement.
AATGTACTTCCAATTCCTGCACTGGATGGTGGCCATGTGATGTTCTTATTATATGAGATGGTAAGCGGGCGTAAACCAAATGATAAGTTTATGGAATACGCGCAAATGGTAGGGTTCTTTTTATTGATCGCATTGGTATTATTTGCCAACGGAAACGATATTTACAGGGCAATTGTCGGAAAGTAAAAAAAGCAAATTCTTTTTTGCAACGCATAGAAAATAAATTATATTTGCATCCGCTAAAGCGAAAGACACCTTCCTCCTTAGCTCAGTTGGTTAGAGCATCTGACTGTTAATCAGAGGGTCCTTGGTTCGAGCCCAAGAGGAGGAGCTCAATCTAAATCCGGTCAAAGACCGGATTTTTTTATTTGGTATGTTTTGGACTCTCCCAAGGCCTGCCCGCCTTCTGGCCCCTTCACTAAAAATGTCCACAGGGTATTTTCTTAGCGCTCGGTCCGGTTCGAGCCCAAGAGGAGGAGCTATATTAGAGCCCCGTCTTTGTGAATAGGATTTATTTCTATATAGTTCGGAGACGAAACAAGGAATAAAAGATGACTTATGTGTCCTTTAGATCGTATTAAAATCGGGCTTTAAACAAAAGTCAAAAAACTTTTGTAAATTAGACACACTCCCCTTGAGAGATATATTTCCTATATCTTGAATTAGAATTTTATTTTTTCCAACAGAACATAGAATAGTCTGTGTTCATTAAAATATAACGCTATGAATGTCAGGGTGGCCACATACAACGCTGAAAATCTCTTTGGCCGAGCTAAGATCTTTAATTTTTATCGTAATGATATAATCGAGGGGAAACTTCAGATAGTTGGAGAACTTCAGGATGAACTAAGGAAGACAGTTTACGATAAAAAGAAGATCATATCATTGTACAAACAAGTTCAGGACTATATTAAGTTTAATGTCATGCACAGTAGTGTTGGACATAAAATAATAATATACAGTAAAAAAACAAAAAAGTATACTGTTAAGCCTTCAGGGTCAAAAGATTGGTTTGGTTTCATTGAATTTAAAAGAGACATCTTCGATGATATAGTTCAAAAAAACATCACAAAAGTGATTAAAGCAGTTAACGCTGATATTTTATGTATTATCGAAGTAGAAAATCGACTAGTGCTTAAGGAGTTTAATAGTGATCGATTAAAAAACATGTACAAATATAACTTGGTAATTGATGGAAACGATCCTAGACAAATTGATGTCGGATTGTATAGTAAATTCCCAATTGCTAACATCCGAACAAACATCTTCGATGGAACTCCCTCATCTAGGACTTTTTCTAGAGACTGTCTTGAGGTTGAGGTGGAGTTGCCTAATGGCGACTCTATTAAGCTTTTGATCAATCATCTAAAAAGTAAGAGTGGTTGGGATCAAAAAAAGAACGATGCAAGAAGATTGAGGCAATCTAAGCGAGTTAGAGAAATTCTGGATAATAGGTATGATTTAAAAAAGGAAAATGTCATAGTGGCTGGAGATTTAAATGACACGTCGGATAGGGCTCCATTAAAACCTTTATTTTCTAGTGAACTTGAGGATGTTTTAGAAATGACCTATCCCGAACTACTGAACAGATGGACATATCATTATAAGGAGATTCAACAAATTGATTATCTAATGATCTCAATTCCCTTAAAATCTAAATTAAAAAAAGCTGGGGTTGAACGTAGAGGCATAGCTAACCTCTACAAGTTTAGTAAGGGGAATGAAAAATCCTTTGAAACTGTAACGAACTGGAGAGACCAGGCATCTGATCATGGGGCAGTTTGGGCTGACTTTGAACTTTAGAAGTAAAAATATTGTTGGAAACATTAAATCCAGATATCCTGCTTTTGGATTTTTGTTTTCTATCACTTTCTTTTGTGGTACCTTCACAGCGTATTAGATACTGACAGGTTATGAGGAAGGTACCAAAAAAATATAAAATGTATAAAACACTTTTCTTACTTCTACTTTTGAACTACACATGTTCCTATGCTCAGTTTGGGACTGAACAGATCATAACAACTAATGTCAATACAGCCTTTTCCATTTTTTCAGCAGATATTGACGGTGATGGTGATAAAGATGTACTTTCGGCTTCTGTAGGTGATGATAAGGTTGCCTGGTATGAAAATACTGATGGGACAGGAACTTTTGGAGCGCAAAATGTTATTGCAACGGAGGATGGTGCGAGCGCAATTTACGCAGCTGATCTGGATAGTGACGGAGACAAAGATGTACTGGTTGGTTCCAGGGATTCCGGAAGGGTCGTTTGGTATGAAAACCTGGACGGTATGGGTGATTTTAGCGCAGCACAAGTAATTGCAACAGATGTATTGGCAACCTATACTGTAAAAGCTTCAGATATTGATGGAGATACGGACTTAGATATCGTTACTGCGTCAGGAAATAACAGCCAAATAGTGTGGCATGAAAATACAGATGGTTTAGGGACTTTTGGGCCAAAGAAAATTATTGGATCGGTCATATCTACTGCGAACCCAATTAGAATAGCGGTAGCAGATATTGACGGGGATACAGATTCTGATGTTGTTGCAATTCTAAATGGACTTAATGAGAATAATCAACTTGTTTGGTATAAAAATTTGGATGGGCAGGGTAATTTTGATTCAGCAGAGACAATTTTAGTTTCCGGAGGTAGGGCATCACAGGATGTTATAGTGGCCGACATCAACGGAAACAACGACTTAGATATTGTAGTTTCATTTAGTTTGGACGTTGCCGTTGGATGGTTTGAAAACACAGATGGTTCCGGGAATTTTGGAGCACTGCAGGAAATTGCTGCTCCGAGCAGTAGTTCGCGATCTTTGGCAGCGGCTGATTTTGACGGGGACGGAGACTTAGATGCAATTACAGCATCTAATTCAGACAATGAGCTCGCCTGGTATGAGAACGAGGACGGAATGGGTAGTTTTGGAACTAAACAATTAATAACCACAACTCATAATACCTCTTTTAATGTTACTATATCTGATTTGAACAATGATGGAAGGCAGGATGTAATCGCTTCTTCAATAGGTGACGGTAAAATTACGTGGTATGAGAATCTGTTCCCGTTGTCCGTTGATGAATATGATCTGGAGAACATTTCGGTCTCCCCTGTCCCTGTAAAGGACATCCTGAAAATTGAATGCCGGTGTACGATAAAAAGTATCCAATTGTTTAACATGCTGGGCGATCTTTTAAAGTATGAAATGCAACAAGATGCTATAGATATGTCCTATTTAAGTCAGGGGATCTATTTGCTCAAAGTGACCGGCAAGAATGATGTTTCTGTGATTAAGAAAATAATGAAACATTGATTTTAAACTAAGTCAGAAGACCACATTACTGGGATAATCAATAGAAATAATCCAAAGCACAGTTCGAGCCTAAGAGGAGTATCAATAAAATTAGATCATCTTTTTTTTACAATTACCTTTTGGTGGTATTCGATACCTTGGTCTCCTCTAAGTGTAAGAATGTATAATCCTTCGGCATGTTTGTTTGCGTTCCAGACAGTAGATTCGTTTAGGTCTATGTTTTCCACCAGAACACCTGAGGAACTGTAAACATTTAAACACTTGAATGTTTCCGTGATCTCCGAACTTATTTGAAAAGTACTTCCAACACTTGGAATTACAATAGTTCGAGCCAACTCATTGTCTAATACTGACAAATTTGGATCTCGTGTCACAAGGAAATTTGGGTCATTCAAGACAACTCCACTGTCCCACTGTCCTATGGAATTTCCACTTGTGTCGAATTCTGTGATCTGATTTATAGTTCGTTCAACTACAATTAGATTTCCACTTGGGAGAAATCCAAAACCTTCAGGGTTGCTTAGCCCGGTAATGTGATCTTCTATGTAGTTTCCATTGCTGTCGTATCTTAAGACCTTGCCGGCAACAAAATCTTCAACCATCATATCGCCATTAGTATCCCACCAAATGTACGTAGGATTTTGCAGCACAGAATTATCAATAAACGTTCCTAAAGAATTTCCGTTGGGATCAAATTTATGAACCGATCCATTTCCATTTCCTATACCAAAGAATGCCGCATAGAAGTTACCCTGATCATCCCAAACATGTCCCATTGCCAAAGGAGTTGGAATAGTAACATTCAATGGGCTATTTAAAGTTCCGTCCAAATTAAATTTCAATATTCTGGAGGTTACCTGAGTTTGCCCCCATTGTGTAACATACAACAAATTATCCGGCCCTATGGACATCTTAGTGGGTTTTGTTACCGGGTCCTGGTTCCATACTTCAATGAAATCTCCCGTATCCCTATCAAATCTTAAAATTGAATTTGACCCACTTGATGCGACCAGCATAGATCCGTCGGGATGAAAAACAATATCCTGAGGGCTTGATAGACCACCCGCATCTTCAGAAATTATTTCTTCAATGAATACTCCCGATTCATCATATTTATTTACACTGTTCACAGCCCGGTTACTTGCGTAATATTCCAGTTGAGCAAAAGAAATGAATGGCGATATTGTGAGTATTACTGCTGAAAGTAGTTTTAAAATTTTCATAATCTTTTTTTTGAGTTTATAGTTTTGAGAATTCAACAATCTCTATTTTGATTATCGATGCTTAGTTGAATTAAAAAGAAAGGGTCAGGATGACCCCAAAAATGATAACAACCTGGCAATACCAGATAACCATTACAATAATAAGTTGAAAATGCCCTTAAGATGATTTGCAATGCACAGAACTTTGTTCGGTTACTGATAACCCGAACAAATTAGGTTGCAAATTTTAGGAAAGATTCGCTTTCTTATAATTAGAAGGGGTAGTACCTACAAATTTTTTGAAGGCATCGTAGAAAGTACTTTTTGATTGAAAACCGGATTCTTGTGCGATCGCATCGATAGTGAAGTGTTTAAATTCGGGTTTTATAAGATACTCTTTTGCCATAGCTATTCTATGTGAATTTATAAATTCATAAAAATTCATATTGAATGACTCATGTAATACTTGAGAAAGTTGGTGTTCGGTTAGGTTTATGCGATGTGCGATATCTATAAGTCGTAATTTTGGATTCAGGTATACCTTTTCTTCAGACATCAAGGAAGATAAAACCTGTTTTATACCCTGTTTCTTTTCTTTTGAAAACTTACTTCTGGCATGCTTTGGCTTCCATTTTAACAATTCAGGAATCAACACGATCTTTATGATAAGAAAAAGGATCATACATGCCATAGCTATCATCATGATGGCAAAGTAGAGAGCAATATTTTCTATTTGGTTGAAGAAACCATACACAATGATTTGAAGCATATAGATAATTCCAAACCCTCCAAATAAGAATGAAATGTTTTTAAACCAATTTATCTTTGTCGCACTTAATTCATTATTATACAAAAGCTTACGTATAAATACTAAATAGACAGCTATTTGAAGAATGATAGCAATTCTGTAAGCGAAGAATCTAAAATTGATTCTCCCGGTATGCACCATGGATTTTAAGAATTCTAACTTTGCTTCAGCACCTAATAAATAAAATGGAATATGGTCGCCTAAAACTATTAAGAAAGGCAGAAGATGTAGGAGTATAACGATCGATCGTTGCTTAGGGGCCATATAGAAATACAGGAATGGCCCAAACAATAAAGGAAATGAAGCGACACTGAATATAAAGTGTGGATTTTGTATGTAAAAAGCACCCCAGTAGAGGTTTTTACCCAAAAGAAACAATGAAAAGAACAGTAAGAAAAGAACTAAGTACAAATTATTGGAATTCCTGACACTGTGCTTTAATAATAATATCAAGCTCATAAGAATGCCTTGAAAAGAAAGGATATAAGTACTAAAAATAACTATTTCTGGCATGTCGGATAGGATCTACTCCAAATATAGTATAATCGATTGCTTGAGGCAAAAAAGACAGATGTAAGAAAGCCTGCCCGGGCCACTTCCGGTTCGATGCCTAAAGAGGTTCTAATTTTTTAGCAGGGTGCTGTTTTTATATAAATACATACCATGTATTTAATGAACCGGATTCCAAACAGCTCTTTTTTGTTTGCCTGTAGCATCGTAATAATTTACCGATGCCAACTCAGTTTTGTTTTTATAGTTATATACAAAGCGTGCAATACCCCAGGTAGCATGATTGGTCAATTTTCCCTTTTCAGTTAAAAAGTGAATTACTGTTAAGCGTCCTTTATCGTCATAGGTTCTTACTTCTGAAGCATATCCAAGCGATGGGTTTGTAACTAAAGCTCCATTAAGATCCAGATATGAAATACGTATTGGGTTACCATTTTCAAATTCTGTTTTTGTTTGATGTATCTGTGTAGAGTTTACGTGAATTGGATTTTCATCTTTGTCAAAATAACTTCTTGAGGCTTCAAATCTGCCATCCGGAGAGTAGTCCCTTTTTATGAACCCTATACCATTATTGGTATTTACAGGGTTACCATCTATTCCGTAAAAGCGGGAAGACGTCACATTGCCTTTTTCATCAAAGGTATATTTAACCATATGCGCCCCCCAATTAGTTACTTGTGGTTTTGAGTTTGCATCAATAAAGGCTGCAGACAAATGTTCATTAAATAATGATGGGATATATTGTATTTCGGCAATATTGCTCATGCCTCTTTTTGGATTGTAGTTAGGATCTAGGTTTTGCCATTGAATAAAATAACCATTGAGGTCATAACCAATTTTTGTATGGGCCACACCTGCTTTGTCTGTGGTAATTTTATTTCCTTCTTTTCCCAGATTGGTCATTAAACTTAAAAAACCACGGTGATCATATGTGAATTTTGTAATGAAATAGCCAAATCCCGGACGGTTTCGCTGGATATTTCCGTGAATGTCGTAACGTTTTTCAATGACGGTCCCATCCAAATTAGTATTCCATTCATAAGAAGCTATTCCAAAGTCATTTTCAATATGATTTTCATTTACATCATAAAAATTTAATGAAGTTCTATTGCCATTTTCATCTAAAGTGATTTTTACTGTATATACATCACCGGAAACCAAGGTTCTATGGCCAAATTCATTATAGAAAGTGCGTATTTCCTCATTCCCGGAGTATTCAATTTTAATACGGGAAGATCTCACAAAACGGTCGGAAAAGGGTTTTAATTTTCCATTTAGTAAATACTGAACCTGAACCAATCTGTTTTGTTGGTCATAATCCATTTGAAAATGACAGATGCCATTGGCTTTTTCCTTTGAGACAGGCCGTACTCCTACAATATCCGCATAGGGTGTTTCACGAAAGGCTATACCTGTATAGTATTCACTTCTAAAGGTAGTTGGGGTATTACTACTTTTCCTTGCAAAAACACTAAAAGCTACTGTAAATATGATAACATACAACAGAATTTTTATTCTATTAATTTTTCTAGTATTTCTAATGTAATACCCCAACAAAAACCTACTTTATTTAATTACTTTAAATGTTTCAACAGATGTATCATAGCTTATTTTAACCAAATAAACTCCTTGCTCTTTGTTACTGAAATCTATTATTTGTGTAAACTCGCTTCCAAATGATAAGTAGATTTATTTTTTAATGAACTTTTTTACAACAAGGCCCTTATTAGTGATAAGATGCACTATATATTGCCCTGAACTTAATTTGGAAACATCAATTTTGATGCTTTTTCTGTTCGAAAATTCTTCGGAAATTACCTGAGTACCAATTATATTGAATACTTTGATATCCAACTCATCAAAAACAGAAGGCAATGAGATCGTAAATTCATCGCTTCCGGGATTTGGGGAAATATTGGCAGAAGCCAATTCAAAATCATCAACCCCTAAAGGATCTAAAATGATTCTTCTAATACGGCCTGTTGGAGTAGAATAACCAGCTTCACTAATGTATATTATATCTTCATCTGGTGAGAATTCAATTCCCAGAGGATTTCTAAATAAAGCCTCTCCTATAGGGCCGTCATTATATCCGGCTACAGATCCGGAAAAAACAGTAACCACTCCCTGGGTGTCTATTTTCAGAATTTTATGAGCTTGGGGAGCAGTAGCATATATGTGCGAATCTTTTGGCCTGAATTTCAAGTGCCCTATATTCATCCCTACACTGGCCCAGAATTGGATATCTGCTGTTTGTAGATCAATTTTATAGAGATTGCCTTGTGATTCGATAATTAGATCACCATCACCATTAATGGTCATGGGTTGTAAAGTGGATATAAGATTTGAATCTACAAAAATTGAAACCTGTCCTGAAGGCGTAATTTTATGTATTTGATGCCCCGAATATGTTGGGGGTGCTCCAAAGTTAGCCACATAAATATTGCCATTGTCATCTTTGACCAAACCTGATGGGCCATCAAGGCCGGTAGCAATAGTAGTCACCTGGTTGGTATTTAAGTCTAATGAAGATACTGTGTTGTTATCGTAATTGGTGACAACAAATAGTCCATTTTGATCTTCGACTATATCAATTGGCCCACTAAACCCTGTTGCAAAAGATGAATTCCATTCGGAAGTGGATACATTGTATTTTCCAATATCGACTCCATTAGCTAACCCTCCTGATGTAGTATAGATATTGCCTTCACTATCCACATGCAAACCATCTAGGATCTTTGGGTCTGAAACTACCGTTTCCACCGTCTGAGCATACACTTGAACGGCCTGGAATATTAATATAATACTGAGTAGAGTAACTTTTTTCATTTGGTTTTTTTTATATTAAACAAAATCTATATGAAAGGAATACTTTGCTTATTTAATAATTATTATTGGTATCTATTTAGATTTGTTTGGAGATTACTCTAAACTTGAGAATTCACTACGGGTCTACCAGAAGATCACTTGGGTTGTACCCTCGCCTCTATGTTATAAAAGGCGTTCCAATTTTTTTGAAATAGATAACATTATTTAACTCTACAAGAGTATTGAGTATAATTTAAATGTAATCTACAGATATTGCTTATTTATAAAAATGGGAAGGTGTAGTTCCGAAATATTTTTTAAATGTTCTTCCAAATGCTGTAGGACTGCCATACCCTAGCAGGGAACTAATATCTGATATCTGGTACTGGTCTTTTTTGAGTAGTTCAAGAGCTTTGTCCATTTGAATATCAAGATGGTATTGATAAGGAGTTTTTGAGAAACAGCTTCGGAATAACCTGTGAAAATGGTAAGGAGATAGCATGGATATGGCAGCAGTTTTTTTTAGAGAAAATGGCTCATTCCAGTTATCGTTCAAATACTGATACCCAATGAGCAACCGGGAGTATTGTTCCTGTATAGTGGATTTTTTGAAATTCTTTAAATTATTAAGCCTGGATGAGTGTACTTGTTGGTCCAAAAGAATGGCATCCGACAATTGAAAAAAGAGGGAAGGGTCAATTTCATGTTCTCCGGGAGAAGGATTGTTTAATAGAGTTTTCTCTATTATTTTAAGAATATTGTGAATCCTTTTATTTTCTAAATGATATATAGCTTCTTGTAACAAAAAAGAAGTTTCCTCCAGGCAGTTATAGTTATCCAATATCTTTTCCGGCGAATCATTGTAAAGTATGGATTTAACATCTTTAAGCGTTTCAGGAGCAATAAATATTGAGATCGCTTTGCCTGTGGCAGGAAGTGTGGTAACTCTGCTATTATTGTCTACCAATAAATGCTGGCCGGGCTTAATAATTAGCTCCCTCCCTTGAACCTGATACCGCTCATAACCACTAAGAACATATTTTATTGAATAGGATGATCTGTACGTAAATTCACCTAAACAAGTATTTTCAGACAGGTATAACTGATTGGAGAATTCCTTAGGGAATAGAGATGAAGAGTATGAAGATCCTATTTTTGTAAATGACATTGTTTTTTATTGGTCAATAACTATCAGGCAAATAAATATAATTGATATATCAATAAACCAATTTAAAGTTTTGTTAAAAAGGTTTAGGCGGAGTTCTTATGCATGGTTTCTCGAAAACACCTTTATTTCAATAATACTTAAAGGATATAACTAGTATTTTTTAATTCTAAATTCCATAGGCGTCATACCGGTATAAAGCTTAAACCTCTTGCTATAAGAATAAATATCATTGAACCCCGAAATTCCAGCTATTTCAGTAATTGAAAGGCCGGTTTTTCTTAAGTAATATTTAGACTTCTCTACCTTTAAATTGAGGTAATAGTTATATGGAGTTATATTGTAGACAGCTTTAAAGACCCTTATTAAATGGAATTTTGAAAGGAAGCATATACTTGATAACAAATCCAAACTAAATGTATTATCGCTATTATCCTCTATGTATGTTTTGGCGAACATGGCTCTTTTAAAAAGTTCACGACGGGTAGAATATCTAATACTTTTAATGTTATTGATTTTTTGAGATACATTTAACTGAGACTTTACAAAAGCCAGTCCCAGTTTATAGTATATTTCTTCGTTAACGTTGAAGTTTTTATTGCATACAGATTGTCTGTAGAAATAATTTAAATGATTTCCAAGCAGGTCATTTGCAGGATAAATGGTTTCAAAGAAATTGATATTTTCATTTCTTATAGTGTAAGGGTCATCCAGTAAGCGCTCTTCATTAAGGTTTAAATTATCTACGATATTATTTATCACGTATTTGTCTAAAAAGATAGATAGTGCCTTTGCATTTGCTCCTTGATTTTTAACCGTTTGTTCATCATTAACAATTAAATATTGATTCTGTTTAACGTTGAAAGGAATTTTACCCACTTTATACTTTTCAAAACCATTGATCACATACTTAATTGAAAAGCTGGAAGTATACGTGAGGTCAAAATCATTGTTCACATTTGAAAAATAGATTTCATTGGAAAACCTTTCAGGAAAAAAGTCCTTGGTCTTTGGTTCACTAAAACGGATTATTTCATCTTTAAAGCCTAGCATAGATTGTATAGTAAATCCATATAATTAGAAGGAAATTAAATAAACCTTACACTTTTTAAAAAGCAATATTTGACAAAAAAAAGTGAAATGCTTTGTTTAAGTTTAAAGTTAGATATACTTCAATAAACGAATATGCATTTATTTCATAAGAATATCGGAAAACCTTATCGGGATTTTCGGAAAAGTTAAATAAAAACATCAAATTACTTATTAAAAATAGCATTCATCAATCAATTTGAAGTAACCATCTATAAAATATGCTATATGAAAACAAAAAAATTACTATTAGTTTCAGCTTCTCTTGTGTTTCTATTTCTTCTTGGGGTTTCAATTGAAAAAGTAGAAACTCCATTACACGTTGAAACCTCCGGTACGGAAACTATAAAAACTTCCGGTGCAGGAAACAGCTTGGATATGTGGACATTTGAAAGGACCTATCCTTTTGAGAATATTCCCGTATCAAAATTTCAGGAAGCTTTTGAGCAAAATAAGCGCAATACGGCTCTGCGATCAAATTTAATTCCGGGAGAATGGGAAAGTTTGGGTCCCAAAAACATTGGCGGCCGGACACTCTGTTTGGCGTTTCACCCTACTGACGAAGATATTATTTATGCAGGCTCGGCTAGTGGAGGACTGTGGAAAACTACTACTCAAGGAGTAGGTGAGGATGCCTGGGAATATGTACCAACCGGGTTTCCGTTGTTGGGAGTTGCATCCATTGCAATTGATAAAAATGATCCAGATATTATGCTCTTAGGTACGGGAGAAGTCTATGGAAATGGTTTGGCAGAACCCGGGACAGTTGTTAGACTTACCAGGGGAACCTATGGTATAGGGATCTTAAAGACAATTGACGGAGGAAATACCTGGTCTCACGTATTGGATTTTAACAATAATGAGATAAAGGGAGTTCAGGATATTGCGATCAATGAACAAAACTCACAGGAAATATATGCTGCAACTACTGATGGGGTATATAAAAGTACAGACGGCGGAGATAACTGGACATTAATTTTTTCTGAACAAAATTGTATAGATATCGAAATTGATCCTACGAATGGAGATATTATTTATGTGTCGCAGGGCAATTTTAATAATGGATTGGATCCAAATTTAAGTGGAATTTTTAAATCCACTAACGGAGGAAATTCTTTTACAGAATTACTGGACCCTGGACTAATTACAGCATGGTCGGGAAGTGCAAAATTGGAAATTGACCCATCAAATTCAAACACTATTTATGCATCTATACAAGTGGGATGGTTTAATACTGGACCAACCACTCCGGCAGGTATTTTTAAATCTTCTAACGGAGGAATAAATTGGACTAGAATCAACAATCAGAATATTGCTCTATACCAAGGGTGGTATTCTCATGATATTGCAGTGAATCCCTTAAACCCGAATGAAATTATAAATGTTGGGATCAATGCATGGAAATCAACAGATACAGGAGCTAATTTTATACAAAAAACCGCCAATACCTGGACGATGGGAGAAGTTTTGGTCACAGTGCCTGAAGGAGGTAATAATTATGTTCATTCAGACATACATGCAGTTTATTATCATCCAATCAATAATAAAGTATTTATGGCTTCAGATGGAGGTGTTTTTGTTTCTGATGATGGAGAAGTTCCTTATACAACATTAAATGGAGGCCTAAAAACAACTCAGTTTTATGCAGATATGAGTAGCTCTGCTCAAAACCCAAATTTTTGTATAGGGGGGACTCAAGATAATGCATCCTATATATATAAAGGGAATCCATCCTGGTGGCGGGTAATTGGTGGTGACGGAATGTCTGCTTCAGTTCACCAAAGCAATGATCAAATAGTTTTTGGGTCATCTCAGGGATTGAATATTTTGAAATCATTAAATAATGGATCATCTTTTTTTAATATAGGCCCCAATTTGCTCTCTGGAGATTATACGGCATTTTCGGCTCCTTATAAGTTGGCTCCATCCAATCAGGATATTATGTATGCCGCAGGTACTTATCTATATAAATCAACAGATGTAGGTGCTAATTGGGCGGCTACAGGAAATCAATCGGTTGATGGAGGAAATGTCATTATAAAAATTGAGATATCTCCTTTAAATCCGGACATTGTGTATGTAGCAACAGCTGGCGACCCTTTTGGTACCTGGGGGAGTAATCCAAAATTATTTAAATCGGTTAATGGAGGCCAAAGCTTTACTGTACTTACCGGCTTGCCTGATCGTTTGTGTAAAGATATTGAAGTGGACCCCAATGATGATAATGTTGTATATGCCGTTTTTTCGGGATTTGGGTCAGATCATGTGTACAAATCTATTGATGCGGGTTCAAATTGGACCGCTATTGATGGAATATTACCTGATGTACCAACTAATACCATTGCGATTGATCCTTTAAATTCGGATAATCTTTATGTAGGGAATGATCTAGGGGTCTACTTTTCTGAAAATGGAGGAAATTCCTGGGAGATCTTTAGTGATGCTTTACCTGAAGCTACCATGATATACGATTTAAATGTTTCTCCTTCAAACAGGAAGCTCCGTATTGCTACACATGGCCACGGAATATGGCAAAGAGACTTTGTGAATGATCCGTTAGGGGTAGATGAGTTTGCTTTAGATTCAAGTATAAGGATCTATCCTAATCCTTCTGCAGCAAAAGTAAATCTGGATGTGGATGTCGAGAATGTATATTCTTCTGCAACAATAGAACTGTATTCTGTTTTAGGGCAAAAAGTTGCTGATATTTATTCAGGAGGGATACATATGGGAACGAATAATTTTTCATTTGACGTTTCCAAGCTGAAAGCAGGGGTGTACTTTGTTAAGTTAAGAACAAACGATCATTCCACTTCAAAACAATTAATAGTTAAATAGCCATGAGCAGATATACGATACTTTCGATTGTTTTACTTGCCGTAAACAGTATTATATCACAAGTAAATGTAACAACAATAACTCCGGAGATTAAAGGTAGCGGAGGTTTGTCTTTAGACGACTCCGGAAATCTCTATATAGCGGATTTTGGAGATTTTCTTGGTGCGGGAGATGGAGATGGCCTTCCCAATGTTATTTGGGAGTTAGATACCAGCCTTAACTTAACCGAATACTCTACTGATTTTGTTGGAGCATCCGGAAATGATTTTGACAGTAACGGGGTTTTATTTCAATCTGATATTGGAGTAAGTTCCATTTACAAGATTATTGGAGGAGTAAGGACATTTGTAACCTCTACCGGGATTTCTAATCCTGTGGGTTTGGTTTTTGATAGTAATGACAACCTTTTTGTATGTAATTGTGGAAATAATACCATTAGAAAAATAACTCCGTCGGGGACTTCCACTCAATTTGCCTCTGGAAGCCTGTTTTTCTGCCCAAACGGTATCACTATTGATGAAGATGATAATCTTTACGTTTCAAATTTCTCTAACGGAAATATTATAAAAATAACCCCTTCAGGCGTTGCCACATTATTGAATGTTACTCCGGGAGGGACCACAAGTGGGCCAAGTAATGGGCATTTGGATTATGACCCTGGGACAAGAACACTTGTCATTGCAAGTCATGCATCAAGTAAGATCTTCTATTTAAGCATAGATAATCCCTCTTTTTTGGGAACATTGGCAGGGACAGGTGTCCGGGGAAATACGGATGGAGATGTTTCAGTAGCGACCTTTTCAAGGCCTAACGGTGTTGCTATTAGTGATGATGGAGATTCTGTTTACATCAATTCTTCTATTCCTGTTACAAATACTCCTAATAGGCCTTTAAATCCTTCTGTGGTCAGGTTGATAACCGGAATAGCTGCTGTTTTATCTGCAAATGAGTTTAGTACCCCTGTTAACAATGTTAAGACATATCCTAATCCGGCAAGTAATACTTTTACAATTGAAGCAGATCTGAACTCGGATTATTCCAACATTACAGTAAAGTTATACGATATACAAGGAAAAGTAGTCAAGGAACTATCAAAGATCAGAACAAATAATTCTCATTTAAAAGTGTTAATTGATGTTTCTACTCTCGCTTCCGGAACTTACTTTTATTCTATAAGTAGAGGAAATGATCAGCTTTTATTTAGAAAAATAGTAAAAGATTAATTAAAAAACAGTCTTCTATTCAATTGCAATGTTTCACCACTAATCTTTGCATTTTCTATTTACAAATACACCACCTCCTGTTGAAATATATTTATGTATAATTCCAGCTAAGATCGCTCCTGTAATGGGAGCCAGCCAGAATAACCATAATTGCTCCAGTGCCCATCCTTGAACAAACAGGGCCTGGCTTGTACTTCGGGCCGGATTTACAGAAGTGTTTGTGACTGGAATACTGATTAAGTGAATAAGGGTTAAACCCAGTCCAATTGCGATACCTGCAAAATTCTTAGTCGCTTTTGAATATGTTGCTCCAAGAATGATCAATAAAAACATAAATGTCATTACTGCCTCCGTAATTAGAGCAGCATTGATACCATAATTATCAGGAGAGTGTTCACCAAATCCATTTGCGGCAAAATCGCCTATTTCGAAATTGGGTTTTCCAATTGCAATTAAATAAAGAACACCGGCACCAGCAATTGCTCCTAATAATTGTGACAGTATATAAGGAATAAGCTCTCTTTTGTTAAAACGGCCACCTACCCATAAACCTATGGATACTGCTGGATTAAGATGACAACCCGAAATATGGCCTAGAGAATATATCATGGTAAGTACTGTAAGGCCAAATGCCAGTGAGACACCTACAAAACCAATTCCAAATTGTGGAAATGAACTTGCTAAAATAGCACTTCCGCATCCGCCAAGAACCAACCACATAGTTCCAATAAATTCGGCGATCAATTTTTTCATTATACGATCGTTTATTTAAAAACTTATACAACTTCATCTAATAATGTAACCAACAGTTAATATCATTTTATAGTTAGTTTGATTTTATGAATGCTGAAGATAAACGTCATATAATTATCAAAATATGGTAGGGTACCACATCCAAATTTTATTTTCGATTAACTACCAATAAATTTGCCATAGAACAGATCTTGGGATCATTCTTTTAGTAAGGATATGGTCCAGAGGCACACTTGTTAATTAACATACAAATTTTATTACAGAAGAGATTTTTCTTGAAAACCTGTATGCTGCCTATAGTGTTAAGGATAGAAGTTTAACTGCAGAAATCTATTTTTATTCTTTAATTATTTTCCCCACAATAAGTCGTTTGTCTTTATTATTTACAGAATAAAAATAGGTCCCTGCGGCTATTTTTGAAAGATCAACAACCTGTTTTAAATGTAATCCTGTTGTTTTTAATTGTGTGAATTCTTTAATTACTTTCCCTCGAATATCATAGATCCTTAATGCTAATGCTGAATACTCCATTGGAAACTTAACATCAATTATAAACTCATTTTTTACAGGATTGGGATAGGTAATAGACCTGGTGTCGTAAAGATATTCATCAACACTTAAAGCAGCTTCAGAAAATAGCAGCAGATCATCTGGTTCTTGAAAATTGCTAAAATAGAGGTCCGGATACGTATCGCCATTAAAATCTGCGGTGTGCAAACCTATCCCGTCATTATAACTAAATGCCTGGAACACATCAGCAGTGGTTTCAGTAAAAATACCTCCATTATTCTCAAAAGAATGATAGTTTGTGATAGGGTTTTGCAGGTCGGTAGTAATTAGATCCAGGTCATTATCGTAGTCATAATCTATGAATAGTGCATCTAACGTATGTCGAAAGTAAACGGGTAAATTGGTTGTAGTTGCATCGCTGAAGAATCCATTACCATCATTGATATACAGCCGGTTTTGAAGATTGGCTGTCCCAATAAAATTAACAGTGGATACAAAGATATCCGGATGTGTATCGTTGTTGACATCTCCCAAAGTAATTTTTCTGGTCTCTAAAGTGAGTCCTGTATCGGGGAGCCTGTTATTCTCTTCAGTAAAAAAACCATTTGTATTAATAAGAATGTTATTGGACCCCAAATCAATTCCTTCAACAATATCAAGGTCACCATCATTATCAAGATCGACCAGTTTCAGATCTTGGGTGCCTTCGGTATTTATGGGCCAACGATTATTTTCCTGCGTAAAAGTTAGATCCTGATTATTAATATATACAGAATTCTGACCTGTGTTGCCTATGATGATATCCGGATAGGTATCATTGTTTAAATCTAAAACAGCTACAGCATTCCCTGCCGAAGCAGGAAAATCGTAAGTGATAAATGAAAAATCGCCGGTACCATCATTGATGAGCAGCTCATGAAAATTTGTGTCCTCACTCACAAATATGATATCCAGGTCCGTATCATTATCAAAATCGGCAAAAGCAATATCCTCACTATCTTCGCCACTAAACCCGTCAGTTGTGTTTTTTTCCGGGAAAAGGCGTGCAGGGTCTTCTGTAAAGACTCCATCCCCATCATTAAAGAATAATAAGTTCCTGCTGTATTCTGCAGCTACAACAATATCCAGATCTCCATCATTGTCAACATCGGCACTTTCCACATCCATAGAATTTATAGATGTAGCAGCCACGGGAAAATTCGTATTTGCAGGAATAAAATAGGGGTTCTGGGCAAAGGAAGTAAAACCAATTAACACATAAACCAATAAAAAGTAGTTGTAGGGCTTCATTTTTGATCTTTTTGAAATTAGATATTATTTAAACTTAAAAGATAATAATTAATACATTCAATTGTTTGGCATTTATTGCTAAATATTGGTTAATATGAGTATTTATATCAATAAGTATTACAATAATGCTCCTACTTTTGTAATGAGGCATGAATTGCATATATATTGAATCAATATTCGTTATTAAAACCTGTATTTTTATACCTTAGCTTAATATTTTTTTAATGCGCTTGGTTAGACTATTATTGCCCCTTTTATTCTTTCCTCTTTTTGTTTTTGCTCAACAGCCGGAGGAAAAACCAATCGAAGTAGATATAAACTATTTTGCCGGATCAATTATTCGCCATAATAAGGATATTTCTCATTTAATAACAGGACATCCTAACGGTTTCCTAATGGCGTTTAATAGGAAGACCTATGGACTTAAAGACTGGGAAGCTCTTTATAATTTTCCGGACTGGGGGGTCAGTTTTAGCTATCAGGACCTGAAAAATCCTTATTTAGGGGATGTCTATAGCCTCTATGGTCATTATGGGTTTTATTTTCTTAACAGAAGGTTGTTAACTCGTATAGGTACTGGTATAGGGTATGCTACAAGCCCTTTTGATATTGAAACCAATATCAAAAACAACGCTTATGGCTCTGCACTTATGAGTTCTTCATTTTTAATGGTCCAATACAGGCAGCGCCTTTCTAAACATTTTTCTGTGCAATCAGGATTAACCTTTTTACATAACTCAAATGGCAATGTTAAATCTCCTAATACAAGCACCAATACTATGAGTTTTAGTTTAGGTGTTCTTTACCAGGATCAGGCCGTTCCTAAATATAATCTCCACCCGGAAACGAAAGCTTATAAAGAGCCCATACATTTTAATATAGCTTTATCCGGTGGACTTAATGAGAGTGATTATGTTAATCTGGGACAATTTCCTTTTGCGGTGGTTTCCGTTTTTGCAGATAAAAGGATCAATAAAAAAAGCACTTTAATTGCCGGGATAGAAGGTTTTTTTTCGAGGTTTCTCAAAGAAGAAATTGAATATGTTTCCATAGCTTTTCCCGGACATGACGTATCTGGAAACGAGGACTGGAAAAGAGTGGGAGCTTATATAGGACACGAATTACATTTTGGGAAGATGATAATAATAACTCATGCAGGATATTATTTCTATTATCCTTATGATTTTGAAGGAAGAGTGTATGTGAGAGCAGGAGTAAAGCATTATCTAAGCAAAAGGATATTTGGTTCTGTGGCTATAAAAGCTCATGGTGCAAAGGCAGAAGCTATAGAGTTTGGACTAGGGTTTAGATTTAATAAATTATGAAAAAGTGTATTGTATTTATTTTTGGAGTGCTATTCCTATCGGGCTGTGATTCAGAGAATGCTCATGATTGTATTAAAACAGACGGGGAAATTATTAATTATACGGTGGCCCTTCCGGAGTTTAATAAAATAAGAACTGAAGATGATATTAGTGTTGAGCTAACTTCGGGAGAAACTCAAAAAGTAACAGTGGAAACAGGTGAAAACCTGGTTTCGGACCTGAATATCTTTGTTGAAAACGAAGAACTGATCCTTCAAAACACGAATTCATGTAATCTTATTAGGGACCATAATGTAACACTTATAAGAATTACTTCTCAGAACATTACACGGATACGTCACGGATCTTCTGCAACTTTTAAAAGTGTAGGAACATTACCTTATCCCAATCTTTCCCTGCAGAGTATTACAGGCGGTTTTTCCGGAGCTAACAAGAATGGAGATTTTGATCTAAAAGTAAATTGTAAAAATCTTACGGTTTATGCCAATGGATCCAGCGGTTTTTTGATCTCAGGTTATGCCACAACAGGAAGATTTATTTTTTCTGATGAGTTCCCGCAACTTCAAGGGGGGCAATTACTGGTAGACGATTTGATCATTTCTCACACGGGGGCCGCTCCAATGGTAGTTAATCCTAAAAATAGTATTAAGGGACAGATCAAAGGAACCGGAAATGTTATTTCGAAAAACCGTCCACCTGTTGTTGAGGTTGAGGAACTTTATACCGGTAGGTTGATCTTCGAAGATTAGACGCAGCTAGAATTCCAAATAGCCAGGTAATCTCCTTGTTATATAAAAAATCGCCGTTCTGTTTTTCAGAACGGCGATTCATTAATATTAAAACAATTTACTATTCGTTTACAACTCTTATGTCAAAGTCATAACCGTCTGAGTTAAATTGCAATTCCGGAGTTCCGGTGATATTACCGTTAAAGTTATCGATAGTATAAACGGTACCTCTATCATCTACAGAAGTTCCTAAAAAATTGAAACGATCATTAGCTTGGATATCCTCTTGACTTATCCCAAAAGTACTTGCAAGCGTTGCAACATCAATTGTCAATGTAAAAGGGAAGTCATCTCCCGTCCACGATCCGAAGCTTACAGGGTCTGAAGTTGTTCCACCGGAAGTTCTGGTTACTTCAAGGCTATAGGATTGAACTCTTTCCTGTCTGCCTACATCAGCAACAAAGTCTCGGGTGTCATTAGGCCCTATATTTATATCGTCATTCATGATTCTAAAAGTAACAACAGCAGCATTCTCTATGGTCTGCATTGGGTTGATCTTTTCCTCATCTTCGCAGGAAGTAAAAAATAAGCTACCACCTAACAAAAGCATTGATATATAAAGTATTTTTTTCATAATAATTTGTTTAAAAGTGTTAGTCAATAAAATTTACCGGATTCGTATCCCAAAATACTTGATCAGTAGCAGATTGTTGATTTATATTACTATTTAAATTTACTGCATTTGAAGGATATTGAAACTGTCTGGGGAAATTTCCTAATGGAAATGCTGCAACCGGACTTTGAATATCTGATGGTAAACCGGTTCTTCTATACGCATTGTAAGGTTCTATACCGTTACCCCATGCGGCGAGCATGTATTGCTTAACAATAATGTCTAATTTTCCGGCAGCATCTGCGCTATTATATGCACTCATAATTCCATCGACAAAAGTATCAATATCTCCTTGTGTAGGTCTGAATCCTGCATCTGAATTATTACCCAGTGTACCAAAGCTTAAAGCTTTGGTAATAGATTGACGAATTCCATTCTCCAGGAAAGTTGCGGCATTTCCGGTTGTTCCAAGAGTTAATGCAGCTTCTGCTTTCATGAAATTTGTAAAGGATGATAAAAGGATAGGTCGTATTCCCGCACCTTGCGCTCCATCTTCAAATGTAGTTCTTCCACCGGAATCATCATCAAATTTACCACCTACAGGATAAGCTCCCCAGGTAGTATTACGCTGGAACATTCCGGAAGTTGTAAATGTGTCATCTCCATGATCTCTACCAAAGTAACCATCACCAATATAGCAAAGCTCTACATTGCCCAGTCCATTACAAGGGATGTCTGCATTGGTTGGATCAGTGATCTGTTGTCTGTAAAAATAGTAACGTATTCTCGGGTCGTTATTATCTAAGAATTGCTTCATATACCAATTACTCATAAATTCATTGCTCCCGGAATTATAGTTATCTATAAATGTGGGGTGCCTTGCATCATTAGGAGTAGATTGACTGGAATAATTAAATGCAAAATCATCAGAGGCACTGTTAATTAAATTATCTGCTTGAAGTAAGCTGTTTATGCCTTGTCTTGAAGCAGACTCATTAACCAACCTGCTTTGCAAATAGATTTTCAATTTCAGTGTATTTGCAACTTTTATCCAAGCTTCTCGATTGTTACCACTTGGGAAGAATAAATCCGTATCAAACGCCGGAGCAGTATCATCAGATAAATTAGCGATGGCAAGGTCCAGTATTTCTAAAGCGGCATTATAAACATCTGCAGCAGCATCTAATCTTGGATTTAAAAACTCAATCCCTTGATTAGCTTCAGAAAAAGGAATGTCTCCAAATAGATCTACAAGAGTAACTAATGTGTATGCTTGTAGAACTCTGGCAGCACCTGCATGAGTGTTCAATCCGTTTTCTTCTGCAATTGGTATTAAAGTCTTTATATTTTCAAACGTCTGAGGATATGCCTGGGTCCATAAATTATCAATCCGGGCAGGCTCAAATTGATAAGGGCCAAATAATTGCGTCATTCGGGTATAATCCAAAATAAGTGCCGTAAGACTCTCGGAAGAATTACTGTCTTCATTTCCTAAAAAGTCCTCGAATGACAGCTGGGCACTATTTAACAAATACCTGGCATCTCCATTTTCCGGAGTTATGTTGTTCGGGTCATCTAAAAGATTTAACTCTGATGTTTCACAGCCAATTAACAAAACACTTATTAAGGCTATAAAAATTGATTTTATATATATATTTTTCATAATTATATTTTTTTAAAAAGTAGCTTTAATAGAGAATCCATAATTTTTGGCTGAAGGAGAGGTTCTAAACTCAAGCCCCGAACCATTTCCTACTCCTGTACTACCAGATTCGATGTCATAGTTCAATGCATCTGGGAAATTAACAGCATTATACCATAAATTTTGTCCATAAACTTTAAGGCTCATACTTCCAAAAGGAGTTCTTTCCAACAGTTTAGGGGCTACGTTGTAAGTAAGAGAAAGTTCTCTTAATCTTATAGTAGATCCGTCATAAATATTTTCCGCATCATTTTGTTCCACATTATTGAAGATAGTATCCTCGTAAGGTAGTAACATATTATTAGGTATTGTAGCTCCATTATCATCTGTTGCAGAAACTACTCCGTTAGGAACACCATCTTCATCTACTGTTACAGCAATATTACCATCTTCATCTAAAGCGGCAATATTACCCGGAACTGCAGCTGCATAAGTTTCCCGGTCGATACCTTCGAGGTCAATTACACCTCTAAAGTAAAGATTTTGAGAGGTTAACGAATAAATATCACCTCCATGTCTATATTCCATTTGACCGGATAATTCAAAACCTTTATAACGAATGGTATTTATCAATGTACTGTTCCAATCTGGGTTGGGATCTCCAATAATCTTATTAGGGATACCTACATCCGTATTTGGAATTACCTCTCCATTGGCAGGATTGATTAAAAAATTGCCATCGGCATCTCTAACAGCAAAAGTCCCTTTTATTACACCTAAAGGCTCTCCTACAATAGCAAAGTTTCCTAAATTACTAAAACCTGCAAATACAACTTCATCAGTACCTTCGGGAAGCTCATTTACGATGGGCTCATCCGCATAGAAGTTTGCATTTATATTCCATTCAAAGTCTTCGGTCTTCACTGGTGTTATTCCCAGATCTATTTCTACCCCATCATTTTGAACTTCCCCTACATTAATAAATCTAAATTGTCCACCGGTAGATTCTGCAACACTTTGTCTAAAGATCTGGTCACTTGCAATTCTTCTAAATGCACTTGCTTCCAGAGAGACTCTATTGTTAAAAAACTTGGCTTCCATTCCAATTTCATAATCTGTCAATGTTGCACCAAGTAAGTCCGGATTTGGAATTGTAGTTGGATTACTTTGTGTTATAATACCTGTAAATGCATTACTATTAGAGATCAACACAGGTCTTGTAAGATAAACACTAGGGAAATTTGCCCCGGATGAAACATTTCCTCTAATTTTAAGGTAGTTCAATACATCTCCCTTAAGGCCGTCAAATGCTGAAGTAGGAATAACCGAAACTGAAGCACTTGGATAAAAAACAGAATTGTTACCGGATTCGGCAGTTGAGCCCCAATCATTTCTGGCAGCAAGCGTTAAATATAGAGAACGCTTATAATCAAATTCAGCCTGTGCATAAAGCCCTGTTATATTTCGTCTGGACTCGAAATTTATTGGAGTAGGCTGGCCGCCGGCATCAAGATTGAAAGGATCACTATTAGAAGCTGTTTCAAAATTTGATGGCTGTATAAAGTTAAATATCACCTGGTCCTGGTAGGCCGTTCCTCTGGTAAATTGTGTCTGGCTATTACTATTAGCTCCCAAGGTTCCTACAAGGCCTAAAGATTCTGTAAGATCGTAATTCAAATTAACAAGAAATGAGTGATCCCATTGTTGTTGCTCGGTTTCTTGTATTCTTAAATACCCATTTGCAAAGATTGCATCCCCGGAACTACTTCCTTTGTTAATATAGAATTCCTGGTTTTCGTTTATAAAGTCTACACCAAGTCTGTACGTCAATGTAATATTATCATTGAGTTCATAATTAAGTGAATAATTACTGAACGTTCGATTTACTTTTTGAGTAGATAATGAGTTATTTAAGATCCATCTTGGATTATCAACTCCCGGAAGGTAAAATACGTTAGAACCGTCCCGTGGGTTTTGATATGGATAGTTTGTTAGATCAAAATTTCTTGCAATACCCAGAAGTCTATTAAAGATACTGAAAGAGCTTACACCATTTGCAGCTGTAATAGGTGGAGCTGTAATTTTATTTCTTATAAAATTTAACCCTCCGTTAAAACTAAATTTATTTGACAATTTAGCCGAACCACCAATACTGAAATTGTCTCTTCTTAAAGTATTTTTAGGTATGAACCCTTCATCGGCAGTATTTGAATAACTTCCGCTTATGGCTCCATTTTCAAATGATTTTGAAATACTTAACCCAACAGTTCTGCCTATTCCGGTTCTGAAAAAGTCTTTTACATTATTTGGTGTGCCCAGATAAGGGATTCCTCCTTCAATAACATCTGGAGTGGACGGGTCGTCAAATAACTCCGGAAAATCAGCTTGTAATGCAGAATTGTTTGAAAGGATATGAGGAATGATTTCTCCATCATAGAATGGACCAAAACTATTATTGGCAGTACTTAAATTACCTAAGTAAAATCCACTTCCATGTTCATTTTGAAACTTCGGTAAATTTGAAACTTCGGTAAAATAGGTGTTAGAAGTAACGGTCATTTCCATCTTTTTGTCTTGATTAAAATTACCACTACCGGTTTTAGTTGTTATAATGATTACACCGTTAGACCCTTGTGCACCATAAAGAGCAGTTGCAGCTAAACCTTTAAGTACACTAACATCAGCTATGTTATTGGGGTCTATATCCGCAAGCCTGTTTGAGGCTATACTACCTGCACCTGTAAAACCATCACTATTATTGGTCCCGGTAGTAATTGGGACTCCATCTACAACTACAAGCGCTTGATTGTTAGCATTGATCAACGAATTACCACGTATCTTAATTCCTGTTCCACCACCGGTAACACCGGTTTGAGAGATTGTAACACCGGCTACTTTACCTTGTAGCACTTTTGCAACATCCGGTGAAGGCCTGGATTCTAGTGCATCTGAGGTTACGGTTGTTTGCCCAAATCCTAGGGCTCTTTTCTCTCTTTTAATCCCCTGTGCAGTTACAACAACTTCCTTAAGTACGGCAGCATCTTCCTGCAATTGGATGTTTATTGTATTAGATGCAGCGGTAACAGTACTTTCAACAGTAGCAAAGCCCACATAGCTGAATACAAGGACCTGACCTACACTGGTCTGAATGCTATAGTTACCGTCAAAATCTGATTGTGTACCGCTATTGGTACCTTTTACAATAATGTTAACCCCGGGTAAAGGTAGACCTGTATTATCTGTCACCGATCCGGAGATTGTCTTTTCTTGTGCGAATGATGTGGCCGTAATGAAGAACATACAAAGCAACCACGCATAATAGTATTTTTTCATAAGCAATATTTGATTATTAATAAATGTTAGTTAATATACAACCAAAGAAGCCCAAGGTAAGGGACGAGGCTAATTCGTACAAACTATACCAAAGACTTATGAGAACAAAGTTATGGAATATTTATGTTAATACCGTAGGCTTTTTTCGGTTGCAGCTTTAAAATAATTGATTATCATGAATTTTATGGGTAAGCCCTATAATGATTACCTTTCCCGAAGAAACCTAACCTAAACTTTACGTTAAAGAAATATTAAAATAAAGAATGCTGAAACGGGTTTTTGAGTGCGTATATATAGAGAACTTTATAAGATAACCACATGATATCCAGATAAATGAAATAGGCCATTAAGGACTCCTTAATGACCTAATTTTACTATGATGACAGCATTTAAACGATTTCTATTTCTGCAGCAATAAAATTGAAACTACTCTTTGCAGAAACCTTATTAAATTCATAAATGTGGTGAAGAAATCCTACTTTTAAAAGATCAATATTTCCCTTTTAAATTTTCCAGCATGATTTCTGTTAACTGTTCGAGTGAAAATTTGTGCTTCCAACCCCAGTCTTCACGAGCATTGCTGTCATCGATATTTTGTGGCCATGAATCTGCGATAGCTTGTCTGAAATCCGGTTCATAGCTTATTTCAAATTCAGGGATATGACTCCTAATTTGAGCTGCAATTTCTTCAGGACTAAAACTTAGAGCAGACAGATTATACGAACTTCTAATTTTTATAGCTTCTTTATCAACTTCCATGATTGTGGTAGTGGCATTAATGGCATCATCAATATACATCATGGGTAATGTGGTCTTTGCCCCCAGGAAACTCACATATTTTTTATGCTTACAAGCTTTGTGGAAAATATCAATAGCATAATCTGTAGTCCCGCCACCCGGAAGAGTTTTATAACTAATCAATCCCGGGTATCGAACACTTCTTACATCAACACCATATTTTTGATGATAGTATTCGCACCAACGTTCACCGGTTTGTTTACTAATACCATAGACAGTAGAAGGTTCCATTATTGTTCTTTGAGGTGTTCCGGTTTTTGGTGTTGTAGGACCAAATACGGCAATGCTGGACGGCCAAAAGACCTTGTCAATTTTCTTATCCCTGGCAAGGTTCAAAACATTAAAAAGAGAGCTCATGTTCAAGTTCCATGCTTTCATTGGAAACTTTTCTGCTGTAGCAGAAAGCATGGCTGCCATCAAGTATACGTCTGTAATTTCATAGCGAATTACGATATCCTGCACTGCATCATAATCCATAGCATCCAGGACTTCAAAAGGCCCTTCACTTAAAAGGCCTGTAGAATCTTCAACAATGTCACTGGCAATTATTTTTTGCGGGCCGTAGATACTTCTTAAACGGGTGGTAAGCTCGGTGCCTATTTGTCCACAAGCCCCAATGATAAGAACTCTTTTTTTCATTCGCTGTTTTTTAAATGGCTCGTAAATATAGGTATATTCTACTCTTTTTCTTTTCAAAAAATTAACTTTTCGTTGGCAAAAGAACCTCTATATTTGTAATTCTCATATTAGAACAATAATGAATTTTCCCTCATTCTTATTTCTCACCGCATTGGTATTTTGCCTATTATTGGTTTCTTGTGGAAATGCTTCGGAAGAAAATTCAGAAATGCATATTGCTGTTCAGGATTTAGAGGGGACTTATGGAAATAAGGAGTTTACTGTTCCTCAATTATCGGAAAGAGCCCTGATGTATGTCGCGCAATGGTCTGTTTATGAAGATTTTGAAAATGACGCTAAAACTATTAGCGGCAGTACACTAGAGAAATTAAGGAATACTTCGGAAAGATTAGTGCAATATTCAGATTCGCTTTCAAAAAAAATACCGGATACACTAAATAACAGTGCAATTTCTTCAAGGCTTACGGTAGTTAAAACAAGAGCTAATTTATTATTGCAGGAAGCAAATAAATCGAGAATAGATTCTCTAAAGTTAGAAAATGCCATTACCGAGATGAACAAAGCTGTAAAAAATCTTATCGTTCAAATAAACGAGAAGTTTCAAAAGGATGCTATCGATTTACAACGTAAGGAAGATGAAGAGAAAGAGCTCGAAAAACAAAAACGGTTTTTAGATTCGGTTTACAAAGCCGAATTAAAAGATAAAATGAATAATTAATTGTAACTTTTTTAGATTTTTGCTACTTATTTTAATGTTATAACAATTTCTGATCTTTTCAGAAAACCTTAATACCAACTATATAATGAAAACTAATATTTTAAAATCTGCCTTTGTCTTAACAATATTTGCAGTAGTCGCGGCTTCTTGTGGTGATAAAGACAATAAAATGGCAAAAGAAGATGATGGTCCAAGAGGGATTATTTTAGCGAATATGGACACTACGGTAAGTCCTAAAAATGATTTTTACAATTACGTGAATGGTAATTGGATGAAAACTACAGAAATACCTGATGATCAAGTACGTTGGGGAGGATTTAACGTACTTCGTAAAAAAACAGATTTTGATGTGCTCGATATTATAGATGAAGCGAGCCGACTGGATAAGTACTCTGCAGATACGGACCAGGCAAAAGCTTTGATGATCTTTAGGACCAAGCTGGACTCTATTGCCCGTGATGAGGCCGGGATAGCTCCTTTACAACCAGTTTTGGATATCATTGATTCTATTTCATCTGTTGAAGATTTTCAGAAAGCAATGACAAAATATGCCACCGAAATATCCCAGCCATTCTTAGGGATCGCAGCTTTCTCAAATCCTAACAATAGTGCAATTAACTCGGCTTATATTACACCGGGAGGATTAGGGTTACCGGATAGGGATTATTATACAAATACCGATGAAAAATCTATTGAAATTAGAGAGCAGTATGTAGACCATATAACAAGAATGCTTCAATTTTTGGGAGATAGTGAAGAAGAAGCACGTACCCAGGCCGAAACTATTTTAGCATTTGAGACTAAATTGGCAGAACCGAGGTTAGATAAAGTTGCCAGTAGAGATTTTAGAAATTTCAACAATCCAAGATCTATGGACGATGTTCAAAAAATGGTTCCTGCAATATCCTGGAAAGAAGCCCTTAAAGATCTGGGAGTAACAAAAGAACCGGATACAGTGATCGTTATGCAGCCTGCATATATGGATGTAGTTCAGAAAACCTTGACCGAAGGAGATGTTGAAACCTGGAAAACAGTAATGAGATGGCAAACACTTAACGACGCTGCAAACCTGCTTTCTACAGACATTGAAAAAGCAAATTGGGATTTTTATAGCAAAACCTTACGTGGTGCCAAAAAGCAGAGACCTGCAGACGAACGTGCTTTGTCTACAGTAAATAATACCGTAGGAGAAGCCATTGGAAAATTATATGTAGACAAAATGTTCCCTCCGGAAGCAAAGAAGAAAGCTGAAAAAATGATTGCGAATGTTATTGAGGCATTCAAAGACCGTATCAATGCTTTAGATTGGATGAGTGATAGTACTAAGGTAAAAGCAATAAGCAAACTTGATAAGTTCACTGTAAAAATTGGATATCCGGATAAATGGAAAGATTACTCTAATATGACAGTGAACCCGGAAAATAGTTACTACCAGAATATGGTGGCTGTTAACGAGTGGAACTTAAAAGACAATCTGGACCGTATTGACGAGCCTGTTGATCGTACCGAATGGGGAATGTCTCCGCAAACGGTAAATGCCTATTTCAACCCTTTTAATAATGAAATTGTATTCCCGGCTGCTATTTTACAACCTCCTTTCTACGATTATAAAGCAGATGAGGCTGTTAATTATGGAGGAATAGGCGCAGTGATCGGACATGAGATCTCTCATGCTTTTGACGATAGTGGTTCTCGCTTTGATGCAGATGGGAATTTGGTGAATTGGTGGACCGAAGCAGACCTGGCAAGTTTCACAGAGCGCGTTGATAAATTGGCAGAACAATATGACCAGATAGAAGTACTTGACAGTGTGTTTATCAATGGTAAATTTACTTCAGGAGAAAATATTGGAGACCTTGGAGGTCTGTTAGGTGCTTACGATGGGTTACAACGCTTTTTCAAGGAAAGTGGAAGGCCCGAAAATATTGACGGTTTTACACCGGAACAGCGTTTCTTTATGAGCTGGGCAACAGTTTGGCGTACCAAGCAACGGGATGAAGCTTTGGAAACTCAAATTAAAACAGATCCGCATTCTCCGGGAATGTACCGTGCTACACAACCTCTTAAGAATATAGATGCTTTTTATGAAGCGTTTGATATTAAAGAAGGTGATGCCATGTACATTGCACCGGAAGACCGTGTAAGAATTTGGTAAGAGAAGCATTTCTTATGTAAAAAAGGAGCCCGACGTCCGGCGGGCTCCTTTTTTATTATAGTTCATGTTTAAAGGAATATCCTAGGACCTCACCTAAATTTACAGAATCAATTTGTTTGAAAACAGATCCGGTCTCTTCTTTGGAAAAATGAGGAAGACTTAAGCTTAATGCTGTGGCCTTTTGCGTATAGTATTCCTTTTTAATAGGATGTTGGGGGCTAACTGCATTGAATATATACCCAAAAGCATCTTGCTTTATAATTTCAGAAAGTATTCCAATACAATCGTCCCTGTGAATTAAATTAACAGGTGCGTTACCATTATTCAGGTCCTTTCTTCCGGCAAGGTAACGTACAGGCTGCCTGCTCCCTCCAAAAAGTCCTCCAAATCGTACAATACTGGTAATAAGGCCGGAAACATTGAAAAATAATTGTTCTACCTGAACCAATTGCTTCCCAGCCTGGGTAGTTGGTTTTGGATCGTCCTTTTCGGTAATTTTTCCTTGTTCATCGTCATACACAGAAGTACTACTTACAAGAATTACTTTTTTTACCTGAGCTGCTTTGATTTCAGATAAAAAATGAGACATTTTCAGAACGTAATCTGCTCCCGTATACCTTCGTAAACCGGGCGGGATCATGATGGTTATAATATCCGATCCTTTAAGAAATGCCTGAGGTTCTCCGCTAACGCCTTCTTCAGTAATTTTAACCGGGTATACATTAAATCCTTTTGATCGTAATGTAGCAGCTTTATGCATAGTCGTTACAGAACCTTTTACGTTATACCCTAACAACAGTAAATGTTGTGCCAAAGATTGGCCCAGCCAACCCATTCCCGCAATGGCTATTGTTTTACTCATTTAGTACCTGGGTTTCGGTAAATATGGTGTCCTTAACTGTTTTAGGTAAAGAATCTATTGTAAATGATTTTTTTACAACAATGGCATCTGTAATTACAAAAGGTTTAGGCGTCATTGTTTTAGAACGCTTATTGATTGTAAACTGCGAATTGGTTAACAGGTCAAAAGAATATTCTATTGCAGTAAATGATACTGGAATTTCTTGTTTTACCGAATAAAATACTTCCAAAGAATCATTGTTGGCTACAAAAAACTGTAACAAATTACTTCCTTCCCTATCACTGTTAATACTGTCACTATTGTCCTGTGTAAAACTTTTACCGTTAAAGGACAAGGATTGAAAAGAGATATCCTTATTGGCATATAGGTCTATTTGGTTTACAGGACGCTTTGGAAGTATAGTAAAAGTAACATTTCTGAAACCATCAATAATAGTATCCTTTTCCAATCTGGATTCAAAGGACGAAATATCTTTTACTGGAGCTTCCGAAGCAAAAGTATATCCGGAATTGTATTTACTGCCAGGGACATTTTCGATATATTTCCCGGCCTCTTGAGGAGTTTCTCCCAAATACCCTTTTGTCCAGGAGTCTAAAATCTTGTCATACGTTACCCAATATGAACTACCATCATCGGCATTTTGATAATACACCAAACTGTTTGGTTTTTGTCTTTCTTCAGAAAAATCACTTGATAGGTGTGCGCTAATAAAAAAACCAATAGCAATTAAAAAACAGAGAACAGCTAATACCTTCTTATTTTTATAATAACCAAAAACGGGTAGAAGCATTCCAAAAAGCAATACTGTAAACACGCATGAAATTACGACCATTCCGGATCCCAGCGCTACCGGGAAAAACTGCACTAACGGAGCATAAATAAATATTGCTGGCGCGGCAAGCAGTGCCAACAACAATAAACTTGGTTTTTCCTGGCGAATAAGTACCCAAAGTGATAAAAGACCAAAAAATACCGGGATAATAAAGAATGCAGCTCCTTTTAGATATATAAAAACAACAATATTGATCACCATCCACAGGACAATTGGAGCGACAAAAGTGCTCGCAACAGTTTCTTTTTCTGAAAACCTTTTATATATCCAAAACAAAATTGCTAAAGAGAGCAACACAAAAAAGGCTATATAACTATGTCCGTTGTATTTAAAACCATGCTGTATCTCCCCATATTGAGGGTACAAACCTGAAAGTAATTGCCATCCGTAGAAACCGATGAGCCCACATAGAATTAAGGACAATAGCAACGGAATAAACCCTTTCCCAATTCCTTTTGCATGAATCTTATTTTTTTTGATCCCGAAGAAAATAAGAACTATAAAAATAATTGAAGCAATGACAATCATAGGCAAAATCCATGTAAAAGGATAGCTGATCATCTTTATTAAAGGGACATTCACATATACGTAATCGTCTTCAGATTTTAAACTGGATAGGTCCGCATCGGCAAAATAGTTTAAAAGCGGAAGCAAATAACTCCCTTGGTGTTGTAAAGTAGCAATGTCCAGGTTTTCTACCGTATCGTTAGCAGTATGGTAATCGAAATGATCATCAATAAAAGCAAAGAAAAAACTATCGATATCTCCGTCAACCCTAAAAATGGTAGAATCTGTAACATTTGGCAGTATCTTATAAACACTGTACATCAATGACGAAGCAACAGGATATTCCGGGTTAGCCTCAATAAAAGCTTCTATCAACTTAGCATTTCCGGCATTGGATTCGAGTATCATGACACTGGGGCCGCCACTTCCGCGCGCTTCAAAGTTTACTACAAAACCTACATCTTTTGCCCAGGGATGCTCATTGACAAAAAGGCTGGCACCACCAAGGCTAATTTCCTCACAATCACTGAATAAGACTATAATATCATTAACAGGCGTTTTTCCGTTCGCAAAGTAGGCTCTCAGGCTTTCCAAAATTGTTACTACGCCACTACCGGCATCACTTGCTCCATAAGAAGGGACCAAAGCACTGTCATAATGGGATAACAATAACAAAGCTTTCCCTTTTCCCGATCCTTTAAAGCGGCCAATGATATTCTTGGGCTTATTTAATTTTTTTTCATCGATATTCAACGCAAACCCTTCCTGGATCTGTGTTTCCATACCCAATTTTTTTAATTCACCTTCCAGAAAATCTCTTACCCGCTTGTGTTCGTTAGAACCATAGTAATGAGGTGCTTTACTAATTTCTTTGAGAGGAATTAAAGCACGTTCTGTAGAGAATGCTGTTTTGGGAAGAGATGCCGGCGTACCATTTGCAGGCATTAAACTGTAAAAACTGTAGTATATTAATCCTAATATGAGGAGTAATGAAATGACTTGACTAAATTTTTTCATCGGTTGGACTTTTACTTTTCTAAAAGTACGATTTTAACCTAAAATTTGCTCCCTCCGGAAAAATTGAAAGGAATTTATTTTAAAATTGACTACATTAGATGTACGTAAAAACTTGAAGGTATGGGAATTAAAAGCTTTATGGGCAAACGTGCAAAGCCTAGCAAAGGTAGTAATGAGAACATTACGGTTTCAGATTATATGACCCGAAATCTCACGACTTTTAGACCGGATCAATCTGTTTTGGAGGTGATGAATACACTTATAAAGCGAAAAATATCCGGAGGACCTGTTGTAAATGAAAAGAATGAGTTAATAGGTATCATCTCCGAGGGTGATTGTATGAAGCAAATTAGTGAAAGCAGATACTACAACCAACCAATGGAAGCTATGAAGGTAGAGCAGCATATGGTAAAAAATGTAGAGACCATAGATGGCAATATGAATGTTTTTGATGCCGCCAATAAATTTTTAGAATCCAAACACAGAAGGTTTCCTATAGTTGAAAACGGAAAATTAGTTGGCCAAATTAGTCAGAAAGATGTTTTAAAAGCCGCACTGAAATTAAAAGGGCATACCTGGAAGTAACCACTACTCTCAACTCAATTATAGGTTAACTTCCCTTTTCACTAATAAGTAATAATCGTTATCCAGCGGTAA
The DNA here is from genome assembly GCA_028284005.1 of Flavobacteriaceae bacterium. Lineage (GTDB taxonomy): Bacteria > Bacteroidota > Bacteroidia > Flavobacteriales > Flavobacteriaceae > JANQOS01. The sequence goes on along the minus strand of JANQSO010000002.1, from coordinate 26,566 downwards.
ATACCCCTGATCATAGAGATAATAATATACAGAACCGGCTTTTGTAGTATATAGGCCTGTAAAATAATCAAAACTAAAACCCATTCTAAGCAGCTTCTCTTTAGTAACTTTTGTTTTGTCTTTTGTATTTAGGGTTTCGAGGATGCGGTAATTTTTTCGAAGGCGGTTATTAATATTCCGTATTAAATTTTTATTGTCTTTGTTTAAGGCATTATTGTGAGCATTACGACAAGCATCACTACAGAATTTTTTATCTGAGCGACCAATTATTTTATTTCCACATTCCGGGCAGGCTCGATCCATATTTTAAAATTAATCATCCAAACGGGTTGCATCTTCTTCTTTATCCTTTTTAATATGAAAACGATAAATGGCCTCAAACTTTAAAAAGAAGCCTCCCCTTATATCTGGGTTGAGTTGCATACGGTCATCACCAAAACTAAATGCTGAAACGCCCAGATCTATTGTTTCTCCATCGGCATATACTTCATAATTATTGCTGGAATACCCTAATTTAGCCCGAAGTAATACACTTTTCCGAAGCGCATTGAACTGTAAATAACCGGCAAATTCCAAAGAACTAAGGTCTACATAAGTATTGGACACCGAATCATCGCCATACAAGCGAAAACTACGCCCAATACCAAAGTAATCAATACCAACGGTAGTTATCCCAAAGCAGTAATTTACATCTGCCGCAATGGGCAGGGACATATCCATTTCAAAGCGATTATCAGGACTTAAATAATACCATCCTATGATAGGTGTAGTGAAAAACCCAAAAGCCTCAGAAGTTGCATAGATCCCAAACCTGTATTTTAGATGTTCAGTTTTCTGAAATTTCAGGAGTGCAACTCCTCCCATATAAAAATCATCACCTGTGATATGTTGATAGTCTGCTGCGATCTTTGGCAATAAAACGACTGTACTGCTCCATGTATCATTAAAAGTAGATGCCAGCCCAATTTTTAATGCTGTACTGTATAAACTTGTAGACTCACTTCCGGGGAATAACTCTAAATTATTACGGCTAAAACTCACCCCGGTAATTAGTGCATGGTTTTCATGAATTACGACAGGATAGGTGAGATCTGCTTCAAAAGATTTTACAAAAGTGCTGCTTTCAGTACCTGCAAAATCATTATTGAAAGTTTGCCCGTAACCAATTCTAAGAAGGTCTACGTAATTTTGAGCTTCAGAAAGTAAGGGTAGTAGCAGTAAAAAGAAGAGTAGTTTTTTCAAATGATAAAAGTTGTTTTTATAAAGATATACTTTTTTAGATAATCTTTACAGTTAGATAAAGGTTTGAAGTAGCCTATTTCTTCAAAATTTCTTACTTTCGCACCCTTATTGAAGCGCAATTGTTTATGAGCACAAAATTTAAAGAATACAAGGGCTTAAACCTTCCCAAATTAGGCGAAGAAGTACTCGATTTTTGGAAACGTGAAAACATTTTCGAGCAGAGTATTTCTATTCGTGAAGGAAGTGAACCTTTTGTGTTTTTTGAAGGCCCTCCATCTGCAAATGGCCTGCCCGGTATTCACCACGTAATGGCACGTGCTATTAAAGATATATTCTGTCGTTACAAGACACAAAAAGGATTTAGGGTGGATAGAAAGGCCGGCTGGGATACGCATGGCTTACCTATTGAATTGGGAGTTGAAAAAGAACTGGGAATTACCAAAGAAGATATTGGTAAGAAAATCTCTGTAGAAGATTATAACGCTGCCTGCCGTGAAGCCGTAATGCGCTATACAGATGTATGGAATAAAGTCACCGAAAGTTATGGCTATTGGGTAGATATGGACGACCCATATATTACCTATAAGTCAAAATATATGGAAACTGTCTGGTGGCTGCTAAAGCAGATATATGACAAGGGATTGCTATATAAAGGCTATACCATACAGCCGTATTCTCCAAAAGCGGGAACTGGCTTAAGCTCACATGAACTGAACCAGCCCGGCACTTATCAGGATGTAACAGATACTACAGTCGTGGCGCAATTTAAAGCGGTTTCTGAAAGCTTACCGGACTTCCTCCAAGGACTGGGAGATATCCAATTTTTAGCCTGGACGACAACACCCTGGACATTGCCAAGTAATACAGCATTAACTGTAGGGCCTAAGATCGATTATGTTTTAATAAAAACCTTTAACCAATATACGTTTGAGCCTATATACGTTGTTTTAGCAAAGAATTTGGTTGGCAAACAATTTACCGGAAAGTTTGTTGAAGCCGAAAGCAAGGACCAACTGGCAAACTATTCGGAAGGAGATAAAAAGATCCCTTATTTGGTTTTAAAAGAATTCAAAGGGGCAAATCTGGTTGGTATTCGATATGAGCAATTATTGCCTTATGCCTTGCCAAATGATCGTCCCGAAAATGCCTTCAGAATAATTTCGGGAGATTTTGTTACAACAGAAGACGGTACCGGAATTGTCCACACTGCACCTACATTTGGAGCAGACGATGCCAAGGTGGCTAAGGAAGCCACCCCCGAAGTACCTCCAATGCTGGTAAAAGATGAAAACGGGAATTTGGTGCCACTAGTGGACCTACAAGGCAGATTTCGTCCCGAAATGGCCGAATTTGCCGGTAAATATGTGAAGAATGAATATTATAATGACGGGGAAGCGCCGGAAAAGAGTGTGGATGTAGAACTCGCTATTAAACTGAAAATAGAGAACAAGGCATTTAAAGTTGAAAAATACACACACAGTTATCCTAATTGCTGGCGTACAGATAAGCCAATATTGTACTATCCGTTGGATTCCTGGTTTATAAAGGTGACCAATTTCCGGGACCGAATGTTCGAACTCAATGAAACCATCAATTGGAAGCCAAAAGCCACCGGTGAAGGTCGTTTTGGCAATTGGCTGGCAAATGCTAATGACTGGAACTTATCCCGTTCAAGGTATTGGGGGATCCCTTTACCATTGTGGCGTAGTGAAGATGGGAAAGAAGAGAAAGCAATAGGCAGTATTGAAGAGCTAAAGGCAGAAATGCAAAAAGCAGTTGCTGCCGGAATGATGCAAAAGGATATTTTTGAAGATTTTGTTGCGGGAGATTTTTCTGAAGAAAATTACGATAAGGTCGATCTTCATAAAAACATTGTAGATGAGATTGTATTGGTTTCAGAAAGCGGAAAGCCCATGAAGCGCGAAACCGATTTAATAGATGTCTGGTTTGACAGCGGAAGCATGCCGTACGCACAATGGCACTACCCATTTGAAAACAAGGAAAAAGTTGAAAAAACATGGCGTAAGGCAGACTTTATAGCAGAAGGTGTGGACCAAACTCGTGGATGGTTCTATACGCTACATGCCATTGCAACGATGATATTTGATGATGTAGCTTATAAAAATGTAGTTTCCAATGGGCTCGTGCTTGATAAGAATGGGCAAAAAATGTCTAAAAGATTAGGTAATGCAGCAGATCCGTTTGATATTTTAAGGACCTATGGCCCGGATGCCACCCGCTGGTACATGATCAGCAATGCGAATCCTTGGGACAACCTAAAGTTTGACCCGGATGGCATCGCCGAAGTACGAAACAAGTTCTTCGGGACACTCTATAATACATATAGTTTCTTCAGTTTGTATGCAAATTTGGATGATTTTGACTATGCAGAAGCAGACATTCCTTTGGAAAAAAGACCGGAGATCGATCGATGGATTCTCTCAGAATTGCATACACTTATTAAAAAGGTAGACGATGCCTATGCTAATTATGAACCTACCAGGGCTACAAGAGCTATTTCAGAATTTGTACAGGAGAACTTAAGTAACTGGTTTGTACGCTTAAGCAGAAGACGTTTTTGGAAAGGCAGCTATGGAGAAGATAAGATTTCGGCCTATCAAACGCTGTATACATGTTTGGTTACCGTTGCAAAGCTTGGAGCGCCTGTAGCACCGTTCTTTATGGACCGATTGTATAGAGATTTAACAGAAGGAGTTTCCCAAAAAGCTGAAAAATCTGTACATTTAAGTAACTTTCCGGTAAGTAATGAGTCATACATAGACAGTGCGTTGGAACATAAAATGCAACAAGCGCAAACAATATCATCGTTAGTATTATCGTTACGTCAACGAGAGAAGATAAAAGTGCGTCAACCATTGCAGAAAATAATGATACCTGTTTTGGATGATGCTACCAGAAAAGAGATCCTGGCCGTATCAAGTTTGATCAAATCTGAAGTTAATGTAAAAGAGATCGAGTTGATCGATGAAGGGTCGGGGATATTGGTGAAACAAATAAAACCCGATTTCAAAAAATTGGGCCCACGCTTTGGTGCTGCTATGAAAGCAGTCGCTCAGGCGATTACCAATTTTGGCCAGGAAGAAATTTCAACTCTGGAAAAAGAAGGTGAAATTTCTATTCAAGTTAACGAAAAAAATACTACATTGACCCTTGATGACGTTGTGATAAGTTCTCAGGATATTGAAGGTTGGTTGGTAGCAAATGCAGGAGGGGTCACGGTTGCACTCGATGTTACGATCTCCCCGGAGCTTAAAAATGAAGGGATAGCCAGAGAATTAGTAAATCGTATTCAAAACATTAGAAAAGATGCTGGTTTTGAAGTTACAGACAAAGTGGAAGTAGCCATTCAGAAAGAAATACAATTAGTAGCTGCAGTAGAGCAGAATTTAGAATATATAAAACAAGAGACTTTAACAGAAGTGTTGCAATTTGAAGATGAGATAAGCAATGGAATAGAAATTGCTTTTGACGATATTACAACCCGTTTAAGTATCAAAAAAAATTAAAATTATGGCACAGGAAATAAAAAATCGATACAGCGATAAAGAACTGGAAGAATTTAGAATATTAATCCAGGAAAAGATTGATAAGGCCAAAGATCAACTGGAACTTATTAAAAGCGCGTATAAGAACGACAGCAATAATGGTACAGATGATACTTCACCAACATTTAAGGCTTTTGACGAAGGTAGTGAAGTAATGAGCAAAGAGACCTCTTCCCAATTGGCAATACGACAGGAAAAGTTCATTAGAGACCTTAAAAATGCATTGATACGTATTGAAAATAAAAGTTACGGGATTTGCCGTGTAACCGGTAAATTGATCAATCCGGAGCGTTTAAAATTAGTGCCTCATGCAACATTGAGCATTGAAGCTAAGAATATGCAGAAATAATTTATTCTTTTCAGAAAAGATAAAACTGGCCCCATTGTAACTAATGGGGTTTTTTATGGTTAAAAAGATAATCTACATACTGCTTTTGATTTCTTTTGTTTCTGAAAGTTTCGCCCAGAAGGTTTTGCAGAAAGAATGGGACGCATCGGGGATATCGAAACTGGTAATTGAAAGCGATGAGGTTTTCAACATTAAAATAACTTCAGAAAAGACAAATACTATAAAAATTGATACTCATGTTGAAGGTGAAAACTATGAGGATGTAGTTTTGGGTGTGATTGAAAAAGAGAAGTCATTGATATTAAATACCGGGTATTCTCCATATTTTGAAGCCAAAAACGATAAATTGGCAGCTCATAAAGTAATTGCAATCGAAATGGAAGTTACACTGCCCGAAACAATGATGGTTTCCATACGTTCAGGAATAGCCTCTGTAGAAGGATATGGCAGTTTCAAGTCTTTTGAGGCCGGACTTGAAAGTGGAAATTGCATATTGTATAATTTTAGGGGCAATGCCCTGCTACAAACCAAGCAGGGAGCTATTACGGTTTATGCCAAAGAGAATGTAAAAGGAAAGGCAATTTCAAAAAGAGGCATTATACATAATACGCTTCCTATGAAAGGAAAATACACAATAAATGCAGAAAGCATAGATGGTACCATTAGACTCATTCAAAACAAATAATATTGCTATTTTTGCCCTCGAATGCCAAGATGTTTTAAAGGCATTACTTTTTAACCTTATAAGAAATACATGTCTCTAAAAAAAGCCGCTATTATTATCTTTTTGATCTTACTTGTTGATCAAATTTCCAAGGTTTACATAAAAACACATTTTATTTTAGGAGAAGAAATTCGTGTTTTTGAATGGTTTAGGATACTATTTGTTGAAAATGAAGGAATGGCCTGGGGAGCTAAGATACCCGGGGAATACGGAAAATTGTTTTTAACACTTTTTAGGCTGGTAGCGATCGTAGGAATTGGTTATTGGCTATGGGATTCGGTTCGAAAAAAATCACCCCGAATCTTAATAATCTCCATTGCATTGATTTTTGCCGGAGCCTTTGGCAATATCATCGATTCTGTTTTCTACGGAATTATTTTCAGCGACAGCCATCATCAAGTGGCCTCATTTTTAGCAGAGGGAGGAGGGTATGGCACACTCTTTCACGGAAAAGTGGTAGATATGTTGTATTTCCCATTATGGAAAGGTTATCTGCCGGAATGGATACCGTTTTGGGGAGGTGACTACTTCACTTTTTTTGAACCGGTGTTCAATATTGCGGATTCGTCTATAAGTACGGGAGTAGGCTTATTGATTGTTTTCAATAAGAAAGCTTTCCCTAAGAAAACTGAAAAAGAAGACTAGAACTTGATAGTGAATATAGTACCCATGTTTACTGTACTTTCCACTTCTATGGTCCCTTGCAATGCTTCTATTTGATTTTTAGTGATAAATAGCCCTACGCCTTGGGAGTTCTGGCTGGTATGGGTATGAAAGGTTTCATAGATATTAAAGATCTTATCACCATGTTTATTGAGGTCTATCCCTAGCCCATTGTCCTTTACCATAAGGTATTGACCGCCATTTTTTCCTTCGTAAGAACAAATATCGATAACCGGTTTGCGGTTTGGGTGCTTAAATTTAATTGCATTTGTAATTAAATTTATAAAGATACTCTCTATATATGCCGGAATGTATTCAATTTGGGGAACTTCAGAAAAATCTGAAAAGATCTCTGTTTCGGAAGCAGCGATCATATCTTGCAATGAACGCATAACACGTAGCAGTGCCTCTCTAAATGAGACCATTTTTTTATCATCTCCGGCTTTTGTTTGTATTGCTACAATTTCATTTAAATGATCAATGGTAGTATTTATATTTTTTGAAATTTCACTCAGGTTATTTTTAAGCTCTACTTCTTCTTCTTTAGACTCTGCCATATTCAATAATTCCATTGACAAATGAAGGTTACTGGCATGACACCTTAAATTGTGTGATATGATATTTGCAAAGTTGAATAACCGGGTATTTTGAGATTCAATGACCTTCAAGGAGTTTTCCAAATTTACCTCCTTTTCTTTGATGTCTGAAATATCCTGAAAAACGCCTTTGAGCCCAATTATTTTCCCTTTTTCGTCATGTATAGGCTTGCCAATGGCACGTGCCCAAAACTCTTCTTTGTCGTAAGTAAGCATTTTTATGGTTCCTGTATAGGGATTACCCGTGCTTATATCGTGAAAAGCTTTAACGATCTTATCCTTAAATTCATCTGTAAAAAAGTCTAAAGCCGAATTAAGGGAAGGCTTATAATCAACGGGAGTTCTAAGAATTCGCCTGGCTTCAGGGTCGAGAAAACTTGTTTTTTTCTGAAAATTAACACTAAACCCGCCTGCAGCTGTCAATTGAGCGATTTCCTTATAATAAAAATCGTCAACAGGAGCATTGGGGTTAACCCTTGTTTCTTCGACCTCTCTCAAGAGAATTTTACTTCTTTTTTGTGTCAAAAAATTCATTAAGCCGTCCATTTTGAAAGGCGAAATATAGAAAAAAAATATGAATTGTAGGATAATTCTTTCAAAACAAATATTTTAGAAGAATCATTGGCTGAAAGGATAAAACTCCATATTACGGATAACCCAATACACAAGGGCGATACCAAAGAAACTATAAATGAAAATATTATTGTAAAAAAGGGATACTCTGTATTTGGTCTCAAAAATATAATTCCAGAGCTTTAGGCCTAAGCTATAGCTTATTAGCGGGATTGATAGGACCATTAACGGATTTAAATTGAAAGCGGTGACCAGGTCTCCGTGTAATAATTGATGTATGGCCCTTTGAGAGCCACAACCAGGACAGTTATAGCCTGTAGCATATTTAAAAGGGCAGGGAAGGAAAAATGAATGTTGTGTGGGATTGAACAGATAATACATAAAAAAAACACCCCCAAGCAATCCTAGCAAGAGGGTAATTTTTATAAGTTTATTCGTATTAACCGAGAAGTCCACCTGCTACTCCTACTAACATTAAAATAATGTAAATAACAATAAAAGCTCCACCGGCTACCATGCCCCAAATGGCCCATTTTTTGGCATCATCTGCATGTTTTTGAGCCTCGGCATGATTACCCTGGGCCCATAATTCTTTCACTTTTGTAGATTTAATAATAGATACAATTCCTAAAGGTAAGCAACATAGTACGGTACATATGATTGCCCAAACTAGGTTGTTGTCTGGCGGCGGTCCGGCCGGATTGTTTGTTGTTTCCATGTTTTTTTTAATTGGTTATTAAATATTTAGATATTAAATATAAAGTGTTTTTTTTTAAAAATGCTCTATTTTTTGTGCGGTAACACAAAAATGTAGTGGAATATCTATGATTTCATGGATGATTTTGTCTTCAGCTTCAAAAAAAGATAGGCCTACAAAAACGGTCTCAGAGGTGCATTTTGCCAGAAAACGATCATAGAAACCTTTGCCATAGCCAATTCTGTTTCCAGTACGGTCATAAGCCAATAGAGGAACAAAAACCACCTCCAGTTGTTTTGGGGAAATTTCTATTCCTGAAACCGGCTCGGGAATCCCATATTTTGTTGGTTTTATCACTGTATTTTCCTGAAGCAGAATATGATTTAATTCTCCTGTTCCGAAATCTGACTTAGAAACAACAATACTTTTGTCCTTTCCCTGAAGGATATGCAGAAGATACTCTGTATTTACTTCTTTTTTTTGAGAAATAGATAAAAAGATATGGTAATAGGTCTTATCCCAAATAGGCAACTCTAATGCCTTATTTGCAATTTGAAGGCTTAATTCTTCAATTTGTTCATGGGATAATTGCTCACGAAGTGCAATGTATTTATTTCGCAGGCCTTTTTTGTCCATTATACCAGTTCTGTGGAGATGTGAAATAAAGCATCTCCCTGATACACAAGTGGAGATTCATTAAGGTTGATAATATAACCACTATGTGTGGATTTAAACCAGTAGTTTATTTTTCCGTAAGGATCTGTAATATGGCCAATTACTTCTCCCTTTTCAACAAAGGCCCCTATTTTTGCAACAGGTTTGAACATTCCCGAATTATGTGCCCGTAGCCACCTGCTTTGTGTAATTATAACCGGAGGTTTTGAAGGGGAAGAAACTTTAAAACTACTGCGCAACATGCCCAAATGATGTAATACCCTTTTGGACCCGTTAACTCCGGTATTACTTACAACGCGATCAATATAGTTAGATTTTCCACCTTCAAAAAGCAGCATTGGCACTCCCTTTTTCTTACAGGAATTTCTAAAGGACTTTTTTAAATTCTTCGAATACAAAATAAAAGGAGCATTGAAGACCTGGGAAAGCTCACTTAACATTGGATTGTCTTTTTCTATCCGAATGTGAGGAATATTGAACCTGCTGGAGCCCCCGGTGTGAAAATCTAAACAGTAGTCTACCTGTGGAATGATATCATTCATTAGTTTATAGGCTACTCTAGCAGCCAAAGACCCGTTTTTGTTTCCAGGGAATGACCTGTTAAGGTCTCTCCCGTCCGGAAATTCTCTGGCTTTTTGTATAAATCCGAATATATTGATAATAGGAATACAGATAGTTGTTCCTATTTTTGGTTTATTAATGCCTTTTGAAATGATCTGACGAACGATCTCAATACCATTTACCTCATCTCCATGAATTCCGGCGGTAAATAGGACGGTTGGACCGTCAAATTTCGACCTTTCAACATAAATTGGTACATCTACAGGGGTGTTCGTATGCAATTTTGCCAAATTGAAGTGAAGTTCTTTTGACTGCCCCGGAAGAATTTCTTCCCCAAGAATGATAAATTTATTTGCTTTCTTTTTGGCCATTTATCTTTTGTTTCTTTCAATATAACCGATAACACTCCTTGAAATATTTTTCCCCGTAACAGTTTCTATACCTTCTAATCCGGGAGTTGAATTTACCTCCAATACTAACGGACCCCGGTTAGACTGGAGAATATCCACACCACAAACTCCTAGCCTAAGTGCTCTTGCAGCTCTAAGAGCAATTCGTTCTTCATCAAAACTTAATTTTATAATTTCTGAAGAACCGCCTCTGTGTAAGTTAGACCTAAATTCTCCTTCTTTGCTTTGGCGTTTCATAGCTGCAACAATAACTCCATCTACAATAATGATACGGATATCTGCTCCCTTGGATTCTGCAATATATTCCTGAATAACAAACCTTACTTTTGTAGCTTTTAATGTTTCAATAGTAGAAAGTGCAGACCGATATGTTTCTGCTAAGATCACACCATGGCCATGTGTACCCTGCAACACTTTTATGATTACCGGGTTATCGCCAAAACCTTTAAGCACATTAGCTATATCGTGAGCATTTCCCAAAACAGTTTTAGGTACGGGAATATTTGCTGCCGCTAAAATTTGAAAACTGGTCCATTTATTTCTGGATTGTAAAATAGCTTCGGCAGAAACTGCACAAAAAACTCCCATAGATTGAAAATGACGTACCAATGAGGACCCAAAATAAGTATTGGAAGCACCTATCCTTGGGATAACAGCATGCAGGTCGTCAACAGGTTCATTGCAGTAATATACTACGGGATTTCCTTCTTCAATGGCCATGGCACAAAGTGAAGGATCTAAAACTTCAATAGCATGATTTCTGGCCCTTCCCGCTTTTAATAAGCTTTGTGTAGAGTAGAGGTTTTCTCCCCGGGATAGTATAGCTATGTTCATTAGTAGCAATTAATAGTTGCAAGTTAGCAAAAAATATAACTGTCAAAGATGCCGGGAACCGGGATGCATATGTTTAACAATTTATTTGCAATATTGGTGGCGGAAAGGGTAACAATAAAGGAAAACATCAATTATCTTTGAGCTATGGCAGAGGCTTCAGTCACATTACAAATTTCTACACTCCCGGAATCTCCGGGAGTATATCAATATTATGATAAGGATGATAAGTTATTGTATGTGGGTAAAGCTAAAAACCTTAAAAAACGGGTAAATTCATACTTTACCAAACAGCATGACAATGCACGTACAAAGTTGTTGGTCAAGAAGATAAAAAGTATAAAACACATAGTGGTTGCTACCGAAACGGATGCATTATTACTTGAAAACAACCTCATAAAGAAATACCAGCCACGGTATAATGTGATGCTAAAGGATGACAAGTCTTATCCCTGGATCTGTATAAAGAACGAACGTTTTCCCCGTGTTTTTTCTACCAGAAAGTTAATTAAAGACGGTTCCGAATATTACGGTCCATATACAAGTATGAGGACAGTTCATACCTTACTGGACCTTATAAAGGGGTTGTATCCGTTGCGAACATGTAACTATGACCTGGCCGAAGAAAAGATCCGTGCAGGAAAATACAAAGTCTGCCTGGAGTATCATTTGGGAAATTGTCTGGGGCCTTGCGAAGGGCTCTTTTCCGAAGCAGAATACCATGAAAATATTGAAGCCATCCGAAATATTGTAAAAGGTAATTTTAAAGACTCACTAACACGTTTTAGGTCGCAAATGAAAACCTTTGCTGCCGAACTAAAATATGAAGACGCTCAACGAGTAAAAGAAAAGATCGATATACTCGAAAATTATCAGGCAAAGTCTACTGTTGTAAATCCCAAAATTAGTGATGTAGATGTGTTTTCTATAGTTTCTGATGAAAGTTATGCGTACGTCAATTTTCTTCAGATCTCATTTGGTGCTATTATTCGTTCACATACTCTGGAAATTAGAAAAAAACTTGATGAAACCGATAAACAGTTATTGCAATTGGCGGTAATTGAACTAAGACAACGATTTCAATCTCAATCCAAACAAATATTTGTACCCTTTACCATAGATACTGAAGAAGGGGTAAAAATACATATTCCAAAAGCAGGGGATAAAAAGCACATCCTGGATCTATCCATTCGCAATGCGAAGTATTACCGAATGGAACGATTTAAACAAGCAAAGATCGTGGACCCGGACCGCCATGAAAAACGGATTATGGCGCAAATGAAGAAAGATCTTCGGTTAAGTGAAGAACCGCGCCATATAGAATGTTTTGACAATAGTAATATTCAGGGAACACATCCTGTTGCTGCCTGTGTTGTTTTTAAGAACGGAAAACCCAGTAAGAAAGAATATCGCAAGTTCAATATAAAAACGGTAGAAGGGCCGGATGATTTTGCTTCAATGGAAGAAGTAGTATATAGAAGGTATAAAAGGATGCTGGATGAGGAGCAACCTTTACCCCAGTTAATCATCATAGATGGGGGTAAAGGACAATTGTCTTCGGCCTTGAAAAGTTTGGATAAATTGGAATTGAGAGGAAAGATCGCTATCGTAGGCATTGCAAAACGGCTGGAAGAATTATTTTATCCGGACGATCCCATTCCATTGTATTTGGATAAAAAATCTGAAACTTTAAAGATCATACAACAATTACGTAATGAGGCACACCGTTTTGGTATAACATTTCATAGAGATAAAAGAAGTAAAGATGCTTTAAATACAGCTCTTGAAACAATTCCCGGCATTGGAGAAAAAACGGTAATGGAACTGTTAAAACACTTTAAGAGCACTAAAAGAATTGCTAAAGCAAGCTTCGATGAATTAGCCGAAGTGGTTGGTGCCAGCAGAGCTAAAAAAATTATTACACACTTTCAATCAACTCAATGAAAAGAGTCTTTTTCATAACATTTCTATTATTTTGGGGGTTTGTCTTTTCTCAGGATAAAACAGATAAAGACCTGAAGGTTGGCCTGGTATTAAGTGGCGGAGGCGCAAAAGGTCTGGCACATATTGGGGCACTTAAGGTAATTGAAGATTCGGGTGTACGTATCGATTATATTGGAGGAACAAGTATGGGAGCAATTATTGGGGCGTTATATGCTTCAGGTTATACTGCCAAACAATTGGATTCAATTTTTAGGGAAACAGATTTTGACAAATTGATACAGGATGAAATTCCGCGTAGCGCAAAAACTTTTTATGAAAAGGACGAATCTGAAAAATATGCGCTAACACTTCCATTCGATAAATTTAAAGTTTCATTTCCTTCAGCTCTATCAAAAGGGCAAAATGTATATAATTTATTATCCAAGCTCACAGCGCATGTTAGCAATATTGAAGATTTTAATGAGTTGCCAATACCTTTCTTTTGTGTAGCTACAGATGTAGAAACCGGGAAACCAATCCTTTTAAATAAAGGGTATTTACCACAAGCTATTACAGCGAGCGGAGCACTTCCTTCATTGTTTAGCCCCGTAGTAATTAGTGATACACTTATGATCGACGGAGGTGTGGTAAACAATTATCCAGTAGACGAAGTAAAAGCAATGGGGGCAGATCTCATTATAGGAGTAGATGTTCAGGATACATTAAGGGACCGTTATAAGTTGAAATCGGCCTTAGATGTCCTGGTCCAGATAAACAACTTCCGGACCATTAAAGATATGGTCAAAAAACGCGAAAAAACAGATATTTATATAAAACCGAATATAGAAGCATTTACTGTAGTTTCTTTTGATGAGGGAAATAGTATTATTCGGGCAGGAGAAGATGAAGCTAATGCATTAAAAAATGAATTATTAGCCGTTGCGGCCAGACAAAGGACAGTGCCAAAACAAAAAATAGATTTCATTACCGGAGATTCGTTATTTATAAAAGAAGTGAAAATCGAAGGAATTGAAAAATATACACGTTCCTATGTTTTGGGGAAGTTGAAATTAGTGACCCCGGCAAGAACTTCTTACAAGAGGTTCAATGAAGGGATCAATAACCTTTCTGCAACAGGAAACTTTCAAGATATAGATTATCATTTTACAGAAGATGAGAATGGTGAAACTACATTGCTGCTTAACTTAAGGGAAAATACAGCAAACACACTTCTTAGACTAGGAGCTCATTATGATGATCTGTTTAGAACTGCGGTGTTGGTTAATGTAACTCAAAAAAGGATCATTACCAATAACGACATTGCATCTTTTGATTTTATTGTTGGAGATAATGTTCGTTATAATTTCGATTATTATATAGACAAAGGATTTTACTGGAGTATTGGCCTTAATTCCAGCTATAGTTTTTTTGATAAAGATGTGCCTATTGGATTTGTTGACACAGACTTTCTTACCAATGTAAATACACAACTCAATCAAATTTCACTAAAATACGATGATGTTACCAACCGGGTATATGTAGAAACACTTTTTAAGCGTATACTATTGCTTGGTATAGGTGTGGAGCATAAATGGCTTCGGTATCTGTCCGAAACCATTGGAGTTGATGAAAATAACATTCCAAGAACTGTTTTTGAGAACACTAATTATTTTAGCACCTACGGGTATTTGAAATACGATACATACGACAACATTTTTTTTCCAAAGAAAGGATTCTATTTTAAGGGAGACTTTCACATGTACCTTTTTGCTGACGGATTGAACAAAAATTTCAGTGAATTCTCTATTTCAAAAGCAATGATGGGGTATGCTACTTCATTTTCAGATAAATTATCAATGCAGATCACTACCGAGGGAGGTTTTAAAATTGGAGGAAAAAACACTAATTCTTTCGATTTTCTTGTGGGAGGTTACGGTTACAAACAATTAAACAATATTATTCCTTTTTATGGTTTTGAGGCATTAAGTTTAAGGGGAGACACTTATTTAAAGTCTGCGATTATTTTGGACTATGAAATTTTCAAAAAAAACCATATTAATCTTTCTGCCAATATTGCGAATGTTGGAGATGGTCTGTTTGATTCGGGAGAATGGATCGATAGGATTGATTACAGTTCTGTAGCCCTGGGATACGGACTTGAAACTTTTCTGGGTCCTGTAGAAGTGAAATATTCTTTTTCTCCGGATCGCGATGAAGGGGAATGGTACGTAAGTGTTGGGTTTAGGTTTTAATATATTCTTAATCATAAAAAGGCAAATTTTTCCGACATTTGTGATTATGGCAAGAACAAATTGGAAATATTTGTTATTTTTTTTAAAACTTCTTTTGAAAAGAAGCCCGGAATAATGTGTTTTCCCTTTTTTGTAAAAACAATATTAATGTAAAGTAAAACAAAATGCCACTATATCATAAATTAGGAAAAATACCCCCAAAACGTCATATACAATTTCGTAAACCGGACGGGTCATTATATGCCGAACAACTCTTTGGCACTGTTGGATTTGACGGAATGTATAGTAATTTATATCATGAGGAACGCCCCACACAGGTAAAGGAAATTAAAGAGCAGTACAGTGTAGCGCCTAAAATAGCGAAAGCGAATAACCTGAAATCGTATCGTTTGAAAGGATTTCAAGTGCCACCTCAAAAGGATTACCTGGAAAGCCGAAAAGTTGTACTCACCAATAGCGATTGTAACATAATCTTAGCTGCACCCGAAGAATCTTTAAGAGATTATTTTTATAAGAATACAGATGCAGACGAATTGATCTTTATTCATAAAGGTAGCGGGACATTACGTACATTATTAGGTAATTTGGACTTTAAATATGGAGATTATTTGTTGGTGCCAAGAGGAATTATTTACCAAATTGATTTCGATACTTCAGATAACCGTTTATTTATTGTAGAATCATACAGGCCCATTTATACGCCAAAAAGATACAGAAATTGGTTTGGGCAACTACTTGAACACTCTCCATTTTGTGAACGCGATATTCGCAAACCTGAAGAACTGGAGACATTTCATGAAAAAGGCGAATTTTTAATGAAGGTTAAAAAGCAAGATGAAATTATTGAAATGGTCTATGCTACCCATCCCTTTGATGTTGTAGGATATGATGGGTACAATTACCCGTACGCCTTTTCCATTCATGATTTTGAGCCCATTACAGGAAGAATCCATCAACCGCCACCGGTGCATCAAACTTTCGAAAGCGATGCCTTTGTAGTTTGTAGCTTTGTCCCGCGTTTGTATGATTACCACCCGGAGAGCATACCTGCTCCATACAATCATAGCAATATTGACAGTGATGAGGTGTTATATTATGTAGATGGGGACTTTATGAGCAGAAACGACATAGAAGCAGGGCAGATCACATTACACCCTGCCGGAATTCCTCATGGGCCTCATCCCGGAGCCACAGAGCGAAGTATCGGGAAAACCAAAACAGATGAGCTTGCGGTAATGGTAGATACTTTTAAACCCCTAAAAGTAACGGAAGATGCTTTAAAAATAGCTGATGATACCTATCATCAATCCTGGTTAGAATAATTTGAGTTTAGAATAATTTTCTGATTTCAGAGAGATCTATATTCACTGCTAAAATTGATAATGGATATTGCTTTGATCAGAACTAAAATAATAATAAAATGAGTAAAGAATTAAAATCGGTAGACTACGGACTAGAGAAAATCTTTGAAGGAGCAGAAGACTTCTTGCCATTATTAGGTACGGACTATGTAGAATTCTATGTTGGTAACGCAAAACAGTCAGCACATTTTTATAAAACAGCTTTTGGGTTTCAATCCTATGCCTATAAAGGATTGGAGACAGGTTCAAAAGATGTAGTAAGCTATGTTTTAAAACAAGACAAAATAAAAATTGTCTTAACTACACCTTTAAACAGCAAATCGCCAATTAATGACCATATTGTAAAACATGGCGATGGAGTAAAAGTGATCGCTCTTTGGGTAGATGATGCAAGAAGTGCTTTTGAGGAAACCACAAAGCGAGGCGCAAAACCTTACTTAGAACCAACGGTAGAAAAAGATGAAGATGGTGAAGTGGTAAGAGCAGGGATCTATACGTATGGTGAGACCGTACATATGTTTGTTGAACGTAAAAACTACAAAGGAGTTTTCTTGCCAGGGTTTATTGCCTGGGAATCTGATTATAACCCGGAACCAACAGGATTAAAATATATTGACCATATGGTTGGTAATGTGGGTTGGGGACAAATGAACACCTGGGTAAAATGGTATGAAGATATAATGGGGTTTGTAAACTTTCTGTCTTTTGACGATAAACAGATCCATACGGAATATTCTGCCTTAATGAGCAAGGTAATGAGTAATGGAAATGGACGTATCAAATTTCCAATCAATGAGCCGGCCAAGGGGAAAAAACGCTCTCAAATTGAGGAGTATTTGGATTTCTATGAAGGAGCCGGAGTACAACATCTAGCAGTTGCAACAGACGATATTATTAAGACAGTAGGAATGCTAAAGGCGAGAGGGGTTGAATTTTTACCGCCTCCACCTCAGGAATACTATGACGATATCCCCGGAAGACTAGGTGCTCATATGGATGTTATGAAGGAGGATATTAAAGAACTTCAGAAGTTGTCTATCCTTGTAGATGCAGATGAGGAAGGATATTTGTTGCAAATATTTACAAAACCGCTGGAAGACAGGCCTACACTCTTTTTTGAGATCATTCAAAGAATGGGAGCTAAAGGGTTTGGAGCCGGAAACTTTAAGGCCCTTTTCGAATCAATAGAGAGAGAACAGGCGGCTCGTGGAACATTATAATTGTAACGTAACAATACTTAAACTCCATCGTCTTGTATGATGGAGTTTATATTTTGGAACAGATGTTGTATTTACAACCTCTATAATCCAAATAACCCAAATTTATGAAAAAGCTATTTACACTCTTTATTTTATGTAATATCACTGTCCTTTCGGCCCAGGAAAAAGCATATAGTGACGGAGAGTGGTTTAAGTTCAGAGTACATTATGGCATTGTTACAGCCGGATATGCCACACTGGAAGTTGATGATGCCGTGCTTAATGGAAAAGAGGTCTTTCACATTAAAGGCGAAGGTAGGACCACAGGTATTTCCAATTGGTTTTTTAGCGTTGAAGATTACTATCAATCATACGTAGACAAACAAAAAGACATCCCATATCGCTTTATCAGGAAGATTGACGAAGGAGGACACACTAAGGATATACAAATAGATTTTAACCATACCACAAACAAAGCTCTTGTTTATAACAAAAAGCATAACGAAAAGGACCTGGTTTCCTTTCCAAAAGATGCCCAGGATATGGTATCTTCATTTTATTATTTGAGAAACAATCTGGACGTAAAAGCACTTGAAGAAGGAGATACTATAGATATGAATATGTTTTTTGATAAGGAAAATTATAAATTTAGGCTTAAATTCTTGGGTAGGGATACGTTAAAAACTAATTTTGGAAAAGTTCGCTGTTTAATTTTTCGCCCGTACGTACAAGCAGGAAGGGTTTTTAAAGAAAAAGAAAGTCTTACAGTTTGGGTAAGCGATGATGACAACAAAATTCCATTGCTTATAAAAGCAGACCTGGCAGTGGGTTCTTTGAGGGCAACATTAACACAATTTAAAGGGTTAAAGCATTCTTTTAAAATTATTGCAGACTAATATATGGACGTAAAACCGGAGATAAAAAGGCTTCTAGAACAATTAGAGAAAAAATACAGTGCTATAGA
Organism: Flavobacteriaceae bacterium; assembly: GCA_028284005.1. Classification (GTDB taxonomy): domain Bacteria; phylum Bacteroidota; class Bacteroidia; order Flavobacteriales; family Flavobacteriaceae; genus JANQOS01. The sequence goes on along the minus strand of JANQSO010000002.1, from coordinate 7,980 downwards.
TCAAGATCTGGATACTCACTTGGAAGGATTGTTATATAGTGAACCCATGACCTATTGGGACTATATACAAACAGATGCTCTGCTAAACCTTCAAACTCAAAGAACGACCCTCCCCGATGAAATGGTATTCATAATGTACCATCAGGTCAATGAATTATTGTTTAAAATGATCCTTTGGGAAATAGCCCAGGTTGCACATTGTGAAGATATAACAGCTGAGTTTTTCTCTACTAAATTGATGCGCATTAGTCGCTATTTTGATATGCTAACATCTTCATTCAATATTATGGGCGATGGTATGGAAGTAGCCCAATACATGAAATTTAGAACTACACTAACACCTGCAAGCGGATTTCAGAGCGCGCAATACAGAAAGATCGAATTTGCTTCTACAGACCTTATAAACCTTATAGATGCAAGGTTTAGAGATACTATTGACAGGAACACGCCTTACGAACATGCCTTGGAACACTTGTATTGGCAGGCAGCAGGAAAAAACTATAAAACAGGTGAGAAATCGTTTTTATTGACCGCTTTTGAAGAAAAGTATAAAAATGAATTTATTGCCTTTACAAAAGAATATAATACAATAAATTTGTATGCGAAATTCAAAGAGCTTCCAAAAGACGTAAAAGAAGACCCGAAATTACGAAAAGCAATGCGTCATTATGATTATACTGTAAACATCACTTGGGTTATGGCACATTATCATGCTGCCAATAAGTACTTAAACACAGGTGGTGAAGCGGTAGAAGCAACAGGCGGAAGCGAATGGACAAAATATATGCACCCAAAATACCAAAGAAGAATCTTTTTTCCCGAACTATGGACAGCACAAGAATTGGAAGATTGGGGAAAAGATGTGTAGCTAACTAACAACCACCAAAAATTGAAAGGACTTAAATACGTACTCCCCCTCTTTTTTGCTTTTATTGCTTGCGATACAACAAAAGACGACCTAGTTGAAGAAGAAATTGTTGAAGAGAACCCTATTGTTGAAGAATACGGCTATATTTTAAATGATTACAATGTCGTTAGAGATACCATTCGCCCCGGAGATACTTTTGGGGTAATTCTGGATGCCAATGGGGTTTCCCAAAGCAAGATATTTGAAGTGGCAAATAAATTTAAGGACAGCTTTGATGTCCGGAGAATTGTAGTGGGAAAACCTTATGTATTGTTGAATTCCAAGGACTCTCTTAATACAACACAGGTATTTATTTATGAAAAAAATAAAATTGAATATGCAGTTGTGGATTTTAGAGATACTATTAACTGTTATACAGATAGAAAACCTGTTCGTTTTGAAGAACGGGAAGCTTCCGGAATAATCACAAGTTCACTTTCACAAACGATGGAGGAGGAAAATCTGAGCCCTTATATGACAGACCGGTTGGCAAATATTTACGCCTGGACAGTAAACTTTTTTCACTTGCAACCGGGAGACAGGTTTAAGGTGGTTTATACCGAAAAATTCATAAACGATACGATCTCTGCAGGTTTGCATGAAATAAAGGCCACTTATTTTGAACACCGTGGAAAGCCTTTGTATGCATTTAATTACGAGACAGATTCTGTTAATCAGATAAGGGATTATTACGATGAAGAAGCAAATAACCTACGAAGAGCCTTTTTAAAATCACCTATAAAATTCAACTTCAGAATATCTTCCCGTTATAATTTAAACAGAAGGATAAAATATTACGGTTACAAATTAAGGCCACATAAAGGAACCGATTTTGCAGCTCCAATTGGCACACCAATTCTTGCAACAGCAGATGGGGTTGTTACAAAATCTGAAAGACGGGGAGGAAATGGAAATTATGTGAAGATAAGGCATAATGGCACTTACGAAACGCAGTACCTGCATATGAAAAAGCGTAACTCGAAAGTTGGAGAATACGTTAAACAGGGAGATGTAATTGGTTGGGTTGGTATGACAGGAAATACCGGAGGCCCCCATGTTTGTTATCGTTTTTGGAAAAATGGAAAGCAAGTGGATCCCTTTAAGGAAGACCTTCCACTTTCAAAACCTCTGCCATTAGAGTATCATGATGATTTCTTTACATTTATGCTTCCGTTAAAGGACCAACTGGACTGTATTTCCTACTAATTTGGTATTCTTTTGCTTGTTGATAACATTGTTATTAATTAAAGGTCTGTTCCTTAATATCTTATATTTTTCACAGTAATTTTAGATTCATAGAAATTGTTAAGAATTTCTTAACCTTTCTATAGTAGTAAAAGAAATTTTTGAGATACTTTTGCAAAGAATTATTTAACTAAAACTAACACTTATGAAAAAACTTTTACTTTTCATTTTTTTATTAGGCAGTTTTACTGCTTTTTCACAAGGAACCGTAACAGGAACCTTGATTGACGCCGAAACGGGAGATACACTTCCCAGTGCAAACATTGTAGAAACCGGAACCAGTAATGGTACTGTTTCTGATATGGATGGAAATTTTTCATTGAATGTTTCAAATGATCAGGGAACAATAACTGTTTCTTTTGTGGGATATTCTACAACAGTTGTTGATTACACACTTGTTAACGGAACTGCCAATTTGGGGAATATAAGCGTAGGTCTTGACGCTGATTCTTTAGGCGAGATCGTTATTGTTGGAACCGGAGTTATTGATTTAGCTGAAGACAGAAAGACTCCTGTTGCAGTATCTACCATTAAAGCTGAAGAAATTCAGAGAAAAGCAGTAGGTAATGTCGAAATTACCGAAGCAGTAAAAAGCACACCATCTGCTTATATTTCCGGACAAACAGGTTTTGGAGATTCTCAGTTATATTTAAGAGGTTTTGACCAAACTAACATTGCCGTATTATTAAACGGTCAACCGGTTAACGGTATGGAAGATGGTAGAGTTTACTGGTCAAACTGGGCCGGAATCGCAGATATTGCTAACGCAATTCAGGTACAAAGAGGTTTAGGATCTTCTAAACTTGCGATCTCTTCTGTAGGGGGTACTATGAATATCGTTATGAAAGCTGCCGAAAGAAATAAAGGTGGTTATGCACGTTTTGTAGGAGGTAATGACAGCTACTTCAAAGGAACGTTGGCATACGATACAGGGAAGAATGATAAAGGATGGGCTTTTTCTGTATTGGTAGACTACTGGCAGGCACATAGAAAGTGGGCAAGAGGAACTTATGGAGAAGGACAAAACTATTTCTTTGCCGTAGGATATAAGCCAAATGAGACACATGCATTTAACTTCTTAATTACAGGTGCACCTCAGTTACACGGTCAAAAATGGTCACAGTCTAAAGAAGTTATAGCAGCAGACCCTAAATTTAACCAACACTGGGGATATACTTCAGACGGAATTGAGTCTGAAAGACAAAATTACTATCACAAACCGGTAATGAACCTGAACTGGGACTGGACCATGAGTGATAAAACAGAATTAGCTACCGTATTATATGCCTCTTGGGGACGTGGTGGAGGTACCGGACCTCGTGGAGCAAGAGCACCAAGAACTGAAGATCCTGATGGTGACGGACCGCTTTTTGGTCAAATAGACTATGATGGTATCGCTGCTTTAAATGCTGAAGTTGGACTTGGAGATAACGATAAAAGAGCAGGATATATAAGAAGAGCATCTGTAAACAACCACCAATGGTATGGACTTATTTCTAACTTAGAACATGAGTTCTCAAATACTTTTTCTGCAAATGTTGGAGTTGATGTGAGAATGTATACCGGAGATCACTTCAGACAAGTAACAGATTTATATGGCTTAACAGGATGGGCTAACGACAGACCAGACGGAGCTACTGTAACAAATACATTTGACCCAACTCCTTGGGCTGCACTTTTCGATTTTGCAGATGAAGGAGACAGAATTGACTATGACTATTCTGAAGATATTAATTATCAGGGAGTATTCGGGCAATTAGAATATGCTACAGATTCTTTCTCTGCTTTCTTCCAGGGAGCTTTTTCAAATCAATCCTACCAAAGAGAAGGTAGATTTAGTGACCCGGGAACTTCAGAAAAATTAACAAAAACAGGATATAACCTAAAAGGTGGTCTTTCGTACACAATTGATGATACGCATACGATCTTTTTCAATGCGGGATATTACTCAAGACAACCATACTTAGATAATATATTCGAATTCATTAGAGTTTCTAATGCTATTATCGAGCCGGAAGTTGACAATGAAGAAATTACAGGTTTTGAAGCTGGATACCACTTTAAGATTGCAAACTTCAGAGCTAATTTCAACGCCTATGTAACAGATTGGGACAACAGAACCTTATTATCCAGTGGGGAGATAGATCCAAACGGGATACCTGGAGATGGTGACGAAATAGAAACCGATATTTTCCAAAGAGGTGTAAGACAATACCACACCGGTGCCGAATTTGACTTTAGCTACAGACCTTGTACGGGAGTAACCATAAATGGTTATCTTTCCGGAGGTAGCTGGTACTACAAAGGAGAGTCAAACTTTGCTATCTATAATGGAGATACCAATGAGTTGCTTGAAGAAGCAGATGGTGTTGACAGATCTGGAATTAAAGTATCTACTGCTCCACAATTCGCTGCAGGCCTGGGAGTTGTTGCAAAAATTATAGCCGGACTATCTGTAGATGCAAACATTAATTACTATGCAAATCATTATGAGTATACAGATCTTAATACAACGGAAAATCCTGATAAATTACGTCCGTTCTCTTTGACAGACGCAGGATTAACGTATAAGTTTAACCTTGGAAGTAACGACCTTACTTTTAGAGGTAATGTATACAACGTGTTAGACCATGTTACGATCCAGAACTCAGATGCGTTTGGATTCTTTAACAATAACGGTAGAACCTATAATGGGTCTATTAAGTATGCATTCTAATCATTTGGATTAAGAATTCTATGAATACATCTTTAAAAAGAGGTTGTTACTTTAACAACCTCTTTTTTATTTGAAATATCCCTACATTTGAAACAACTTAAATAATCTGATCATGTACACAACTATTCAATTTATACACTCCTGGTGGGCCTACCTGGTGTTATTTGTAGTCGTAATAGCGACGATCAATGCCCTGGCCGGGTTTTTGAACAATAAGGAATACGGTCCCAAGGACTTTAGGCTTTCGCTTTTTGCATTAATTGTAACCCACATCCAGTTTTTAATAGGTTTGATCCTGTTTTTTGTATCTCCTTTGGGATTACAGAATATTTCCAACAGCGGGATGGGTGAGATAATGAAAAATTCAGAATACAGGCTCTATGCAGTCGAGCATCCCATTATCATGCTGTTGACCGTAGTATTGATCACTATTGGATACTCCAAGCATAAAAAGAAGCTGGTCTCAAAGCCAAAATTTAAAATGCTGGCGATCTTTTATACTCTGGCATTAATCTTAATGCTTAGCAGGATCCCGTGGCAGCAATGGTTTGATTAGCAGTACACAGAATAATAAAAAAGGCGTTCTATATGAACGCCTTTTTCATTTTAAGTCTTATTATATTCTTTGCTTTGGGTTAAATGAATGAGCTGTCTTTTTAAGATCATGCCACATTATCCGGATACAGTAACCGTAAGTTCTTAATGGAACTTTGCAGTTCCCTGGCCTCTTCGATCAATTCTTTACGGGCCTGTCTTTTGTTTTCAATAAGCTCTATTGCAACTTTATTTACAATTTCTGTTTGTTCTTTATGGGAAAACTGCTCGGTATTATTACAAATACAGTTCAATATCGAATCTATGGCCAGTTGCTTCTCCTTTTCTCTATCTTTTTTAAAAAAATGTAACATGATAATAAGGTTTAATTATAGGTCTTATAGAACAAGCTCTGTGCCAAAACTGTAACTAAATGTAAATGAAATAGTTATAATGCATTTGGTTTTGTTTGCAACCTTGTTGCATTAGCTTATAGCTAGTAGTTTCTTATCGATTATAGCTATAAAAACCACCAGACAGGAGCCTGGCGGTAGCGGGGGTAAATGAAATAGTTATAATGTATTTGGTTTTGTTTGCAACCTTGTTGCATTAGCTTATAGCTAGTGGTTTCTTATCGATTGTAGCTATAAAAACCGCCAGACAGGAGCCTGGCGGTAGCGGGGCTTGACTTCTTGTGGTAATTCCATAAATAATATGGATATTTTATTAATTCTTATACTTTTTCTTTTATATGCTTAAAAAATAATTGAATAAATCAAGTACAAGATTTATCAAACATAATATAGACCAAGAAATAGTAAAATAAGAATATTCCTTTTTCTTGGAAAGAATAACTGAAATTAAAGGGATAAAGATTAAAGTCTTAATAATTAGTGCCATATTCCAATAGGGCAAATTTAACACTTGAATTAGGAGCAAAATTAACCAAGCCAATGCTATTATTGTAGGAATTATTTTCTTTCTTTTAAGCTCCAAAACCAAAATTAACAATACAGTCCCAGCTGCCGCTAGCTTATAGCTAGTGGTTTCTTATCGATTATAACTATAAAAACCACCAGACAGGAGCCTGGCGGTAGCGGGGAAAAACAGTAAAACCTCCATCATATACATCTAATACAAAGCTTTCATTTTCCCCCAGCTGCCGCTAGCTTAAAGCTAGTGGTTTCTTATCGGCTATAGCTATAAAAACCACCAGACGGGAGCCTGACGGTAGCGGGGTGAAGGATTATCCTTTATTTTTTAAAACTGTTGTTACTAACACATCTTTTGAAACAGTAGTTTCATTTGTTATTATTCTTATTTTTCCGTCTTTTTGCCGTTCTTTTAAGGTTATTATATCTTCAATAGCAGCATTAAATACACCATTGCCTATTTTTTCAAAAGCATATTTAAAATTAAATTGTCCAGTTAAAAGGCTATCATATAGTATTATTTTTTTACCATTTTTAATTTCATTAAAAGTCATATCTTTTGAGTAAAGGGTAGTATAATGCATAAACAGATATCTACTACTAATTTCATCAGGAGTTAGTGTGTCTAATTTGAGATTATACTTTATAATTCCTTCTTCAATATTATTGATTGCTGCTTTATCTGAAATGATTAGTTCAATTAAATCATTATTATCTATATTTCTTTTGTCACTACATGAAAAAAGTATAAATACATTTATTACTATTAATAATTTAGAGTTCATTAGTTACCGTATATTTTAAATATTGAATCTTTTTGTCGTTGAAAATCAGATAGGTTCTTTAGAGCTACTTTAATAGAATCATCTGGATGAACTATTGTATCTTGAGTTTGAGTAGTAATCCTAGTGCCATTTCGAACCGAACCTCCGCCTGTATATGAAGGTTCTGCAACTCGAATAATTTTTTTAATCTTAACAGTTGTACTATTTTCCACGGTAGAAACTTCCCCAGATGTATTAGAAGTGCTCATAGAACCGTTACTGGAATCATTAGATGAAGAAGAGTTATTATTTGATTTATAATCAGCTAATAGATCAGTTCCTTCATCAACTATTTCAGCAACTTTTTTAGTGTCCTTCATACCTCCTTTAAAAGCCTCTACAATATTTTCGCCTTTAGCTCCTTTATATCCACCTGGAGCAGTTGGAATATCATCAGTATCTAATGAGCCTTTACTGTTTTTACTAATATCTTGTGTTGAACCTTCATTAGAATTATTATCTCCATATATGTTAATACCTTCACCACTCATGTTCACTTTTCTATTACTTGAAGATGAACTTGAGTCCCCTCCAAACCAGCTACTAAAAGCTTTAAGTCCATTCATAATTGATTTACCTAGATTTGTGATAGCATTTTGAATTTTTTTCTTCGGGGGATCAACAGGTCCGGTTGGCATCATTCCATCATAATCTTGAAAGTAAATTGGATTGTCAAAGGCATAATTATAGGGAGAGTGCCTTCTCATCTTTTCTGCTAAAGGATCAATGTTCATCCACCGTCCAATAGCAGGGTCATAATTTCTTGCTGTGATGTCGTACCAATTAAGTCCAAGCTCCTCATTATATTCCTTACCTCCAAAC
>JANQSO010000012.1 GCA_028284005.1 Flavobacteriaceae bacterium | reverse complement strand
TCACATAATTCTCGGTATTGGTCTGTGAGATCACCAAAACGGGAAAGAACACAAAAATACAGGCACATAAGTTTTTCATAAAAGGTTCGATCGTTTAATCGGGGAGCGCTCAAACCTATATTTCTTTTTTAAGAACGCATGTGTCACGGTAGTACATTGCGTTGTAGGTTTTCGATAAAAAGAATCATACTCAGGGTAATCTACATACTGAATGAAAAAGCTTTTTTATTTGGGAGAATTATTAGCTGTCTTAATTAAATAGATATATACGGGAAAATGATCGCTATAGCCACCGGTGAAGTTTCCATCCGTATGGCTGCGGTATGGGTATCCTTTATAGCGCCCATGTAGATTGGTTAGATATGCTTTGTTGTAGATTCCGGCTTTATAGAAACGATAACCAGAATACTCCTTTTTGAGTAATTCTGCAGAGATGATTATTTGATCAAACAGATTCCAGCTATCACGCCATGCAAGTGTTCCCAAGCCCTTTTTATGCATATCTTCCATAGGATTGTATAGCTCTTTAAGCTTTACTTTATCACGATCTTTTTTAGCACCTAAAATATCTTTTACACTTGGACTTGTAGGGTCATCGTTGAGATCGCCCATAGTAATGATCTTGGCATAAGGGTCTTTACTATGCAGAGAATCTATAATTTGTCTGTTTAATTTTGCAGCTTTAATACGTTTAGGGCGACTGTATGCTTCTCCCCCTCTCCGGGATGGCCAGTGGTTTACGATCACATGAATTTTTTCACCATCCAGCACTCCACTTACTATTAATTGGTCTCTGGTAAATATTCGGTGGGTGTTATCATTATAAATGTAAAGTGGTACCGCTTTGTAATTAGTAGGAACGAATAGATCTTTTTGATATAGTAAAGCAACATCGATCCCACGTCTGTCCGGGGAGTCAAATTGTACAATTCCGTAATTTTTATCTGAGAGGGTTTTTTGATTTAACAGGTCGTCTAAAACTCTTCGATTCTCAATCTCACAAACACCAATTAAAGCAGGAGTAGTTCCTGTAATATCATGGCCTATTTCTGAAATGACCTTAGCCATGTTCTTTAGTTTGGCAGTATAGATTTCTTTGGTCCAGCGGTCTTTTCCGTTTGGGGTTCGATCGTCATCAAAGGTTAGTGGGTCGTCCTCATAATCAAATAGATTTTCAAGATTGTAGAAAGCAATGGTAATGACTTTATACGCTTTTTTATTTTGCGCAATAGCCACGCTGAAGAACAGAATGAAAAATACTGCAAATAAATAGAATAGCTTCATCGTGAATGTAAAAAGTATTTTAATGATTCTTTGAAACGGCTCTTATACATTGAAGTATGTCAACAAACTTAAGAGAGTTTTATATTGAAAAAAGAGAGTTGTACACATGATTCAAGAATAGAGTGTACTTCTTTTTAATTTTTTAGGCCAAAAAATATAATTTGCAGCACTCCCCAATTAGTTTTTATTTGTGTACAATAAAATAAAAGGGAGCCAATTCATTTTTTCTTTATGCATAAGCTTATTGTGTTTTTCTGTAGGAATTGCACAAGAGACTATTGTGAGAGGAAGGGTTGTAGATATCAACTCAAGCGAGGTGCTTTCGGGTGTTGCGATTAAAATTCAGGGAACAATATTTAATGCTGTTACAAATGCAGAAGGGATGTTTCTTATTGAAAACATCCACACTTCATTGGGAGAACAGATAGTTGTAGTAAAAAAGGCCGGATACCATACTCAAAAGATTGCTGTCACGATTCAAAAAGGAAAAACGATCAACCTTGACCCTATCTTCCTGGAAGTGGATCTAACCCAAATCGAGTCTAAAATAGGAGTGATACACCTTAGCGATGATGAGCTGGGCCAGAATGAAGGTGATTCTTTTAGTATTTCCGGGTTACTGCAAGCTTCAGGAGATGTTTTCTTAAAGGCAGCAGCTTTTGATTTTAGTGCGGCCTTTTATCGTCCAAGAGGATTGAACAGCGCAAATGGTAAAGTATTGATTAATGGCATTGAAATGAATAAGCAATACACAGGCCGCCCTCAATGGGGAAACTGGGGAGGCTTAAACGATGTGCAGCGTAATCGAGAATTTTCTATGGGCCTAAAAGCAAATGATCATACTTTTGGAGACATTGCAGGAACTACCAATATTATTATGAGGGCCTCAAAGTATCGCAAAGGCGGGCGTATATCTTTTGCCACGGCAAATAGAAGTTATGAAGGAAGGGTGATGGCATCATATCATAGTGGAGTATCTGCAGGCGGTTGGGCCTATTCGGTATTACTTTCAAGACGTTTTGGGAATGAAGGGTTCCGGGACGGTACTTTATACGATGCTAATTCATTCTTTGCTTCCGTAGAGAAAAAATTGAATGACAATCAAAGTTTAAACCTAACAACTTTTTATACTCCTAACCGAAGAGGCATCTCAACAGCGATCACTCGCGAAGCGAAAGACCTAAGAGGAATTCGCTACAATCCTAATTGGGGATATCAAAACGGAGAGGTTCGCAATAGCAGAATTCGAGTGATTGAAGAACCGGTCATACTCATTAGTCATTATTGGAAAATAGGAGATAAAGTCACACTGAATACCAACTTAGGATATCAGTTTGGTAAAACAGGAAACACCCGTATTGATAATGGCGGGACACGGATGATCACTTTTAACGGACAGAACTCATACTTAGGCGGTGCCCGTAATCCTTTTGGGAATTACTATCAAAGGATGCCAAGCTATTTTCTTCGTTTTGAGAACCCATCCCCATACCAGTATCAATTAGCGTATCAGGCGGAGCAGGAATTTATTAATAATGGACAGCTAGATTGGAAAGCATTATATCTCGCAAATACCAATTCTATAAATCTTGCTAATGGGGGAAATTCCATTTATGCTATTCAGAATGATAGAACAGACGACACACAGTTCACGATAAATTCCATTTTTAATACAATTATTTCTGAAAAAAGTACCATTAGTGGAAATCTAAATTACAGAAATCTAAAAAGTGAAAACTTTGCAGAATTAAGTGACTTGCTTGGTGGAACCGGATATTTGGATGTAGATTATTTTGCTGAAGGAGATAGTAACCAAGCTATCGTAGAAGTGGCACAAAGTGATCTCCGTAATCCAAATCGTATAATTACCGAAGGAGGCCGTTACAAATACAATTATGAGCTGCATGCATCTGTGTTTTCGGGATTTGCACAAGCTCAGTTTAAATACAAGGCCGTGGATTTTTATTTAGGAGGAATGGTTTCACAAACTAACTATCAGCGTATAGGGTTGTTTGAAAATGGGAACTTTCCCGGAACAGCGTCTTTCGGTCCAAGTGAAAAACTAAGCTTTACCAATTTTGGTGTAAAGGGAGGGCTCACTTATAAAATAACAGGGCGGCATTTAGTTGATGTAAATGCCGGATATATTACCAAAGCACCAAATTTGCGCAATTCCTTTAGTAATCCACGTCAAAATAATAAGGTTGTAATTGGTTTGGAGAATGAAGCCCTTCAGAATACGGATGTGAGTTATATCTACCGCTCCCCAATTGCAAAAGCAAGGCTGACAGGATACTACAATACAATTTCCGGTCAAAGCGATATCAGTTTTTATTTTACCGAGTCGGTACGAGGGCAAGAAAATGGAAATGCTTTTTTACAGGAAGTACTGACAGGAATTGAAAGTCGCAGAATAGGAATGGAGCTAGGTGTAGAAGCACAGCTAACACCAACAGTTAAGTTAAAAACAGCAGCTTCGGTAGGTCAGAATACATATACTAACGATCCAAACCAATATTTTACTTCTGAAGATTTCTTAGGCATTACAAATGTTTCGGGTATTGAAAATGGTGTCTTGATCCCAGGTGAGGGAACTGCCAAATTGGAAAATTATCATGTTGCAGGCGGACCGGAACGTGCATATCAATTAGGTTTTGAATATAGTGCACCCGATTTCTGGTGGATAGGAGTTACTTCCAACTACTTTTCAAATGCATATATAGATATAAGCACCTTACGAAGGTCTGATGCGTTTGTAACAGATTTTTCAGGGCAGCCCTTTAATGATTATGACCCGGAAATTGCGAGAGTTCTATTACGACAAGAAAAGTTTGATGATTATATGCTTTTTAATGTAGTGGGTGGAAAATCATGGAAAATAAAACAGTACTACATTGGATTCTTTGCATCCATCAACAATGTATTAGGTGAAGAATATGTAGCCGGAGGCTTTGAAAGTTCCCGCTATGCAGATTACCGTAAGGTGCTGGAGGAAAGTAAGAGAGAAACTCCTGTATTTGGATCTCGCTATTACTTTGGAAGGGGAACTACATACTACGCAAACCTCTATGTTAGATTTTAATAGAAAAACAATTTATATGCTATGAAGTCCATTAATTCTTATAAAATATTTACCCTGCACTTAGTTTTGGTCATGGTGACCTCCTGTATACAAGACGGAGAATTTGATATCCCTACACAGCCGATAGAAGTTGTAGATATAGACCCCGTAAACGTAATTACTATTGGCGCCTTGCGTGGTCTATTAGTTCAGGAAATGAACAATAATGAAAATCAGGTTCTTACATTCAATGATGAGAATCCAGATAATGACAGATATATTTCAGGATATATTATTTCCAATGATGAGGGGGGTAACTTCTTTAAAGAGTTAATTCTCCAGGATGCGGTAATAAAACCTTCTGCGGGAGTAAAAGTACTGGTAGACATGAACCCATTATTTACTACCTATGAGTTTGGAAGAAAAGTATATGTGAAATTAGATGGATTGACGGTTGGTTTAGACAATGGGGTTTTAACTCTTGGCATACGTGATGGAAATAAAGTGGAGAAAATTGCAGAGTCGCAAGTATTCAATTTTATTGCAAGAGATCCGGAAGTGGCTGGCATTACTCCTTTAGAGCTTCAGATAGGTGATTTTAATGAGGAATTAACCAATTTATTTGTTCGCTTAAATGACGTACAGTTTAATCGTACTGAAGTTTTGGGTGACGATCCTAAAACCTTTGCAGCAGAAATAACCGATGAGTTTAACGGAGAGCGTCTTCTGGAAAGCTGTGTCGATGGGGCGAGAGTTGTCTTTAGCACATCTGCTTTTGCCGATTTCAAAACTTTATTGCTACCTACAGGCAGAGGCAGCTTAGAAGGAATTCTAACCTATAATTTTTTTGGAGATATGTTAAACATTGTGGTAAATGACCCTACATCTATCAATTTCGACAATGAGGATCGTTGTGACCCGAATGTTTTTATATGCACAACACCTGGCGGTGGAGGAGAAGGATTATATAATGAAAATTTTGAAGAATTTAATACCATTGAAGATTATGAAATTGCAGGTTGGACAAATGTGAATGTTAGTGGCGGAACCACAAAATGGGATATGGGAAGCTTTAGTGGAAATAATTATATGCAGATTTCGGGATTTAATACAGGCGAAGCTACTATTGAGGCATGGTTGGTAAGCCCGGAAATTAACATGGATGCAACTACCGGAGAAGAATTATTACTTGATGTTGAAGCGGCTTATGACAACCAGGCTATTTTAACAGTTTGGGCCTCCGCCAATTTCATGGGAGATATCAACACAGCAGATTGGTTATTATTGGATGTTACTATACCTATGGGTCCATGGGATGCATTTGGCGGGTTTAAAAGTATAGGGCCCATTAATATTTCTTGTTTGGAAGGGACCATTCATCTTGCTTTCTTTTATAAAGGGTCAGACCCCAATGCCACCACCCGCTACCATATAGACAATATCAAAATAACTGGGAACTAGGGCTTTCGATAAAATAAATAGATAAAACCCCCATTTAACGATACCTTAAGTTCATTCGTCGACTCAAAACCTACTATTCGTCGAAACAAAACCTACAATTCACCGAAATAAGATACTTTTCATATAAAATTTGAGCATTTTTGTATATAAACAAAATCCCTAATGAAGGACCTTGCAATACTATTAATAGAAGATGATGCTATTGAGGCTGTAAAATTTAAACGTATCTTAACTACTTTCCCTGGTAAACATAGTGTTAGCGTAGCAAAGAACGGCGAACAAGCTTTAAAACTATTGGAACCCGGAACTTTTTTCCCAGATTTGATCCTGTTGGACCTTAACATGCCTAAAATGAATGGCCTTGAGTTTCTTAAAATTCTTAAAGAAGATGAAAAACTACGGTACATCCCTGTAGTTATACTTACTACATCAAACAATCAAGAAGATGTAAAGGAAAGTTATAAAACCGGGATCGCCGGATATATAATGAAACCTCTTAAATATGAGGATTACAAAACTAAGATAAAAACAATTATAGGCTACTGGTCTTCTAACGAACTTGCTGTATAATGAAAGGAATTATTTTTACTGAATTCTTGGAGTTGGTCGAAAATAAATTTGGACTTGCTACCGTAGAAGAGATCATTGAAAAGGCGGACCTGCCTTCAAAAGGAAGCTATACAGCTGTTGGAACATATTCGTTTTCAGAAATGCTGGGACTACTTCAGCAATTAAGCAAGAAAACAAAGTTGTCTATTGATGATCTGCTGTATACTTATGCAACACATTTTTTTAATGTAATACTCGAAAGTTACCCTAAGCTTATAGAAAGCTATAAGGACCCAATAGAGTTACTATCATCGGTAGAAGATCATATTCATATAGAAGTGCGTAAGATATATCCGGATGCCGAGTTGCCAACTTTTGAAACTCTTGAAAGAACTCAAAACCACTTGGTAATGATCTACCGTTCAAGCAGGGCGATGTATAGCTTTGGCCTGGGTTTAATGCATAAGACATGTGAGCATTTCAATACAAAAACTGAGATCCTAATGGAAAAAATTAAACCGGACGGGACCGAAGTAAAATTCAGTATTATTAAGACAGATGGCTAAGAACGAGCTGGACATTTTAAAAAAAGCATTAGAGCGGGAACGTAACGCCCGTAAACAGGCAGAATCAATTCTTGAAGAAAAATCGAGAGAACTCTATATACTTTCACAAAAGCTGGAGCAGCAAAATACGGTTCTGAAAGGAGACCTCAATGAAAAAAGTACCGAACTTAAAGGTTTATTTGATAACCTGGTTGATGCTTACGTATTAATGGACATCGAAGGCAATGTTATAAAAATGAACCATAGTGCTGTTTCATTATTTGGATACGATCCTATAACCGAAAAAGTAAACGTAGTAAAACTTATTTACAAAGAAGATATTGATTATGCAATGCAGTCTTTTTCTCAATTACTTAAAGAAGGTACATTTTCAGACTACCGGGGAAGGGTCATTACTAAAAACAAGGGTGTACGTAATGTACATATCAATGCCAGTATTATTAAAGATGAAAATCAAAAGCCTATTGCTGCCCAGGGAATTGTAAGAGATATTACAAAAGAGCTGGCCATAGCAAAAAACCTGGAACGCAAAAACCGTGACCTTAATGATTTTGCTCATGTTGTATCTCATGACCTAAAATCACCATTGCGGGGTATGGACACCTTGATCAACTGGTTACGGGAAGACTATGCCGAAGCTATTGATGAAAAAGGACAGGAAACATTTGACCTTTTGTTGAATAAAGTTTACAAAATGGATAATCTTATTGACGGTATTCTAAAATATTCCCGTCTTGATGAAATATCCAAAAAAGAAGAAATAGATCTTAATTTTCTGGTGAACGAGATCTTAGATATCTTACATATCCCCGAAAATATATCTGTAAGCATAGTAAATCCACTCCCGATTATACAAGGGGATGCACCCAGATTGCAACAATTATTTCAAAACTTGCTTAACAATGCGATAAGTAGCATCAATAAAAATAAAGGGAATATAGCTGTTGGGTTTAAAGAGAAAGTGGATCATTGGGAATTTTATGTTAGGGATAATGGTAAAGGGATAGCAAAAGCTTACCAAAAGAAGATTTTCGAAATTTTTGAATCTTTGGAAGATAATGAGCATAGTACAGGGATAGGGCTTTCCATTGTAAAAAAGATCGTTGAGTTTTATGAGGGTGATATCTGGGTAGATTCTGAGCCGGGAAAAGGCACAATATTTTACTTTACCTTAAAAAAAACATGATGCAAGAAGAACCAAATCTATCTTATATTAAAGAGATCGCAGGAGGTGATCCTACTTATATTCAAAAATTAATTGGGATCATTAAAAAAGAATTTCCAGAAGAGAGAACAATGTTCTTAAACCAATATGATTCAAAAGACTATTTAAAGGCAGCAGAGCTTGTACACAAACTCAAACACAAAATTAATATTTTGGGATTGGAAAAAGGCTATGAAAATGCAAGAGAGTTGGAAAATCAATTAAGGGAAGGAAAATCGAACGGCTATTCAAAATTTATTAGTACTTTAGAGAATATAGAAAATTACCTAACAAGCCTTTGAAGAGTATTATTATAGACGACGAAACTACGGCACGTTCCATTATAGAGCAACTTTGTAGCCAGAATCCCAATGTAAATACTGTTGCATCGTTCCCAAGTGCAATTGAAGCCATAAAATATCTCAATCAGGAAGAAGTAGATCTGGTTTTTCTCGATATTCATATGCCTTCTTTTTCGGGGTTCGACTTCATACAGACTCTAAAAACGCCGCCTAAGATCATTATCACTACCAGTGATGAAAACTTTGCATTGAATGCTTTCGAATACGATTGCATCATTGATTATCTGGTAAAGCCAATCACGACAGATCGCTTTAATAAAGCAATTGTAAAAGCCCAATCGAAAGCAATAGTACGATCTTCGGTAGAGGCACCCTCCACAAATGATCTTTATGTAAATATTGACCGGAGACTTGTAAAAATTAACATCCCGGATATTTATCTTATAGAAGCTAAAGGAGACTACATAAATATTAAAACCGAAACGCAAACCTATCTCGTACACGCTACACTTAAAAAGATAGAAGAAAAGCTCCCGGATAGTCTTTTCCTTAAGGTACATCGATCCTATATCATTAATACAACAAAGATTGTTGATATAGAAGATAATAGTGTCTTGATTAAACAAGACATTATTCCGGTGAGCCGTGCTAATCGCTCTGAGCTCATGCGTCGTTTAAATTTGCTATAATCTTTTATAGTATTTACCGGATATTCAATTTTTTGGTACTCAACCCCTTAATTGAAAGGCAGCTTGTTGTATTGATACAGGGCTAAAAGTTTATCTATACAAAATAACCATTCACCTACACCAACGACCCAACCATCGATAAATAACGATTGTACTTCTTCTCAAAAATTACTTTTATCCCATGAAAAAGTTATTTATTTATGGGGTCCTGTCTTTTCTTGTTTGCCACGTATCACCTGCGCAGACCATAGATGAACTGATCATAGCTTCAGAAACACTTTATAAAGAGACCAACTCAAAACTTGTGTTTCCTGCAGAACGATCATCTTTCCGGTTTAGGCCATACCAGGCTTTGGATAGTACGTACGTGGCTCATGAAATTCAGTTAAAAAAACTTCAAAAAGAAAAAATAAATGATGATTTGGGGCTGGTTTTCAAAGCGAATGCACAATACAATTTTAAGGACGATTTGGATGAAGAAACCAATAATTATACCCGCAGTCGTATAAAAACCGAATTGGAATGGAACATACTGCGGTCCGGTTTCGTACAAAATCGCCATAAAGCAATACAATTCGATAATGAAATAGCAATATTGCAACAACAAAAGAACAGGCATGACAAGATAAACTGGCGGAGACAGTTTCGCATCGATTATACATATAGTATTAATGAAGAGCTTATTTCACTATTTCAAAACAAGCTGGATTTTCTACATAGCTATTTTGATATACTATCGGGTTTGTATCACCAAAAACGAGTCAAACGGGAAGATTTCATCAATATAAGTCAACAGATTTTAGTTACAGAAGCTGAGTTAGAAAATACTCAAACGCTAAATCACCAAATCATCGATAGTGTTTCAGGGTATTACAAAAATGAAAAGCTCCCCATTTTATTTATTAAAAACATAAGTCGTATCAATACTTCCAGCAATGTATTTACAGATTCCATACAGATAGAAAATATAAGGCTCAAGCATCACTGGTTGAACAATATCTCTTTCTCTGTATATACAAACTACAATTGGTTACAAACTAATATGAACCAACGTGATTTTGCTTCTGCTGGATTAAGGCTGCGAATGCCGTTAAGCTTTAAAAGGAGACGGCAAATAGAGAAGATAGAGATTCTTCGTGGCCAGGCTATCCGGTTAGATAAACAGTTGGGTACACAGAATGCACAAATGACCTATTATAATGGTTATCGTGAAAAAGTACGTGACCTTAAAAACCAATACAAAAAATGGGTATTGGTACAAGAGAACAAACGTACACTTTGTATCATAAAAAAAGAACTGCAAGAACAAGAAACGGGCCTTGAACTATTAAAACTACAGATAGCACAATTTGAAATACTTGAAAATGTACTACGCCTTAAAATGCAATTGTATACCACTATAGTTCACTTATATGAACTGAGCGAATTATTAGAGGTCGTTCCTTTCCAATTTGAACAAGACGAAGAACCGGAAGTATTGATTACCAGTAGTGAAAGTGGTTTTGATATTGCATTTCAAATGGAATTTTTAAAAGCTAAAGATATTGGCAAAGTCTACATTTTGGCAGAAGAAGAATACCTGAAGGCTTATTGGGAAGCAGCGGGGTTTACAGTGTATATACTGAACACCCAAACAACCCAAATTTCATTGCACAAATGGATACAACAAGAATATCAATTACTTAAAACCCAAACTTAAACTTATGAGACCCTTTTCTTTTCAGCGCAAAGGCGCTATTATCCGAACGCTCAAAGAGCCTGTCATTAAGAAGAAAAAATTTAACCTGGACCGCGTTTTATATCTCGCACTTATTCTTTTGGTGCTGGGATTTCTATTGCGGTACGTTTATAAGAAACTGGCTATAATTGAAGGAGATGGGCAGATCCAAATGGAAAAAGTAGATGTAAACTTCACTCAGGACATTCGCTTGTTGGGCATAAAGATCACCGAAGGTGATACAGTATCCAGGGACCAATTATTATTCTATTATAAAGAAAGTGTTTTTGATAATGATGCTTCTGCTATACTCCGTGAGCGAAAAGCCAAAGAAGACAGATTACAGGATGTACAAAAACTTGTTTTTGAAATACAACAAAAGGAACTAAAGCTAAAGGCGCAGGTCCAAAAAAGGAACTACTTAAGAAATACCAAAGACCGATTTGAAAAATTTGTTTTGCTCGATGTATACACAAAAGAGAAGTTGGATGAGGTAATACAGCAGTTAAATGAAGCAGAGATCACTACGGAATTACTTCGAAATGAGATACAATTATTGTCAAAATTGAAGAAGATGAATTTTAGTGATACTTCTTCGGATACCCAAAGGGAGGGTAAGAATAACTACCGGAATAATTATCTGTCACCTATAAACGGTGTTATAGGTCAAATTTTAAAAAATGAACAGGAGGCTTGTTATAAGACTGAGAACGTTATGACCATACACAATACCGATGTGGTATTTATCAAAGCTTATTTTGACCTGAAAGATATAAACGATATAAAGCAGGGTCAGGAAGTAAAGGTATTGTTTCCCGATCAATCAACAACAAAAGGACGTATACAAAAAATCTATATCGCCACTTATGAATCTCCGGATGAGTTCCAGAAGACCTATGAACCTACCGAACGCAATATACTGGCAGAAATAATTCCCATTAATGATATGGAAAAAACTCAATGGGCAAGCTATCACAAGCTTAATGTAAAAATACAATTGGGGAAAATATGATGTATAGAAAACTCTTTTTTACAATAAGATAAAAACCATTCATCTACGAATAAATTCCAATCACCTATACAGATTTACAATCTGGCTAAAAAATAAAAACAGAAGCATTAACCCTTCTAATTTAGTACTCAAATAAAAACAATCAATTAAAAATATAATATTATGAGAACAGGACTAGCATTAAAGACACAAGAAAAATATCAGCCCGTAAAAGGCCCAAAACTAGCCTACATAAAACAATCTCTTTTTGAGCAATTGGAGGAAAAAGAAGCTTCAATAGCGGTCGTAGGGTTAGGATATGTAGGGCTGCCGTTAGCGCTCCATATGGCCAGTAAATTTAAGGTTACCGGATTTGATATTAACAGTAAAAAAATTGTACAGCTATTACAGCATAAAGATCCATGTGAAGAATTAACCTCAAAAGATTTTGATGACAAAGACATTACATTCTCTTTTGATCAAAAGACCCTTGCAGATGCTAAATTATATATTGTAGCAGTCCCCACACCTATAGATAAACACAAGCGCCCCAACCTTAACCCCCTTAAAGCTGCTACTGCTATGGTTGCAAAAAACTTAAAAAAAGGAGATTGTGTGGTTTTTGAATCTACAGTATATCCGGGTTGCACGGAAGAAGTATGCATTCCTGTTCTGGAACGTATTTCGAGATTGAAATTCAACAAGGATTTTACAGTAGGTTATTCTCCCGAACGGATCAATCCGGGAGACAAAAAGCACACCTTTACACAAATTAAAAAAGTAGTTTCTGGAAGTACACCCGAGGCTTTAAGGCTAATTTCAAAAGTCTATGGAGCTATTGTTACTGCGGGAGTACATGAAGCTTCATGCCTTAAAGTAGCGGAAGCTTCAAAAGTAGTGGAGAATATTCAACGAGATGTTAATATTGGTTTAATGAATGAGTTGGCTACACTCTTTTCAGCGATGGATATTCCTATTAAAGATGTATTGGAATCTGCAGGTACCAAGTGGAACTTCCAGAACTATTTTCCAGGATTGGTAGGGGGCCACTGTATAGGAGTTGACCCCTACTACCTGATAGAACGCGCCTATCATTTTAATTGTAAGCCGGCTATTTTGGAACAGGTACGTAAAACCAATGAGAGTATGGTAGGCCATATTGTAAAGAAAATAGCAGGACGCACACGCCTAATGCTGGGAAATGAACCTAAACGTGTTCTCATCAAGGGAATTACTTTTAAGGAAGATGTAAATGACATTAGAAATTCTAAGGTTGCAGATATAGTTGCTTCCCTTATCGATAAAGGATTTGAGGTAGTTGTGGAAGATCCATATGCTAAACCGGATGAAGTGATGCATGAATATGGGTTTAGCCTTATTCCCGATAATGAAATAGATGGCACTTTTAACGTAATTGTAATGGCAGTGAACCATTCGGTATATAAGAACATTGAAACTCTGGAACCCCGGCTAGCTCCCGGAGGAGTTGTTTTTGATATTCGAGGAACCTTCAGGCATTTAGCGGCAGGCCACAATTATCTAACCCTGTAAGTTACTTTTTACAATAGTATTATGTTGAATGTACTTAGAAATAACGAAACCAAGCAAACATTAACCGCCCAGGGGCATGAATTACTGGTCGTATACCGTACGAGTGATCTGCCAAAAGACTGGGCGCAATATGCCGGAATTGTTGTTAATACCGATTCCGAAAAGACGCTTTTGGAAATTGTAAAAAAAGTACGTTGTGAACAAGGGACCTTGAGTTTAATTCCGCTTTTTGTAAATGAACTCCATACTTTTCAGGAAGAACTACTATCACATACAGATGGTAAGGTGCATATAGCACAGGTCGATACAATTGTAAAAAAGGCGATCAAAATAAACAAACGGTTAGGTCAAATTATAACTCCCCTCAATTTGTCTGTATACGAGGTTCAAATACAATTTAAAACTCTGGCATTTCTTTATTCCCGCAAGCGCCTTTTAACGCCCTTTACATCCCGCAAAAGTAAAATAGGCTATTATTTTCCTATGCTGTCATTGTGGAATGGTGATGATTCCCTTGGGATATTAAAGGCATTAGAAACCATGCAGCATGGTGGACTTATAACAAGTACGTTTAAAGATCACGTTCACTTATGTAAAAACTGTTCTGGTAATTACCTGAATTTTAAAGAGATATGCCCCAGTTGTCATGATGCAGATATACAGGCCCGGGATATGATCCATCATTTTGTATGTGCGCATGTAGCTCCGGAGGACGATTTTAAAAAAGGAGATCACCTCTCTTGCCCCAAGTGTGATAAAAAATTACGCCACATAGGTATAGATTACGACAAGCCTTCGGCAATATTTTTATGTAACAGCTGTACCAATGAATTTCAAAACCCACAAATACAAGCTGCTTGTTTTGACTGCGAGAAAGAGAATTCACTTTCGGAGTTACTTCAAAAAACCATAGGAGAATACAGTATAACGGCTAAAGGTGAACAATGGTTGCTGAACTATCATACTTCTTTAAAGGAAGAAAAACATTCCCACCCGGCATCGTTAAAAGGAATTTCATTTCCCATATTCAAACTAATGGCCCGGCAGGAATTAAAAAGAGTAGCAGCTACTGGTACACAAAGTACATTGGGAAGTATTGCCTTTCAAAATGATGAGATAGAGTTCTTCAACAGCGATATGAAGGCTGCAATTCAGGCAGAGATGGAAAAAATAATTCAATCCTATCTCACAGATGTTGATCTATTGTATTCCGAAGCCTACAATAAGTTTTACTTCTTATTGCCAGATACATTGGCCAGCAATTGTGAACGCCTTGAACAAATACGGTACAATCTTTCAAAATTATTGACCGATAACTTAACAGACACGATGCCAGTTGTTATGCATACACACCAACTTAAAAAAGAGGATGAGATAGACCTGCTTTTAAACACTTTGTAATGCTGGAACAAATAATACCCGAATATCTCAATTATTGGAGTGCCGTAGGTTTGCAGAAGTTCATACGCGTATTCTGGTATTTTGTATTGTTTGAGTTTACAAGATACATAATGATCGATTACGTGGTATATACAATTTTTACCCTTACAAGAAAAAAGAGAAAGGCCCGGTTCGAAAAAGCCAGGCAAGCACTTTTTAATGAAAACCCGTTTGTATCTATAATTATTCCAGGAAAGAATGAAGGGAAACACTTGTATAAGCTTACCAAATCTTTAGCCGAACAGACCTTCACTAATTTTGAACTTATAATAGTAGACGATGGCTCTGATGACGATACTCCTACCATTGGGAAGAATCTTGAAAAACTGGGACTTATCGATATGTTTATTCGTAATGAAATGCGGGGAGGGAAGGCAAGTGCTGCAAACCTTGCCTTACGCTTTAGTAAAGGGAAATACATAGTGCATCTTGATGCAGATTGTTCATTCGACCGGGATGCGATAGAAAATATACTTATCCCTTTTTTTATGGACAATCGTATTGCTGCAGTGGGAGGTAATGTAAAGGTTCGTAATTATAAAGAAAGCTTATGTACAAAATTACAGGCAATAGAGTACTTAAAAACAGTATCTGTAGGTCGTATAGTTACTTCTTATCTGGGGATTTATAAAATAATTTCGGGAGCTTTTGGAGCATTTAAAAAAGAAGCTACAGATGCTATAGGAGGCTGGGACATAGGCCCGGGGCTCGATGGTGATATAACTGTGAAGATCAGGAAATCTGGTTATAAGGTTTATTTTGAACCCAGCGCAGTATGTCTTACCAATGCTCCTTCAAAATTTAAAATATTGACCAAACAACGATTACGTTGGGATAAATCTATAATTCGCTTTAGGCTTCGTAAGCATAAAGATGTGTATTTCCCTAATGCAAATTTTAATTGGGCCACCTTTTTTTCACTGTCAGAAAACGTATTTTATAATGTAATTCTTGACATTCTTTGGTGGATATACATTATTGATATTTGTTTTAACTATAGTGGTTCACTTCAATTTATTATTCCAATGAATTTCACATTGTATTTTGTAATGAATTATGTACAAATGCTCAGTATTTCTTTTTTCTCTGAGCGTAGCAAAGAAGAGCGTTTTCTATGGCCCTATGTTATTTTCATGACATTATACACGGGAACATATTTGCGTATTGTGCGTACATGTGCTTATTATAAGGAGTTCTTCTTTAAACGCTCTTTTGAAGATCCATGGAATCCTTATAAGTCATCTGTTCAGGCTAAACGGGCAGGATTATAATATATAGGTCAAATGCTTTTGTAGAATGGCAAAACAGTGAGCTTCAAAATTTTAATTAACTTAGGCTAACTATTGTATTACCATACCAAAAATAGTTGCTGTTTATTCGATTTTTGTGTTTAATTATGAAAATACTTCTAACTGGTGCAACTGGATATATAGGAAAAAGGTTACTACCTGTTTTAGTTGAAGCAGGACATGAAGTGGTTTGCTGTGTTCGTGACGTTCGAAGATTTAACCCTCCCCGTTCCATAAGGCATAAAATTTCAGTAATTGAAATTGACTTATTGAATAAAGAGTCACTACAAATAATCCCCAAAGATATTGATGGAGCTTACTACTTGGTTCATTCAATGTCTTCTTCAAACAATTATGAAACTCTTGAAAAATCATCTGCCGTTAACTTCAGAAATGCACTGGGAAAAACGAACATTAAACAGGTTATTTATCTAAGCGGTATAGTAAATGAATCTGAACTATCTAAACATTTAAGTTCACGAAAAGATGTTGAAATTGAACTGAGCAAAGGGGCATATGGCCTTACTACACTGAGAGCAGGAATAATTATAGGATCTGGAAGTGCCTCTTTCGAGATAATCAGAGATTTGGTGGAAAAACTACCAATTATGGTTACACCAAAGTGGTTAAAAACCAAATGTCAACCTATTGGAGTTGTTGATGTTATTGCATTTCTGTCCAAATCGCTGTTCAATCCTGAAACTTATAATCAAAATTTTGACATTGGAGGCCCCGACGTTTTATCCTATAAGCAAATGTTATTGGGTTTTGCCAAATGCCGAAATTTAAAGCGCACCATTTTTGTTGTTCCTGTTATGACTCCAAGACTATCTTCGTACTGGCTTTATTTTGTTACGTCTACATCTTATAAGCTTGCAGTGTCACTTGTAAATAGCATGAAGGTTGAAGTAGTCTGCCGTGACAATAAAATTAATTCAATACTCGAAATTGAGCCACATAGTTATGAAGAAGCACTGAAAAAAGCATTTAATAAAATTGAGAATAACGGTATAATTTCTAGTTGGAAAGATTCTTACTCAAGTAGTGGGATTAGTTTTGATATTACCGATTTTATACAAGTACCGACATTTGGATGTTTTATTGATCATAGAAAAAGTAAAATGAGCGATCGCAAATTATGCCTTAATAAAATTTGGAGCATCGGCGGTGAAACAGGTTGGTACTATGCTAATTGGCTTTGGAAATTAAGAGGAGTTTTAGACAAAATCGCAGGCGGAGTTGGACTTAGAAGAGGAAGAACAAATCTTACTTCAATCAATGCAGGGGATGCAGTAGACTTTTGGAGAGTATTATACGCTAATAAAAATGAAGGCCGTTTACTTTTGTTTGCCGAAATGAAACTGCCGGGGGAAGCTTGGCTAGAGTTTAAGATTGTAGGGGATCAACTGGAGCAGACAGCCACATTTAGGCCATTGGGTTTGTGGGGAAGGCTATATTGGTTTTCGGTACTGCCTTTTCATGGTATAATTTTTAGAGGAATACTAAAAAAATTAACTAAACACAACAAAAAATAAAGTACATTAAAACACTATTTAGCCGAAACTTGTTCATAAAAATGAAAACAATACAAACTTTCCTAATCATATTTCTTATCCCCATTACATTATTTTCTCAAGCCGAGTTAAGTATTATTAAAGACGATAATACCATTTGCCTTACTACCTATGGGGAAGGCGATCCTATGCTAATTATTAATGGAGGGCCGGGGATGTCCAGTGAAGGATTTAAGCCTTTAGCCCAAATTATGGGCCAATCTCATAAAGCTATCATATACGATCAAAGAGGTACGGGAAAATCTAAAATTTCCCGGATTGATACGGGTACTATAACAATGGATGCCATGGTCCGGGATATTGAAACGATTAGAGATCACCTGGAGATTGAGAAATGGGTTGTATTTGGGCATTCCTTTGGAGGAATGTTGGCTTCTTACTATGCATCTAAATTTCCGGAAAAGGTAAAGGGCCTTATCCTATCTTCTTCGGGAGGAATTGACATGGAACTGTTTTCAATCATCAATATCAATTCCCGATTGACCGCTTTAGAAAGAGATTCTTTGAACTATTGGAATGCTAAAATTGCAAATGGCGACACTACCTATTTTGCAAGACTGCAACGAGGAAGATTTCTTGCCCCGGCATATTTGTATGACAAATCGAATGTTCCTGTAATCGCCCATAGGCTAACACAAGGAAATATAGCGATCAATCAACTTGTGTTTCAAAATATGAGAAAGATCGATTTTGATTGTTCGGAGGCGTTAAAAGATTTCAAAGCCCCGGTTTTAATTATTCAGGGCCGGGAAGACATTATTGATAAGAGTATTGCTGAAACAGCACATAGTATTTTCAGAAATTCAACACTAACAATTCTTGAAGAGTGCGGGCATTATGGTTGGTTGGACCAACCGGAGCTATACTTTGGGGCCATTGATAACTTTTTGCAGGAGCTAGAATGAAAAGGCAAACGTTTTTATAAGCCGGTTAGTTAAAGAGATTAGCGTTCTACAATAATAAATTCTGAACGCCTGTTCTTTTGGTGCTGTTCTTCGGTGCAATCTGTACCACAGTCTATGTTGGGCCTGCTCTCGCCATATCCTTTACCGCTAATGCGGCCGGGATCAATCCCTTTAGAGATCACATATTGCACGGTTGATTGTGCGCGCCGCTCTGAAAGGCCTATATTATAAGCATTACTCGAACGGCTATCCGTATGACTTTCCACATTGATCTTCATCTTGGGGTATTTTTGCATAATTGCAACGAGTTTATCCAGTTCGAAAGCTGCCTGTGGTTTAATGTCATGCTTGTCCAGGTCAAATAATATAGGATTAAGAACTACTTTATCATCTTCAATAATAGCTTCAATAGGGCGTAGTTCTAATAGGCTGTTAACTTCAGGAGTATTTGTTGGAGCAATTGTTACAATAGTACTTTCATAACCCTTGGACAATCCCTGTGTGATATGCTCTTTATCACATTCCACAAGAAAAGTTACAGTACCCTCCGGACCGGTGGTCATACTACTTAACCTATTCTCAAGAGTATCATACAAATCCACTCGTGCACCATCTACAGGCATATCTGTATATTCGTCCACAACCTTTATATTCATGGTTACTTTACAAGGCACCTCCAATTTTTTTACCGTATAGATATCATCACTTCCTTTTCCTCCTTTTCGATTGGAAGATACATAACCGGTCATAGTAGCCGGATCAAATCTAAAAGCGAAATCATCTCCGGAACTATTTACACCTTTACCTATATTTTTCACTTCTCCAAATCCATTTCTGGAAGCTTCTGTAGAAAATACGTCTAATCCGCCAATACCTTGGTGCCCATCGCTGGAGAAATACAAAGTGCCGTTGCTGTCTACATACGGGAATACTTCTTTTCCTTCAGTATTAATAGTATTTCCTAATCGTTGAGGTGTTCCTACATTTCCATCCTTGTTTACAGATACTTTATAAATATCACTCATGCCTTTTCCTCCGGGCATATCACTTACAAAATATAGTGTATTTCCATCCGGGCTTAAAGCAGGATGGCCCGTAGAGTATTCATCGCTGTTGAATGCCACGGATCGAATATCTGTCCAGGTGCCATCCACATTTTCTGCATAATACAGGTTGATTTGGTTTATGCCTTCGCTATTCTTGTCGTAATCGCCTTTGTAATAATCGTTGCGATCAAAATACATACGTTTCCCATCTGCAGTAATGGTTACATTTCCTTCATGGAACTTCGTATTTACATCTCCGTCGATCAAATTGGCATTTTTAATAGTTCCGCCAACATCACTTGCTTTATAGATATCCAGGTAGGGTTCTTCGTTCCAACCGTATTTTTTACGAGTTGTATTTCTTGCCGAAGAGAAGTAAAAGTCCTTCCCTATAGCAGCTCCTCCAAATTCAGAATATTCTGTATTGATCTCTTCCATATTTGTAGCCAAATATCCTGGTGCATCTTCTAATAACTTTGATACATGGTTGGGGTCTTTTATAAATGCTATTGCCCTGGAATCTTTGGGTTTCATTTCGGCAAATTTTCTCATGTAGGTATCATAGTTGCTAAGCTTTCCGTTGGCTTTTAACGATTGCGCATAATTGTAAACGGTTTCTGCTTTTACCTTTCTCCCTTTAACAACACGCCTGTAATAGGTTTCTGCTTTTTTAGTATCGTTAATATAGTAGTAGCTATTTGCTAATCGTTCAAAAACATAACGATTCCCTTTTCCTTTTTTCAGCAGTTTTTGATAAGCTTCGGCAGCATCTGTATAGAATAATCTATCATACAATTGATCTGCCTTTTTAGTGTCCTCATTTTGTGCAGTAACAGCAGCAGTACTAACTGTTATAAGGAACAAAATTGTATATATTTTTTTCATTTTTGAATGAAATTAGATAATTAGAAGTATCTGGGTGAACGCTGGGCACGTTTACTAAAGATCAGGTCAAAGGTTAGAATGATCTCGTGTGAAGAATCACTAACGACATCAATATCCGAAACAACCCTGTCATATGCATAACCTATACGAATCGCAGGAGTGGCCTGAAACCCCACCAAACCACTAAAGGAATCATCCAAACGATATGAAGCTCCAATTTCAAACCTTTCATAAAAGAGCGCATTTATATTTCCATCCATGGATAATGGAGCGTTAAAAGCAGATTTTGCCAGTACGGAAGGCTTCAGTTTAACGTTTTCTGAGACCTGAAATACATACCCCGCCGTAACAAAATAATGATTGGTTTCACTTCCGTACTTAATTCCGTTTTCATCAAGATGAACAGAATTTAAAAGATTGGGGACGGATAATGCTACGTAAAAATTGTCCGCATATAAAAAAGCTCCGGCTCCTATATTGGGGTAAGTGTTATTGATATCTTGTGAAAAAAAGGGGTCGTTAGGGTCCTGCAGCTCCAAATCTATTAAGCCTACATCATGAAAAGTAGCTCCTGCTTTTAACCCTAAGGCTAACTCTAAGCTTTTACTTAGCTGCAATGTATAGGAGAAATCTGCATATACGTTTGTTTCACTAATGGGGCCCAGCTCGTCTTTGATAACCGAAAGGCCCAAACCAACCTTATCGGCAATAGGAGAATGTGCGGAAAATGTAATTGTTTCCGGAGCGCCTTCAAAACCCGACCACTGCTTGCGATATAATGCGGTAATGGAAATCGATTCCCTGGAACCGGCATAGGCAGGGTTTACCACATTCATATTGTACATATATTGTGTATACTGGGGATCCTGTTGCGCAGAAGCAAGCTCGATATACAGTATACCCAATAAAAATACCAACAACGATAATTTGCTCATTATATACGGTTATTTATATTATTTATCCCGGACATTTTTTGAACAACCGAAGCATTAAAATTGATTAAACGTATCATTTTAAACAGATTCTATTTTTTATGTACTGAAAATGTGCCGTACACAGGAAAGTGGTCACTAATACCACCAATATATTTACGTCCTACAAATGTTCTAAACGGATTTCCCTTGTTTCTGCCTTTATATTCTACCAGTTCTCTGGGATTAAAAATTTTAGCTTTCTCAAACCTAAATGTATTGCCGTGTTGTTGCATGAAGTTATGAGAAAGTAAGATTTGATCGAACAAATTCCAGTTTCCCCTATGGTTAGTACTCCCGGAGTACCTGGTCAATAAAACTTCCATAGGATTATATAAATCCTGTGTTGTTAATCCTTTTATACTCTCACTATGAGGATCATCATTGAAATCTCCCATAACTATGATCTTAGCTGCAGGGTTCTCACTAATGATCCCGGAAATAATCTCTTTATTTTTTGTAGCGGCAGCAATTCGTTTATAGGCTGTTTCTTCGGTGCCTGCCCTTCTTGAAGGCCAGTGATTTACCAAAATATGTACCGGTTCCTTTTCAAGGAGCCCTTTTACATATAGAATATCACGGGTATAATCACGAACCCCAAACTCATTGTTTAAAAACAGGGTAAAGACTTCTTTATGCTCTACGATAAAATATTTGGACCTGTAAAGTAATGCCGTATCTATACCGCGTTCGTCCGGAGAATCAAAATGCACAATATCGTAGCCTTTCTTCTTCAAAAATTTTGAAGCGACCAAAGCTTCAAGTACTTCTTGATTTTCGACCTCTGCAACACCAACCAGTACCGGGGGGTGATAAATATCACTATAACCAATGCTGGAAATAACTCTACCTAATTTCTTTATTTTTTTCTGAAAACGCTTATCTGTCCATTTCTTTTTAGAATCTTTCGTAAAGTCGTCATCCAATGTTTTAGGATCATTTTTTGTATCGAACAGATTTTCGAGATTATAAAAAGCAATATTGTAAAGACTTTTATTTTTTGAAGAATCCTGCATCACGTATTCGTTAATTGACTGTAAAATACAAAAAACCCTTGCAAAGTGTTTTGTACCTTTGCAAAAGATATTAAATCTATGCTAGAGAAAACAAATTTAGAATACGAAAAAACCATCCTTGTGGGTTTAATTACCCAACAGCAGGATCAGGATAAGTCTAAGGAATATTTAGATGAACTTGAGTTTTTAGCGTATACTGCAGGAGGTGAAGTATTGAAGCGGTTTGTTCAGAAAATGGAAATGCCTAATCCTAAAACATTTATTGGAACGGGTAAGATGGAAGAGGTACGTGAGTTTGTGGAAGAAAATGATATAGGGATCGCTATTTTTGATGATGAGCTATCTCCTGCGCAGCAAAAGAATATTGAAAAGATATTGCAGTGTAAGATTATAGACCGCACCAATTTGATTCTTGACATTTTTGCGCAACGTGCGCAAACAAGCTATGCCCGTACTCAAGTAGAACTGGCCCAATACGAATATTTACTGCCTCGTTTGGCAGGAATGTGGACTCACCTGGAAAGGCAACGTGGAGGTATTGGTATGAGAGGTCCCGGAGAAACAGAAATTGAAACGGACCGCCGTATTGTAAGGGATCGTATTGCATTATTAAAAAAGAAGATCAAGACCATTGACAAACAAATGTCGGTGCAAAGAGGTAATCGTGGAGCATTGGTTCGCGTAGCCTTGGTAGGATATACCAACGTAGGGAAATCTACTCTAATGAATGTAATAAGTAAAAGTAAAGTATTTGCAGAAAACAAACTCTTTGCTACCCTTGATACTACTGTGCGTAAAGTGGTGATCGGGAACCTTCCTTTTTTGTTAAGTGACACTGTTGGTTTTATTCGTAAGCTTCCCACACAATTGGTAGAGTCTTTTAAAAGCACACTTGATGAAGTTCGTGAAGCGGATCTATTGTTACATGTAGTGGACATTTCACATCCTTCTTTTGAGGACCATATAGCTTCGGTAAATAAAATTCTTGATGAAATTGATAGTGCGGATAAGCCTACCATAATGGTATTTAACAAGATTGATGCCTACCAGGCTGAAATTATAGATAAAGACGATTTGGTGACAAAAAAGACAAAAGCGCACTATAGCCTGGAAGACTGGAGGCGTACATGGATGAATTCCAAAGAAGTTGATACCATTTTTGTTTCAGCTCTTAAAAAGGAGAATTTTGAAGAGTTCAGAAAACTGGTTTATGAGAAAGTAAAGAAGATCCATGTAAGCAGATTTCCTTATAATCATTTTTTATACGATGAATATACCGAATAAAAAAAGCCGTCTTTAAGACGGCTTTTCCTGTAGCTTGAACATTTCAACGACTAACTAACCAAAGATATAAAAAACACATCGATCAGTTCAATTTATTGCTACAGTTTAATCGATCAATCATTCGGGGAATTAACTTTAAAAACCATATGTTAAACCAATGCCTAAGGCTTCTCTAATTTGAAAACCTCGCACTGCATTATCATCATAAATTGCTTGTAAAGTAGCATTTGCAGTAATGTATTTATTAACTGCCATAATTAAATTAAGTGTATAATCAATATCAATATTTTGTGGATCTTCTAGGTAATTTGAGTATAAGTTTAAAACGTTCTCTACTGTTACGTTTTTCATTATATCCAGTTTTGCATAACCGGAAAGGGATGCACCCAACTCAAAACGACTATTTTCATTAGCCTCTACTCCAAAATAGCCACCCGCATCATTAAATGCATCAATCACAGCCTGGTCACTGCCAACATTTGTGAAATCACTATCCACAATGATAAGTTTTGCGGTTGCAGGTGAGATATTTACTTTTAGATTGTCACTTTTTTTCCATAATAATCCTGGCCCTGTTTGTAGATAACCGGGAGATAATAATTTGGTTACCTCTGTACGGATTTCATTTCCATCGGCATCTTCTCCATATTCGTACCCTGGGGCCATTTGTGTTTTAAAATTTAGAAAGTAAGAATAGAACCAGTTACTTTCTTTAATCTGTTTTCCTATAAGAGAGTTTAATTCCAGGCGGTCATTTGTTTTCCGGGTAAATTCCTGATCCTTTAATTTGGTGATACCATAGTCTGCGACTATGCGGTTATCCCAAACCAATTTCCCCTGACGATAATTAAAATCGTAAGTTAATCCCAGGTTCGCTGCATAGTTGGAAGTTCCTCCTCCTGTCCACTCTTCATTAAAAGCAGCCTGGCTGAACAGTAAAGAGATATTTCCGGCTTTTGTCCAACCGTCTTTAGGAGCTTCTTTCTCTTCGGCATCCTGCGCAAAGGCGATAAAGGGACAAATTAGTAATAAGAAAAATACCTGGGTTTTCATGGATCGTATTTTCATGTGAGACAAATTTATATGTTCTTTTTACGTTTTGGAAAAAAATAGATTCAAAAAAAATGGGCTTTCGACAAGCAACGCTAATCTTTCGATTAAAGACTTATTTCTTTTTGTATAATGGGACCGAAGAACATGCTTCTCCATACATAATGCTCTTTGCTATAGGCTGAAGCCTTTGAGATAACAGGACAAATGCAGTTGAAGGGATGGTCTTGTTTGAACAACCTTTTATGATGACCGGTTTGTCCTTAAAGCTATCAAGCTGAAGTGTATTGACAACTTCGGAAAATATTACGATTTCTAATTCGTCTAAGGAACCAACAATTGTTTTTTTGGCGAAAGGAGCCAATTTCAATGACAATAACATATACGCCCAACTGGGAATAATGGCTTCTGTGCTGCAGACAAGAGCGACATAACAATCTGTATATTGCGACCAGTCGTGATCATTTGCAAATGCCCTGTATTCTTTTTCACGAAGGACAATGCCTTCATATAACCATTTTGAAATATCAAAAACAACACGCTTTCCTTCCGGATAGAAATCTTCCAGGTTGAAAGTGATCAACTTGCTGTTGGCAACCCTATTTACAATTTCTTTTTCCATTATAACATTCCCAGTTCCAATTTGGCTTCCTCACTCATTAGGTCTTGGCTCCAGGGTGGATCGAAAGTAATTTCCACTTCTGCATCTTTAACCAGTTTGATGGATTTAACCTTGTCCTCAACTTCAACAGGTAGTGTTTCGGCAACAGGGCAATTAGGTGTTGTAAGTGTCATTAGAATTTTCACTTCCAAATCCTCATTTACAAAGACATCGTAGATTAACCCTAGTTCATAGATATCTACGGGAATTTCGGGGTCGTAAATAGTTTTAAGCACTTTTACTATTTTTTCACCTAATTCGGTTGTATCAATATTTGTTGTCGACATATTCTTAATTTTTGAGTTGGGTTTGATATGCAATAGCATACAACTTCATTTGTTTGACCATTGAAACCAGGCCGTTGGCACGAGTGGGAGACAAATGCTCCTTTAGACCTATTTCATCAATGAAATCTGTATTGGCAGCAACGATGTCTTCCGGTTTTTGATTGGAGAATACTCTAATTAAAATCGCAACAATGGCTTTGGTAATTATTGCATCACTATCTGCCGTAAAAACAACCTTGCCATTCTCTAATTCAGAATGTAACCAAACTTTGGATTGGCACCCTTTAATTAATCTGTCATCAGTTTTCAAAGAAGGGTCAATTAGGGGTAATGATTTTCCAAGATCTATCATATATTCGTATTTCTGCATCCAGTCATCGAATAATGAGAACTCGTCAATTAAATCTTCTTGTATGGCTTCAATCGTCATTATTAGTTAGCTTCTTTAGTATCTTTTTTGGCAGTTAGCAGAACGCTTCGGTCTGCTTTAGAATATAGTGTAAGGATGTTTTCCTGTAATGAATAAGACCCTGTATTTCTAAGTGCCTGCATAAAAGCATTTTCCGTAGCCATAATGGGTTCGTCACATGCCATTTCGGTCTGGCCGATATCACTAAAACTCAAAGCGTATAGGTCTAAAGTATAGCTTCCGAAGAAAGAATTACACCCTGTATTTCCACGGATGGTCTTATCCAAGGCAGCAAAGGATATATGCACCTTTTTGTCACCTGAAGTGTTTACCTGGTTGCCATTAATATTGGTAACTGTATATATCCCTGATAATTGTACATTTCCGGCCACATCAATTACTTTTTTAGTTTCATCGCAACTACCTGTAATAATGGTAAAGATAAATACGGTAAGTAAGGTTAGTATTCTCATAATAGTAGTATTTAAGTTAGCATTAATCTTGCTTTTTTTACTGCTGCTACCAGGCTATCTACTTCTTCTTTTGTATTATAAAAGGCAAAAGAAGCACGTACGGTCCCGGGAATCTCATAAAAGTCCATTATGGGCTGGGCGCAATGATGTCCGGTACGTACGGCTATTCCTAATTTGTCAACAATAGTGCCAATATCGTAAGGATGAATACCTTCAATATTAAAGGAAATTACTGAAGTCTTCTCAACTCCTGTCCCGTAAATTTTCAGGCCTTCTATTTTCAATAATTCTTGAGTTGCATAATCCAGCAGTTCTTTTTCATAAACACCAATGGCTTCAAAGCCAATACTGTTAAGGTAATCAATTGCAGCGCCAAAAGCAATACCTCCCGCAATATTGGGAGTTCCGGCTTCAAATTTATGAGGTAATGCCGCATACGTGGTTTTCTCGAAAGTAACTTCCTTGATCATTTCGCCACCTCCTTGGTAAGGGGGTAATTTGTTAAGCCATTGTTCTTTTCCGTAAAGAAGTCCAACACCTGTCGGGCCACACATTTTATGAGCTGAGGTCACATAAAAATCTGCATCTAGTTGTTGCAGGTCGGGTTTTATATGTGAACATGATTGAGCTCCGTCAATCAACACTGCAGCGCCAACAGTATGCGCTTTTTTAATAATGGTTTCAATTGGGTTGATAGTTCCCAAAGCATTAGAGATGTGATTTACAAAGACCAGCTTTGTTTTTTTTGAAAGCAACGATTCATATTCTGAAAGGATCAGTACTCCTTCTTCGTTCATTGGGATCACCTTTAAAATGGCTCCGGTGCGTTCACATAGCATTTGCCAGGGAACAATATTGGAATGATGCTCTAAAGCCGAAACAATAACCTCATCACCTTGTTTTAGTATTGAAGAAAAGCCATTAGCAACCAAATTGATACTGTGAGTTGCTCCCGAAGTAAAGATCACTTCGTGTGAATGTTTTATGTTAAAGTGTTCCTGAATTTTTTTTCGAGCTGCTTCATATACATCGGTTGCTTCTTGCGAAAGCGAATGCACACCTCGGTGTATATTTGCGTTGTATTTACTATAATAATCTACTATACTGTCTATTACAACTTGGGGTTTTTGAGAAGTTGCGGCATTATCCAAATATACTAACGGATATCCGTTTACTGTGCGGTGAAGGATGGGAAAATCAGTTCGTATTTTTTGAACATCGAATGCCATAAGTGAGATTAAAAGGGTTATAAATTAAATCTCGAAGCCCAGGTTAACTCCAATCTTATTGGCAATTAACTTATTAATTCGTCTTTTTAATTCAGGAATTTTCACACTTTCCAACACTGTATTGGCAAAGGCATACATCAATAAAGCTCTGGCCTCTTTTTTAGCAATTCCGCGAGAACGCATATAGAACAATGCTTCTTCGTCTAACTGGCCAATGGTGCAGCCGTGTGAACATTTTACATCATCTGCAAAAATCTCCAGTTGCGGTTTTGCATTAATAGTAGCTTTATCGTTAATTAAAATATTGTTGTTCTGTTGAAACGCATCTGTTTTTTGAGCTTCTTTCTCAACCACAACCTTTCCATTGAAAACACCTGTTGACGCATCGCCAAAAATACTTTTGTAATCTTGATGGCTTTCACAGTTCGGGGCAATATGGTGTACCAATGTATTATGGTCAACATGTTGTTTATTTTTCAAAATGGTAATTCCTTTTAAAGTAGAATTACAGTATTCTCCATTTTGATAGAAGCTGAGGTTGTTTCGGGTTAATTTTCCGCCAAAAGAGAACGTATGTACATTACAATTACTTTCCCGTTCCTGAGCTAAATAGGTATTATCTATTAATGAGGCTGAAACTACATTATTTTGAATTTTATAATAATCGACATAAGCTCTTTTTTCAGCAAAAACCTCTGTTACACTATTGGTAAGTACTTCATTTCCAGAAAGGCTTTGGTGGCGTTCAATAATTTGTACATGAGCATTTTCCCCTACTACAATTAAATTTCGGGGCTGTAAGAATATTGCAGCTTCATTGCCTGTTGAGAAGTTAATGATCTCTATGGGTTTTTCTACTTCTTTATGCTTTGGTATGTGTATGTATGCTCCTTCTTTTGCAAATGCCGTATTAAGGGACGTTAAACTTTCGTCTTTTGCAACTTTATTGAAATAGGCTTCAATTACAGGTTTGTATTTAGGCTTGCTCAATGCTGCCGATAATAAACACACATCTAACTTATCATGAGTTGTTTCTGAAAGGAACGAACTGTAAACACCGTCTACAAATACTACTTTATACGTATCTATATCATGAAGAAAATACTTTTTGACATCTTTGAGCTCAATAGTATTATCTAATTGCTTTGGAAAGACACTATAATCATTTTTCAGCAAAGAATTTAAGGATGTATATTTCCATGCTTCGTCTTTTTTAGTTGGAAATCCATCGTTTTCAAATTTTTTAATGGATTTATTGCGAATCTCATGAATAGGAGAGTCGACTTCCAAATTATCTTCAAAAGCTATATAAGAGGAAAGTAATTTATCTTTTAAACTCATCTTTCAATATTCAAATTGCTCTTAGGCATTTACTTCTTCCTTGATCCAGTCGTATCCTTTTTCTTCAAGTTCATATGCTAACTCTTTGCCTCCGGACTTAACAATTTTTCCATTCATTAATACGTGTACAAAATCCGGGACAATATAATCCAGCAACCGCTGGTAATGTGTGATAACCACTACAGCGTTATCTTTGTTCCTTAATTTATTAACTCCGTTAGCAACAATTTTAAGAGCGTCAATATCCAAACCGGAATCGGTTTCATCTAAAATGGCAAGCTTGGGTTCCATAACCGCCAATTGAAATATCTCATTTCTTTTTTTCTCTCCTCCGGAAAACCCTTCATTTAAGGAACGGGATAAAAATTTACGATCGATCTCAAGCATATCTGCCTTTTCTTTGATAAGCTTGAGCATTTCGCTTGCCGGCATATCTTCTAGCCCTTTAGCTTTACGGGTCTCGTTGATAGCTGTTTTTATAAAGTTGGTTACAGTTACTCCGGGAATCTCTACCGGATATTGAAAAGATAGAAAAACACCTTTGTGCGCTCTTTCTTCGGGATCAAGTTCGGTAATATCTTCCCCATTTAGTGTAAGGTCGCCTTTATGTACTTCAAATTCTTCTTTACCTGCAATTACAGATGCCAAAGTACTTTTTCCGGAACCGTTAGGCCCCATAATAGCATGTACTTCTCCGGCTTTTACATTGAGGGTGACACCTTTTAAGATATCTTTTTCCTCTACACCAGCGTGTAAATTTTTAATGTGTAACATTCCTTAACTTTTCTTTTCTTCAAATTTAATGTCTGCCTTTGCAGGTTCATCACCTACCTCAAGGATCGCTGTTAAAGTGATAATTTCCTCCCATCCTTCTTCATCTTCAGGTTTAGGAGAAACAATCCCTCTTACAATTACGGGAACCATGTCATACTCATCTTTTTTAACGCCCTTAACCTGTTCCGCAAGTTTTGTAGAGACTTCATTGATAACAACCCCGTAAATAAAAACATCTCCTTTAAGTACTGCAGCATCAGCCATATAAATAAATTCCCCATGATAAATTCTACCACTTTTTTCACTTGGTGAACTCGTTTCCGTAGCTTCTGAAGTAGTTTCTTCAACCTTTTTTTCTTCTGAATTTTTACAAGAAAATGCGATTAGCATAAGAACGAATAATAAAAGGATCTTTTTCATAATGATAATTGTTTTTTTAATTAACCGACTGAGCCCTCAAGGCTTATTTCCAATAATTTTTGTGCTTCTACGGCAAATTCCATAGGTAACTTGTTCAATACTTCTTTACTAAAACCATTTACTATCAAAGCAATGGCCTTCTCCGTGTCTATCCCACGTTGATTACAATAAAATATCTGGTCTTCCCCTATCTTACTTGTCGTAGCTTCGTGCTCAATTTGAGCTGTTTTATTTTTTGCTTCAATATAGGGGAAGGTATGTGCTCCACAATTGTTTCCCATCAATAACGAATCACATTGTGAAAAATTACGGGCATTGTCTGCATTTGGATTAATTTTAACTAATCCCCGGTAACTGTTTTGAGATTTTCCTGCCGAAATACCTTTTGATATAATGGTACTTCTTGTATTTTTTCCTAAATGGATCATTTTGGTCCCTGTATCTGCCTGCTGGTAATTGTTGGTTACGGCAATGGAATAGAATTCTCCAATAGAATTATCTCCTTTTAGGACACAGCTGGGATATTTCCATGTAATTGCACTTCCCGTCTCTACTTGTGTCCAGGATATCTTTGCATTGGATTCACAAAGGCCTCTCTTGGTTACAAAATTAAATACCCCTCCTTTTCCGTCCTTTCCGCCCGGATACCAATTTTGTACGGTAGAATATTTAATTTCGGCATTGTCGAGGGCAATCAATTCTACTACAGCTGCGTGTAACTGATTCTCATCACGGCTGGGAGCCGTACAGCCTTCAAGGTAACTTACATAACTTCCTTCATCTGCGATTACCAAAGTTCGTTCAAACTGACCAGTACCTGCCTGATTGATCCGAAAGTAAGTGGATAGTTCCATAGGGCAGCGTACACCTTTAGGAATATAACAGAAAGAACCATCACTAAACACAGCGCTGTTTAATGCTGCATAAAAGTTGTCCTTTTGCGGAACAACACTGCCAATGTATTTCTTGACAAGCTCTGGGTGCTCTTTAATGGCTTCAGAAATAGAACAAAAAATAATTCCTTTTTCTGCCAGGGTGTCTTTAAAAGTGGTTGCGACGGAAATAGAATCGATTACGATATCTACTGCGACACCGGCTAATTTTTTTTGCTCTTCTAATGAAATCCCCAATTTATTGAAGGTTTCCAATAATTCCGGGTCTACTTCATCTATACTATCGTATTTTGCTTTTTTGGAAGGAGCAGAGTAGTAGGAGATATTTTGAAAATCTGGTTTTTCGTATTGAACGTTTGCCCACTCCGGTTCTACCATTTCTTTCCAATGTCTAAATGACTCCAAACGCCAGTCTGTCATCCATTCCGGCTCTTCTTTCTTTTTTGAAATGGCACGAACTATATCTTCGTTTAAACCAACAGGGAAAGTTTCAGATTCTATATCTGTATAAAACCCGTACTCATACTCTTTGGTTTCGAGCTCTTTTTTTAAATCATCTTCGGTAAACTTTCCCATTTTCTTTTTCAGCTAGCATTAAAGAGAGAAACTTTCTCCACATCCACATGTCCTGTTCGCATTAGGATTATTAAAAACAAATCCTTTTCCGTTAAGGCCACCACTATATTCTAATGTTGTTCCTACTAAGTATAAAAAACTTTTCTTATCTATAACAATCTTTACCGGGGCGTCTTCAAATAGTTTATCGTTGTCGCCCTGGTCCTTATCAAAGGTAAGCTCGTAAGATAGGCCGGAACATCCTCCGCTCTTTACTCCAACGCGAACAAAATCACTAACAACATCATAACCTTCATCTGTCATGAGTTGCGTTATTTTTGATTTCGCATTGTCACTTACTTTGATCATTTTATATAGATTTGTTCTAAATTAGAGTGCAAATATAAGTTAAAAACGCCTTTTAACCATACAAGCAAAAGAATTTAAACTTATAGTATTATAGTTTTAGGTAATAATTAACATATCGCTTTTGTGTGTAGTAAAAGCAATTTGGCAGTAGTAAGAAATTTAGGAAATATCCTAAATTAGTTTGGATCCTGGAAGTCAGGATTCGTGATAAACGAAGGATCAGATAGTGTTAGTAAAAAAGCCTTTAGATCTGCTTTGTCTTCTTCACTCAATTGAACGCCTCCCTCAGATACTTTTTTCATTAAAGGGTCTATTGTTTCAGAATATACCAGTCCTTCACTATAATGATTAATAACCTCTTCTAATGTGGCAAACCTGCCATCATGCATATATGGAGCAGTATATGCCAGGTTGCGTAAGGACGGAGATTTAAATAGGCCAAATTCTCTGGGATCACCCGTTATTAGGCCACGTCCCCGGTCTGTAAAAGTTTCATCTAACCCGTTATTATGAAATATATTGTCTGCCCATAAAGGACTGTTTGGGTTTCCGTGGCAATGAAAACAATCACCTCTGTTTTCATCCATAAAGACATTAAGGCCGTTCAACTCGGAAGGAGTTAGTTCTACTTCTCCTCTGGAGTATTGATCAAATTTTGAATTTGCCGAGATCAATGTTCTTTCAAATTGGGCGATCGCTTTTACAACCAGTGTAGAATCAATGGTAGATGTTCCAAATGCTTTCAGAAATAAGTCAGGGTATTCACTACTTGCTTGCAAGCTTGCTACTGCGTTGGGCCAGGTGTTTTTCATTTCTATTGGGTTGGTTACAGGGCCAAAAGCCTGCCCTTCAACACCAATGGCTCTTCCATCCCAAAAGAAGTTTTCATTGAAATTCCAGGCGACATTGAAGATCGGCATAGAATTTCTTGTCCCCACACTTCCGTCAATTCCCACACTAAATTGTTTTGAATCTGTAAATGCATTTTTGGGATCATGACAACTGGAACAGGATTGTGTGCCATCTGCCGAAAGAATAGGGTCAAAAAAGAGTTTTCTCCCAAGAGCAATTCCTTCAACCGTTTGTGGATTGTCTGCTGGAATTACAGGATCCAATAATTTATCTTGAAATAATTGCGGGACAGCCAACGGACTTGGTGTAGCCACATAAGCATCACCACCATTATCATCTCCCGTATTACAGGAGATGATAAGAAGTGATACTAATGCTATTAATAAAAGCCGACGCATTTTTTCTGTTTTAATTCTGTGTAACAGCACCTAAACTAAAGACAGAGGAGCCATTTTCAAACATCATGATCTGTGCATTAAAATTAGGCATTAATACGGTATGTAAAACATTTAGATCCCAAAGATTAGGGTTTTTGTACCATTCTGCCACATCCATCTTTACTTCAACCTGAGTATCATTGGAAACGGTTACGGTTCCCAGGGTCACAACAAAAGAAGTGTCTTGATTTGTTACAGGAGTAGTACTCATATCTGCTGCTCTAATGGTATGATAGGCATATCCGGTTTCTGTTGAGGTATTGTCAATGAATTTACCTTCCATTCTCATATAGTGGTATCCGCCACCAAGCATTGCAGGTACATTCCAACCACCGTCTGCAGAGTTTAGATCGGCATATGCACCGTCTATATTATCTTCATCATCGAATCCAAATGTAAATGAAACCGTATAGTTTCCGGGAGGAATCTGGATGTTTGGTGTAAAAGTTAAATTGGTCTCCTCTCTAACATTGATAAGATTATAGTCACCTGCATCAAATACATCTCCGGATGAATTAGTAAATGTAATGTCCGAGATCAAGTATACAAGTTTTGATAAACTTAGTTGTTCTCCATTCTCATTTGTGTATTGAATTTGATCAAAATCTGAGTTTTCAATAGGACTACCATCAAAATTGTGCGTAAATAAAAAATCAACATTTACAGGGGTAGTACTATTGTCATCATCATTATTACAACTAAGTGCTATCAATGCTACTAAGGCTAATAGGGCAAATTTTCTCATTTTTTTAAATTTCTAGTGTTTATTATTTGATTTTAATTATTAAAAAGTCTTTAATTCCTTTATTTTGAGTGATATCTACATCATCACTTTCCGTATTTCCTACTACAACTACTTTATTGTCGTTTGTCTCAATAGCATCATTAGCAAAATCCAGGCTTGAACCACCGCTATTGACTTGAAATTCAAGATTCCCCTGTCCGTCAATGATATAAACCCAGGCATCATTTTCGCCATAGTTTGCTGTAAGATCTCCGTTTCCACTTCGAGTTGATCCGGATATTAGATAATTTCCATTAGCGAGAGGCTTAACACTTCTGGCAGATT
The DNA here is from genome assembly GCA_028284005.1 of Flavobacteriaceae bacterium. Taxonomy (GTDB): domain Bacteria; phylum Bacteroidota; class Bacteroidia; order Flavobacteriales; family Flavobacteriaceae; genus JANQOS01. The sequence goes on along the minus strand of JANQSO010000012.1, from coordinate 117,091 downwards.
CAAATTGATCTCCACCGTAGGTTCTTTGCCAGATAATATTTCCGGAATCATCAAATTTCACGACCCAGGCATCTGCATTTCCTAAAGCAGATGTAATATCTCCGTCTGCGCTACGAGTATCGCCAACGAGCATATAATTACCATCTTTAGTTATAGTAACTGCATATCCTATATCAATTTCAGTACCGCCAAAAGATTTGGTCCATAATTTATCTCCGTTACCATTTAGGCGAACGGCCCAGAAGTCGTAACTTCCTTTACTATCTGTAATGTCAAAGTCTATACTTTCTGAAGCACCGACCATTAAGAAACCTCCGTCTGCTGTTTCCAGGGCATCATAGCTTCTGTCGTTGTTAGTTCCTCCAAAAAAGCGTCTCCATTCTCTATTTCCTCCGGAATCCAACTTAATGGCCCAGTATTCACCAACACCGTGCAAGGTACGGCTTTTACCATCGTCATTTCCAAGGCCGCCACTTGCAGTTACGTCAAGGAACCCTGTAAGAAAATAACCGCCATCTTTTGTTTGAAACGCATCAAATGCCTGATCGCTACCAGAGAATCCATAATTACGATCCCATTGTACAGCTCCTTCACTGTTAACTTTAAGTAACCAATAGTCATGGAAACCTTCATTGCCGGACACATCGCCATCACTACTTGAGCTGTATCCACTCAGCAGATAACCCCCATCACTGGTTTTAGTTATTTTTGCCCCTTTTTCATCATCACTTCCTCCATATGTCTTGCTCCATATCTTCTCACCGGTCTCACTAACTTTCAACAGCCAATAATCCAGATCGTTTGATGTTTTATCTGTGATGTCGCCGTCAATACTTCTCGTAGAGCCAAAAATGGTATAAGACCCGTCTGCATTCTCTACTATGGAAGCAGCATCATCTTCATCGCTTCCTCCAAAGGTTTTAATGTATTCTATCTCACCGGCCAGATCATTTATTATGGGACTACCACCATTATCATCTTTATTACAGGAAGTAAAAATTCCTGCAATAAGTGACAGTCCAATAACTTTAATAATTTGTGTCTTTTTTAATAGCATCTTTATAGGGTTAATTCACCATTAATCTTTTAACGGTATTATTATTTATTTTTATAAGGTACATTCCCGTTGTAAAGCTAGAAATGTCAATATTTTCGGAAATGCTTCCGGAATAATTAGCACCAAAAACATGTTGCCCCAGCAGAGTATATATTTTAATTTGAGAGATGGGTTCTTCTTTGGAAGTGATCACTACATTGCTTTTTGCCGGATTTGGAGACATAACAAAACCTGAAGCTGTTAGGTCGTTAACGGCCAAATTTGGATCTCTAACTAAAAAGAAACCTCCATTTAAATCACTTATTACAATATTTCCACTTGCAAAGAACGGATACACATTCCATGCTCCACCAAAATTTGCACTATTACTCGACGTAAAGGTATCAAAATATCCTATTTCAGACATGTTCCGGTTAGTGATATCGCTTATATCAAAAACACGAAATCCTGCCCGGTAATTTGCCATATAGTACTTATTCCCTTTCACATATCCATTATGGTCAATAGCACTTGTGGAACCAAAGAAATCAAAGTGAAATTGTGGGTTGTCCAGGTCATTAAAATCGAAAATGATGGTTCTGGTAGCTCCGCCAATGTTTATTTCATCACGCTCATCACCTACTATAAAATAACGTTGGTCTTCAGTAAACCACCCCTGGTGCGTATACCCTACATTTGTGTAGTTAATGGTAGATATATTTTGTGGGTTTGCCTTGTCGGTAATATCCGCTATAACTATTTCAATTTCATTACTGCCTATTAGAATTTCACGTCCTGTATAATCAGTATCGGGACCACTATAAGTAATTACTTGTGCATCATGACTATACCCTCCTGCAGCATATCCTCCTGCAGCAATTGGGCTGGTTGGGTTTTGAATATTTATAAAATGGGGCCCGCCGTTAAAAGTTGAAGTACCCACACCATAAGCATAGCCACTTTCTTCATTAATTACAATATTGTGTGCGCTACCAAAACCATTGTAATGAGCATCTGCAGTAAAGGTTTCCGGAGCATTTGTTACAGAGCGTAATTTTGTTAGATCAAAAACCTGCATTCCATGACCAATAGCTTCGCTAACTATAAATGCATGGTTATTATAAACTTTAACATCTCTCCAGCTACTATTAACGGTATGCGTTGGAAGTTTTCCCAGATACACAGGATTAACGGGGTCTGTTATATTAATAAATGCGGTTCCATTATTTAGACCTATAAGAGCATATTCGTCTCCATTTTGGGGATCGGTCCATCCCCAGGAATCATTTCCGGAACTGGCTCCTAGCGTTGCCAAAGAAAGTGAAGATTGCAAATTATATCCACTGCAGGGATACAAATTGGCAAAACCCCCAACACAGTCTATTTGTGAAGGTGCAATTACGGGTATCGTTACTGCTAGTATAAGGGGCACTAGTTTTTTCATTTCTTTGGCTACAAATATAAAGAAACATAATACTACCATTAACGCATAAGGTTACATATTAGTATTATGTTCTTTACAAGTAAGTAAATTCAAAAAAAGGTTAATTCACTATTAATCTTTTTGTGGTATTATTATTTATTTTCACCAAATACATTCCGGCAGTCAGGCTTGAAATATCAATACTTTCCGAAACACTGTCTGCATAATTTAAATTTAATATACGCTGTCCTACCAGACTATATACCTCAATTTGTGAAATTGGGTTTGTTTTGGATGAAATAGTAACAGAGTTTTTAGCAGGATTAGGAGACATTGCAAAGTCATTTTCAGCAAAATCATCTGTTGATAGTGTAGAAGGTCTTACTAAAGTAAAGCCTTCGGTCCCGCTTATAACTATGTTTCCACTTGCAAAAAACGGATATACGTTCCAGGCTCCGGCATAATTAGCATTATTGTTACTTAGATATGTGTCAAAATATCCTACTTCGGAAATATTTTGATTAGCGATATCACTAATATCAATAACTCTTAAACTGGCGGCATAATTAGCAAGGTAGTACTTGTCTCCTACAACATAACCATTATGGTCAACTGCCGAAGTTGGGCCTGTATATTCAAAAGAGACCTGTGGATTGTCCAGGTCGTTAAAATCAAAAATAAGAGTTCGGGTATTGAATCCAAAAGTAAATTCGTCCCCTTCATCTCCAACGATAAAATAACGTTGATCTTCTGTTAGCCACCCCTGGTGTGTATAATCTACGTTTGAATAGTTTATCGAAGAAATATTTTGCGGATTTGCTTTGTCTGTTATATCTACAATTACAACTTCATTTTCATTACACCCAAAAAATATTTCACGGCCTGTATAGTCTGTATCAGGGCCGTTATAGGTTACTATTTGCGCATCATGTGTATAACCGTCTGCAGCATACCCTCCGGCAGCAACCGGATTCACAGGGTCTGAAATATCTACAAAATGAGCTCCTCCGGAAAAAGTATTGTCACCAACACTATAAGCATATCCAAAATCCTCATTAATAACAATATTGTGAGAGCTTCCAAAACCATTGTAATGAGCATCTTCAGTAAATGTTTCAGGAGGACTGGCAACAGAGCGCAATCTGGTTAGATCAAAAACCTGCATCCCGTGATTTCCATTTACATCACTTACAATAAATGCATGATCACTATATACTTTTACATCTCTCCAGCTACTACTACCGGTATGAGTAGGCAGTTTCCCCAGATAAACCGGGTTAATGGGGTCCGAAATGTCAATAAATGCGGTCCCGTTATTAAGGCATATGATTGCATATTCGGTTCCGTCTTGAGGATCGGTCCATCCCCAGGAGTCATTTCCTCCACTGGCACCCATTTGAGCGGGTGTTATTCTTGATAAAAGGTCATATCCACTACATGGAAAACCACCGGCAAATCCTCCAACACAAGGAGTTTGGGCAAAAGAAAATACAGTTGCTGTTGTTGCTAGTAAAAAAAGTAATAATTTTTTCATTTGATCGATTTTAAATTTATAAAACATACTACAGTCACTAAATCTATAGGATTGGTAGTACTATACTGTTTACAAGTCGTTCATTTCTTATTAAATTACAGATATGCTTATTTTTTTATTATTTTTTTAGTGATTTGGTCGTTGATCTTAACAAAATACATTCCTTTAGAGAATGATGATATATCCAGAACTTTAGTTGCCAAATTGATTTCATTTTCAGAAAATACTTCTTTTCCTAATACATCTACGATCGCAATACTTGAAATGATAACCTGATCTGAAGATTCTATTGTGATCTTATCTGAAGCAGGGTTAGGAGAAATTGCAAAGCTGTTTGCAGCAAAATCATCTATGGCAAGTGTAGATGGCCTAACCAAATAAAAACCACCATTGTAATTTGGATCGCTATATTGCAAGGATGTGATCATAATGTTCCCACTCTCAAAATACGGATATACATTCCACGCACCGTTATAACCCGCGATATTACTTGAAGGATACACATCAAAATAACCGGTTTCAGTTATATTTCCATTTTCAATATCCGATATATCCATAACACGCATACCGGCAGCATAACTGGCCAGATAAAACGTATCTCCTTTTACATATCCGTTGTGATCGGTTGCCGGAGTAGGACCTGTAAATTCAAAAGACAATTGAGGATTGTCAAGGTCATTAAGATCAAAAATCAGGGTTCTGGTATTGAAGCCGAAGTCCTGCTCATCTATTTCATCGCCAACAATAAAATAGCGTTGGTCTTCTGTAAACCATCCCTGGTGCGTATAAGATACATTCGTGTAACTTACCGTGGCTATTCCCTGAGGATTTGCCTTGTCGGTAACATCTACGATCACAACCTGACTTTCATTACTTCCAACATAGATTTCCCGCCCGGTATAATCTGTATCAGGGCCATTATAGATCACAACCTGAGCATCGTGCGTGTACCCGTATGAGGCAAATCCGCCTTCTGCAACAGGATTTGTTGGGTTCTGGATATTGATAAAGTGTGGGCCTCCGCTGTAGGTATCTGCTCCAACTCCATAAGCATATCCGGTATCTTCATTGATCACAATATTGTGAGCAGGTCCAAAGCCGCTGAAATGGGTGTCCGCCGTAAATGTTTCGGGTGGATTAGCGACATTGCGTAAACGTGTAAGGTCAAATACCTGCATCCCGTGATTTCCATTTACATCACTTACAACAAATGCATGGTTGTCATATACTTTTATATCTCTCCAAATACTTGTACCTGTATGTGTAGGTAAATTTCCTAAATGAACAGGATTCAATGGATCCGAGATATCCAGAAAAGCTGTTCCGTTGTCTAATCCGACAATAGCATATTCGGTACCATCATTTGGGTCTGTCCACCCCCAGGAATCATTCGAATTGGTAGCTCCTAAAGCCGTAAAAGGAATAAATGACAGCAGGTCATAACCATTACAGGGGTAGGTCCCGGCCATTCCTCCCACACAAGGAGTTTGAGCATTAGAAAAGGTAAAGCAGAGCAATAAGATGGGAAGTAAATATCTTTTCATTTTGTCTTATTTTTTGAATTAGGGATGTATGACAATTTATATAACTAAATGCAATTCTATATAAAGAACAGGCATCGAGTAATTTACCCTACTTAATGAGCATATTTCCCGTTTTGATCAAGATTCGTAAAGCTACTAATAAAAAAGCATTAATTATAACTTAATTCGTTAAAAATCAATGCCCTATTAACTTACTAGGCTAATAAACACGCTAGTTCTTTAAAATTTTCTTTGTACTGCCGTTGTTAATTTTCATGAAATACAATCCATTTGAAAACGCAGATAGATCAATCATTTTTGTTTGAGAATTGATCTCTTTTTCAGAATAAATTAAATTACCCAAAACGTCTACAATATGTATGGTCGAAATGATTGCATTTTCAGATTTCACTGTAACAAGGTCTGAAGCAGGGTTTGGATATATAGAAAGGCCATTATCAAATTCGAAGTCGTCTGATGCGAGCGTCGAAGGTTTTACTAATAAGAAACCTTCGGTCCTGTCACTTATTACAATGTTTCCACTCTCAAAAAAGGGATATACGTTCCACGCTCCATTATAACCCGCATTATTATCTGATATGTAAGAATCAAAATAGCCTACTTCTGTCATATTTTGATTGGCGATATCTGAAATATCCATTACTCTTAGTCCTGCGGCATTATTTGATAAATAGAATTTATCTCCTTTTATATAACCATTATGGTCTGTTGCTGGTGTTGAACCTGTATATTCAAAGTAAATCTGCGGGCTGTCCAGATCGTTAAAATCAAAAATGACGGTCCTGCTGCTAAGTCCAAGATTTATTTCATCCTGCTCATCTCCCAATAAAAAGTATCGCTGATCTTCGGTAAGCCAGCCCTGGTGTGTGTATTCCAAATTTGAATATGTAATGGTAGCTATAGTTTGAGGATTTGTTTTATCGGTAACATCTATTATAACCACTTTGTCCTCATTACTACCAAAAAGGATCTCGCGTCCGGTATAATCTGTATCGGGGCCATTGTAAATAACTACTTGTGCATCATGGCAATATCCTTCAGCAGAATAACCGCCTTCATTTACCGGGTTTAAAGGGTCCTGGATATTTATAAAATGAGGCCCGCCACTATTCGCACTGGTACCAAGCCCATAGGCATATCCGGTATCTTCATTGATCACAATATTGTGAGCATCACCAAAACCGCTATAATGTGCATCTTTGGTAAATATCACCGGAGGATTGGTTACGTTTCGTAATCTGGTCAAATCAAAAATCTGCATACCATGTCCGGGATCTTCACTAACAATAAAGGCAAAATTGTTATAGGTTTTTGCATCTCTCCAGGTGCTGCTGTTGTTCTCTGTAGGGAGGCTCCCCAGGTAGATAGGGTTAAGTGGATCTGAGATATCAATAAAAGCTGTGGCTTCAATTAGACAGACAATAGCATATTCTTTTCCGTCTTGAGGGTCTGTCCATCCCCAGGAGTCATTTGCCCTGGTAGAATTCATTGTTGCAAGCGGAATATGTGATTGCAGATCGTAGCCATTACATGGAAACGAACCGGCCATTCCGTTATTACACGGAGTTTGAGCAACCAGCCCTATAGACACCAATACTATTAAAAAGGGTAAAAACTTTTTCATTTATTTTTTTATTAGAGGACTATAAAGCTAACAATAAAAAAAGCACTAACAATAACTAAAGAGTTAAATGTTAGTGCTTTACTACTTAAAGATTGTTTTTTACTTTACACAGAGGCCATTATTTTTTGATAATCTTCTTTGTGACAGCATTATTTATAGTTACAAAATACAATCCTTTAGAGAATGCTGAGATATTTATTGTCGTTGTTTCCGAATCAATATTATTGCTAGTATAAATACGTTTTCCGGATATGTCAACTACTTCTACAGTAGAAAGAGTTGCATTTTTTGAAGCAATTGTAATTACTTCTGAAGCAGGATTAGGGAAAATAGCCAATCCTTTTTCAAGTTCAAAATCTGTTGTGCCAAGTTCTTCTTCTACTGTTAGGTCAAAAGAACATGTATCCGTATTTCCAGATCCGTCCGTAACTTCAAAAGTTATTGTATGAACTCCAACTGTTAATTGAGTTCCCGGAACCGGGTTTTGAGTTATTGTAAGGCCGGCTGCACAGTTATCGGTTGCTGTAACGTCCCCGGTTGTATCAAAATTTTCAAGAGTGTAAAAAGGATTCCCCGAATCGTAAACTACGGTAAGTCCGGAAGGACAAGTGATCACAGGATCTATCTCGTCTACTACTGTTACAGTAGCGGTACAAAAATCTTTGTTTCCAAAATCATCATAAACTTCCAATTCTACGGTATTTGTCCCCAGGTCTGAACAATCGAAAGTATCCTCACAAAGGATGAAATATACAGTGCCACTGTTATCGGTTGAACCATTGTTTATTTCTGCGGCAGTTACGGAACCATTTCCGTTAGCATCAAGTGAAACAGTTGCATCCTGGCAAACAGCAGTTGGAGCAGTAGTATCATCGGTGATAGCCTTCACGAGTAAAAATCCGGCATCTTGGTCACTTATGATGATGTTACCACTGTCAAAGTATGGAAAAACATTCCAGGCACCATTATTTGTATTCACACTATTGCTTGAAGGATGAGAATCAAAATACCCTATTTCGGTCATGTTCCCGTTTGCTATATCGCTAACATCCATAACACGTAATCCTGCACGGTAGCTGGCCATATAATATTTGGTTCCTTTTACATATCCGTTGTGGTCTGAAGCAGATGTAGGCCCGGTAAAATTAAAAGAGAACTGTGGATTGTCCAGGTCGTTAAAATCGAAAATGATCGTTTTGGTATTAAATCCAATGTTTATTTCATCAGTCTCATCACCTAAAATGAAATACCGTTGATCTTCAGTGAACCATCCCTGGTGGGTATATCCAACATTTGTATAAGAAATTGTAGAGATACCAACAGGATTTGCTTTATCTGTAATATCAACAATGACAACTTCATTCTCATTACTTCCAATCAAAATTTCACGTCCTGCATAATCATCATCAGGGCCACAATACGTAACCACTTGCGCATCATGACTGTAATCATCCATGGCATAACCACCGGCAGCAACAGGATTGATAGGGTCTTGAATGTTTACAAAGTGCGGACCACCGTTGAATGTTGATGTTCCAACACCAAAGGCATAACCGCTATCCTCATTGATTACCAGGTTATGGGCACTTCCAAAGCCGTTGTAGTGTGCATCTTCGGTAAAAGTAACAGGTGGATTGTTTACATTTCTCAATCTTGTTAAATCAAATACCTGCATCCCATGGTTAAATGCTTCACTTACCACAAATGCATGGTCGTTATATATTTTTATATCTCTCCAGATACTACTGCTGGTATGTGTTGGAAGTTTACCAAGATAGATCGGACTTGTAGGATTCGAAATATCTATAAAAGCTGTTCCGTTGTCAAGGCCGACAAGGGCATATTCTTTTCCGTTAGAAGGGTCTGTCCAACCCCAGGAGTCATTTCCCGAACCGGCACTCATTGCAGCTAATGAAATTTCAGACTGCAAAAAATACCCATCACATGGATAACCACCGGCAAAACCACCGGTACAAGGTGTTTGGGCATTTACAAAAGTAAAGCTCATTAAGAGAATTGGGAGTAAGAGTTTTTTCATTTTAATAGTTTTTAGGTTTTAAGAAATACTACTACCATTAATACAAGAGAGTAACAGTAATGGTATTATGTTATTTATAAGTTGTTCATTTTTAAACTACTGCTTAGTCTATTTTATTTGGTTTTAACAAAATACCATCCTTTATAAAGAACAGATACCTTTCAATTTACCCTACTTTTAAAGACTAGCGTGTTTTCGTTTTCTACTTAGGTATTTGGATAACGAATGTTTCAATGGAAAATTATTAATACTGCAATGAAAACCTATTAACTGCACATAATTTTCAATCCATACCCTGCAAAGGGCTTCAAAAATATAAAAATTACAATAGGAGAAGCATTTTTATCCAATAATTTGCCTCTCTTAAGGAATAAAATAAAATAGTTACCTGTCAAATGGAGTATTATTTAAATGCGAAGCGTTATTTTTGTGCCCTGATAATTAAAGAAGCATGCTTGAAAATAAAAACCCTTCAAAAACAAATATTTCACAACTTGGTGAATTTGGTTTGATCGATCACCTCACCAAGAATTTTGAAATTCATCAAAATACTACAATTAAAGGTATTGGAGATGATGCGGCTGTGATTTCTTCAGAAGGGGATAACCAAATAGTAGTAACGACAGATTTATTAATAGAAGGAGTCCATTTTGATCTAAGTTATATGCCGCTAAAACATTTAGGCTATAAAGCTGTCATGGTAAACTTATCAGATGTATATGCAATGAATGCTACAGCGACGCAGATCACTGTTTCAATTGCGGTGTCCAACAGATTTCCCGTAGAAGCTTTGGAGGAGTTATATGCCGGTATAAAGACAGCTGTTAAGATGTACAATGTAGACTTGATAGGAGGCGATACCACGTCTTCCACAACCGGTTTGATAATTAGCATAACCGCTATTGGCAACGCAAAAAAAGAAACTATTACATACCGTGATGGTGCAAAAGAGAATGATCTGCTGGTGGTAACCGGAGATTTGGGAGCAGCTTACCTGGGTTTACAAGTTCTGGAGCGTGAAAAAGAGGTTTTTAAGGTCAATCCTAATTCCCAGCCCGATCTGGATGCATATACATATTTAATAGAGCGTCAATTAAAACCCGAAGCCAGAAAGGACATTCCTAAGTTACTTTCAGAATTGGATGTAAAACCTACTGCAATGATCGATATAAGTGATGGACTTTCTTCAGAAATCATACATATATGCAAACAATCGAATGTAGGATGTAATTTATATGAAGATAAGATTCCACTGGACCCCCAGGTCATTAGTGCATGTGAAGAATTTCAATTAGACAGTACTACAGTGGCATTGAGTGGAGGAGAGGACTACGAATTACTTTTCACTATAAGTGCTGAAGATTTTCCAAAAATTAAAGCAAACCCACACCTAACAGTAATTGGGCATATTACACATGAAAAAGAAGGAACCCATTTAATTAGCCGAGCAAATACAAAAATTCCTTTGATCGCACGAGGGTGGAATGCTATGCAAGAAGATGATTAGCTTTATGAAGCTGTTCTTTTGGCAAGATACTTCTCAAAAAATTGATGATTTTCCTTCCAGTATTTGGTAAGTCTTACCATTTGTCCATATCCATCTGTTGTATATCTTTGCTTGCAGTGGATACATTCAAATTCCTTAATTAAAATATTTTCCTTTTTAATAGGGGCATAGGTATGCCCTTTTAATTTGCATACAATTTTCTTCATATCTGATTTGTTGATATTCTGCGCATTTTTTTCTGGAAAAATGCAGCAACATTTGTATTAACGTCTTTAATATTTTGAGTAAGTGTTTCTAATTTTCCGCCTTCTCCATCTGTGACTTCACGTCCGCAGTGAGTACACTTATATTCATTTATGTGATTAGTAACTTTTCTGGTAACGATGTAGTCGTGGCCAAATGTGGCACAAAGTACACCAAATAGCGAAAACGATGTTTTTGGGGAGGAGCTATTCATAGTTGTTAGTTTTAGGTTTGTTAAATATATAGAAATATTTATTTAAAACCCGATAAAAAGTAAAATTATTCGATGAAATGCAATATTTTAACAATTTCATCTTTATTTTCAATATGACTCATGTGACCTCCCGATACCTTTTTCAGTTCCGTATCACAAAATTTTGCCCATATTTCTGAAACTGAAAAAGGTACAATAGGATCTTCTGTAGCGCAGATCATAATTTTATCTTTACCGAACTGTTTTAAAATTGAAGTGCGATCCTTACGTATCTTCATTCCTTTAATAGCTGCTATAATACCTTCCAGTGGAAACTGAAAGGCTTCTTTTTTTAAAGTGTCAATTTCTGAAGCGTACTTTTCCCGGGAACCTTCTGCAAATAAATTTGCAATTGCCATGCCTATAAATGTCCTTGGATTCTTTTCAATAACGGTTAGCGCACGTTCCCTGTTCTCTTTTCGTTCAACAGAATCTTCTGCAGGTGTTGAATTTAACAATACTAAAGTTGAAACTTTCGCCTCAAACAATTCTGTATATGCCAAAGCCACATAGCCCCCCATAGAATGTCCTACAAAAATAGCTTCGGTTATGTTCAGGTGTTGCAATACATCATGAACCGCTTCTGCCATGAGCTCCATGGTATGGATATCGGAAATACATTCGCTTTTTCCATGACCCGGCAGATCAATAATAATTACTTTATGTTCTTTGATAAGTTCAGGTATGATCTCTTTCCACATGGTAGAACTTTCCAAAAACCCATGGAGTAAAACAATAGCAGGCCCTTGCCCCAAAACCTCATAAAAAAGCATAGTGTTAGTATAAATCAGGTTCATTTTTTATATTCGGCAAACAAATATCTGTTAATGAACCAGACCAAGCAAACCTTTATAACTGCTTTTGCGTTATTTTCACTTTTTTTTGGTGCAGGCAACCTTATTTTGCCACCTTATTTGGGTTACAATGCCGGTGAAAGTTGGATATGGGTATCTATAGGATTTGCAATTTCTGCTGTTGTCATTCCCATTTTGGCAATTTACGGACATGCCCGTTTGCAAGGAACCATGTTGGATTTTGCAAATAAGGTGTCTCCTGGCTTTGCTATGATATATGCTATATTGGTGTATGCCATCTCAATATCTTTACCTTCGCCGCGAACAGCATCGGTTACTTACGAATTATCCATCCAGCCCTATTTTGAAATTTCATCATTATGGATGAGTACTATCTATTTTGTGTTAGTATTGGTGTTTGTGCTCAACCGTTCCAAAATGGTAAACATTATAGGTAAGTTTTTGACACCTCTAATTATTATCATTCTACTGGCAATTATTTGCATTGGAGCTTTTGGAGATGTAGAACCACTGCGGGCATCTATTTTTAATAATTCCTTTACAGGAGGAATTTTAGAAGGATATCAAACATTTGACGCCATAGGGGGTGTAGTAGTAGGTGGAGTTATTGTAATTTCTTATGCCTTACATGGAAAATACAACTATGTGGAAAAGAAAAGAATGATCGCCAGGTCCGGACTAATAGCCGGATTGGGACTCTTCCTTATTTATGGCGGTCTTATATTCCTGGGGGCATTGAACAGCGGAACACTCGAAAGCGAAAACCGAACCGAATTACTTATCTCTTTAAGTACTCAGACTTTAGGAGATATAGGCACGGCATTTTTGGGAGTATTGGTTGCCCTCGCTTGTTTTACAACTGCTGTTGGAATTGTTACAGGAACTGCGGATTTTGTAAAAGGCATTTCAAAAAATTCTGAATTAGCCTATAAAATTACAGCGGTACTGGGATGTATATTAGGGGTGGCTGTAGGGCAATTTGATGTACATTATATTATAGATATTGCAGTTCCTGCACTCATGTTTATTTACCCTATTACCATAGTTCTGATCTTGCTGAACATAGTGTCGGATCGTTTCGCATCGAAATTGGTATTTAGAACAGTGACCTTTGTAACATTACTCTTTAGTATTCCGGATTTTCTGCAATTTGTAATTTCCGAAGAAACGGTACTAACCATTAAAAGCTGGATTCCATTAGCAAATAATAGCTTAGGCTGGGTACTGCCGGCTATAGCAGCATTTGTACTTTCAAATTTGTTTAAAAGAAAAGTATACTAGCGATTCATTAGATCCTCGATCTCATCTGCTTCAATAGGAATATTGTGCATTAAGTTGAAAGGAGCTCCCTCTTCCCGAATTACCACATCATCTTCCAAACGTACACCAAAGCCTTCTTCAGGAATATATATTCCCGGTTCTACCGTAAAGACCATATTAGCTTTCATAGGTTCCCATAAAATTCCGTAATCGTGTGTATCAAGGCCCAAATGGTGAGACGTTCCGTGCATGAAATATTTTTTATAGGCAGGCCATTCAGGATTCTCATTCTGTACATCAGCTTTGTCAATGAGCCCTAAGCCTAATAACTCTGAAGTCATTATTTTACCAACTTCTATATGATACTCTTTCCAAAATGCACCGGGGATTAACATCTTTGTAGCTTCATTTTTTACGCGATTTACAGCATTATAGACTTCGCGCTGGCGTTTTGTAAACTTTCCGTTAACAGGAATAGTACGCGTCATATCACTACTGTAATTAGCATATTCTGCGCCTACATCCATCAGGATCAAATCTCCATCGTTGCATGGTTGGTTATTCTCAATATAATGCAAAACATTGGCGTTATTTCCACTTGCCACAATTGGACTATAGGCAAAGCCACGAGAACGATTTCTTATAAATTCGTGCATATACTCGGCTTCGATCTCATATTCCCAAACACCGGGTTTTATGAAGTCAAGGACACGTCGAAATCCTTTTTCAGTAATATCACAAGCGGTTTGTAACAAATCAATTTCAATAGGATCCTTTACTGAACGAAGTCGTTGTAAAATAGGGTTACTTTTTGCCCAGCTGTGTGCAGAAAACTTTTCTTTGGTTCTTTTTATAAAACGATCTTCACGCGTTTCGGTTTCAACAGCTTGGCGGTAATGCTCATTGGTATTGAAATAGATAGTTTCAGTTTGTGTCATCAATTCAAAAAAGACCTTATCAAATTCATCCAACCAATACACGGTTTTAATTCCACTTACTTCGAAAGCTCTTTCTTTGGTCAACTTTTCTCCTTCCCAAACGGCAATATGGTCATTGGTCTCTTTCAAAAAAAGAATCTCACGATTTTTTTCTTCGACCGCTTCCGGGAACAATACCAGAATACTTTCCTCCTGATCTACCCCGCTTAAAAACAAAATATCTCTATGTTGTTGAAAAGGCATAAGGCTATCCGCACCGATAGGGTATATATCATTACTGTTAAATACTGCTAAACTTTTTGGCTTCATTTGCGCCATGAAGTCTTTTCGGTTTTTGATATAAAGATTGTGATCAATCTGGTGATATTTCATAGTAGTATTATCTAATTGGTTTTGGGTAAAAGTAATTAAAGATATATTCAATATAAGTAGCCATATGGCTTTAAATTATATTTTTACGGATTCTGCTCATGTGCCTTGTTGAGATCCCTAAGAAAGAAGCCAGATAACGCAAGGGCACCTGTTGCAGTAATTTGGGCTCATTGATGAGTAGTTTTTGGTATCGGTCCTCCGGTGTTAGAATGAGCAGGTCGATCCTGTAATCATCGATCAGGTAAATTTGATTTTCAATCAGGTTATAATAGAATTTGTTGAAAGCTTTATTATTCTTAAGCAGATATTCAAACTTCTCGAGGTTTATCACCCATAGGCCACAATTGGCTATGGCTTTAATGTTTTTTCTTGAAGCAACTTGATTTTTAAAACTCTTTAAAGCAGAGGTTGATGAATTTTTTAAGGCGAGATACGTAGTTTTCTCTTCTCCTGAAATGGTGATGGAATGTTGTAAAATACCACTTTCTATATAACAAAAATAAGGGCAAACCTCTCCTTCTTTCACAAAAAACTCATTTTTAGGTAGCGTTAAGAAAGAGAAAGCTTCTAAGACCAAAGGTATTTCATGCTCAAGTTCTTCGTCATTTATGATCATGCGCAAATAATGCTCAAAATTAATTTCCGAATCTTTCATTTGCTACTAATGTTTATTGGTTCGATTTTAAATAAGAGTTAATTTTTTCAAAAATAGGAAATCTAAAATTTCAAACCTTTTGCCGATTTTCTATTTATCTGTATCTTCAACGTTCTAAATTTACTAACCAATGAAAAAAGTACTTCTTCTTTCCTACTTCATTTTATCTTTTGTTTCTTATGGACAGCAACCTGCGACATTGGCTTCCGATGTTGAAAACGCATTGCAGCAAAAAGCTGTACTTACTAAAAACTCCATTGTAAAGAACCTTCCTTTTAAGAATATAGGGCCTACTGTTATGAGTGGCCGTGTTGTTGGGTTTGCAGTAAACCCTGACAACCCAATAGAATTTTATGTGGGCTATGCCAGTGGAGGTGTTTGGCATACTAAAAATAATGGGACAAGTTTTACTCCTGTTTTAGACAGTAGCCCCACACAAAATGTGGGGAGTTTAGCAGTAGACTGGAAGAATAATATCATTTTGGTAGGAACCGGAGAGGTGAACTCTTCTCGTTCATCTTATGCCGGGATCGGCTTGCTGAAATCTTCCAACAATGGAAAAACCTGGGAGAATATTGGACTAAAAGATTCACATCATATTAGCAGTATTTTGATCAATCCAAATGATCCCAATGAAATTGTTGTAGGTGTAGTAGGGCATTTGTATTCTACCAATGACGAACGAGGTGTGTATAAAACTATGGACGGAGGAAAATCCTGGAACAAGACATTGTTCGTTAATAATCAATCCGGAATTATTGAAGTGGAAAGAGACCCCAATAATTTCAACCTTATGTATGCTGCATCCTGGGATAAAGACAGAAAGGCCTGGAACTTTAGAGGGAGCGGTGTTGGCAGTGGTATCTATAAAAGTACGGATGCAGGAAATACCTGGACTAAAGTCTCTGTAGGAGGTAGTGGCTTTCCTACCGGAGAAGGCGTAGGTAGAATTGGTCTTGCCATTTTTAATGCTAACACGGTTTACGCAATTCATGACAACCAGGCACGCAGAAAAGCTGATGATACGACTGATGATGACAGTGATGTTCTTTCCAAGGACAGTTTTAAGAATATGACCTCAGCACAGTTATTGGCACTGGACAACAAAAAGTTAAACGAATATTTGCGCACAAATAATTTTCCGAAGAAATACAAAGCCGAAAGTGTAAAGAAAATGGTAAAAGGAGGAAGGGTGCAACCGGCAGATCTTGCCAAATATTTGGAAAATGCCAACACTTTATTGTTTGACACTCCTGTAATTGGTGCGGAGGTCTATAAAAGTACCGATGGAGGAAAAACATGGAATAAGACCCATGAAGGTTATTTAGATGGGATCTATTATTCGTATGGTTATTATTTTGGAAAGATCCATGTAGACCCAAGTAACAAGGATGGTATTTATATATATGGAGTTCCAATTTTAAAATCGAAAGACGGAGGGAAAACATTTGAATCTATCAATGCCGATAATGTGCATGTAGATCACCATGCCCTTTGGATAAACCCAAAGATGCCGGGCCACTTAATTGACGGTAATGATGGCGGAATTAATATTAGTTATGATGATGGAGAGAACTGGATTAAGAACAACGCTCCGTCGGTTGGACAGTTTTATGCTATCAATGTAGATCATGAAACACCTTATAATGTATATGGCGGCCTGCAGGATAATGGGGTTTGGGTAGGCTCTCATGAATATGAAGAAAGCACATATTGGCATCAAAGCGGACAATATCCCTATGAGTCCATTATGGGTGGAGACGGTATGCAAATTGAAATAGACAATAGAAATAGTGATGTAGTGTATACGGGATATCAATTTGGAAATTACTTTCGCATCAACCGTGAAACGAATGAAACCACTTATATCCAGCCAAAACATGAATTGGGTGAAAGTCCATATCGTTTTAATTGGCAAACCCCTATTTTGTTAAGCCCGCACAATCAGGATATTTTGTACTTAGGCGGAAATAAATTGATGCGTAGTATGAATCAGGGAGCAGACTGGGAGGCGATTTCCGGGGATTTAACCCAAGGGGGGAAACCGGGAAATGTTGTTTACGGAACCTTAACCAGCATTTCCGAATCAAAATTTCAATTTGGCCTGTTGTATGCTGGAAGTGATGACGGGATGGTTCACATTTCCAGAAATGGTGGCGGAAATTGGACGAATATCTCAACTTCTTTTCCTAAGGATCTATGGGTGAGCAGAGTGATCGCCTCTTCACATAAGAAAGGAAGGGTATATGTAACACTCAATGGGTATCGCTGGGATGATTTTAAACCCTATGTTTTTGTAAGTGACAATTACGGAGCTACCTGGAAAAATATTAATGGAAATCTTCCTGCTTCCCCTGTAAATGTAATAAAAGAAGATCCTGAAAATGAAGATTTGTTGTATTTGGGAACGGATAATGGAGCTTATGTTTCCTTTAACAAAGGAGAAAGCTGGGAGGTGTTTTCCGGTGAATTACCAAATGTGGCTGTTCACGATTTAGTTGTACAACCTGAAGCAAAAGACCTGGTTGTGGGAACCCATGGAAGGTCCATCTATGTAGCAGATATTGAGTTGCTTCAATTAATGAACAGTGAAAATACAAATGATCTTTTGCTCGCTGAAATAGAACCAATACATGCTTCAAATCATTGGGGAGACAGTTTTAGTCCCTGGAGAGATGTATTAGAACCTTCTGTTACGCTTCAGGCCTATAGTCCGCAGGAAAGAAAAGTAAAGATCGCTATTGAAACTGAAGAGGGAGAAGAACTGCAACAATTTGATGCTGATGTTTCAAAAGGAGTGAATGTTATTGATTATGATGTGACAGTTTCAGAAAAGGGAGTGAAGGTTCTTGAAAAAGCCGGAACAAAAATAAAGAAGGCTAAAAACGATAAGTACTATTTACCAAAAGGAATGTACACTATTGTAATAAATCAAAACGGGAAAACAGCAAAAACCTCTCTTGAAGTGAAATAGTGTTTATAATAGTTCTAAATAGCTGGTAAAACAAATCATATTGTTTGGCAAAAATCGCTTTGCACCGTATTTTTGTACTTTAATTTTTCTATAAAAGAAAACCATAATGGGAATAATATCCTCTTCAATAGCCAGAAAAGTAGCTATGGCACTTTCGGGCTTATTTCTTGTGTTTTTTCTGGCACAACATTTTGTAATAAATCTCACTTCTGTAATTGCTCCGGACGTTTTTAACAGCTGGTCACATTTTATGGGAACGAATGGATTGGTGCAATATATTTTGCAACCTGTACTCATTTTTGGAGTCGTTTACCATTTTGTTATGGGAATTGTGTTGGAATTAAAGAACAGGAATGCACGTGCGGTGAACTACAAATCTTATAAAGGAAGTGCTAATGCAAGTTGGGCCTCCAGGAATATGATCATATCCGGGCTTGTGATCTTAGCTTTCTTAGGGCTTCATTTTTATGATTTCTGGATACCTGAAATTGTACATAAATATATAGAATCTCATCCGGAAGACCCTACAAGATATTTGGTTGAGACGGTCCATAAATTTGAAAGCCCTGTACGGGTAGGTTTATATGTACTGGCATTTGTATTACTTATTTTTCACTTGTGGCACGGATTCTCATCGGCTTTTCAAAGTATTGGATTTAATAATTCTTATTCGAAGGCATTAAAAGGGTTTACAAAATTATTTGCAGTATTGATTCCGCTAGGTTTTATTTTCATTGCCATCTATCATCATTTTAATCAAATACCCCACTAAATAATAAGCTATGTCGATATTAGATTCTAAAATACCTGAGGGACCCATTGCTCATAAGTGGACAAATCATAAAAACAAAATAAACCTTGTCAATCCGGCAAACAAACGTAATATAGATATTATCGTGGTAGGTACGGGATTGGCTGGCGGAAGTGCAGCAGCTACGTTGGCTGAACTGGGTTACAATGTAAAAGCCTATTGCTATCAGGATTCTCCAAGACGGGCACACTCTATTGCCGCACAAGGAGGAATCAACGCAGCAAAGAACTATCAAGGCGATGGAGATTCTACATACCGTCTTTTTTACGATACTGTAAAGGGAGGAGATTACCGCTCCCGGGAAGCAAATGTATATCGCCTGGCTGAGGTTTCGGCAAATATTATTGACCAGTGTGTGGCGCAAGGAGTCCCATTTGCCAGAGATTATGGAGGATTGTTGGACAATCGTTCTTTTGGAGGAGTTTTGGTTTCCCGTACCTTTTATGCCAAAGGTCAGACGGGACAACAATTATTATTAGGTGCTTATTCTGCAATGAATAGACAAATTGCACGTGGTAAGATAGAAATGTTTAACAGGCATGAAATGTTGGACGTTGTAAAAATAGACGGCAAGGCGAGGGGAATCATAACCAGAAATTTGGTGACCGGAGAAATTGAACGCCATTCTGCCCATGCGGTGGTAATTGCTTCAGGAGGATACGGAAATGTCTATTTCTTGTCTACCAATGCAATGGGGTCTAATGCTACTGCAGCTTGGAAAATTCATAAAAAAGGAGCGTTTTTTGCAAACCCCTGTTATACACAAATTCACCCAACATGTATTCCCCGTTCGGGAGATTATCAATCTAAATTAACGTTGATGTCCGAATCCCTTCGAAATGACGGTCGTATTTGGGTGCCAAAGAAAATGGAAGATGTGTTGGCCATTAGAGAAGGAAAGCTAAAGCCAACTCAAATCGCTGAAGAGGATAGAGATTATTATTTGGAGAGGCGATACCCTGCCTTTGGAAACCTGGTGCCTCGCGATGTAGCATCCAGAGCGGCAAAAGAACGCTGTGATGAAGGCTACGGGGTTAACGCTACCAGTGAAGCTGTGTATTTGGATTTTAAGTCGGCTATTGAAAGATATGGTAAAGAACAAGCAAAATTGCATCATATTGAAAACCCTTCCGAAGAAAAAATAAAGGAATTGGGAGAAGCTGTTGTAGAAGCAAAATATGGAAATCTTTTTCAGATGTATGAGAAGATAGTTGATGAGAATCCATATAAAACTCCTATGATGATCTATCCTGCAACTCACTATACTATGGGAGGTGTTTGGGTAGACTATAATTTAATGACTACCGTTCCCGGTCTATATTGTATTGGAGAAGCTAATTTTTCAGATCACGGAGCAAATCGTTTAGGAGCTTCGGCTTTAATGCAAGGGTTGGCAGATGGGTATTTTGTGCTTCCTTATACCATTGGAGATTATTTATCCAATGACATCAGAACAGGGAAAATTTCAACAGATTCTCCAGAGTTTGATGCTGCTGAAAAAGAAGTAAAAAATAAGATCGATTTCTTTGTAAATAATAATGGAGAATATTCTGTAGACCATTACCATAAAAAGTTAGGTAAGATCATGTGGGATAAAGTTGGTATGGCAAGAAATGCTAAAGGACTGACCGAAGCAATCTCAGAAATTAAAGAACTTCGGGAGGATTTTTGGAAAAATGTAAAAGTTCCCGGAACTGCCGATGAAATGAACCCCGAACTTGAAAAAGCCGGTAGAGTAGCAGATTTCCTGGAGCTGGGAGAATTGTTTGCGAAAGATGCTTTAATGCGGGAAGAATCATGTGGAGGCCATTTTAGAGAAGAATCTGTAGAGTTGGAGGGAGAACAAAAAGGAGAAGCTAAACGAAAGGATGATGAATATGCTTTTGTTGCTGCCTGGGAGTATAAGGGAGAACCCAGTGATGCCCTACTGCACAAGGAAGAATTAGAATTTAATGATATTGAGTTAAAACAACGATCTTATAAATAAAAGACAATATGAATCTTACATTAAAAATATGGAGGCAAAAAGACTCTAAAACTAAGGGTCAAATGGTCGAATATAAAGTATCAGATATCTCAGAACATATGTCTTTTTTGGAAATGATGGATGTTTTGAACGAACAACTTATAAGTTCCGGGGATGAACCTGTTGCTTTTGACCATGATTGTCGTGAGGGAATTTGCGGAATGTGTTCAATGTTCATTAACGGAGAAGCACATGGACCCGATAGGGGTATAACAACATGCCAACTTCACATGAGAATGTTCAAGGATGGCGATACAATTACAATTGAACCTTTTAGAGCGAAGGCTTTCCCTGTTATTAAAGATTTGGTTGTTGATAGGTCTTCTTTTGAACGTATTCAGCAAGCCGGAGGATACATTTCAGTGAATACTTCCGGAAACACTCAAGACGCTAATGCTATTCCAATAGCCAAAGAAGCAGCAGACAAAGCTATGGATGCGGCGACATGTATTGGTTGTGGTGCCTGTGTTGCTACTTGTAAGAACTCTTCTGCCATGTTATTTGTAGGAGCAAAGGTTTCTCAATATGCATTACTGCCACAAGGACGTGTAGAAGCAGCAGAACGTGTTTTAAACATGGTAGAACAAATGGATAAGGAAGGATTTGGAAATTGTACTAATACGGGTGCTTGTGAAATAGAATGCCCTAAGGGAATTTCTTTAGAGAATATTGCGCGAATGAACCGCGAATATTTAAGTGCCAGCCTAAAAGGATAATTAATTAAATGGCTTTTAGCTGTGAAAGCTCATTTGAAGGATCTGAAGCTTCCGTAATATTCTTCAAAATCGTTTGTATAAACTTTGTTACATCGTAAGGCTTTACAATGATATCGTTCATTCCGGATTCAAAAATACTATAGCGCATTTCTTCTACTTCTACGGCAGTTAATGCAAGAATAGGAATACTTTTATCAAATTCTCTAATTTCTTTTGTTGCACTTATTCCGTTTTTAACAGGCATATTAATGTCCATCAGGATCAGGTCGAATTTTTCTGAAGTTGCCTTTTCAACAGCAATTTGACCATTCTCTGCAATTGTACAGTGCATACCATTTTTCGCCAGGATCTTTTTGGTCACTGTCTGGTTTATTCTATTGTCTTCTGCTACCAGTATCTTTTTATCTTTTAATAAGCTACAATCAAGGAAAGTAGATGTTTTTTCCTCTTTCGTTTCTTTATCAATACCATACTCAATAGTAAATGAGAATAGTGATCCTTTGCCGGGGTCACTCTTAAGAGTAATGTCAGCATTATCAAGTTTCAATAACTTTTTTACTATGGGAAGCCCTAATCCGGTACCGTGGTATTTATAGTCATTAGCGCCTAGCTGTGAAAATTCCTCAAAAATATTTCCCTGCTTTTCGTGAGGAATTCCCATACCGGTATCTCTAATGTAAAATTTAATAGCGGTTTTATCAAGAGTGTTTTGGGTAGTTTCTGCGATAATGTAAATGTTTCCATCTTCAGTAAATTTACAGGCATTACCAATAAGATTCATTAATACCTGAGATAGACGTACCGAATTTCCAAAAACAAATTCGGGAACAGAGTCTGAAATATGGATATGCATCTCATTATTATTTTGTATACGCATATATTCAAAAGAGGAAGCGATCTTTTTAATTAATTCCCGAACATTAAAAGATGTTTGTTCGTTATCGATGGTCTTTGAGTCTATTTTATTGATTTGTAGTACATCATTGATCAATGCCAAAAGGTAATCTGCAGAAAACTTCAAAGATTTCAGGTCTTTTAAATGGCTCTTAAGTGATTTATCTTCAAGCAAAATCGTTGTTAGACCAATAACACCATACAACGGAGTTCGAAGTTCATGACTTATGGTTGAAAAGAACTTACTTTTTGCTTTAGAAAGTTTTTCGGTCTCTTCCTTGGCAATGAGGTATTCTTTATTTTTTATTTTTAGTTCCCGGACAAGCTGTTTTCTTTTTCGATAGGCTAAAAACAGGGCGATAAAAAGAATAAGAAAACATGCAAAACCGAAAATTAAAATATTGTTGAGCCTACTCTTATTTTGCACTATTTCGGCCTGAAGCTGGTATTGTAATTCTGCTTTTTTAACATCCTTTTTGTATTCGGCTACCTGGTGATTCGCAGAAGCAATTTCAATTTCGGCAGATATGTTTTTTTGTTGATTGATCTCATAATACGTTTCATACTCCATTCGTGCCTCAAAAGCATCTTTGTATTTTTTTTGTTTGAACAGGTTTTCACTGTAATAATAATAAGCATTTTCCAGGACAATTGTCTTTTCTTCTTTTTCGGCAGCTTTTATGATTTTAGTAAAATAAAGGCCTGCCATCTCATAGTTTTCCTTTAAATAGTAATACTGCCCAAGAAGGTTTTCCAAACTAATTTCATAATTGGGATCGCCATATTTAATAAACTTCTTTGCTCTAATGATATGTATATAAGCCTTATTAAGGTTTTTGCTTTCTATTGCGGTAAGAACTGTATTGTAGTGTGCTTTTGCCAAACCGGAAGAGTCGTTCAATTTCTCAAAAAGTTCAATAGATTTATCATGATAGTCAAAGGCTTCTTCCATACGGTCCCCCGAAATGGAATATATATTTGCCAGGTCCATATAAGTATGGGCTCTAACAGTGTCGTTCTTTGTAAGTTGTGCCTGCTTTTCGGATTTTTCAAAACTTTCTTTCGCCATCAACGTATCACCTAAAACAAGATAATCATAAGCCAGGTTTCTATACCCTTTATGAATGTAGTAAGGCTCATCAATCTCAAAGGCTAAGCTCAAAAGACCAAAGTTTAGTGCCAAGTCTTTTCTATAATCCCCATTGTTATAATGTACATTAGAAGAGTCAAGTAGTTTTTGAAATAGTATTTTTTTTGCAGATAAATCCTGGTCATACGAATCTTGTGTGGATAAAAGACTTTGTCCACAAGCGGGGAAAATACATAAGTAAAACAACAAGAAATGTAGGTATTTCTTCATTGATTTAATAGATTTGGGAAGACGAATATACGATTTTTCTTACAAAAAGTAGGAAAATATAAGTTTTGACTCCTGAAAATAAATCATTTAACTATTTTAAATATATGATAACATCCAAACTTCCTTCGGTTTCATCCTCTATTTTTTCAACCATGAGTGCTATGGCAAAAGCATATAATGCCATTAATTTATCACAGGGCTTTCCTAATTTTAAAAGCGACCCAGTACTTGTAGAATTGGTAGCAAAAGCAATGAAAGACGGGTATAATCAATACGCTCCAATGGCGGGGGATATAAAGTTGAGGGAAGAAATCTCCAAAAAAGCAGAAACACTTTATGGAAAAAAATACCACCCAAATGATGAAATTACAATTACAGTTGGAGCTTCACAGGCCATTTTTACAGCAATTGCTGCAATAATAAACAGGGGAGATGAGGTTGTAATTTTTACACCGGCATACGATTGTTATGAGCCGGCGATTCATTTATTTGGAGGAATTTCGGTACCTATTCAGTTAAAAGCTCCAAATTATGCACCGGATTGGAATAAAGTTTCTGAAAAAATTACCTCCAAAACAAAACTTATCATCATTAATACTCCTCACAATCCAAGTGGGATGCTATTTTCTGAAAGTGATATGCTCCAACTCCAGCAAATCTCCGAAGAGCATGACCTTTTGGTTATTAGCGATGAGGTATATGAACATATTATTTTTGATAAAGAAATACACCAAAGCGCCGCAAGGTTTAAAGCATTATCTAACAGAACATTTATTACGGCATCATTTGGAAAGACATTTCACAATACCGGTTGGAAAGTAGGATATTGCTTAGCACCTAAAAACTTGATGAAGGAGTTTCAAAAAGTGCATCAATACAATGTATTTTGTGTACATCACCCGGTTCAAAAAGCATTGGCCACTTATATTGAAGAACCTCAGCACTACCTTCAACTTTCGACATTTTATCAACAAAAAAGGGACCATTTCCTAAACTTAATTAAAGACTCCCGGTTTAAAGTTGTCCCTTCAAAAGGGACTTATTTTCAATTATTGGATTTTTCCGGAATTTCTTTGGAAAATGACATTGCTTTTGCCGAACGATTGACCAGGGATCATAAAATTGCAACAATTCCCACATCAGTATTTAACACCGGGAAAGAAGACTTCAAACAAATCCGGGTTTGTTTTGCAAAAACCCCAAATACTCTCGAAGCAGCAGCAGCAATCTTGAAAGGAATATAATATTGAAATCTTATTGTATTAAGCACTAAGTATAAATTTTATCAATAGATAAATTATTACATACAATTGGCCAAGTGCGTATGCGCCAGTATTATTTTTTAATTTTAGACTTATTCAGATTTAAAACAAAAAAATTATGGACGATACAAAAAATTACAATATGCATGAAGGTGGTGATATAAATAAATGCCCTTTTATGGGAGGTACTCGAAATCACGTGGCCGGTGGCGGTACGTCAAATAGTGATTGGTGGCCAAATCAGTTGAAATTAAATATTTTGCGACAACATTCAGTTAAGTCAGACCCCATGGATAATGACTTCAATTATGCAGATGAGTTTAAAAGCCTTGATCTGGATGCCGTAAAAAAGGATCTCTACGATCTGATGACAAAATCACAGGACTGGTGGCCGGCAGATTTTGGTCACTATGGGCCTCTTTTTATTCGTATGGCCTGGCATAGTGCAGGTACGTACCGTATTGGCGATGGCCGGGGTGGAGCTGGATCGGGAAGTCAGCGTTTTGCACCGCTTAATAGTTGGCCGGATAATGGGAACCTGGACAAGGCACGTTTATTATTATGGCCTATTAAAAAGAAATACGGAAGAAAGATCTCATGGGCAGATTTATTGATACTTGCGGGTAATTGCGCTTTAGAGTCAATGGACTTTAAGACTTTTGGTTTTGCAGGCGGGCGAGAAGATGTCTGGGAACCCGAACAAGATATCTATTGGGGTTCTGAAGCTGAATGGCTTGGAGATAAACGATATGAGGGTGATCGTGAACTTGAGAATCCTCTAGGTGCTGTTCAAATGGGGCTTATCTATGTAAACCCCGAAGGTCCTAATGGAAATCCCGACCCTATCTTAGCGGCACATGACATAAGAGAGACCTTTGGGCGTATGGCAATGAATGATGAAGAAACTGTTGCACTTATTGCAGGAGGCCATACATTTGGTAAAGCGCATGGTGCTGCCGATGCAGGAAAATATGTAGGTAGAGAACCTGCAGCTGCCGGAATAGAAGAGCAAAGTATGGGTTGGAAGAACACATTTGGGGCCGGTAATGCAGGAGATACTATTACCAGTGGACTTGAAGGAACCTGGACCACAACTCCAACTAAGTGGAGTAATAATTTCTTTGAGAACCTGTTTGGATATGAATGGGAACTAACCAAAAGCCCGGCAGGGGCATATCAATGGAAGCCAAAAGGAGATGCAGGAGAAGGAACAGTACCGGATGCTCATGATCCATCCAAACGCCAAACACCATTTATGTTGACCACAGACCTCTCCTTGAGAGATGACCCTGAATATGCAAAAATCTCAAAACGCTTTTATGAAAATCCAAAGGAATTTGCAGATGCTTTTGCCCGTGCCTGGTACAAGTTAACACACCGTGATATGGGGCCCATCAGTCGTTATTTGGGGCCGGAAGTACCTAAAGAAGCACTTATTTGGCAGGATCCTATTCCAAATGTTACGCATGAATTGATAGACGATCAGGATATTGCCTCTTTAAAAAGTACGATACTTAATTCGGGGCTTTCCATATCTCAATTGGTATCTACTGCCTGGGCATCAGCTTCTACTTACCGTGATTCGGATAAGCGTGGTGGGGCTAATGGTGCTCGTATTCGTCTTGCTCCACAGAAGAACTGGGAAGTGAACAGCCCGGCAGAGCTATCAAAGATATTAGAATCACTGGAGCGTATTCAGCAGGAATTCAATAGTGCCCAAACCGGTAGTAAGCAGGTCTCTTTGGCAGATATAATTGTATTGGGCGGATGCGCAGCTGTGGAACAGGCCGCAAAAAATGCAGGGCATAATATAACTGTGCCTTTTATTGCCGGAAGAGCAGATGCGTCATTGGAACAAACAGATGTAGAATCATTCGCTCACCTTGAACCTGCTGCAGATGGCTTTAGAAACTATATTAAGAAAGGTCAAAAAGTACGGGCAGAGGAATTGTTGGTAGACAAAGCACAATTAATGACGCTTTCGGTACCGGAAATGACAGTATTAGTTGGTGGGATGCGGGTTCTTAATACAAACTTCGACCAGTCTAATTATGGTGTCTTCACAAATGATTTTGAGCAACTGAACAATAATTTCTTTGTTAACCTTCTTGATCTTGGAACCACCTGGAAGGCAGTTTCAGATGATCAAAATGTGTTTGAAGGCCGTGATCGTACAACAGGTGAACTTAAATGGGTAGGAACCCGAGCCGACCTTATTTTTGGATCAAACTCTGAACTCCGTGCAATAGCTGAAGTGTATGCATGCAATGATTCTCAAGGGCAATTTGTACAAGATTTTGTATCTGCCTGGGCTAAGGTAATGAACCTGGACCGTTTTGATTTAGCTTAACTCTAATGTACTTCTTTCTAAACCGAAGTAATATTGAGTGATATACTTTTTGAAGCAACATAGCACCTATGTTGCTTCATTTTTTTAACTTGTGAAAGACTATGAATGAAGTAATTTTTAATGCCATTAGAGAAGGAGACCACCTGCAGGTAGAGAAACTTTTGAGTGAGGGACCGGATTTGGTGAACGCTAAAGACCAGCGAGGTTCTACACCGTTACTGTTGGCTACTTACTATGGCCATGATGCTATTGTCGAAGAGATACTGCAACACCCTCAGGATATTGATGCCCGTGATGCTTCGGGAAATACAGCTCTGATGGGAGTGAGTTTTAAAGGGTACCTGCCAATGGCACAATTGTTAATAGAAAAAGGAGCCAATGTCAATATTAGAAATTTTAATGGAGCGACAGCATTAATTTTTGCAGCTACTTTTGGTAGGGCTGCAATTGTAAAATTGTTATTGAATAGCGGAGCCGACCCGACAATTGCAGATGACAGGGGCAATACTGCCCTGGCGCATGCCAGGATGCAAGACATTGAAAATGTTGTTCAAATCTTAGAAGCACTATAGTATGCAAGAAACGCTTTCGGTAACAATAATTCAGTCACATTTACATTGGGAGAACCCAATTGCCAATAGAGCCCGGTTTTTGGATAAGATCAATGCAATTTCGGAAAAAACAGACTTGATTGTACTTCCGGAAATGTTTACTACAGGATTCTCCATGAATGCAAAAGATCTGGCCGAAAGGCATAATGGCGAAACATTACAATGGATGATCTTAGAGGCAAAAAGGCATAGTTCGGCCATTACAGGAAGTGTAATTATTTCAGAAGACAATACTTTTTATAACCGATTGTATTTTGTATTTCCAAACGGAGATTATGAAATGTATGATAAACGTCACACCTTTACATTGGCGGGAGAGGATAAAACCTATTCTGCAGGTACAAAAAGACTAATTCTGGATTATAAGGGCTTTAAAATATGTCCTTTGATCTGTTATGATCTTCGTTTTCCGGTCTGGGCCCGAAATACGGTCGATTATGATGTATTGTTATATGTTGCCAATTGGCCTGAAAAACGAATTATGGCATGGGATACGCTATTAAAGGCCCGTGCTATAGAAAACATGAGTTATTGTATAGGTGTAAATAGGGTAGGATTGGATGGTAATGGGTATGAATATGTTGGGCATTCTGCAGTTTATGATGTATTGGGTAGGCAGATCTCAACCAATGATCTTGAAGAAGAATTTACGGAAACTGTTGTTTTGGAAAAGGAACATATAATAAAAAACAGGGAACACTTACAGTTCTTAAATGACCGGGATGACTTTAATCTAATGTAAATACCTCGTTGAGGCTCCAATTTGCCAAAATTTCCAGTTGAGAAGGGTAATAGACAATTTTTTCCGGTTGTAAACGCTTCAAAAAATTACCAGTGTCCCAAATTCCGTTTTCGTTTTTGTCAAATACTATGCGGAGATAATAAATTCCGGGGTCTATATAATCAAAGTATACCGTATTATTTTCGGGAAGTGATTTTTCAGTGATCAATTTAAACTTACTGTCTACCAATTGTACGATTAGAGCTTTTTCATTTACGTTATTTAATGTGAATGTCAATGTACCATAATCTGAAAACGCTTTGGTACGAACACCGTAGTTTAAAGTGTCATTTTCAGTTTCAAAAAAATCGCTTATTGCTCCGGGAAGCAATTTTATATTATAGGACTGCTCTTCGATTTTTGGGAATATAATTTCAGCAGTATTAAATCGCTTATTGATTTGTGCAGTTGCAGCAATTGCAACGGAATCCTTATCTATAATTTTAATTTTTTCAGTATTAATTTCAGAAAGAGGTGTATTTGCCTTTAATTTTAAAGTGTCCTCAGGAAGTAAAACTCCGCTGTTAATTGGTGAAATTGTCAGCGTATCCTTAAACAGGTTTCGCATTCGAACGTTAAGAGTATCAACAGTACCGTAATTTTTAGCAACAAATAATAAGGAGTCGGTTTCTATTTGAGGTTTAAACCAATAATGTATGGTATCCGTTTTACTATCGCGATATGTTTTTGAAGTAAATCCTTCGGGTACCATGGAAAGTAATTTGAGTGATAGCTCTTTTGCATCTCCTTCAAAACCAAAAAGGATGTGGTTTTTAGATTCGTGTTTAGGGCGCGCTATTTTATAATTTGGAGTTTCTTTAAATAGACTAAGCTGGTAGGTAGTATCCGTAGGAAGTGAAATAACCTCATTCGCAAAAGCAATTTTATCATTTACCGGTTGAAATGTATAATCGTTGTTTTTTTCTTTAAGGGCTACCAACAAATAATTTCCTTCCTTCAGGTTGGTAAGTTCAAAAGTACTCGTACTATCTTTGGTTGTAGTGATATACATGGGTTTTTCTGAAAAAATAACGGAATCCTTAAATGTTTCGTTCACCTCATACAACATCACAGTAGTAGGGATCTCGGGTTTTAACAGTAAAGCGTCTGTCACAATTCCTGAAAGTTTTAAACTATCTATATAACTTCCCGTTGAAAAAACATATTTAAAATATTCAAAAGCATTCTCTTCGTTGTTGTCAACAATACTTTGCCCGAAATTTATAGAATAGGTAGTATTGGCAATTAAAGTATCCAATATCTTTATTTTAACATATTTGGCTGTGCTAAGGGGAGTAATTTCCGGAGCATATTTTAAAGGAGGAGAAATAATAAGGTTTTTTTGAAGGTCTTTTAGTTTTATATATTCATCAAAATAGATCCTTATTTCATTTTCAGAAAAATTAGTGCTAAAATTTTCAGGAACACTTTTTAGCAGTACCGGAGGGATCGAATCTTTTTTTCCACCCGAAGGAGTCCCCTTTTTGGCACAATCAACAAAAGAAAGCAAAAACAAAAAGGCAATTGGAATATAGAGCAGACGGTGTTTCACACGTTTAGAGTTATAAGATAGCAAAAATAGGTATTTTTATGCGATAGCAATGGTCGCCAGGCTAAGTTTAGTATTTGTGCTTTTAAGCAATTGCATAGCACAATTTTCTATAGTAGCACCGGTAGTTATAATATCATCTACTAACAAAATATGTTTGTTCTTAATACGATCGGGCTTTTGGACAGTAAAAATCTCTTCTGTTTCAAAACGGGTAAAACGCTTTTTAAAGACCTGTGAATTTGTTTTAGAGATTTTAAGCAAAATATCGTCCCGGTAAGGAACACCTAATGCAGCTGCGATTTCTTTTCCAAAACCAGCTACCTGATTATAACCTCTTTTTTTAAGCTTTTGTTTGTGCAAGGGCACAGGTATCACCAGGTTCACACCCCGGTATTGTTGTATTGAGGATAATTCAGCCCCCAACCATTTACCGAAAAAGAAGCTAATCTCTTCTTGCCCTTTGTATTTAAGGTTATGTAAGATCTCTTGAGTAATTCCCTTTTTCTGAAATTGCAGTAATGCGGTAGCATTTTCCACCATAAACCTCCCATAAAATATTTTTTTCATAGATTGGTTTCCTGTTTTATGATGACAAACAAGCGGAAGTCTGTGTAAACATTGAGTACATAAGGTATTTTCTGCTTTTAACAATATCTTTTTACAACCATTACAAACTTTTGGGAATAAGATATTTAACATATTTTAATTTTTTTTACCATTTTTTAAACGTTTATATCTTGATGCCCTTAGTACTTTTGACCTCTAAATCTATTCTAAACCTATAATTATGAGCACAGAAAACAACAGCACAAAATTTAAAGTATTAATTGGAGTGCTTTCTGCATTGTTGATCGCTTTGGCAGTCTACACCGTTACCCTATACAATGATAGCAAAAATACGGTTACCGGACTTGAGAAGCAAAAAGTTGAAATTGAAGGTGAGTTAGAAGAACTCATAGCAAATTACGATGAAATTATACAGGATAACGAACTAAAAGACAAAGACCTTTTAGCTGCTCGTGAGCGAATTGAGGTCCTGCTTGATTCTGTTAAAGCTGCAGAAGCAAATGTAGCTCTAATAGGACGTTATAAAGCCGAAATTGGCAGATTGAAACAGGAGCGTAAATTGTTGTTCAAAAGAGCGGACAGTTTAATTGCTGCAAATCAACTTCTTGCAATGGAACGCGACAGTACGAACATGGTGTTGAGCAATACCATAAAGGTTGTGGACTCTGTAAATGAAAAGAATGTGGCAATGGCCGAAACTATTAAAAAAGGGTCTATTGTAAATGCTGTTGATCTTCGAGGAGAAGCGGTAATTATTAGAAGCAGTGGAAAGATCGTAGATACCAGACGTTCCAGTCGTGCCGATAAGGTTAGGGCATGCTTTACACTAACACCTAATCCTATTGCCGAAAAAGGAGACAGAACATTGTTTGTTCAGGTTATCAACCCTAAGAATAACTTATTGGGAGATAAAGAAAATCTGCAGTTTGACGGAGAAGTACTTAACTATAGTGCAGCTACAAATGTCTTTTATGAAAATGAAGAATTAGATGTTTGTGTACTTGTAAACGCCAAGGAGGAAGACCTTATTGAAGGAAGGTACATCATCAACGTTTTTGACGGCTCTAAACAAGTAGCCTCTACTACCATGGAGCTTAAATAAAAAATGAAATAAAAAAATGAAACCGCTGCGATGTTATCGTAGCGGTTTTTTTATTTTTGCGCTATGGCAAAGAATGAAGATCAGTTTAAAAAAGTAGTGTCACACGCAAAAGAGTATGGTTACATTTTTGCATCCAGTGAAATTTATGATGGCCTTAGTGCTGTGTACGACTATGCACAAAACGGTGTAGAACTTAAAAAGAACATACGCGAGTATTGGTGGCGAAGTATGGTATATATGCATCAAAACATTGTGGGAATAGACGCTGCAATTTTAATGCACCCTACTACATGGAAAGCTTCGGGCCACGTTGATGCTTTTAATGATCCGTTGATCGATAATAAAGACTCAAAGAAGCGCTATCGTGCAGATGTGTTGATCGAAGACTATGCCGAAAAACTGAATCAAAAGGCACAAAAGGAAATAGAAAAAGCACGTAAACGTTTTGGTGAAAGTTTTGACGAAGATCAGTATGTAACCACCAATGCACGTGTTATTGGTTACAGAACAAAACAAAAAGAAATATTAGAGCGAATGGCTCGGGCTTTGGATACTGATGACCTGGCAGATGTTAAGGCGCTAATCGAAGAACTGGGAATTGCTGATCCGGAAACAGGAAGCAAGAACTGGACTGAAGTACGACAGTTCAATTTGATGTTTGGTACTAAACTGGGAGCTTCGGCCGAAAGTGCTACCAATCTATACCTTCGTCCTGAAACCGCTCAGGGAATTTTTGTGAATTTCCTGAATGTGCAAAAAACAGGTAGGATGAAAATTCCCTTTGGGATCGCCCAAACCGGAAAAGCTTTCCGCAATGAAATTGTTGCAAGACAATTTATCTTCAGAATGCGTGAATTTGAGCAAATGGAAATGCAGTTTTTTGTACGTCCGGGTGAAGAAATGAAGTGGTATGAATACTGGAAGGAAACGCGTTTGAATTGGCATCACTCCTTAGGGTTAGGAAAGGAAAACTACCGCTTTCACGATCATGAAAAACTAGCCCATTATGCAAATGCTGCTGCAGATATAGAATTTAAGTTCCCTTTTGGTTTTAAAGAATTGGAAGGGATACATTCCCGTACAGATTTCGACTTAAAGGCACATGAAGAATACAGTGGAAAAAAGCTTCAGTTTTTTGACCCCGAATTAAATAAGAATTACACTCCTTATGTAGTGGAAACATCTATTGGCCTGGATAGAATGTTCCTTGCAGTTCTCAGTAATTCACTTCAGGAAGAAAATCTGGAAGATGGCAGTACCCGAACCGTACTTAAATTACCTTCTGTTTTAGCGCCGGTAAAAGCCGCTGTATTGCCTTTGGTTAAAAAGGATGGATTACCGGAAATAGCCCAATCAATTATTGATACTTTGAAATGGGATTACAATGTGATTTATGATGAAAAAGATGCTGTAGGAAGGCGCTATCGCCGCCAGGATGCGGTTGGAACACCTTTCTGTATTACCGTAGATCACCAAACCAAAGAAGATAATACGGTCACTATACGTTACCGGGATACTATGGAACAAGAGCGAATTTCTATACAGGAAATCTCCAAAAAAATGAACGAAAGCGTATCGTATAAGACTTGGTTACAATAAATTCTAGGTGTTTTCTCTTTTTTAAAAGAGTTGGAATTATTATTTTTATAAACTTAATACATTTATAATTTAAAAAAACAACTCTATGAAATTAAGAAATTATTTTTTTGTAATGCTCTTGGTAGCGTTTACAGGTTCTGTGTACGCACAGCAGCCCGGAAACACAGGAGCTGATGAAACAGGAGTATTGGCGGACCCTATTTACGTCCCCAGTATTGCTAAACAAATTCAGGATGGGACATTTGTATTCGCAGACAACACACCCACAGATGGAAGACCTAAAAGACAATATGGGAATAGAGTAATTCCCGGAAAAGGTTCTATGGGGCCGGATCTGGCATTACAGACAACACCTCCTACAAGGATGGCAAACCCCCCATTCCTTATTTTTGAGGCAGACATTTCACAGGCAACTCCTTCGGACCCTACAGGAGCCATTGGCCCTAATCACTATATAGGTGCATGGAATTCGGCTTTCAGAATATTTGATAGATCAGGAAACCCTTTAACTCCTGAAGCTTCTCTATCTACATTATTTCCGGGGAATAATATTGGAGACCCAATTGTTCTTTACGATCAAATGGCAGATCGATTCATTGTAACTGAATTTGATTCTTCACCAAATGGATTTAATGTTGCTGTTTGTGAAGGGTCGGATCCTGTGAACGATGGTTGGCATATCTATACTACCGGATTTGGTACAGGAAGTTTTCCTGACTATACAAAATTCTCTGTTTGGCCAGATGGATACTATGTTACAGCCAATATTGGTAACAGAAGGGTTTTTGCAGTAGAACGTGAGAAAATGTTAAATGGTGATACAGCCCAGTTTCAATTTTTTAACCTGACCGGAATTCAAACCAGTGGATTTTTTAGCCCACAAGGATTTCACCATACAGCAGGGTCTCATCCAAAACCCGGAAACTTCAATGTGGTATACTTACAAGATGATGCATGGGGCGGTGTTGCAACAGATCATTTAAAGATATGGACGATCAATGTAGATTGGGAGACACCTGCAAACTCTACAATTTCTGCAGCACAAGAACTTGCAACTACAGATTTCATCAGTGTTTTTGATGGAGGTAGTTTTTCAAATTTAAGCCAGCCGTCAGGTCCGGATATTGATGCTTTGCAAGCCACTATCATGAACCAGGCACAATTCAGACAATTTGATGGTTATAACTCTGTTGTATTCAATTTTGTGGTAGATACAGACCCAACAGCTGTTGAGCTTGCCGGTATTCGCTGGTATGAATTGCGCCAACCGGAATCCGGAATGCCATGGACGATCCATCAGGAAGGAACCTATACTGCACCAGCAGGAAGACATGCCTTTTCAGGAAGTATGGCAATGGATATCTATGGTAATATAGGAATGGGGTATAGCTCTGTAAGTACTACCGATATGATCTCAATTAGATATACGGGAAGGTTACAAGCGGATCCTTCAGGAACAATGACATTTGCTGAAGGCCTAATTGGCCAGAGTACTGCAAACAACCCTAATCTTAGATTTGCAGATTACGTACACTTAACGGTAGACCCCGTAAATGATAGAGATTTTTGGCATATTGCCGAATATTTCAACCCAAGTAGAAGGGATATTGTTGGAGCGTTCAACCTGGAAAATACATTGCCGGCAGACGATGTGGCCATAGTAGATATCTTACCTAATAGTGGAGCCTTAACCGCTACAGAGGATATTACTGTTACTATCGAAAACTATGGTACATCGGCACAAACCAACAT
Source organism: Flavobacteriaceae bacterium (assembly GCA_028284005.1). Taxonomy (GTDB): domain Bacteria; phylum Bacteroidota; class Bacteroidia; order Flavobacteriales; family Flavobacteriaceae; genus JANQOS01. Next base: position 81,492 of record JANQSO010000012.1, on the reverse strand, counting down.
TCCGGTAACATATAGTATAGATGGAGGAACTCCTGTTAGTGAAGTATATACAGGATCTATTGCTCCTGGAGCAACAGATACGTATACTTTTACGGTTCAGGCAGATCTGTCTACTCCGGGACAACTCTATAGAATTGAAACTGAAACAAATTTAGCGGGTGATAATTTTACCGATAATGATTTCTATGCCGAAAACACTAAAAATGATGGCGTACTATCTGTTGGAGATCTTGAAATTGCAAATGCTGAATTGATAGTGTCTTCTACAGACAATAAGAAGTTCGATATTGTTTTAAATACCAATTATAATGAAGTTTTACCTCTAAGCGTATATGATGTTAACGGTAAAATACTTGTATTCAATAACCTGGTGAATGAAGGCAATAAGTTTACATATTCATTGGATATGTCGTATGTTGCCAGTGGAATTTATTTAATAAAAATAGGAGATAAATCCATTGAAAAAACAGCAAAGATTATTGTTAGATAAACTTTTTTAGTACAAATTAGAAATAAAAAAAGCGGAGTAATACTCCGCTTTTTTTGTTATAGTCTTGCATCAATTTTTTTGCCTTTTTAAAATTGGGACCGTTATAAAGCTAACGATTAAGACAGGTGTAATAATTTAATAATCAATAGGTAAAAATCAATTTGTTAAAATTTTTCCTTGCAGATTAAAAAATAGTTGGTAATTTAGGAACCCTTTAAAAATCTTAAAACTAAATTATTTACTAAAAAACTTATTATGAAATCTAAAATTTCTCTACTAGTGCTAATTTTTGCTGTTGTCTTCGCTACGGACGCACAAGAAAACAAGGCTCAGAAAGCAATTTATTCCGGAACCGTGGAATCTATGGAGTATGTTCCATCATTAGCCTCAAGAGAGTATCTCGAACCGGCAGATACATCTTTAAAAGAGGCAAAAGACAAAAGATCTGGTCAAAATCCGGTTGTTATTGGTAAAGACCCTCAAACAGAAAATGATTATTTGGCCAGTAATCCGCATCCTTTGAAAGGAAAGATACAAAGCAGAAACTTACTTTTTGAATTTGAAGCTTCTGCTTCGGGTTCCTCTCCAACAGACCCTTCATTAGGTGTAGGCCCTAACCACGTTTTATCTGTATTTAATACAGGATTTAGAATTTTTGATAAAACCGGAACTCCATTGACAGGTCAATTAGGCCCTACCAACATTTTTTCCGGTGGAGGTTGTTGTGACCTTACCGTGTCTTATGACGCAGCTGCAGACAGATGGGTTTTAAGTTATTTATGGTCTAGTAACGGTCAAATTCAAGTTGCCGTATCCGATGGTCCCGACCCGGTGAACGACGGATGGTATGTTTATACCATTCCAAATGTGAATGATTACAATAAACTCTCAGTATGGAGTGACGGATATTATGTAACTGCTAATGTAGGTGGTTCTAACAGAGTATGGGCCTTAGAGAGAGCCGAAATGCTTTTAGGAAATGCTGCAGCGGGAGTTCAGACATTCAACCTTCCGGGAATAGCGACCAGTGGATTTTACAGCCCTCAGGCTTTAAACGTGACAGATGATAACATGCCAGCTGCCGGAGGTGCGACTATTGTATACTTACAGGATGATGCCTGGGGTGGAGTGGCAACAGACCATGTAAAATATTGGACGATAGATGTAGATTGGGCTACCCCTGGTAACTCTACTGTTTCTGCTGCTACAGAGATTGCTTTAACACCATTTATCTCTGTATTTGACGGAGGAAGTTTCTCAAACTTATCTCAACCCGGAGGTGGAGCTTCGATAGATGCTTTACAAGCAACAATTATGAACCAGGCGCAGTTCAAAAAATTCCCCGGATACAATTCCGCATTGTTCAACTTTGTAGTAGATACAGATGCTACAGCTGTTGAACTTGCAGGTGTACGTTGGATGGAATTTCGCCAAACTGCAGATAACCAGCCTTGGACCTTATTCCAGGAAGGTACGTATACTGCTCCGGATGGAAGACATGCATGGCACGCAAGTTTAGCTATGGATGAGCAAGGAAATATTGGTATGGGATATACGAGTATGGCAGGGCCTACTACTCCAAATCCAACAGATTTTAGAGTTAGTACTTATTATACGGGAAGATTTGCTGCAGACCCTGCTGGAACAATGACTGTTGCAGAAACTTTAATTAAAGCTGGAACTAATAATATTCCAAACTTCAGATATGGAGATTATTCAAAAATTGATGTCGATCCTACAGATGATAAAACATTCTGGTTTATCAATGAAATTGCAAACCCTGGAAGAAGAGATCATGTAGGTGTATTCCAAATTGCTCCTAGTTTTGCAAATGATGTAGGAGCTGTTAGTATAGATGCACCTGTAGATGGCGCATTAACCAATGCAGAATCAGTAACCGTTACTATTTTCAACTATGGTGTTGATCCACAATCAAATATTCCGATAAACTTGACAATAGATGGTAATAGTATTGCTGATGAAGTGTTTGCAGGGCCATTGGCTTCTTCTGCTTCTGCTCAATATACATTTACTGCAACAGGAGATTTTTCAACTCCTAGCCAGACCTATGTTGTAGAAGTTACTACGAACCTTGCCGGTGACCAGGAAAATTCAAATGACAGCACAACGAAGAGTATTACAAATACTTCTTTAGGTACTGAAGATAATGTTGTTAAAGATTCTGACCTAATGATCGTTGACAAAGGAAATAATCATTTTGATGTATCATTGCAAACTACTATTACTGAACCGCTTACTTTAACCGTTTCCAATATTCTTGGACAAACATTGCTAAGCAATAGTATTGATAATGAAAATGGAAAAGGATATTTCTATAGCTTAGATATGTCTTATGCTGCTTCCGGAGTATATATTGTAAGACTTGGAAACAATAAAGCAGGTAATTCCAAAAAGATAGTTGTTAAGTAATCTTAAGAATTATCATAAATAATATTAGAGCGGAGTATTTTACTCCGCTCTTTTTTGTATATCCTTGATGCTAACCGGAGTAGCATTATCACAACGATTCATCATTCGAAGCCCACTATAAGTAACCCAAACCTTCATTCCATCACTCTTATAACTTTCATCAAGATTGATAGGGTCTAACAAATAAGGGACATCGCCTTCCATTTTTAAAGTAAACGGACAATCACCTTCTTTTGTAGAAGCTATAACAGTAGCTTTTTTATACCCGGCTTCCGTCATTTTTTTAGCTTCCTTAGCAGTTTCTGTTTTAGAAGAAGAACTTTTATCTACGTTAGCTGAGCCACAAGACATTATTGCTAAAGACAAAATTGCTAATGAGGTTTTAATAAATGTCATAACTATATTTTTTAGTGTTTTATATGCTGTTAAATTACAAATAATGTGCCGCTTAACAACTATGGCTGAAAACCTTTAACCTTTTTAACGGGAAATCCCTATTAACCTAATAGGGAATAAAATTTATAAAACACTAAAAATCAGCATATTACAAATTATAATTTATCAAAAATTACCATTGTATATTAAAAAAATGTTGGTACTTTAGAAACCCTTAAATTATTTATTTATATAAACCCTTATTTATGAAATCAAAAATTTCTCTAGTATTGTTGCTTTTTGCCTTTATTTTTACGGCAAATGCACAAGAAAATCAAGAAGCCGGCGCATCGTATGTTGGAACGGTTGGCTCAATGAGAATAGTGCCTCCTCTGGCATCTAGAACGACCCTAAATCCTGCTATACCTTTAACCGAAGAACCTAAAGATGGAAGATCTTCAAGAAATAAAGTTATAATTGGGAAAGATAAACAAACTGAAGATGACTATTTTTTCAGAAATCAAGATCCTTTAACTCAAAAACTACAAGGAAAAGCTCCTTCTTTGGTGTTTGATGTTAATAACAGTGTTGGGCCACCATCCGATCCTTCATTAGGAGTAGGGCCAAATCATGTTTTCATGGTATATAACACAGGATTCATTATTTATGATAAAGCGGGAACTGATCTTACAGGACCTCTTAACGTGAACAATATTTTTTCTAACGGAGGTTGTTGTGACCTTACCGTATCTTATGACAATGCTGCGGACAGATGGGTAGTTAGCTATTTATTTGTTGGAGCAGGGGCAGAAATTGCTGTTTCCGATGGACCAGATCCAATTACAGCGAGCTGGTATTTATACAGCATTCCTCAGATCAATGATTACCAAAAACTTTCAGTTTGGAGTGACGGATATTATATTACCGATAATACCTCCTCCAGTAATAAAGTATGGGCATTGGAAAGAGATGAAATGCTAGCTGGAAATGCTGCTGCCGGTATACAAGGATTTGATTTAACCGGAATTGCAACTAGCGGTTTCTATAGCCCGCAGGCACTTAATGTAAGTGATGGGAATATGCCAGCCGCCGGAAGTGCACCTATTATTTACTTACAAGATGATGCATGGGGTGGAGTAGCTACAGACCATATTAAGATATGGACAATTGACGTAGACTGGGCGACACCTGGAAATTCAACTATTTCCGCACCTAACGAACTGGTAACTACACCATATATTTCTGTTTTCGACGGTGGAAGTTTTTCAAACCTTACGCAACCGGGTGGAGGTATAGCAATAGACGCATTACAGGCGACAATTATGAACCAGGCTCAGTTTAGAAAATTTGCCGGACATAATTCAGCAGTATTTAATTTTGTGATAGATGTGGATGCTTCACCAGGAGAACACGCTGCTGTTCGTTGGTATGAATTACGTCAGGCAGGTGATGGACAGCCATGGAGTATTTTCCAGGAAGGAACCTATACAGCTCCCGGAAACAAACATGCATGGCACGCCAGTATGATGATGGACGTACAGGGGAATATTGGAATGGGTTACTCAGGTATGACCATAGACCCTAATGATCCTAATCCTGTACAGGTAAGTTCTTATTATACGGGAAGATTTGCTGCAGATCCTATCAATACAATGACCATTGCCGAAGAACTGATCGCAAACGGAAACCAAAATATTCCTGGACTTCGCTATGGAGATTACAGTAAAATAGACGTAGACCCTAATGATGACAAAACATTCTGGTTCATCAATGAATATATGAATAATGGCGGAGCTAATGTAGTTGGAGTATTTAAAATTGCACCTAACTTTAATAATGACCTTGGTGCAGTAAATTTGGATAGCCCGGTTACAGGAACTCTTACCAATGCCGAAACAGTTACAGTTACGATCTTTAACTATGGTCAACTTGATGCTTCAGGATTCAATGTAACCTACCAGATAGACGGAGGGCCTGTAGTTTCAGAACCTTATGTAGGGACTATCCCAACATCAACATCTGCGCAGTTCACATTTGCAGCAACAGCAGATTTATCTACTGTTGGACAAACCTACTCAATTACTGTAGGTACTGTATATGCAGCAGATGAGGATAATGCTAACGATGAAATTACAGTAGATGTAACCCACTTGCAACCCAATGACCTGGGGGTAGTTTCTATTAGTTCTCCAACTTCCGGAGTTGGCCTGACCAATGCAGAACAAATTACTGTTGAGATCAATAACTTTGGTGGAGCTACACAATCTAATTTTGATGTAACATACAATCTAGATGGTACCGATGTAACAGAAGTTGTTGCAGGACCACTTCCCGGGAATACATCAATGTCATATACATTTACTCAGACAGGTGACTTCTCTGCTCTTGGATCTTATAATTTAAGCGCTACTACTTCTTTAGGAGGAGATAGCGATACTTCAAATGATGAGACTTCTGTGGTAGTTGTTAACTCAAACTGTCAACCAACAGCAGATTGTACTCTTGGTGATGGATTTAGACTATTTAGAGTTGCCGATATAGATAACCCATCTGCTTGTGAAGGATATGGTGATTTTACCAGCCAGGTTGCCAATATGGAGCCGGACACAACCTATGACCTTACGGTAACTACAGAATATGGAAATCAATTTGTAATGGTATGGATCGATTTTAATGATGATTTTGTGTTTACTGCCGATGAAGTTGTTGTAGACAATTATGAGATTGCAGACGGTCAGGCAGCAGGATCTTTTACAGAAACAATGGACTTGGTAATTCCTCCTGGTGCTGCTTTAGGACAACACCTTATGAGAGCAAAAACAAATTGGGATGCTCCGGTACCTGCTGATGCCTGTGAAGAAACTCAGTATGGTGAGACCGAAGACTATACTGCGAGTATTGGTACTTTGGGTGTTAATGATAATGTTCTGGCTGATGCAGACTTTACTGTTATTGAAACAGGAAAGAATATTTTTGATGTTACTTTAAGTAATACTAGCTACGATAATAAACTTGAATTACAGGTTTACAATATATTAGGGCAAAGATTACTTTACTATAGAGTAGAGAAAGAAAATGATTCTTATAACTACCAACTGGATATGTCTTACGCTTCCAGTGGTGTATATTTAGTAAAACTAGGAACTGCAAACGGAGGAAAAGTAAAACGTATAGTTGTTAAATAATCTTTTCTGAAACAGATTCTATTTAAAAAAGAAAGGTCCTCAAATATTTGAGGACCTTTTTTATTAGAAAAATGCCCTAAGCTGAATACTCCCGGTATGTATGGTCTTAGAGTTTTCACTTTTTCTTCCAAAGTATGAAAGGTTGGCATCTAAATATTTGGTGATCCTTTTTTGAAGCAGCAAGTTCCAGGTAAAGTTGGTGCCGGGTTGTAACCCTTCCAGCATTTGATACGCTACAGGTGAAAAAGCGCTTCCCGTAAAAGCATTGCTTATAAAATTAAATTCCCCGTTTACAGAGATTTTTTGCTCATTACTGTAAGCAAAGGACACTCCTATTTTTTGTTGATCCAATTGCTCCATTTCTCCCAAAGAGTTCTCTTTGTTCAAAAATCCGTAGAAAACATCAAAACGAGTTTTTGAATTTAATAGATAAGAAACTTTGGGAGCTATTTCATAGGTGTCCAGAGTATAATTTCGCGAAACAAAGTTTTCAGAAATACTTTCATTCGTGCCCAAAGCTCCTTTAAAATTTGCCACCCAGCTTTCCAAAAATTTATGGTTAAAGCTCAATTGATGACTTTCCAGTTTGTTTTTTTGTAAACCTAAAGAAAGCAGATTGTTACTCGATGTTGTAATATAACTATAGCTCGTGGTATACTTTTGCTTTCCACGATTAAAGAATAATGCGTTCCTGAAATTTGAAACCAGGCCCAGTTGTTCATCACCACCATCTTCAAAAGGATTAATATTTAAGCCTTCATTTTTTCGTTCTACTTTTCGATCCAATACATAAGAAGTTTGATTGTAAAAATGTGACAAGAACTTCTTAAACCCTGTACTGTTTTCCCAGGCTCTGGGATTTAGAGTGATGATTTGGCTGAATTTATTCTCCCTAATTTTTAAAAAGATCTGGTTAGGCAACAAAATACGGACATATTCTGCTTCATCCTGAAATTGAGCTACTTCAAATTCTTCCAGGTCCTGTATTCCATTATTGTTATAATCTATCCAGGTAAAAATCCCCTCTCCCGGCTCTACTTTAACATAAGTAAATTCCTGTTGCGGAATAACTCCATTGTTTGAAGCTAAAGAAGTATTGATATTGATACCTCCGTTAAATAAGCTTTGATTATACAGTATTTGCGAATTAAGTGATTTCTCATCTTCATCCTCTCCATCTTCATCTTTTAAAACGCGATAGTTTGCAAACAGAGATAGTTTTGAATTTTTACTGTTGATAAGCCGCGATTTTACAAAATAGGTGTTGGAGGTATTTACTTTTTGTAAGACAGAACTACGAACACTATCATTTACCTGAAACCTATACCCGGCCTCAACAAAAATTTTAGTGCTGTCACCAATACCCGAAAATATTTCAAATGCGTTATATTTTTGGGTCGCAAGTGTTAAACTGTCATTGCGGATATTGCGTATCTGGTTATCTTCAAAGTTTACTTTTCCACCGATCCAGGCTTTTTTTAAGCCATAAATAGTAGTATTATTTAACCGAAAGAATTTCGAATCCAAAGAATCACCTTCGCTTTTTAAATAACTTCCATGAGTTTGAACTTTTAGTTTACCAAACTGCATATTAGAAGTCATTACATGTCGGGAGCCACTGAAATTTTCTGAAAATTCCAGGTTCTGAAACTCGTATCGCCCTCCCCCTTTCCTTGGGTGAAAAGCTTCTATTCCTGAAATTAAGAATGTTTGATTTCCCATTGGATTTATAAGATTCCAGTCGCGATTAAATTCGATATTGTAAGTCCTTTCAATATTTCTGAAATCTTCATTCACATAATCCATCGACGCAAAGCCATTTATCTTTAAAGAATCTGCAGTGGTTATAAGTGTATGTTGAGCTGCGACCCTGCCTGCAAACCCTTCATTGTTTCCATCATCGATTTCAGAGAATAAATTGAGGTCATTTTTACTTCCCGCAACCTCAAAAGCAATGTTAGTCTTTGCAGAAGGGCGGTAACTACCGTTAATGCCTCCAATCTGTAATCTTGTTGGCGCGGTCAATTGAATAATGGGTTCGTAGTTACCCTGTGGTATTCCATTTACGGGAGGAACATACTCAAAGATCCGGCTAATGGCATTGCTATCACTAACAATATAATTACCTGCATTATCACCTACTAATGTAAATCGCACACTAAAGAGTTCATCATTAGGGTCACTGGAAAAAACAAACACTTCAACACCGCTTACAGTTTCTTTCTTGTATAAGATTTTATTTTCCGAAAACGTGTCCGGTACTGCAGAAGGTGCAGTCATTGCTTCCATATTGTCTCCTGCAGCTTGTAAGATAGTTACCTGTTCTTCAGATAGGTTTTGTTGCAAGGGTTGATTTTTTGCATCGCTTTCAGAATAAAGGTAAACACCCAGATCTAGTTTATCATTACTGTAGTTTCCCCCTCCATATCCAATGAAGCGCGTATAGTTCCTGTCTGTATATTGATACTCTACGCTAATTCTCATGTTGGCATTGATAGGATAGGTAGGGTTAAATTTTAACTCTCCGGCATTGTAGTCAATTACATAGTCTTCATTCTCTCCACGCTTTAAAAGTAAGCCATTCACATACACACGCTCACTCCCTGAAACTATTAGAATAAAAAGTTCGCCATTAGGGCCTACCAATTTATAAGGCCCCTGATTACCTTCCTGGCCTGTGAATTTACTTTCGGCAAAGACTCCTCGTACCAAAGCTCCGGATGCGAAAGCACTTGTTCTGGAACCGTCATTATGTGTAAAGGTCCCTCCTAAAGAAATTCCCTGTACCTTTTTATTGAATCTTCCAAAATAACTTTCTTGATTTTGAAGGTCAACATCTCCGGCACGTATGTTCCAATTTTTGCCGTATAACTCTATAAAGATTTGGTCGAACTCATCCAGACTCTGAGAGTAACCTCCTTCCTGTGTTGGTATATTAGCATCTTGTATAGAAGCTCTAATGGAAACCTTATCACTTAGTTTTCCGGTGATCTGTAGATCCAGTTGAGAGTTTACGACAGCGTTTTGATTGTTACCGATAGTAACTCCTCTGGAGATACTCCCCACAGTATTTAAACCTTCAAAAGGAGTAAACTCTCTTTGTACGTTACTTTCTTCCAAAGAATACAATTTATCGATAGCCCCGGAATTTTCGACAATGATTTTAGAATCGAATTCGTAATAATCCTTAGTTAAGAAATTGGGGTAGCGAAGATAATTTACTGTAATTGAGTCCTGGGACAGCTTTACATCTTCTGAAAGGATCAGGATTCCTTTTTTGTAGTCGATCTCATAGCCTAAAGAATCGAGTATTTCTCCGGTACTGCCCATTATTTGAAATCGAGCGGGATTTATACTTACACTGTCAATTACAATAGTATCACTGACGGCTACTTTCTTGCTGCGATAATTTGAAGAAATATCTTGCGCAAAGCCTAAACTAGCGACAAAGAACATTAAAAGAATAAGATATAACTTCATTAGGTATACAACTTAACACAGCGCGGTTTATTTTGTTGATTGTTTTTTAAAATCTTTTTGGCGATGTTCCTTGTAAAAATACAATGTTATTTAATTTAGTGGGAATTATATAAAACAGCTTATATGAAGATAATTTCATACAATGTGAATGGTATACGGGCAGCAATGAGAAAAGGCTTTATTGAATGGCTTCAAACTGCAGACCCGGATGTTGTCTGCATCCAGGAAACCAAAGCAAATATCGATCAGGTTGAAGTTGCCGAAATTGAGAACGCGGGCTATCCGCATCACTTTTGGTACAGTGCGCAAAAGAAAGGATATAGTGGCGTGGCAATTTTTTCTAAAACAGCTCCTAAGCATGTGGAATACGGTACAGGGATAGACTATATGGATTTTGAAGGCCGCAATATCCGCCTGGATTTTGAAAAAGTATCAATTATGAGCTTGTACCTACCCAGTGGAAGCAATGAAGCCCGTATAGCAAATAAGCTAAAATATATGGATGACTTTCAAAAATACATAGATCAACTTAAAAAGGAAATTCCTAATCTGGTAATCTGCGGGGACTATAATATTTGTCATGAAGCGATCGATATCCACGATCCGGTTCGAAATAAGAATGTTTCGGGTTTCCTTCCGGTAGAACGTGAGTGGATCGGTAATTTTATTGCAAGCGGATTTATAGATTCTTTCCGTTATTTCAATAAAGAGCCGCATAATTACACATGGTGGAGTTACCGTGCAAATTCCCGTGCAAACAACAAAGGTTGGCGTATTGACTATAATATGGTTGCACAGCCACTGCAAGAAAATCTAAAACGAGCCGTTATATTACCCGAAGCGCACCATAGTGACCATTGCCCTCATTTGGTAGAATTGGAATTTTGAAGGCATGGGTTTTCCAAAAGATATTTATGCTCATATGGAGACTCATAATTATGTAGAGATTAAAGGAGGAACACAAAGAGATACTTTTCTGGAGATCTGGATGGTCACAGTAAATGAACGAATTTTTGCCAGAAGCTGGAATAAAAGTAGGAGAAGTTGGTTTACGGCTTTTATTGAAACAGGAATAGGACAATTGAAGTACGGAGATAAAATAATTTCAGTAAAAGGAAAAAAACTAAACAAGAATTCAGAAATGCACCCATTGATAAATGAAGCCTATCGCACCAGATATAATGAACCGGAAAATATATATTATTCAGAAGGGATAAGTCAACCCGAATACGCTGATTATACAATGGAATTTTTTTATTCTGAAAATTAAAAACAACCCCACAACCCCATAGAAATGAACAAAATTGTAAAACAAGTTTTCTTTATAACAGTCATTGCCGCGATGACTACTTCCTGTGTATCCTCAAAAATTTACGATGACCTGAAAAACAAATACGACCTGTTGAAAGCCGAAAACGAATCTTTGATGTCCCAACTTGATGATACGGAAGGGAATGGAGAAAAATATACGGTTGCAAATCTTCGGAAGGAAATAGAAACACTAAAGGCTGACAAAAGCCGCCTTGCAATGGAGTTGGCAGCTTCCGAAAACAAATACAAAAGATTAAAAAGTTCTTATGATGCTTTAGAGGCAAACAGCTCTTCCGCACTTACCGAAAATTTAGAACGTAACCGAGATCTGTTAACACAACTCGAGGCAAAAGAAAAGGCATTGGCCTTGGAAAGCGAGCGTCTTGAAAAGTTAAAGAAGGATCTGGCGGCCCGTTCAAAACGAGTAGAAGAACTGGAAGGTATTATTGCCTCTAAAGATGCTAAAATGAAAGCTTTAAAAGATGCTATTTCGGCTGCACTTACAAATTTTGAAGGCAATGGCCTCACTGTAGAACAACGTGATGGTAAAGTATATGTTTCCATGGAAAATAAACTATTATTTGAAAGTGGAAGCTGGGCAGTGAACGCCCGGGGTAGGGAAGCAGTGGTAGCCTTAGGAAAAGTATTGGCTCAAAATAAAGAGATCGCCGTACTTATAGAAGGCCATACAGACAATGTACCCTATGGCGGAAGTGGAAACATTAAAGATAACTGGGACCTTTCTACAAAAAGAGCTACAGCTATAGTCTCTATTTTAACCGAAAACTCCGGTATACCTAAAGATAATCTAACAGCTGCCGGACGAGGAGAATATGCGCCTATTGCTTCCAATGCCTCTTCCGAAGGAAAAGCGAAGAACAGGAGAATAGAAGTGATCCTTACACCAAAACTGGATGAGATCTCCAAATTATTAAACGAATTATAATCAATACGAAAACATCTTTTTTATAACTTGCCAGAGTACTTTATGGAATATACCAACCTCCCGAATACACAGCTTGAAGTAAGTAAAATATGCCTTGGCACAATGACTTTTGGTCGTCAAAACACAGAAAATGATGCACATGAGCAATTAGATTTTGCAATTGACAAAGGAATTAATTTTATAGATACCGCAGAGATGTATGCTGTTCCATTTACAATGGAAACACAGGGGTTGACGGAAAAATTTATAGGAACCTGGCTGGCAAAAAAAAACAATCGAAGTGAGATTACCTTAGCTACAAAAATAACAGGACCAGGGAGAGGTATTTTTAAAGATCTTCGTAAACACTTAGATTTTAGTGCTAATTCTTTAGAAGATGCGTTACATAAAAGCCTAAAAAGACTACAAACAGATTATATAGATTTATATCAATTACATTGGCCAGAACGTGCTGTAAATATCTTTGGAGTTCGTGATTATAAATATGCGGCTAACCAACAATGGGAAGATAATATAGGAGATATACTTGATAGACTAGAAACCTTTGTAAAGCAAGGTAAAATAAGACATATTGGATTGTCCAACGAAACGCCTTTTGGAATAATGCGATATATGGAAGAACATCGCAAAGGAAAATTAAAAATGGTATCAGTTCAAAACTCTTACAACTTATTACAAAGGCGAGACGAAGTTGGTTTAACAGAAGTTTTGTTCCGGGAAAATGTAGGGTATTTAGCATATTCTCCTTTAGCCTTTGGAATGCTCTCCGGAAAATATTTGAATGGTGCGACTCCCGCCACGGCAAGGGTTACTTTGTTTCCCAATTATTCAAGATATCATGGAGAGGGCTCTTTTGAAGCAACACAACAATATCATAAAATAGCCAAAAAATACGGTTTGAGTCTGGCCCAAATGAGCCTTGCTTTTGTACAGCAACAACCTTTTATAACATCCACGATCATTGGGGCGACCTCATTGGCACAGCTATCAGAGAATATTGACAGTGTGAATGTAAACCTTTCACCAGAAAATTTAAGGGAGATTGAACAGGTACACAATAGAATGCCAAATCCGGCGCCTTAACCAAAAAGGTAATGCACTACATCATGTACTTTCGTAACTTTAATAATACTAATTGTATAGTTGCTCCTTTCTATTTTACAGTATTTCGAAATAATAATACTGGTATATCCCAGTTTTTGGGCTTCTAAAATTCGTTGATCCACTCTTGTAACGGGACGAACTTCACCGGCCAATCCTATTTCTGCTGCAAAACACATGGATTTGTCAATGGCAATATCAATGTTTGACGATAACACTGCAGCTACAACTGCCAGGTCTATTGCCGGGTCATCCACGGTAATGCCTCCGGTGATATTTAAAAATACGTCTTTGGCTCCTAATTTAAATCCGGCACGCTTTTCCAATACGGCAAGGATCATATTCAATCGTTTTGCATTATAACCGGTTGCACTGCGCTGAGGAGTACCATATACGGCAGTACTTACCAGCGCCTGAATTTCTATCATTAGGGGCCGCATGCCTTCTAAGGTTGCGGAGACCGCTGTTCCGCTGAGGTCTTCTTCATTCTTTGAAATCAATATTTCTGAAGGATTGCTTACTTCTCGTAAACCACTGCCTTGCATTTCATAGATACCTAATTCGTGAGTACTGCCAAAACGGTTTTTGTTGGCACGAAGGATCCTGTAAATATGATTGCGATCTCCTTCAAACTGAAGCACGGTATCTACCATATGTTCCAGGATCTTGGGCCCGGCGATATTACCGTCCTTGGTAATGTGTCCAATTAAAATAACGGGCGTGGCTGTTTCCTTGGCAAATTTTATAAGCTCTGTCGTGGTCTCCCTTATCTGCGAAATACTTCCGGCGCTACTTTCTATATAATCTGTATGAAGGGTCTGGATAGAATCTATCACTACTATATCCGGTTGAATTTCTTCTATTTGGCGAAAGATATTTTGTGTCTTTGTTTCTGTTAAAATAAAGCAAGTTGAGGAACCCGATTGGATGCGGTCCGCACGCATTTTAATTTGTTGTGCGCTTTCTTCTCCCGAAACGTATAAGGTCTTATAAGGTAATTGTAATGCAATTTGAAGCATTAATGTACTTTTTCCAATTCCGGGCTCACCACCCAATAGAGTAAGTGATCCGGGAACAAGGCCACCTCCCAAAACCCTGTTGAGCTCTTTGTTTTTAGTATCTAACCGTGTTTCGGTTTGAGATGAAATTTCTGAAATCCTTTGTGGTTTGGAAACACGTTTAGTACTGCTTTTGTCAGATTTCCACGAAACTTTTTCAGGTTTTTGCAGTATCTCTTCGGCAATGGTATTCCATTCTTTACACGAGGTACACTGCCCTTGCCACTTAGCAAATTGCGCTCCGCAATTTTGACAAAAAAAAGTGGTTTTTGTTTTGGCCATAATTTGGTCTGCTAAAATATTAGTGTTAATACGTATTTCATAAAAGATAATTTAAAAATATCTTAGCGCTATAGATAGCAAAATATTATTGAGGAGTAATTAAGGCTGACTATAAAAAACTAACTAACCAAAGAACCCTTCAGAGTTTATACTGTGGAGGGTTTATTTTAAGGAAAAACTAGTATCCGAAATCATCTTTGATCTTATCGGCTTTGTCCAGCATTAGGTCAATGGTAATAAAATCTACTTCCTCTTTATCGAAAGCCCCCTGATAGGTACGCATTGCTTTTTTAGGATCACCGGTCTCTTCGTAATAACGTGCCAGATAAAAATCTCCTAAAACCGTATCCGGGTATTGTTTCTTTGCCATTGTGGCAATATCGCGAAGTGACTCCCATTGTTTTCTCTTTTCTGAAGCTTTACACACAGCAATGAAATCATTCACACGAATTGTATTGGTAAGCCCAAAAAGGTCCTCTATGGTCTTATATTTATCCACCAAATATTGATGAATGGGCGTTTCCATTTTTAAAAGCACGTCTGTATATTCCTGCTTGCTAATAGGCCTATAGACAGAAAAGATCTTTTCCATTGCTGATGGGATCGCTCTAGCCACTAACGAATAATGTGTAGCGCCTTCAAAATTATCATAGTAGTAATTAAAATTATCATTTTTAAGATGTTTTAAAAGCATGTTCGTGCGTTCCGCATTTTCCATGAGGTCTTTTATGTCATCTGTACCGGTAGCCAAGTAATAAAAGATTTTGGACCTTATCTCAGGGATACGTGCCGGAAGGCGATCATCCATCATTGGTGCAGGGTCCGGGCTTAAAGCTATATAACCATTAAATAGCGGTGGATCCTTGAACAGGTAATAATTAATGAAGTTTGCGGTAAAATCATGCCCTACAGCAATTATGAATTTGGCTGTCCTGAAGTTCTCATCGATATAGGGGATCAATTCTAAGCCAATAAATTCAAAGAAATCCGCACCCTTATCTGCTGGCAAAAAATTGGTGTCGTCATAGTCACAATCTTCATAACGGCCGTCTCCTTGCATGATACCCACTACTATGGATTCCGGCATATCTTCCCAATATCCAAAATAATCAACATTTCCGGCAACGGGCTCAAAAAGGTAGTTCGCATCAAGTACTACTACAATGGGATATACTTTTTCTGTATTTGTTTCGTAATCCCGGGGAAGTTGAATTTTTAACTTTCGTGTCTCATCCAATTTATACGAATCGAATTCTTCATAAATAATCTTAGATTGGGACAACAATGAAAAACTACTTAGAAAGCAAATAGAAAGCAAAATTAATTTCTTCATAAAAGATATTTTTTGAATTTGGAAAGATAGTAAATTTTGAAATTGGGATGCTTTCCTGATAAAACTACTTTTTAAGCTTATTGTAAACCGGTAGCATAAAAAAGGAAAGTCCCCCAAAAAAGATAATAGATGCAATATTTGAGGTCCACACGATCCACCCAAAGGCAGTTCCTAAAGTTTCGGCAATACCAAAAACGGCCAATATTCCTGCCACAAAAAAAGGATATGAGCCAAAACCACTATTTGTAAATGCAAAAGAAAAGCTCCCCACTACAAAGGTAATAATAAGTGTGGCTATAGATATGGTAGATGTTTCTTCTAAAGCGAATGTGGCAGTATAAAATGAAAGCAGATACAATCCCCAAATAATAAACGTATGTATAATAAAAGCTCTTTTTTTCTTCATTTTAAGGACGCTGAAAACTCCATCTTTCAATCCGTTGAAAAACTGTTTTAACTTTTGTTTCAACTTCGATTTTGAAAACTTCAGAAATAAAAAGAATACAAACATAAGTACTGCAAGTCCTCCTAAAGCGTAAACTATTTTTGAAGTGGGAATATTTTCAGACAAATAGGCAAAGAGAACATCAAACTGAAGCAATAGTGCGATAAGAGTAAATCCAAACAGGAATATCACATCTATAACCCTTTCGGAAATGATGGTGCCAAATGCATTGTCGAAAGGTACATTTTCGTATTTATTAATAACTACAGCCCTGGACACCTCACCACTTTTAGGGATGAATATATTCATAAGATATGCAATATAAACTGCCATGAAATTATTGAGCAGTTTAGGCCGGTACCCCAAAGGTTCAAGCATGAAGTTCCAACGGTATGCGCGTGATATATGGCTAAGGACACTAAAAGATACTGCCAAAATGATAAAACCGTAATTGGCATTTTCAAAATGGACCTTGATCTCGGTAAGTTGTTCCGGAGAAAACCTTGAATAAGAATACCAAATTAAAAAGACCCCAAGACCAAGAGGGACAGCAATCTTTAAGAATTTGGTTAAAGAGGTGTTCAAATTACATTAATAAGTTATTTTCTTCATTTGGAAAAACCAATGCCGGTTTGAAGTTTTTAGCTACAGAAGCCTCCATAAGGGCATAAGTGATTAAAATGAGGATGTCTCCCGGTGCTACTTTACGTGCTGCAGCGCCATTTAAGGTGATTTCACCGCTTCCACGCGGCCCTGGGATCGCGTAGGTTTCTAAACGCTCTCCATTATTATTATTAACAATCTGTATTTTTTCACCTTCTATTATGTTAGCAGCGTCCATAAGGTCTTCGTCAATGGTAATACTACCAATATAGTTAAGATCTGCGCCTGTAACTTTTACTCTGTGAATTTTAGATTTTACTACATGTATTTGCATTGTGCAAAGATATTAATTTAAAGGCATATTATCTATTAAACGAACAGGCCCTGCAAAAGCTGCTATAAATCCTCTATAGGTATTTTTTTTATGTTTCCGCTTGGCAGTCTTGAGGTTCTTTTCGTTGACTATTTCAAAATATTCCAATTCTATACTATCGTTACTCAAAAACCGTTCCTTAACCAGTTCATTTAGTTGTGAAATAGTATGTGTTTTAAATTTTTTCCTTACCTCTTCAAGTGTTTTCGAAATCATAGCGGCTTTTTCAAATTGTTCTTTTGAAAGGCGTTTGTTTCGGGAACTCATTGCAAGTCCGTTCTTTTCCCTAATAATAGGGCATCCAACAATTTCAACCTGAAATTTTTCAAGCTGTACCAACTTTTTTATTATCTGTAATTGCTGAAAATCCTTTTCTCCAAAGTAGGCGAAGTTAGGTTGTACTATTTTAAAAAGAAAACTGACAATTGTTCCAACACCGTCAAAATGTCCTTTCCGGTGTTTGCCTTCCATTTCAAATTCGATGCCGCCATAGTCATATTGTTTTGAAACTACCTTTTTGGGGTATATATCAGAAATTTCCGGAGTAAAGACCAGAATAGTTCCTTTTAAAGAGCTTAATAAACCAATATCTTCTTTTAAAGTACGGGGATATTTCTCCAGGTCGCCGGCATTATCAAATTGGGTAGGATTTACAAAAATACTTACAACAACGCAGTCATTTTCCTGCAAAGCTCTTTGTGCCAGAGATAAGTGACCCTTGTGAAGTGCCCCCATTGTGGGAACAAAGCCAATTTTTTTGTTATCTCTGTAAGTAGAAAGGGCAAGTGAAAGAGAATCACTATTTGTATAGATATTCATAAATATGAAATAAGCGCGAGCAAAATTAATATATTAAGGCCAATCTTCATAAATTTTCGTAATTTTGCGTGTTTTTAACAACAAAGCCAGTATAAAGTAAATTTTTATGAAAGATAAGAGAATCTTGTATGTGTCTTCTGAAGTAATTCCATACCTCCCGGAGACCGAGATTTCTTCAATGTCGTTTGAAGCTCCCAGAATGGTTAATAATAATGAAGGTCAAATTAGAATCTTCATGCCTCGTTATGGCAATATTAACGAACGTAGACACCAATTACATGAAGTTATTAGATTGTCAGGAATGAATTTGGTAATTAATGATATGGACATGCCTTTGATTATAAAGGTAGCGTCCATTCCCAAAGAGCGTATGCAGGTCTACTTCATAGATAATGAAGACTACTTTAAACGTAAAGCTACCTATGCAGATGAGGATGGAAACTTTTTTGAAGACAATGACGAAAGAGCCATCTTTTTTGCAAAAGGGGTAATTGAAACTGTAAAAAAATTAAACTGGTCGCCTGACATTATACACGTTCATGGCTGGCTGGCTTCTTTTTTACCATTATACCTTAGAAATTACTATGATAACGAACCTTTGTTTGAAAATAGTAAAATAGTCCTTTCTGTATACAATCAAGGCTTTGATGCTACGTTAGATAAAAAGCTTATTGAAAAAATTAAGTTCGATGGAATTGAAGAGGAGCAAATTATTGAATTAAAGGATCCGGACTATGTCAATATGATGAAGGTAGCCGTTAAAAATTCGGATGCGGTCATTGTTGGATCCGAAGAAATTCCCGAAGAACTGGATTCATTTCTTAATAATCTCGAAAAGCCAGTGTTAAAATATCATAATATGGATGATTTTTCTCAGGCGTATTTAGACTTTTACCAATCAAAAGTATTGGTTTAATACACACATTATTGCATATGAAGATCACGAATACATTGCCAAAGCTAGCGGCAATATTTATATTTATAGTAGCCTTAGCTTCCTGTGAAGAGGATTTTGAACCTTTGGTTTCAAATATTGGAGTGCAAAACTTTGATTCGGACCTATACACAAGTAACAAAATTGCGGCCTACAGCAAAAAATTGTCTCCTGTACAGACCAATGCTCTGCCATATTATCAACTGGGGGTTTATAACGACCCTCTTTATGGAAAGTCTACCGTAAACTTACTATCGCAGGTTATAATGGACGATCCGGACCCGGATTTTGGAGATAGTACAGAACTTAAAAGTGTATACCTGTATATTCCTTTCTTTGCTGAAGGAACTGCTTCAGGTGATGAGACAACATATACTCTGGACTCTATTTATGGCTCTCAACCAATAAACATAAAAATATACGAATCAAATTATTTCCTGAGGGATTTAGATCCAAATGAAAATTTTGAAGAACTTCAAAGATACTATGCGGATCAAAAACAACTTTTTGAGGACAATTTGATCGATGATAGTTCTGGAGGCAGAAATTTTTTGACCACGATAATTGAAGATTTCATCCCAAGTTCTGAAGAGATAATTGTAATGGAGGACGATGATACGACTGATGATGTAGATGAAGAAGAGAAATTACCTCCGGGATTAAGGGTTGAGCTGCCTGTAGACTTCTTTAAAGCAAAGATTATAGATAAGGAAGGTGGCCCGGAGCTTATAAACAACAACAATTTCAAAGAATATTTTAGAGGCATTTACTTTGAAGTAACTTCAGATAGCGACGATGGAACCCTTTTTGGATTTGATGTGGCCGAAACAAAAATTACTCTAAATTACACACGTGTTGTAACTACAACAAGTGGCGATACCACAACTTCAGAAACCAGAGATGAAACTTTTGTGCTATCTTTAGGAGGTGTAAGTGTGAATGTTTTTGATAATGAATTAGATACAACCGTAGAAACAGCACTTCAAAATCCCGATGTTGAGAACGGAGAGGAATCATTGTATGTAAGAGGCGGAGATGGGATTATAACTGTTGTGGATCTTTTTAAGGATGTTGATGAAAAAGCGGTACTGGATGGAGTATTGGTTGATGGTGAAAACGGAATTCCTGATGAGCTGGATTCTTTAAGAGTCCAAAATTGGCTTGTCAATGAAGCAAACCTAATATTCTATGTAGATCAAAGCAAAGTTACCGGAGGATCTTCAGAACCGGATCGTTTGGTTATTTTTGATATAAATAATGGAAGACTGTTGTTAGATTATACTTTTGATACCAGTTCATCTGCAGAACCTATCGATGCGAAAACGGAACATTTGGGAAGACTGGATAGAGGAAGCGATGAAAACGGAGATTTTTATAAGATAAGAGTTACCAACCATATAAGTAACCTTATTAGAAAGGATTCAACAAATGTGTCTTTAGGCCTTATGGTTTCTCAAAATGTATTGATCACAGATTTCCAGGATTTAAAAGACACGCAATCTCCGGGAATTGAAAAAATTCCCGCAGCAAGTATTATTTCTCCGGAAGGAACCGTGTTATTTGGAAATAATACTACAGATCAAGATAAAAAATTGAAGCTCCAAATCTATTATACTAAACCTGACTAAAATCTTATGATGCTATGTGTGGAATCGTTGGTTACATTGGTAAAAGAGAAGCATACCCTATTATTCTTAATGGCTTAAAGCGATTAGAATACAGAGGATATGATAGTGCCGGCATCGCCTTATATGATGGTGCCAATATTCAGCTCTGTAAAACAAAAGGGAAGGTATCAGACCTTGAAAACAAGGTTAATGGGACCATATCATTAAACGGGAGCCTGGGAATTGGACATACCCGTTGGGCGACTCACGGCATTCCTAATGACATCAATTCACATCCACACTATTCGCAAAGTGGGGATTTGGTAATTATACACAATGGGATTATCGAAAACTATGCTTCCATTAAAAAGGAATTGATAAAAAGAGGGTATAAATTCGTTACCGACACAGACACCGAAGTATTGGTAAATCTTATTGAAGACATTAAAAAGAATGAAAATGTTAAACTTGGAAAAGCTGTTCAAATCGCTTTAAACCAAGTGGTGGGAGCTTATGCAATTGCACTTTTCGACAGAAATAAACCCGATGAAATTGTAGTTGCAAAACTAGGAAGCCCGTTGGCCATTGGCATAGGTGATGATGAATTTTTTGTAGCAAGTGATGCTTCCCCTTTTATTGAATTTACAAACAATGCTATCTATCTTGAAGATGAAGAAATGGCTATTATTCGCCTTGGACGAGATGTAAAGGTCCGTAAGATAAAAGATGATACGCTTGTGGCTCCTTATGTGCATGAACTGCAGCTTAATTTAGAACAAATTGAAAAGGGAGGCTTTGATCATTTCATGTTGAAAGAGATCTACGAGCAGCCTTCGGTAATAAAGGATACATACCGCGGCCGTTTACTTGCAAATAAAGGGATCATTAAGCTTGGCGGACTAGAGGACTATATTGAGAAATTCACCAATGCGGACCGGATCATTATTGTTGCTTGTGGGACTTCCTGGCATGCCGGGTTAGTAGCCGAGTATATTTTTGAAGATTGGGCGAGAATCCCGGTTGAGGTGGAATATGCTTCAGAATTCAGGTATAGAAACCCTATCATTACTGAAAAAGATGTGGTGGTTGCAATTTCGCAGAGTGGAGAAACAGCAGATACGTTGGCAGCTATTAAATTGGCTAAAGAAAAAGGTGCATTTGTTTATGGTATATGTAATGTAGTGGGATCTACGATCTCTCGTGAAACCCATAGTGGAACCTATACACACGCAGGTCCCGAAATAGGGGTAGCATCTACGAAGGCTTTTACTACACAAATTACTGTGCTTACAATGATCGCTTTGAAATTAGCTAAAATCAAAGGGACCATTTCCCATACAGATTTCATGCTACACTTGCGTGAGTTGGAAATGATACCAACCAAAGTAGGGGAAACTTTGCAAAGTGACGAACACATTAAAGAAATTGCTGAAATCTTTAAAACAGCAAAGAACTTTTTATACTTAGGTAGAGGATATAGTTTCCCTGTAGCACTAGAAGGGGCTTTAAAGCTAAAGGAAATATCTTACATCCATGCCGAAGGATATCCCGCAGCCGAAATGAAACATGGTCCCATCGCTCTTATTGATGAGCACATGCCAGTAGTAGTAATTGCTGTGAACAGTAATCATTATGAAAAGGTTGTAAGCAATATCCAGGAGATCAAGTCCCGAGCAGGAAAGATCATTGCTGTTGTTACAGAAGGAGACACTACAGTAAGGGAACTGGCAGATTATGTTATGGAAGTGCCTCAAACGCCAGAAGCGTTAACGCCTCTTGTAACTACTATTCCATTACAGTTGCTTTCATACTATATTGCCGTGATGCTGGGAAGAAATGTTGACCAGCCACGTAACCTGGCAAAGTCTGTTACAGTAGAATAACAGGAGAAATCAACAAATTTTCACTAACAATCTTAAGAGAAATCTGGGCTTATCGAGAGCTTCAATAATCGTTGCAAAAAATTAAGCATTTCCATTGCAATATTCTAAGAGAAAAAACTATCTTTGCACCGTTGAAAAACGGGGTGTTTTTATCACTCTTAGATAACTAAAAAATAAACAGTTACTCATGTCACAAGTTACAGGAAAAGTTGCACAAATTATTGGCCCGGTAGTAGACGTTGCGTTTGAGAGCGGAACAGAACTTCCAAAGATTTATGATTCATTAGAAGTAAATAATAATGGAAATTTATTGATTCTAGAAGTACAATCTCACATTGGTGAAAATACGGTACGTACTATCTCTATGGATTCTACCGATGGTTTAAGCCGGGGAGAAGATGCTGTTGCGACAGGCGCCCCTATCCAAATGCCAATAGGCGAGGATGTATATGGACGCCTTTTTAATGTAATTGGAGATGCAATTGATGGTATTGGAAACTTACCTAAATCAGGAAAAGACGGATTGCCAATTCACCGTGAAGCTCCAAAATTTGAAGACCTGTCTACTTCTACGGAAGTTCTATTTACAGGTATTAAAGTAATCGATTTGATCGAGCCATACGCAAAAGGGGGTAAAATTGGATTATTTGGTGGAGCTGGTGTAGGTAAAACGGTATTGATCCAGGAGTTGATCAACAACATTGCAAAAGGACATGGTGGTTTATCTGTATTTGCAGGAGTAGGAGAACGTACTCGTGAAGGAAACGATTTACTTCGTGAAATGTTGGAATCCGGAATTATTAAGTATGGAGACGATTTCTTGCATTCTATGGAAGCAGGAGGATGGGATCTTTCTAAGGTTGATAAGAAAGCAATGAAAGAATCTAAAGCTACTTTTGTATTCGGACAGATGAACGAACCTCCTGGGGCACGTGCACGTGTGGCGCTTTCCGGATTAACAATTGCAGAGTATTTCCGTGATGGAGCAGGTGATGGCCAAGGAAAAGATGTATTGTTCTTCGTAGATAATATTTTCCGTTTTACACAAGCTGGTTCTGAAGTTTCGGCTCTGTTAGGTCGTATGCCTTCTGCGGTAGGTTATCAACCAACTCTTGCTACAGAGATGGGTGCAATGCAGGAGCGTATTACTTCAACAAAAAGAGGTTCCATTACTTCTGTACAAGCGGTATATGTACCTGCGGATGACCTTACGGATCCGGCACCGGCAACGACGTTTGCCCACCTTGATGCAACAACTGTATTATCACGTAAAATTGCTGAGTTAGGTATTTATCCGGCAGTTGACCCACTAGATTCCACTTCTCGTATTTTAACACCGGATATTTTAGGAAATGAGCACTATGATTGTGCACAACGTGTAAAAGAATTGTTGCAACGTTATAAAGAACTACAGGACATTATTGCCATTCTTGGTATGGAAGAATTATCTGAAGAAGATAAAATGGCAGTAGGTCGTGCACGTCGTGTACAACGTTTCTTATCACAACCTTTCCACGTGGCGGAACAGTTTACAGGAATTCCGGGTGTATTGGTAGATATTAAAGAAACTATCAAAGGATTTAACATGATCATGGATGGAGAGCTAGATCATTTACCTGAAGCTGCTTTTAACTTAAAAGGGACAATCGAAGAAGCGATCGAAGCTGGAGAGAAAATGTTAGCTGAAGCATAAAATAATAGTAAGCAATGGGCAGTAAGTTGATAAAACTGAAGCTGAACATTGAATACTGAATACTGAAAAACCTATGTATTTAGAAATTGTAACCCCGGAAGCATCTATAGTATCCGGCGAAGTAGAATCTGTAACTGTACCGGGAGTAGAAGGCCCTTTCCAGATGTTGAAGAATCACGCCGCAATCGTTTCTTTACTGGATGCCGGTAAAGTAAAGTTTAGAGGAAACCCTACTATTGCAGAAGGTTTCGAAAATAAATTCACCAAAGAAGATACCGGTAAATGGGTATTGGAAATCAACGGTGGTACGGTTGAAATGAACGACAATAAAATAATTGTTTTAGCAGATTAAGTACTAGACTTTAAAATAAATATATAAACTCCAAGTTCTTAAAAGAGCTTGGAGTTTTTTATTTTATAGATACCCGCTGCTTTTTCAATGAAAAAAAATCAATTTTTTATGAATCCATGCAACCCTTATACTTTTTAAACTGTCTTTAGCAATATACAATTAGAAAAACCTACAAATTAACATGACAAAAAACATTTTAATAGGCACCTTACTTTTATTTTGCACACAAATACTAGCGCAGGAAAAATACAGTATTAGCGGATATGTAAAAGATCAAGTAAATGGAGAAACCGTTCTTGGCGCAACAGTTTACTTAAAAGGGACAACCATTGGTTCTATAACAAACGAATATGGTTTCTTTTCGATAACCGCTCCAAAAGGCACTTACGAATTAACCGTCTCTTATGTAGGGTATCAGGAAGTAACCAATACAATTATACTTGATGCCAACCAAAGTATGAACTTTGAAATTACGGAAGCTTCCACAACACTTAAGGAGGTTTTAATTGTTGCTGAAAAGCCGGAACGAACCAATATAAAATCCCCTCAAATGGGTGTATTTAAGCTGAAGGCAGCAACCATAAAAAAAATGCCAGCTGTTCTGGGAGAAGTAGATCTTATAAAGTCAATACAGATGCTTCCGGGAGTGACTAATAATGGAGAAGGGACAGCTGGCTTTAATGTTAGAGGGGGAGCTGCAGACCAAAATCTAGTACTGCTCGATGAAGCAATTATCTATAATACTTCTCATTTTTTTGGATTCTTTTCAGTATTTAACCAAGACGCCATTAAGGATATTAAACTGTACAAAGGAGACATGCCTGCTAATTTTGGAGGAAGAGTTTCTTCGGTTTTGGATGTACGTCAAAAAGATGGTAACAGTAAGAACTTTGGTCTTACGGGAGGTCTGGGAATTATCTCCAGCAGAGCCGCTGTAGAAGGTCCTTTGTTTGGAGATAAGGGATCCTTCCTTGTTGCGGGAAGGGCATCTTATGCGCACCTGCTAACAAAAGGAATTAAGAATCTAAAAGATGATAAAGTTTCTTTTTATGACCTTAACCTTAAAACTAACTATGAGATCAATAAAAACAACCGGGTATACCTTTCGGGTTATTTTGGAAGAGATATTTTCAATATAAATAAAATAGTAAAGAATAACTACGGTAATGCTTCAGGAAACTTACGATGGAACCATGTATTTAACGACAAGCTTTTTTCAAATTTGTCTTTGATATATAGTAAGTATGATTACCAATTGATTTTAGAGTTTATAAAACTGGATTGGAATGCAGATATCAAAAATTATAATTTGAAGTATGATCTGGGATACTATGCCAATGAAAATTTAAAAATAGATTTTGGGGTAAACGGAATCTTGTACCGCCTTAACCCAGGAGAAGTTAGGCCTACAGCCGGTAACTCTGCAATCAACTATTTAAAGTTGGATCAAAAAAGAGCTTTTGAAGGAGGGGCCTACGCAAGTGTAGAACATAAATTAACTCCAAAACTTACAGCCAGATACGGGTTACGATATAGTACATTTTCAAGACTTGGGGGCCAGAATATGGTAAACTATGTTAATGATCAACCGGTAGTGTATAACAGTGAATTAGGTATTTATGAAGAAGGAATTGCCGAAAGTGAAACCACATTTAAAAAAGGAGAAACCATCAAAAATTTTGGGAATCTGGAGCCTCGTTTTGGAATATCATATCAGTTAAACGAGTCATCCTCGGTTAAGGCAAGTTATACCAGGGCATCTCAATACCTGCATTTGTTATCCAATACTTCTTCGGTAACTCCATTAGATGTTTGGGCACCTAGTGGAAAATACATAAAACCACAATTGTCAAATCAATATGCGGTCGGGTACTACAAGAACTTTAAAGATGATACATATTCTATAGAAGTAGAATCTTATTACAAGACAATAGATAATAGAATAGATTATGTAGACGGATCTGATATTATTGGAACTAATACTATAGAAACCGAAATATTGAACGGTGAGGCGAGAGCCTATGGTTTGGAGTTCTTACTACGGAAAAATAAAGGAAAATTTACAGGCTGGCTGGCTTACACAATTTCAAAGTCCGAACAACGCTCATTAGGGGGCAATGCCGGAGGCCCTGGAATTAATGATGGAAAATGGTATAATACACCTTATGACCGAACTCACGATTTCTCAGCTACGGGAGCCTATAAATTGACTGATAAATGGAACTTAAGCGCAAACCTGGTTTTCCAAACTGGAAGACCGGTAACCTATCCCAATGGGCAGTATGAGTATGAAGGTCTATCAATAGCAAGTTATTCAGATAGAAACGCAGATAGACTTCCGGCATATCACAGATTGGATATTTCGGCAACATACAAACCTAATAACAAACCAAACAAAAGATGGAAGGGAGAATGGGTTTTTGGTATTTATAATGTATATAACCGTAGAAATGCAGCTTCCATTTCTTTTAACCAAAATATGGATAACGGACAAAATGAAGCCACAAGAACAGCTATTTTTGGTATTATACCTTCTATAACCTATAATTTTAAATTTTAATAGTATGAAACTTTATATAAAACTGGCAATATTAACCTTCGGGATTTTACTATCAAGTTGTGAGGATCCTATCTCGGTAGATTTAAATGATGCACCTCCACGGTTGGTGATTGAAGCTTCTTTGGACCTGCAAAAAGGTACACAAGGAAACGATCAAACCATACAGTTAAGTCTTTCCTCTCCTTTTTTTGATAATGATACAGATACTGCTGTTACAGGTGCTTCGGTAGTTGTGACCAATACAGACACGAATGAAGTATTCTCCTTTGCAGACCAAAACGACGGAAGGTATACTACATCTGCATTTAACCCAATTATAAATAACAACTATGAGCTGGAAGTTATCTACAATGGTGAGGTGTATATGGCTTCGGAAAAACTGATGTCTGTTTCAGAAATTAAAAGAGTAGAGCAATCTTTTGAAGGTGGATTTGATGAAGAAGTATTGGATGTTAGCATCTTTTTTGACGATCCTGAAGATGAAGAGAATTATTACTTTGTACGATTAGACGAAGAAGATAATTTCCCAACCCTGGAAGCTTTTAAGGATGAATTTATTAATGGTAATGAAATTGATGTATTCTTTGAAAATGACGAAGATGAAGATGACCCAAATGCAGAATTTAACCCCGGGGATACAGTGGATATTACATTGTATGGTATTTCAAAGCAATATTACAACTACCTCTACCTGCTTATTGAACAATATGATAGTGGCGGGGACCCTTTTAGCCCAACACCGGCCAGAATCAAAGGTAATTGCATAAATGTTAACAATTCAGATAATTATGCATTTGGATATTTTAGGGTTACCGAGTTTGATACCGTATCCTATACCTTTGAATGATTTCTGTACAAATTTTAAGGGCATGCAACCCTTCTTCATTTTAATTGTCTTTTAAAATAGATAAAGATGCAATTGGAAAATTAGAATCTTATATACCCGGGTGGATAACGCTATAGTTTATAGACATAAAGAGCTTATAGAAAAATGCAAAATGGGAGATCGTAAGATGCAGTATACACTGTATTCTCTTTACGTAGATGCCATGTATAATGTAAGTATCCGAATTGTAAAAGTAAAGGAAGATGCAGAAGATGTTGTGCAGGATAGTTTTATAAGCGCTTTTAAAAACTTAGATTCTTTTAAGTATGAAAGTACTTTTGGTTCCTGGCTTAAACGCATAGTGATCAATAAGAGTATTAATTATTTAAAAATTAAAAAAATTCCTTTGGTTGCATTAGATGAGGAAAATTGGGAAACCGAACAGGAACCTGAAGAAATCGATGATACACAATTGGATGTAGATAAAATAAAGAAAGGGATACAGGCATTGCCGGAAGGGTATAAAACCATAATCAATTTGTACTTGATCGAAGGATACGATCATGTAGAAATAGGAGAAATACTGGAAATAAGTGTTTCTACATCAAAGTCACAATACCACCGTGCAAAGAAGAAATTAATAGAACTAATAGCGTAGTATGAAAAAGAAGTTAGAAGAATATGTAGCCCAGAACAGGGAAGCGTTTGATGAGTTCCGGATAGATAAGGAACGTCTGTGGGATCGTATTGAAAAGGAACTACCGCAAAGTACGACAAAGGTCATTCCGTTATGGAGAAGAACCCGCTGGCAAGTTGCAGTCAGTATTGTATTGATAATAGGGGGCGGTATGTTTTTTACAAATAGAATGAATGATCCATTTGCAAATCAAGAGTTACAGGAAGTAGATAATTATTATGGCACCCTGATAAACCGGCAGGTAACATTAATTAAAAACAACCCAAACCTTACTGAAAAAGAAAGAGCGGATTTCTTATTACTAATAGACGACCTGGATGCTGAGTATGCCAAGCTAAAACTGGAATTGAAAGAAGGAATTAATGATAAAAAGATCATGCAGGCGATCATTAATAATTATAGGAAGAAAATACAATTGATGGAAAACCTTATGAATAAATCATATCCATCTAAAAAAGAAGAAGATGATGAAAAAGCGTATATTTTATAGAAAAACTTTACTGTTATTTGCTTTGCTTGCTGCCTTTATGACAATGGCACAGGAAACGGTAAGTAAGCAAATAAAGGAATCGTATCCTTTCCCTCAAAACGGAAGCGTTTCTCTAACCAATAAATATGGGGATGTAACGATCTATGGCTGGGACAAAAGTGAAGTGGAAATTACTATTAGAATCGATTCGCAAGGAAAAGATGAAGAAATAGCAAAAGAACTACTGGACAGAATTCAACCCAACATAAAGGCTTCAAAGAACAAGATTACCATTACTTCTGTTATCAATAAAAAAGAAGAAGGGGTGTTTCGTAAATTCTTAAATAAGATAAGCGCTACTGTTGGGTCTAAAGCAAATTCTCAGATTGACTATACAATTTATGTGCCTCAGAACATAGAAGTAGAAGTAGTTAATAAATATGGAGATATAAGAGTTTCAGATTGGGATGGTTATCTTATAGCAAATGTAGAGCATGGAGACGTGAGGCTGCCTCATGAGATTAAAGAATCAAATATTTCAATTAAATACGGTACTCTCAAAGCATTTAATTTACGAGAAGCTACCATCAATGCAAACGATGCTACATTAAACATTAACAATGCATCACAACTAAAATTGATGTCGAATGGATCTATCATTACACTGGATCAAATGGGAACACTTCAATTGGATTCCAATAAAGATGAAATTGAAATAGCGAGTATCAAGCAATTGGATGGAGAAAGCAAATACGGGACTATAATTGTCAAGCAACTTTCGGAAAAAATAAATATTGACCTGGATCTTACCGAACTTAGAATAGCCGGGTTTTCAACCCCTACACCGGCAGTAAGAATAAATCAAGAAAACTCTGAAGTGTATGTAAATATCTCGAACATCTCGTTCAAGTTTAATGCAAATCTGGAGCAGGGAGTGCTTAGGTTACCCAAGACCATGCAGAATATTCAATCTGATTTATTGGACAAGAAAAATATGATACGAAGCATTAGTGCTACTTATGGAAACCAAACCGGGCGTATTTTTTCAGTTATAGGCGTAAAAGGAGTTATTATTCTTAAGGAGCTGTAACACTATTTTTTACTGAATTTAATTATATGACCAATGAAAAAAAATAACACAATACTAATTATACTGCTAATATGCAGTGCTGTTGTTGCACAAACCAATGAAACAGACACCTATGTAGAATTTGATGACCGTAATAATGTAGTTCATGGTTTTTATGTAGGTTTTGGCGCTCAATATGGTAGAATTAAAAAAGAGGGGACTTTCTCTGGCAATATAAAAATGGCTTATGTTGCAAATCAAAAGTTAGAAGTTGGCTTTGGATTTACAGGTTTATACAGGGAGATGGATAATACAAACCCAAATATATTTAGAGGTGACAAAATTGCCCTCATAGGAGGATATGGAGGCTTTCATATAGAACCCATTTTATTTGGGAAGAAGTTTGTGAGTGTATCCTTTCCTGTTCTTATTGGAGGTGGAGGTGTAGCATATACTAATGCTGATAAAATAGAAGATGAAACTGCCGAACTTGAAGAAGATGATTTTGACGGTTTTTTTGTAGTAGAGCCCGGCATAAATTTGTTGTATAACTTTACGCGTTATACACAATTAGAAACAGGAATTCGTTATCGTTTTACAAGCGATTATGAGTTGCCGCCTTTTGAAAAGGATAATCTTAATGGGTTTTCAGTAGTGGTTGGTCTTAAAATTGGAGTTTTTAATTTAGGAAGGAAAAAACCGGTAAAGGATAATTTTTAACAAGCATCATAAAGCTTTCTAAGACAAATGGATTAATTCCCAATCTCTTCCACTCGCTTTATAATTTGATAGCCTTTTAAATCCAATAGCATAATGTGCTTCAAGGGAACGGATGTTTGTCGTATCTACTTCGGTAATGATCGTTGAATATTCAGGAATAACAACTTCTTTCATTGTTTCATATAATTTTCTGAAGATACCTTGTTTCCTATATGCTTTATCGATACAAACCTGTCCCATTACTATATATTTTTCAGAGAATACCTTGTTGATCTCAGAAAACATTGGTTTTAATACTTCTATTTCATTTCCAAATTTTGGATGCATGCACAAGGCATAACCAACAACTTTTTCCCGGTTCTTTGCAATAATATGTGAACATGCGTCATTCATTCGGTTTAGTATATCAAAATCGTGATGTACCGTTACAAAACCTTCGGTTTGTTTTTCTAATGAAGAGATCGCTTGCGGGAGATTGGCTTGCTGAAGCAATAGGATTTGTTTCAATTCTTTTGAGGTCGATGTCGTTTTATAGGTAATCATTAGCAAAGGTTTACTTAAAGATACTTAAATTTGGAACGTGAGCCAATTACCCGAAAAACTTCAAAAGAAAATAGAGAACCGTATAGAAGATAATGCTTTGCGGGTCTTGGATAATTTTAATGGGTTGGTAGATTTTTCTTCTAATGATTATTTGGGCTTTAGTGCTTCAGAAACCATTTTTAACAACGCCTTAAGCATCTTAAAAGAGAATAATCTACAGCAAAATGGTGCTACAGGCTCAAGACTGCTTTCGGGAAATTACAAGCTTTATGAAAAAACAGAAAGCTTTATTGCCAGTATTCATAAATGTGAAACAGCGCTAATTTTCAATAGTGGTTATACTGCCAATAGTGGATTCTTTGCTAGTGTTCCGCAGCGTGGAGATGTGATCTTCTATGATGAATTGGTCCATGCATCCATTAGAGAGGGAATATTGATGAGCAACGCGAAAGCGTATAAGTTCAGGCATAACGATATGGAAGACTTGAAGATAGTCGTTGAGAGAAGTCAAAGCACCGAAGAAGTATACATTATCACCGAATCTGTTTTTTCAATGGATGGAGATACTCCGGATATAAGGTCCCTGGCCGACTATTGTTCAGAAAATAATTACCACTTAATTATAGATGAAGCACATGCACTAGGCGTTGTTGGTAAGGGAAAAGGAATTGTACAGGAATTGAATTTGGAAGATAAGGTTTTTGCACGTATTGCCACATTTGGAAAAGCCTTGGGATGTCATGGCGCTGTGATTTTGGGGAGTAATAACCTAAAGAGGTATTTGATCAATTTTTGCAGAGGCTTTATATATACCACAGCATTGCCACCACATGCTGTAGCAACGATAAAAGCTGCTTATGAGAAATTGACCATTCAGGGAGACAAGACACACACACATAGTGAGGTGCAAAAACTTAATCGAAACATTGCAATATTACGATCGTATATTGAAAAATATGAATTAAAGCAAATATTTGTTGAAAGTGTTTCGGCAGTTCATTGCTGCCTGATTCCGGGAAATGATCGCGTAAAAAGTATTTCAGAAAAGATTAAAAAAGAAGGGTTTGATATAAAACCTATTCTTTCACCTACTGTCCCCAAAGGGCAGGAACGTTTACGACTTTGCATTCATAGCTTCAATACTGAAAAAGAAATCAAAACAATTATAGAACTATTAGCTACATTCATTAAATGACAGACACCTATTTTATAACAGGTATTGATACCGATATTGGCAAAACAATAGTTTCGGCGATTATTACGGAAGCTTTGGAAGCAGACTACTGGAAACCGGTTCAAGCCGGTGAACTTGACAATAGTGATACTCATAAAGTAAAGGGGTTGATCTCAAATTCGAAAACAAAACTTCACCCTAGTACCTTTAACTTGGAAACGCCAATGAGTCCGCATGCAGCTGCAGAAATAGACGGTGTACATATTGAAATTAAAGACATTGAGCGCCCAAAAACAAAAAATAACCTGGTAATAGAAGGTGCCGGAGGTCTTTTAGTTCCTTTGAATGACAAAGAAACCGTAATAGACCTCATCAAACCCACAGATAAAGTAATTGTTGTGTCACGTCATATATTGGGAAGTATCAATCATTCACTATTGACAATTGAAGCTTTAAAGCATAGAAAGCTTAATATCTTCGGTTGTATCTTTAATGGGAATGAGCACCCGTCCACAGAGACGATTATTTCAAAAATGGCCGGAATACCAATTTTAGGACGTATAGATATTGAGCCATACTTCGATAAGAATGTGATTAAAGAATACGCCGAAAGATTTAAAAATGAGTTTACAGGAAAGAGATAGAAAACATATCTGGCACCCACTAACACAGCACCAGACTGCCGCAGCACCAATAGGAATTGTAAAGGCTAAAGACGCATTGTTATGGGATGAAGATGGAAATGAATATGTTGACGGAATAGCTTCTTGGTACACAGCCATGTACGGGCATTGCAATGATTATATAATTTCTTGTGCTTCTGAACAGATGAAAGAATTGGATCAAGTGGTCTTTACCGGTTTTACACATAAACCCGCTGTAGAGCTTTCCGAAAAATTAATGCGAATTCTACCTTCAAACCAACAAAAGATATTTTTCAATGACAATGGCTCCACAGCAGTAGAAGCCGGAATTAAAATGGCGCTGCAATACCATTTCAATAAAGGAGAAAAACGGGACACCTTATTGGCTTTTGAAGGAGGATTTCATGGTGATACATTTGGAGCAATGAGCGTTTCAGGCCTTTCCGTATATAATGGGCCATTTAAAGATTTCTTTCTAAAGGTGGAAAGAATTCCCGTTCCAACAAAGGATAATTTAGCGGAGCTACTTATAAAGCTAAAGCAAATTTGTACCGAAAATAAATGTGCGGCATTTGTATATGAACCATTGGTGCAAGGTGCTGCCGGAATGAAATTCCATGATGTTGCAGGGTTAGAAGAAATTCTGAAGTTTTGTAAGCAAAACAATATACTTTGCATAGCCGATGAAGTAATGACCGGTTTTGGAAAAACCGGAAAGTATTTCGCATCATCCTACCTGGAAATACAACCCGACATCATTTGTTTGAGCAAAGCATTGACTGCGGGTATGGTGGCTATGAGTATTACAAGTTGTACACAGCCGGTATTTGATGCCTTTTTGGATGATGAAATTGGAAAAGGGTTCTTTCATGCGCATACATATAGTGCTAATCCCATAGCATGTGCAACTGCCATTGCCGGGATTGAACTGCTTACTTCAGAAGAAATTCAAAAAGATATTTCCCGTATCACCAGGGCACACAAATCATTCGTGAAGAAAATTGCTGGGCATCCTAAAGTTGAAGCTGTAAGGTCTTTAGGGGTAATTTTTGCTTTAGACTTAAATATTGAAATGGAACGTTATGGAAGCCTTCGTGATCAATTGTTTGAATTTTTTATGAAGCAAGGTGTTTTTTTACGCCCTTTGGGAAATACTATTTATATGATCCCGCCTTATGTAATTACAGATAAGCAGCTGGAAAAAATATATATAAGTATCGAAAAAAGTTTATCGATCTTCTAAAGAACCTTTAGTAATAAGCAATGGGATTGTCTCACCCGTATCTTCTAGGGTTACTTCCATGGTTTGGTATTCCCATACTTCGGTATATTTATCTGCTACTACAATAATTAGAGCTTTTCCTTTAGGGCCTTTAATGGGTATTTCAAGATTGGTATGGCCTTCACCGTCGGAGTAATTAATCCCTCCACTTACCATTCCATGAGTTTCAATGGGTTCTCCTAAAGCATCAATTACAATTTCATTGTTTTGAGCTTTTAAAACAGCTTCTTTATAGGGTTGTGAATCTTTAAACATTGATGTAACCCCCACAAATAATGTTCCTGCAAAGGCTATAAAGAGGATAATAATTAGTAAACAACCTCCCGAAGGAACTACCCATTTCCAATTTCTGCCAAACCAGGATCTATGATCTGAATTTTCTTCCATATAATTTTAAATTAAGGATGTTTACAAAGGCCAGAACCCTTATTTTTGCAACAAATTAATAAAAAAGTTGCACACACCTATTTCAATTTCAAATATTGCTTCGGTTTCTGCCTTAGGGAATTCTCAAAATGAGACCTGGCAAAGTTATATGGCGAAGCGTCCGCTTTTTTTTAAGAAGGAGTTCAATAAAGCAGAAATTTGGGTTTCCTGCCTTAATCCTGATACGGAGAATAGCCTGATGAAACTTCAGAGTGAGAATTCTGTTTATCAAAAACTGGATCGCTCTGTTCTACTTGCAGTATTAGCTTCCAGGCAGGCTTTTTTGGCTGAAGAATATTCGGCTAAAGATGTTGGGATCAATATTGGGTCTTCACGAGGAGCTACACAGTTGTTTGAAAAGTACCATTCACAGTTTTTGAAAAGCGAAAGTGTTTCGGCATATACATCACCTACAACCACTTTGGGAAATATATCTTCCTGGGTAGGGCAGGATTTGGGAATTAAAGGAGTGCAAATAGGACATTCTGTTACCTGTTCTACTGCCCTGCATGCAATGCTCAACGGGATTGCCTGGTTACAGGCAGGTATGGTAGATACCTTTGTTGCGGGTGGAAGTGAAGCGGCCTTAACGCCATTTACCATTGCACAAATGCAAGCATTGAAACTCTATTCCAGGTCTGAAAATGTGATGGGCTGTGAGTCGTTACGGCTTCAGAAAAAGAAAAATACCATGGTGCTGGGAGAAGGTGCGGCAGTAGCTGTTTTGGAAAAAGGAGTTTCAGAAAGAACACAAGCCGTCATTAGCGGGTTTGGATATGCGACCGAAAAGCTGGTACATAACAGCTCTATTTCCGAAAATGCCCAATGCTTTCAGGAATCCATGCGCATGGCACTTCGGAAAGCGAAATTGGAAACAGTGGATGTAGTTATAATGCATGCTCCCGGAACCGTAAAAGGAGATATGGCAGAGTACAATTCAGTTACAAATGTCTTTGGGAAGAATTTGCCGTTACTAACTTCCAACAAATGGTTGGTTGGACACACTTTTGCAGCTTCGGGAATGCTAAGTGTGGAGATGGCAGTTTTAATGTTACAGAATAACAAACTAATTGAAAACCCGTTTTTTGATAATCAAAGGCATTTACCCGATCAATTAAAGAACATAATGGTAAATGCTGTAGGATTTGGTGGAAATGCTGTTAGCATTATTATATCCAAACCCTGATTTTAGACTTATATTTTATTTATTTTTGACCTTATGAAAGACATCAAATACAACTGGACCAGACAAGAGGTTTTGGATATTTATAATAAGCCCATGATGGAGCTGCTATATGAAGCGGCAACGATACATCGTGAGTTTCATAACCCAAATCATGTACAAGTATCTACGTTACTTTCTATAAAGACAGGAGGTTGCCCGGAAGATTGCGGATATTGTCCGCAGGCAGCCAGGTATCATACAGATATTGAAGGAAACGATCTAATGAGTGTACAACATGTAAAAGCACAGGCTTTACGTGCAAAAGCTTCAGGGAGTTCCCGCGTATGTATGGGTGCAGCGTGGCGCAATGTGAAGGATGGAGAGGAATTTGACCAGGTACTGGAGATGGTACGTACTATTAATAAATTGGATATGGAGGTTTGTTGTACACTTGGAATGATCACTGAAAATCAAGCAAAAAGATTAGCAGAGGCAGGTTTGTACGCTTACAATCACAATTTGGATACCAGTGAGGATTATTACAAAGATGTGATCTCTACACGTGCCTATCAGGATCGTTTAGATACCATTGATAATGTTAGAAAAACAAATGTTACTGTCTGTAGCGGTGGAATTATAGGAATGGGAGAAAAACTGGAGGACCGTGCAGGAATGCTGGTGGCCCTAGCTACTTTAAACCCGCAACCGGAATCTGTACCTATCAATGCATTGGTTGCCGTGGAAGGAACACCTATGGAAGATATAGAACCTGTTTCAATTTGGGAGATGATACGTATGGTTGCGACCACTCGCATTGTAATGCCTCAAACACAGGTAAGGCTTTCGGCAGGGAGGACAGAAATGAGCAGAGAAGGGCAGGCAATGTGTTTCTTTGCCGGAGCAAATTCAATTTTTGCCGGAGACAAGCTTTTAACAACTCCAAATCCCGATGTAAATGAGGATATGGAGATGTTTAATTTACTTGGTTTAGAACCTCAAAAGCCTTTTGTGAAAAAGGCCCAGCCGGAAACAGTGGAAGCAGAGGCTTCGCAATATCAGCCCCTGGGAGAAAAACCAAAATGGAGCCGGCCGGAGCATACCATTGAACGGAATGAAGAAGCCAAGCAAAAAGCGAAAGCTTCGGAATAACCTTTATTTTTTTAGATTTTTAAATATTTCGGAAGACTTTTCGTTAAACAACAAACAAACTTATTATTTATGAAAAAGATTTTTTTGGTAGTTTTTTTGGCCATTGTTATGGTTTCTTGCAAAAAAGATGATGACGGTTCCAATAATAATTGCGATACACCTGCAGTTATTACCGTGGTACAATTGAACAGTACATCATTACTTTTTGAATGGGATACCAGTACGGGTACAGCCTGGCAAATTGAATATGGCCCAACAGGTTTTCAATTGGGTACAGGTACTGTAGCACAAACTTCGCAATTTAATTACTTAATAGAGAACTTAACTCCTTCTACGAGTTATACAATTTATTTGCGCAACAATTGTGGAAGTGACGGATTTAGTGATTATATCACTTTGGATTTCATTACACTGGACCCTGTAATAACCTGTAATATTCCTTTAGATCTTACTCAAATTGGTTTGGGATCAAACTACATAGATATAACCTGGAATGAAAATAATGAAACAGCCTGGGAGGTTGAATATGGACTTGTAGGCCATCCAATAGGTAGTGGAACTGTAGAACCAACATCTCAAAATAGTTATAGGATCGATGGATTAACTCCAGCTACAACCTATGAGATCTATGTGAGGGCCAACTGTGGGAGTGATGGTTTTAGTGAATATACCGATGCTCTGGTAATTACAACAAACAATTAGCCTCTTATTTAAATGATACAAAAAGACCGGTTTTAAAGCCGGTCTTTTTTATTAGATTATCTAACCCTAAAAAATATATTGTATAAGATTTGTATTTTTGGGGTAATTATAGAATATGCAGTTACAGGAAGTAGACAGAGTTAAAACCATAACAAAAGAAGAATTTCTTAAAAATTATTTTAAACCTCAAAAACCGGTTGTAATAGAACGGTTTGTTGAGGATTGGCCGGCATTTAAAAAATGGAATCTGGATTATATGGCCAAGGTTGCCGGTGATAAAACCGTACCTCTTTATGATAACAGGCCTGTGGATTATAAAGATGGATTCAATGAACCGCACGCAAAAATGAAGATGAGGGAATACATTGATCTTTTAAAACGTGAGCCTACTAAATTTCGAATTTTTTTGTGGAATGTTTTAAAAGAAGTGCCGGTTTTACAGAACGATTTCTCATATCCGGATTTTGGCTTGAAATTAATGAAAGGCCTACCTATGCTATTTTTTGGGGGAAAGGACAGTTATACCTTTATGCATTATGATATTGACCTGGCGAATATCTTCCATTTTCATTTTCATGGAAAAAAGCAAACCATTCTTTTCGACCAAAAACAAAATGATTTTCTCTATAAAATACCTCATTCGTTAATTACCCGGGAAGACATAGATTTTACGGATCCGGATTATGAAAAATGGCCTGCCCTTAAAAAAGCAGAAGGTTATATTGCTCACCTGGAACACGGTAATGTACTTTATATGCCTGAAGGGTACTGGCATTATATGCGTTACCTCACACCAGGGTTTTCTATGAGCTTACGGGCTATTGCTCGAAACCCTAAAAATTTTGGAAAGGCATTGTACAACATTTTTATTATGCGCCATTATGACAATCTAATGCGAAGACTTAAGGGGCAGGCATGGATCGATGCCAAAAATGAAAAGGCTATTACGAGGACACATCGTAAATTGGGTATTTCCTAACGAACAATTTCATTTATTTTCTCATAGACCAAGCTACTTTCCCATCCACGGTATAATAGATAGTTGGCCAGTTTTTTTCTTTTTTTCTGAAGATCATTCTCAGAAGCTAATTGGGCAAATCGTTTTTCGGCAAGTTGCTGGAATGTTTGGAAATATTCGGTTTCACTAATTTCTTTTAAAGCGGCTGTTATATTATATTTTGAAATATTTCGAAGTTTTAATTCACGAACAATACGATTCCTGCCCCATTTTTTGTTTTTGAATTTTCCACGGGCAAAAGCTTGTGAAAATCGTGTTTCGTTTAAAAAGTTGTTTTGTAATAAATGAAATATGATTTGATCTATTGCATCGGGGATCATTCTCATTTCCTTTAGCTTTTGGTGTACTTCTTTATGGCAACGTTCCTGATAGGTGCAGTAGCGTTCCATACGTTTTGTGGCTTCCGGAACAGAATATGTTTTGTATTTTTTCAAGAAGGGAAATTAAAAAATCTTTTCAAAACAGGACATAAAAAAACCCTTCCTGAACCAGGAAGGGTTTCATTTTATTTTATCATTTCTCCGTTTTTATCGTGGAAATGATATTCAAGATACGTGTAAGCGTCTCTAGGTTGAATTTTTATCCATTTTTTGTGCTCCATAAACCACTTGGTTCGCACAGACGGAAAACCTTTTGTTAAAAAGGCTGCTATAAAAGGATGTGCATTAAGTGTAATCTTTTTATAGTCTTTCTGTATGAGGCGTTTAACCTCTTCATTGATTTTATCTACCACTATGATAGGGGCTTCGATCTCACCGCTTTCACCACCATTGCTATTGGGGTTTTCCTCGCGGGTCTTAATATTCATCTCAGGCCTTACACGTTGGCGGGTAATTTGTATTAATCCAAATTTTGTTGGGGGAAGTATCTTATGCTTCGCTCTGTCTTCATTCATTTCGTCACGAAGGTGATTAAAGAGCTTCTTGCGGTTGCCGGCGTTAGCCATGTCTATAAAATCGACCACAATAATACCTCCCATGTCTCGCAAACGCAATTGTCGTGCTACTTCGGTAGCAGCAATTAAGTTTACTTCGAGCGCTGTATCTTCCTGGTTTTTGGATTTGTTACTACGGTTGCCACTATTCACGTCTATAACGTGCATGGCTTCTGTGTGTTCAATCACCAAATATGCTCCTTTGCTACCGGAAACAGTTTTACCGAAGGAAGTTTTAATTTGACGCTCGATCCCAAATTTTTCAAAAATGGGGACTTTTGAATCATAATACTTTACGATATTCTCTTTATTAGGTGCAATTTCCTGCACATAATCTTTTATTTGTAAGTAGAGTGTTTCATCGTCTATGTGTATGGCCGAGAACGAGTCATTAAATACGTCACGGATCATAGAAGAACCTCTGCTTAATTCACTTAGCACCTTACTAGGATGGTGCGCTCCTCGTAGCTTTTTACACATCGCTGTCCAGCGATCTGTGAGATTTTGTAAATCTCTATCCAGTTCTGCTACTTTTTTGCCCTCTGCTACAGTTCGTATAATAACGCCAAATCCTTTAGGTTTAATGCTTGTAATTAAGCGTTTTAACCTTTCTTTCTCTTTCTTGGACTCTATTTTTTGAGAAATAGAGACCCGGTCTGAAAAAGGAACCAAAACAATATAGCGCCCTGCTATGGAAAGCTCGGAGCTAATTCTTGGACCTTTTGTGGAAATAGGTTCTTTAACGATTTGTACCAGAATAGATTGATTGGATTTAAGGGCGTCGTTAATGCCTCCATTTTTATCAATCTCTTTTTCAAATGGGAATTCTTTTAAAGAGTAATCTTTAAGTTTACCTGTGCTTACACGTTTTACGAATTTTAAAAGAGAAAGAACTTTTGGTCCTAAATCATGATAATGCAAAAAAGCATCTTTTTCGTAACCTACATTTACAAATGCAGCATTAAGACCAGGAACAGTTTTTCTGATTTTGGCAAGATAAATGTCGCCAACCGAAAATTTGTTGTCCTCTTCCTCCTTATTTAATTCTACTAGTTTTCCATCTTTTAAAAGGGCAAAATCAACTTCTTGTGAACTGGACCTAATAAATAATTCGTAGTTCACTTCTAATTAATTTTTATCCATCCGCCAAAGGCGGACAAATGGATTAAACAATAATTTATCACAGGTTTTTAATAATAAACCCGTCGAAACCATTTACTTTAAGGTATAAAAGCAATATAGTTTCATTTTCAAAGAACGTTTTCTTTCTTCCTTAAACGAAAAAAGTAGTTGGGAAAACTACTTTTTCTTGTGGCGGTTAGCGCGTCTTCTTTTC
Organism: Flavobacteriaceae bacterium; assembly: GCA_028284005.1. Lineage (GTDB taxonomy): Bacteria > Bacteroidota > Bacteroidia > Flavobacteriales > Flavobacteriaceae > JANQOS01. Next base: position 40,078 of record JANQSO010000012.1, on the reverse strand, counting down.
TTGCGCTTATGCGTTGCTACCTTATGTCTTTTTCTTTTTTTACCACTAGGCATACTAACTTTTTTTTAATGTTATTATTACTTTACTTCAACATTAGTCTTAACGCCTTCTACAAATACCTTTGCAGGTTTAAACGCGGGAATGTTGTGAGCAGGAATTTTGATTGTAGTGTTTTTTGAAATATTTCTACCGGTTTTTTCAGCTCTTCTTTTAATAATAAAACTTCCAAATCCTCTTAAGTAAACATTGTCCCCACTTTCAAGAGAGTTTTTAACCTCATCCATAAAGGTTTCTACTGTAGCCTGAACATCACCTTTTTCCATTCCTAATTTTTCGGAAATTTTTGCTACGATATCTGCTTTAGTCATTCTGTAATTCTTTAAATTATAATTATTATATTCATTTTTCAAGAGGGCAAATATAAGGATTTTAAAATCAATAATTCAAACCATAATCCGTTAAATTATAATTAGATAAAGGCTATTTTTGTGAAATGCCAAAAAAAGCCACTTTTTTTTATAAAAAACTCATTCCGTGGTATTTAGAAAATAAACGTGACCTTCCCTGGAGAGGAACGATGAACCCGTACTTTGTTTGGTTATCTGAAATAATGCTACAACAAACCCGTGTAGGACAAGGATTACCGTACTATTTGAAATTCATTAGGACATTTCCTACTATTAAAGATCTTGCCAATGCGCCCGAGCCGCAAATTTTGAAATTATGGCAGGGGCTGGGTTATTATTCACGGGCCAGAAATCTGCACTTTACAGCAAAATATATTGCAAATGAATTGAACGGAGAATTTCCAAATACCTATAAAGAACTTATAAAGTTAAAAGGTATTGGCGATTATACGGCAAGTGCCATTGCCTCTATTTGTTTTAATGAGCCAACGGCAGTTGTAGATGGAAACGTCTATAGGGTTTTGTCTCGCCTCTTCAGCATTAAAACGCCGATTAATAGCACAGCAGGGATCAAAGAGTTTAAACAACTGGCACAGCATCTTATGGATGTATCGCAACCGGGAACTTGCAATCAGGCAATTATGGAATTTGGAGCCCGATATTGTATTCCGCAAAATCCGGATTGTAATAATTGCATATTCAACGATAGCTGTGAAGCTTTTAAGAATAAGGAAGTTTCCAAACTACCTGTAAAGCTGAAAAAACTGAAAGTTAAAAAGAGGTATTTCAATTATATGGTGGTACTTTCTGAAAATAATACTACAATCCTACAACAGCGAACGCAAAAAGGGATCTGGCGGCAGTTGTACGAGTTTCCATTAATTGAAAGTGATTCGGAAACCGATATTGAACAACTAAAACAGCTTTCCGGATATAAAAACTTTGCGAAAGGCATAAACCTTCGGTCTATTACCCTTTTTAATGAGGAGTCTATAATCCATAAGTTATCACACCAACATTTATATACCCGTTTTTGGATCGTGGAAGTTTCAGAATTAAAGGAAAAAGGGATTCCTATTTCTGGAATTGGCAGCTATGCCGTGCCGGTACTGATCGAAAATTTTATTTCGAATTTTTCTCCCATGAAAAACTGAAAAAATACCTATATTTAAAACACAAAATTTACCTTTGTATATTAATTCAATTTAAAGATTATGAGCGGGACATTAAACAAAGTAATGCTAATTGGGCATACCGGTGATGAAGTGAAAATGCACTATTTTGATGGTGGAGGAAGTATAGGAAGGTTCCCGCTGGCAACAAATGAGTCCTATACAAACCGAACCACAGGAGAACGTGTAACGAATACGGAATGGCACAATATCGTTGTGCGAAACAAAGCTGCAGAGATTTGTGAAAAGTACCTGAAAAAAGGAGATAAGATTTATATAGAGGGAAGGTTGAAAACACGCAAATGGCAAGATGAGCAAGGGAACGACCGCTATAGTACGGAAATACAATGCACCGACTTTACATTTTTAACGCCAAAAGGTGAGAGTGGAGCCGTGCCACAAACAAATGCGGATACTACGACTCCCGAAACTACTAAAACGGAACCGCAAAATCCTCAGGTTCAGGAAACCATTGGAGAGGAGGATGACGATTTACCGTTTTAATGTTTAATCAATATCAACACATTGGATATAGAGCCTCCCAGTTTATTATTAATTGCATTAATTGACTTCACACATATAACAGGTATTATTCTATTGCTTGTACTGCTTTTGTGTTCTGCATTAATTTCCGGCGCAGAGGTTGCTTTCTTTTCACTTACTCCTGCCGATTTTGAGGTAAATGAAGGAAAGTCTCCTTCGAAAAGGCTTGCAATTGCCCAAAGACTTCTATCAAAACCCAAAAAGTTATTGGCTACTATTTTAGTGGCCAATAATACTATCAATATTGCCATTGTCTTATTATTTGAATCTTTAAGCTCTGTTTGGTTTGAAGGGTGGAACTACAGGCTTGATCTTTTTTTCTTTGAAATTGATTCGGTTTTTTTACTGAAAATAGGTGTGGCAACATTTCTTATTTTACTATTCGGAGAAATTCTTCCAAAAGTGTATGCCAGCAGGAACAGGGTTTCATTTGCATCATTTATGGCATATCCGTTAAACTTTCTGGATAAGTTATTTGCTCCTTTAAGCCTGCCTATGCGTTCTGCAACAATTTATCTTCAGGAGAAGTTTGGGAAACAAAAATCCAATTTGAGTGTGGACCAATTATCACAAGCTTTGGAACTCACCAGTGAAGAAGACACAACTCGCGAAGAACAGAAGATCCTAAAAGGAATTGTCACCTTTGGAAATACGGATACTAAACAAGTAATGAAACCCCGTATGGAAGTGTTTGCGTTGAATGAAGAAACAGCTTTTAAAGACATCATTCCGGAAATTATTTCTCATGGGTATTCACGTATACCGGTTTATAAAGATAGTATAGATACCATCACGGGAGTTTTATATGTAAAGGACCTGATTCCTTTTATAGACCGGAAGAACTTAGATTGGATCTCTTTGAAACGAGAAGCATACTTTGTTCCTGAAAACAAAAAATTAGATGATTTGCTAAATGAATTTAAAGATATGAAGATGCATTTGGCAATTGTTGTTGATGAATATGGTGGTACTAGTGGACTTATTTCTTTGGAAGATATTATTGAAGAAATCGTTGGAGAGATTAGTGATGAATTTGACGATGATGACCTTATATTCTCAAAATTAGATGAAAACACTTTTGTATTTGAAGGTAAAACTCCTTTGAAGGATTTTTATAAAGTAATACAACTGGAAGACCCGGAAATATTTGAGAATGAGAAAGGAGAAGCAGAAACACTTGCCGGCTTCCTTTTGGAAGTTTCTAAAGGATTTCCAAAGAAAAATGAAATAATAACCTTCTATAATTATGCGTTTACCATTGAAGCGTTTGAGAATAAACGCATTAAACAAATTAAACTTTCCATTGATATCTAGTATGCGGATCTTCTTTTTATTGTTTTTTATGGGTTTTGTGGTTTCTTGCGATGATGACATAGTGATAAAGCCTAGTGCAATGCTTCGGTTGGAGTATCCTATAGCTACGTATAAAGAAACCGGGGCCAATTGTCCGTATGTGTTCGAAAAAAATCAGCAAGCTGTTCTTCAGAAAAAGAAAAATTGCTGGATGAATTTGGAATACCCCGCTATGAAAGCAACCGTCTATTTAACATATAGGGAGATCGAAAATGATAATCTTGATTCTTTGCTATATGATGCTCAAAAACTCACATATGATCATACTATTAAAGCAGAGGCCATTTTTGAACAACCTCGTGTAGATTCCATCAACAAGGTATATGGAATGTTTTATATGATCAATGGGGACGCCGCAACTCAATCTCAGTTTTATGTAACAGATAGTATCAATCATTTTGTAACCGGGTCACTTTATTTTGAGTCTAAACCCAACTTCGATTCTGTTTATCCTGCAGTAGTTTACCTCCGAAATGATATTCGCCGTATCATGGAAACTATTTCCTGGCAAAAGAATTAGTTTTTTAGCATATACTTAATCGTAATTTTCAGACTTTTGTTTTTTTAAAACAAAAAATGAAAACCACCAATCTTAAATGGATATATCTTCTTATACTTTCTCTTATTTGGGGTAGTTCTTTTATCCTTATTAAGAAAAGCCTGGTTGGTTTAACAGATTACCAGGTAGGGGCGCTCCGCATTGTTCTAACATCTCTTTTTCTGTTTAGCGTTGGTTTTAAGAGTTTAAAACAGGTAAAGAAACGACATTGGAAATGGGTTATCATTTCGGGGCTTGTAAGTTCCTTTTTTCCACCTTTCTTATTTGCGATGGCCCAAAATCATATAGACAGTGCCATTGCTTCAATATTAAATTCTTTAACCCCTTTGGCAACTGTTGCCGTAGGAATATTATTGTTTAAGATACTTAGTTCCAGATTACAGATCCTGGGTGTTATAGTGGGTCTTGTTGGAACCGTATTGTTAATATTGGCGGGAGCAGATCTAAATCCTGGTCAGGATTATTGGTATAGTTCTCTTATTATTTTAGCAACAATAGGTTATGCATTCAATGTAAACATAATTAAGAAGTATTTAAATGACATTAGCGCTTTGGCTGTGACCACGGGGAATTTTATATTTCTTTTTCTACCTGCTTTGGTGATTTTATACCTAACAGGTTTTTTTGAGGCTATTTTAGATTCCAGGGAAATGCAGGTATCTTTTGGTTATGTTGCCATTCTATCATTGTTTGGTACTGCGATCGCAAAAGTGATATTCAATAAACTGGTTCAAATTGCAAGCCCCGTTTTTGCATCTTCGGTGACGTATACCATGCCAATAGTAGCTGTTGTATGGGGATTAATAGATGGGGAATCATTTGGTTTCCTTCAGGCATTCGCAGCTGCCATCATATTATTTGGGGTGTATTTGGCCAACAAAAAATAGCAGAAAGGATAATAAAGCTTTAATTATCAGGTATTTCTGAATTTTTTTCCGAAATTTATAGAACACCAATATTTTGAGTTATGGGAAAGTATTATCTAAAATATGGAATTGTAATAGCAGTTTTTTTGATCGCTTATTTCTTAATTACAAAATTATTAGGATTGCATCAATACCCTGTGCTAAGTGCTGCTAACGGGGTAATTTTTGGCGCTGGAATTTTAATGGCAATAAAGAAATACAAATCGGAAATATCGAGTTTCAAATATCAAAAAGGGTTTCAAATAGGGCTTTTTACAGGAGGTGTGGCTACAATATTATTTGCAGTGTTCATGGCGGTCTATATTTTTCAGATAGATAAACAATTTGCAAATGCTATATTGGATTCCTGGGGATTAAACTATAATAAAGGAGGGCTTATTGTGATTATTTCTTTAGTAATGATGGGCTTTTCCACTACAGTGGTCCTTACATTGGCCTTTATGCAATTGCTCAAAGAATCCTGGAATCAAAATTCTTAGGTATTAGCCCTTTAATTTCGCAGAAACTGTTTGCGGTTTAATTAATTAGAATTATATTTGCACCCGCTTTTATCGTAGGGATAGAAGTATTTGTATAACTAATTATAATAAACGATTACGCTATGTACGCAATTGTAGAGATAGCAGGGCAGCAAATGAAAGTTGCGAAAGACCAAAAAGTCTTTGTCAATCGTTTGCCGGTAGAAGAAGGTAAAAAAGTGTCTTTTGACAACGTACTTCTTATTGGTGACGGAGACAAAGTAACTGTTGGCGCCCCGGCTATAAACGGCGCTCAAATAGGAGCAAAAGTCGTAAAGCACTTTAAAGGTGATAAAGTCATTGTTTTCAAAAAGAAACGTAGAAAAGGATACCGTGTTAAAAACGGTCACAGACAGTCTCTTTCTGAAATTGTTATTGAAAGCATTGTAGCTTCGGGCGCGAAACCAGCGGCCAAAGCTAAAAAGGAAGGAGCAAAACCAGCTTCTGCTAAAGCTACAAAGGCCAAAGGAAAGGCAACTCCGGCAAAAGCTGAGAAAGCTGCTCCAAAAAAGGAAACCAAAGCTGCTGCACCTAAAGCAAAAGCCGAAAAGAAAGCTGCTCCGGCAGAAGATTTGAGCAAAATGACAGTTGCTCAATTAAAAGAATTGGCAAAAGCAAAAGGAATTAGCGGTATCTCTTCTATGAAGAAAGCCGATTTAATTGCTGCATTAAGTAAATAATAATATAAAACCGAAAGAAAATGGCTCACAAAAAAGGAGTTGGTAGTTCTAAGAACGGTCGCGAATCAGAATCGAAACGCTTAGGTGTTAAGATATTTGGTGGTCAGGCTGCCGTTGCAGGAAATATCATCGTAAGACAAAGAGGTACACAGCACAATCCAGGTGAGAATGTGTATGCCGGTAAAGACCATACATTACACGCTAAGGTGGATGGGACTGTAAAATTCACTAAAAAGAAAGACAACAAATCTTACGTTTCTATTATTCCAAACGCAGAAGCTTAAGAACTTTTCTTTTATAGAATTAAAAACCCTCAACATTAATGTTGAGGGTTTTTTTGTTATGATTAATTTTCCGGAAGAAGGTTTATTTGAATATTTTATCTTAATTTGAAATCTAATCTTAAACATAGTATAATTATGAGAAAACTTGTTATTTGTAGTACTTTATCTGCCTCCCTTTTATTTTCAAGCTGTTTGGGTTCATTCAGTGCCTTTAACAATTTAAAGGACTGGAACCATGAAATAAGCGATAGTAAATTTGTAAACAACCTAGTATTTTGGGGTTTAAATATCATACCCGTTTATGGATTGTTTTTTGTAGGGGATGTCTTAATATTTAATGTGATAGAGTTTTGGAGCGGGAGCAATCCCATTGCAATGGCCGATGGAGAGTATGAAACACAAATAGTAGAACATAATGGTACACAACTTGAAATGACTGCTTCTAAAAACAGATTTGAGATCGTGATATTGGATGGTGACAGGAAAGGAGAACGTGTGGACCTGGTATATAAACCTTCTGAAAGATCCTGGAATGCTGTAAAGCAAAACGGAGAACTTATTAAATTATCTTCTATTGAAGAAGGATTGATCGTTTATCATTTACCAAACGGTGAGAAGATCAAACTGGACCCTGCAACACCTCGTGAAGAGGGGCTTGCAAAAATTAACAACGAGATCTACAATTACAAAGATTGCATGACAGCTGTTGGAAATTAATACCGCGGTACAAAAATCAAAAAAGGCTCAACTGAAAAGTTGGGCCTTTTTTCTAATCCAAATCACTTCACCCTAATCTTAACAGTTTTAGAAAAAGAACCACTATCCTTTATGGTGAGCAAATAAATCCCTTTTGAAAAAGAACCGGTTTGCAATGCATGGGTTTTTTTGCTACTTCCAATTTTATTGCGGGTTACTAATTTGCCATCAATACTGTAAAGCTCATAATCCAAAACTCCGGAAAGATAGTTTCGGTCTATATGCAGGTTAATGAGATCAGGTTTCCCTGAAGGATAAGTTACTACAACAGCATTATTAGCCAGAACGTTGTCTTCAACTCCAAGGCCTATGCCGTTATGGACCTTAAGGTTACCGATATTAATTTTGTAGTTGTTTATAGTTTCGGCAGAGGCAAATCGTAATCCTATAGTAGCCAGTTCTCTACCGGCATGCTCCTGTAAAATGATACTTCTCCCAAACCAACCCGGAGCTGCTCCCGGATTGATCCAATACTGAACGGTTTCAGTAGGATTATCTGCAAAAGTCAACAGTATCCTTAACCGTGTGTTATCAATTTGACTGTAATTAAAAACGATATCTATTTTAGAATCTGCGGTCAGTAACAATTTTGTTTTGTACAAGAGAAGGTCATTATTTTCTCCTGTATTAAGCGTTCCTTCTATCTTTAAAGAACTACCTCCATTGTATGCATCATCAAAATCCCAGGAAGCAGATACGGTGTTGTTTTCTGAAAAAGCAAATTGCCAGTTAGGCAGGATATCCTGATCGTCCATATTGTGCCAGGGCGCCGGGCTTGTTTCCACACCATCTGTAAACTTTTTTAATCCGTGGCCGGTATTGAAATTGGTTTCAAACGGAATTCCCGTAATGGTTGATGCTGCCGGAATCCAATTGGCATAGCCTTTAAATCCTGTGGCATCTTCCAATCGGGGATTTCGGTCTGCCCCCGCAAACATATGTCTTTCTTCACTGTAAAAATCTACGTAGTCTGAAGGATCATTGTTAAAATTACTGTATAAGGAGTTATTGTAGATACAGTTTGGTGCAAAGAGCCCTAAAGAAGTATATGGAGTAGTTGCATTTTCATGCAATAATCCCATCCAGTTATTACCACCGGTCTGGAATGGAGCCTGATTTCTTCCTGGCCAGACATCTACCCCGGTAAAGACTTCAAATGCAGATCGCCCTATTGTATTGGCCCTGTCTCTTGATGAACTTGGAAAGGCACTGTTGCTCCAAAAGAAATTAATAAAGATATTGCTGCTTACACGCTGTTCAAAACCATTTCCAGAATTCCCGTCTTCATCATTTTGAACAAAGACACTATTACCTGCATTCAACCTGTTTTGCCAACCTACAGAACCGGAAAGGAGCATGGCATCATACCACATCACTTCTTTATCAAGTGCTTCCACTGCGGTAGTCAGGTCTCTTAAGAACTCATACATTAATTGAGCTGTAGAAGCATCTGTGGAGGTTTCTTCATTGATGAACCAACCGTCAAAATTATAATATTGCATCATGTTTACCATAATAGGGATCACAATAAAGTCACCACTTCCGTCTTGTTCCAGGAAGTCTAACATTGTAGCCGTGGACCCTCCAAAAACATTGGGTGCAAAAAATACATTTCCAAACACCTTAACCCCGTTTTTATGAGCGGCATTTGTCCATGGAGCAGAAGGGAGTTGTACGGTCTGGCTGGCTGTACCTCCAAACCAAACCAGTTTATCTATATAAGACCAGTTTGTAAAATTATATAAATTGAATTGCGATTGTTCTTCACCATAGTTTGCAAAATTATTCATACCATCCGGTAAATATGCAATTCCCATGTCATTAGGAAGGCTTGGATTAAATTGAGTATCTGTATTTATGAAACGTTCTGCCAGCGGTTCGGTAGCTATTAATAACGGATCTGCTGTTGTCCCGGTTTCTGTCCAGTTCTTTAACTCGGCAATAGTAAGGACATAAGGTGCCTGATCATTTATAATTTGAGCGCTAATACTAAAATTAAAAGCAATGAAGAGAAGAAGAACACTATTTTTATACATCTTTTTGTGGTTTTAAGAATTGAATTTTAAAGATAACTTATAATTAGGCTACTCCAAAACGAAACTTTTCAAATAATTTTGGTATAGTTCTTGTAAATTTTTGCTCATGAAAATGACTATCAGCCTATTCTTGATTATTTTGGTTTGTTTTTCCTGTTTTCCTATAAAAATTGCACCTAATATGGCAGAAGGAAAAGTTGTTAAGGCAAATCGGTTCCTTAAAAAATTTCCCAGACAATATGTATACGTTTTTGACGACCCAAAGGATGCTAATGAATTCAATAAATATATAAATGCCAAGTATCAAATTGCTTACGACGATGCTACCGGAAATGTCCCGGTAACTATTGGAGAGAACACATACTATTTAACCTTTTATGAAGCCAACAAAGAGACCAGGGTAATTAATTTGGTGCCTATGATGATAGATGCTGCTATAGGAGTAGAAGATGGGAAAGTTGAAATTGCAAGATTAGGAAAATGGTATTTGGTGATCACTGTTACCGATGACAACTACAAAGACGCTCTTTACCCGGAATATAAAGACTATGAGAACGTCTTGAAATATGTTTCGGAATTACGTTCTGAATATCTTTCAACGACCCACTATATAGAAGTGTATTTAAAAGCTAAATAAAAAACCCCCACCAAATGGTGAGGGCCTATTATTTAAAAGAAAACTATAACTAGTATCTATAATATTCCGGTTTATAAGGCCCTTCTACCTGTACACCTATATAATCGGCCTGTTCTTTTCTAAGTTCGGTCAATTCCACACCAATTTTCTCCAGGTGTAATTTTGCCACTTTTTCATCCAGATGCTTCGGAAGCATATATACCTTGTTTTCATATTGGTCACTGTTCTTCCAAAGCTCAATTTGTGCCAAGGTCTGGTTTGTAAAGGAGTTACTCATCACAAAACTTGGATGTCCTGTGGCACAACCTAAATTAACCAAACGGCCTTCGGCAAGTAAGATAATGTCTTTACCATTTACAGTGTATTTATCAACCTGTGGTTTTATTTCCACCTTGGTATCTCCAAAGTTATCATTCAGCCAGGCAACGGCAATTTCATTATCGAAGTGACCAATATTACAAACAATGGTCTTGTCCTTCATTGCTTTGAAGTGTTCTCCGGTTACAATATCCTTGTTTCCGGTAGTAGTGATAACGATATCGGTTTTTGCAATAACAGTTTCCAGTTTTTTAACTTCAAAACCATCCATAGCGGCCTGTAACGCACAGATAGGATCTATTTCTGTGACTGTAACAATAGCTCCGGCACCTTTAAACGAAGCTGCAGTACCTTTACCAACATCACCATAACCACAAACCACAACACGTTTTCCGGCCAACATTACATCTGTTGCTCTTCTTATAGCGTCCACGGCACTTTCACGACAACCATATTTATTGTCGAATTTAGACTTGGTCACACTATCATTTACATTAATAGCCGGCATTACCAAAGTACCATTGTTCATACGTTCGTACAAACGGTGTACTCCGGTAGTGGTTTCTTCGGAAAGTCCTTTAATTCCGGAAGCCAGTTCAGGATACTTATCAAATACCATATTGGTAAGGTCACCACCGTCATCCAGGATCATATTCAACGGCTTACGTTCTTCGCCAAAGAAAAGTGTTTGTTCGATACACCAGTCAAATTCTTCTTCGGTCATACCTTTCCATGCATATACAGGGGTACCCGTGGCAGCAATGGCAGCGGCAGCCTGGTCTTGCGTAGAGAAAATATTACAGGAACTCCAGGTTACTTCGGCTCCTAAAGCTTGTAAAGTTTCGATCAATACAGCTGTTTGTATGGTCATGTGCAAACATCCTGCAATACGTGCTCCCTTTAATGGCTGCTCATCTTTATATTCTTCGCGTAAAGACATAAGACCGGGCATTTCAGCTTCAGCCAGTTCTATTTCTTTACGCCCCCAATCTGCCAGGGAAATATCTTTTACTTTATACGCTGTGTAAGGCACTGTTTTAGTTGACATATTACTATATTTGAATTTATTAATTTTTTCCTTTCCGAAAGCAATTCGGTTTGCAAAAATACGTAATATCTGCAATATTATATGCCACTTTACAAAACTATAACAGTTAACCCTACTACTAAAGTCCTCATTTGGAAGATAGAAGAATCTTTTGCAGAACTTTCTGAAGGGATTTCACTCACTAAACATTGTCGTACTCGGGTTGATGGTATGAAGAGTGATCTGCACCAACGGGGATTTATGAGTATACGGCATTTACTGGCAGAGGAAGGCTATACAGACCATGACCTGTTTTACGATACCTATGGAAAACCTCATCTAACAGACAATAAACATATTTCAATTACGCATTCGTTTATTTTTTCGGCTATTATCATTAGTGATAGCGAAGTAGGAATAGATATTGAAAAACAGCGCTCCAAAATTTTAAAAATAGCACATAAGTTCACACCTATAGAAGAATACAGGACCCTTGCGAATGAAGATGCCATTATGCGAAAGCTAACCATGGTCTGGGGCGCTAAGGAATCCTTATATAAAAGTTTTGCAACTCCCGGTGTGAGTTTTTTACAGCATATTTATGTAGACAATTTTAGTTTGGAGAAACTACGATCTACAGCAGATGTTAATTTTGAAAATAAAAGAGAACAATACAATGTCTGGTTTTTGGAATTTGAAGGATTCACCTGTGCGTATGCATTAATTTCTGAAGAAAAAGGAAAATGATGCAAACCTATTACCAAACTTTGCTCGATTGCGCTTCTGAAGGGAGAAAATGCCTGGCCATTCTTATAGACCCGGACAAGTTTAATATTTCTGAAGCTGAAAATTTTTTGAAGAAGATCCCTTCGGAAACCACACATCTTTTTGTTGGCGGAAGTACGGTTGCTAACGGTCATACCGAAGCTACCGTGGGTGCGCTAAAGAAATACACCAAACTGCCAATTTTTTTGTTTCCCGGAGATTATTCGCAAGTAACGGCTACAGCCGATGCTCTGTTGTTTTTATCATTACTATCAGGAAGAAATCCCGAATATCTTGTGGGGCAGCAAGTAAAATCCATTTCAAAACTTCGTGATTCGGACCTGGAGATAATTTCCACAGGCTATTTGTTACTGGACGGGGGAAATCAATCAGCTGTAGCACGGATCACAAATACTGCGCCTATCCCTCAAAGTGAATTGGAAATCATTGTGGATACTGCATTAGCAGGCCAATATATGGGAGCAAAATTAATGTATCTGGAAGCTGGAAGCGGGGCAGAATTTCCGGTAAGCCCTGCAATTATAAAAGCTGTAAAAAACGTATTACAGATACCTTTATTGGTCGGAGGAGGTATCAGGAATGAAACCCAAAAAAAGATAGCGTACGATGCCGGAGCCGATCTAGTGGTAATGGGAACCGCATTTGAAACTTAAACCCCTGAAAAGTTAGCATGAACGAAATTATAGACTTTTTCTTAGAACCTTATAAAACAGCAACTACGGCAAATATCATACTTGAATTATTGGCTGTTTTATTTGGTATTGCGAGTGTTTGGTTTGCAAAAAAAGAAAATATTTGGGTATATCCTACGGGTATCATTAGCACTGTGATCTACGTGTATATTTGTTACAAGGTCGAGTTATATGGCGATTTAATTATAAATGTATACTATACCTTGATGAGTGCTTACGGATGGTATATGTGGACAAGAGTTATACAAGGGCATCATATAGAGATCTCGACTTTAAATAAGACGGATATCTTAAAGGCTTTCGGGATCTTCTTATCTACAGCTATATTCGTTATATTCATATATTTATATTTTAACCGTTTTGATAGGTTAACGGATTATTTTGACACGTTTACAACAGGAGTATTTTTTGCAGCCATGTGGCTTATGGCAAATAAAAAGATAGAACACTGGCTGCTTTGGATAGCAGGAAATATTATCTCTATTCCGCTGTATTTTATAAAAGGATTAGGATTTACAGGATTGCAGTTTACCATATTTTTACTCATAGCAATTTTTGGATACTTAGAATGGAAAAAGCACTTGAACAGCAGTCGTCAACCTGCCTGAAAATAGCTTTGTTTGGCCCGGAATCTACTGGAAAGACTACACTGGCAAGACAATTGTCAGAGTATTTTAATACACTATGGGTCCCAGAATATATGCGTGAATATCTTCAGGAAAAATGGGATATAAAGAAAGAAAAGTGTACCAAAGAGGATCTACTCCCTATAGCTATAGGGCAAATGAATGCTGAAAATAAAGCTGCAAAAAAGGTAAAAACAGTCCTTTTTTGTGATACTAATTTGTTGGAAATTAAAGTGTATTCCCAATATTATTACAATGGATTTTGCCCCCGGGAAATTGAAGAATACGCTTATAAAAACACCTACGACCTTTATTTTTTAACCTATGTGGATACTCCCTGGGTTTTCGATAATTTAAGGGACAGACCTAATGACAGACAAAAAATGTTTTGTATTTTTGAAAAGGAGCTAAAAAAGCTTGCTGTTCCCTACAAGATTTTAAAAGGATCCAATTCTGAACGTTTAAACAACGCTGTTATAACTATTCAAAAATTGCTCAAGGAGAAGACCTAATGTTAACAAAGAAAGACCTACAACAAATTGAAAATCACGGCCTCTCTGTAGATAATATAGTTAATCAACTAGAAACTTTTTCACGTGGAATACCTTATGTACAAGTTGTAACTGCTGCTTCGGTAGGTAATGGGATAGAGGTAGTTCCGGAAGAAATTAAACAAAGGCTGGTTTCACTATATGAAGGCAAAAAAAATAAACTGGATATTGTAAAGTTTGTTCCTGCATCCGGGGCAGCTACCAGAATGTTTCAATTTTTGCATCGTTTCTTACAGGAATATGACCCCGAAAAAGAAAAACTTAATAAATACCTGAAGAATACAGGCGCAAAGGACCTTTCTACTTTCTTTGGTTCACTTAAAGAATTTGCATTTGTAAATGCCGCAAGGAAAAAGATCAGAGAAAACTATACAAATTATAAGCATTGTACCAAAGGAATGCGGAGTTACTATTTTGTAAAAACGATGATGGAAGAAAAAGGCCTTAATTTTGGTAGACTTCCAAAAGGACTCATTCCCTTTCACAAATATGCCAAATATGCTACTACGGCTTTTGAAGAACAACTATTTGAAACTGCATTTTATGCTTCGGTAAAGGATGATGCTTTTATACACTTCACTTTTTCTAATGACCATGTTCCTTTTTTCAAGAAAGAATATAATAACGTAAGGAAGCGCGTCAGCAAAAAAACAAAGACCAATTTTAACCTTTCGTATTCGTTTCAGAAAAATGAAACCGATACTATTGCAGTTACCGAAGAGAATAAACCTTTTCGGGATGATGATGGCAATTTGATTTTTCGCCCCTCGGGCCATGGTGCATTATTGGAGAACCTCAATGAAGTAGATGCGGATATCATCTTCATAAAAAACATAGATAATGTTGCTGCCGAAGAGTATATAGAAGATATTGCCTTTTATAAAAAACTGCTTGCAGGAAAATTGCTTTGGCTGCAACAGAAGATATTTAATTACTTAAAAGAGATGAACACGGAGAATGAATCGCCAGAATCTATCAAAGAGATTAAATCCTTTCTTTGGAACGAGTTAAGTATAAAGGATATTCCGGAAAGCAAGCAAGAGATCATCTATATTCTTAACAGGCCTTTACGGGTTTGTGGAGTGGTTAAGAACACAGGTGCCCCGGGAGGAGGACCATTTTGGGTTAAAGGTGAAACCGGGATCACATCGCTTCAAATTATTGAAACAGCACAAATTGATATGGAGGATGCCCGTCAAAGTTCTGTTGTTGATGAGGCTACACACTTTAATCCTGTCGATATTGTTTGTGGTGTTCGGGATTATAAAGGGAACAAATTTGACCTTTCAAAATACAGAGACCCAAGAACCGGATTTATTTCAGAAAAATCTCAAAACGGGAAAAAATTAAAAGCGCTGGAACTTCCCGGTTTGTGGAACGGTGCTATGGCAAAATGGAACACCGCATTTATAGAAGTTCCTCAATTAACCTTTAACCCGGTAAAAACGGTTAATGACCTTTTAAAGAAAGAACATCGCCCTAATGCCTGATGCACACCGAAACCCTCATAAAAGAATTTAGTTTTAAAGCAATACGCAGTAGTGGCCCCGGAGGGCAACATGTTAATAAAACTGCAACAAAGGTGGAAGTATCATTTAATATAGAGGCTTCGGAAGGGCTCACGCCAACAGAGAAAGAACGTCTTAAACGTAAACTGGCTTCAAAAATCTCTTCGGAAGGGAATATTACCTTACAATGTGGAGAGACCCGTAGTCAACACCGAAACAAAACCATAGTGATTAAAAGGCTTCTGGAATTACTGGAACAACATTTAAAGGTCTCCAAACCTCGCAAAAAAACGAAACCTTCCAAAAGTGTTATTGAGCGTAGGCTAAAGGCAAAAAAATCACAGGCATTAAAAAAGTCCAATAGAAAACCACCAAAAATAGAATAGTACTTAGGATACATTTTATGTATAAAGATTATACAATTGTATCTTAAAATTATACACTCCTCTTGATTTTTAAATAGAGAAATATCATTGTAAATATCATAAAATAAAGGGTTTAGTCATTTTTATGATATTGACAACTCTCTGGCACTACTTTTTCAATCTATATGTCATATTAAAAAAAGATTAGAAATATTAAAATTTAAAAAAAGAATGAAAAAGTTATTTTTTGCCTCAGTATTTGCATTAGGAACACTAACCGCAGTAAATGCACAAACAGAAGAAAAACAACCTACAGCTATCAATGAAACTTCTGTTGAAACAGTTGCTGTAAAAAGGGACGCATCTTTAACTGCTCAAGATTATAAAGAGTTAAAAGCGTCAGAGCTACCAAAATCTGTAAAGGACGCAGTAGCGAAAACCTATCAAGATGCTACCATTTCTAAAGCCTACAAAAATGGGAAAGGAGAATTTAAGCTGGTTATCACTACTCTGGCTGCCGATGGTGTAAAAAAAGCAAGTAAGACGGTTTATCTAGACAGTAACGGCAAGTGGATTAAAGGTAATAAGTAACCTGTCCATTAGATTCAAGAAAGAAAGGCGTCCTTTAAGGATGCCTTTTTTTATGAAAACTTTAAAGATTCTAAGCTCATATACTCCTTATTTTTACGTTGCCATAAGGGAAGTATGAGACAGCAAATAATTATAGTAGAAGACGATATTGCTTTTGGTAAAATGTTAACTACATTTTTAGAGCGAAGGAACTTTAATGTGGTACTATGCTATAATGGTAAAGATGCCCGAAAGAAACTGCAACAACAAAAATTCAATTTACTTATTACAGACTTAAAGCTTCCTGATGATTCCGGGCTTGAATTGCTGGACTTTACCAAAAAGGTTGCTCCAGGTACCAAAACGATTCTCATGACAAGCTATGCTGAGGTTTCCACAGCAGTAGAGGCAATAAAAAAAGGTGCGCTGGATTATATTTCGAAACCCTTTCGCCCCGAAGAATTGTTAATGGTCATCAATGAAGCTTCAGAGATCAAAAGGGTACCTCATAGCTTGGATGCTGTTAAGAAAGAAAATTCCTCAAAAGATATAACCCGGGTAATTTCTTTTGTGACAGGAAGAAGTGAAAGCTCCAAAAAATTTAACGAGTACCTTAAACTAGTGGGGCCTACAGATATGTATGTGCTAATACAAGGAGAAAGCGGTACAGGGAAAGAAGTAGCAGCAAAAGCAATACATGAGTACAGTACTCGAAAAAATGAAAAATTTATTGCTGTGGACTGCGGAGCTATCCCTAAAGAGATCGCTGCAAGCGAATTTTTTGGTCACTTGAAAGGTAGTTTTACGGGAGCGATCAACGATAAAAAGGGACATTTTGAAATGGCTCATAAAGGCACTCTTTTCTTAGATGAGATAGGAAATCTTTCGTATGAAAACCAGATACAGCTGTTACGGGTTTTACAGGAAAGAAAAATAAAACCTGTTGGTGGAAATAGCGAGATCGAAGTAGATGTGCGCATCATATCTGCTACTAATGAAAATTTAGCAGTAGCTGTAAATGAAGGGAAATTTAGAGAGGACCTATTCCACAGGCTTAATGAATTTTTCATACAGATACCTTCGCTACGGGAACGGAGTGAAGACATGATGCTTTTTACCGAATATTTCTTATCCCAGGCCAATACATCTTTGGGGAAAGATGTAATTGGGTTTTCGAAGGAGGTGGAGCTCGCTTTTAAAAGATATTCATGGCCGGGAAATCTTCGGGAATTAAAAAATGTAATTAAACGGGCTGTATTATTAACACAAGGAGCTTTAATACCTTTGGAAGCGATTCCCAAAGAGGTTTTAACCACGGCTACGACCACTGTGATGGATTTTTCAAAACAGTTCAATGAAAAACAATTGATCTTAAATGCTCTTAAAGAAACGGATTTTAATAAATCCCAGGCGGCAAAATTATTGAAGATAACCCGAAAAACACTCTACAATAAAATAGAGCAATACAAATTAGAACTGTAATTCTTCTCTGTTTTTGAGGGCTCGTATGAGGGTTTTCATTTCAATTTTCAATTTTTCCAGAAGTACTTTCATTTCAATCTCAGTACAATTTTCATTGTGACATCCTTCAAAGGTGTCCAGTAAAGTTATGATTTGTTTGGCCTCAAGTTGCCGGCACATTGTAAGCATTTTATGCGCAGTTGCCGTTATGGTTTTATAGTCTTTTTCTTGAACGGCGTTCTCCATCTGCAAAAGATCTTCTTTGGACTCATCATAAAATATATCAAGGACCTCATTTAAGGCTTTTTCAGTGTTCAAAAAAGATCTTAAAAGTGCCAAATTATAAATATTGTTCTCATAGGCGGAACTCACACCTTCTGGTTTTTTTTCTGAAAAGCGACCGGAAAAAATTTCACTTAAAACCGTCACTAACCGGTCCCTTTTAAAGGGTTTTTGAATCATTTCCGAAAACCCCTTACTTAAATACTCTTCTCGTGTAAGTTTCCGGTTTCCGGTCATCGCAATTACGGGCTGGTTTTTATAACTCAAAACTTCACCTCTTCTAAGAGTATTTAAAACTTCAAAGCCATTAACTCCCGGCATTTGAATATCGGTAAGGATGAAATCAAATGAAAGGTTAGTGTTTTTCAAAAAAGCATTGAAATCTGTATAAGCAAAACATTCAATATTCATTTGTGAAAAGAGCTCCCTTAACAGGGCGATCATAGAGGGGTCATCATCTATAACCAATGCTTTTAAAGGAAAAAGCTCTTTTGGAGTTTCAACGGGAGTGCTTGATTCAGTTTTATTATTTCTCACCAATGGCAGTGTTAGGGTAAAAGTACTTCCCGCTCCTAAACTACTTTCTACTTTTAGGGTACCTTTTAACAAATCGGTCAATTTTTTGGAGATCGCTAAACCAAGTCCACTACCGCCAAATTTATGAGCAGTTACTGTTTCTGCCTGAGTGAACTCTTTAAATATTACCTGCTGCTTTTCTTTTGAAATACCTATCCCCGAATCCTTCACGGTAATTTCAATCGCAGCAATATCCTTATTAATACTTAGATGTTTCGCTGTAATTACGATCTGCCCCTGTTCAGTAAACTTAAAAGCGTTTCCAACCAAATTATTTATTATTTGCCGAATGCGTATTGGATCACTTTTAAACAAGCTTCCTTTTATAAACGAATCTATTGATATGGTAAGATCTATAGGCTTTTGTAGATGGATTTCCTGTATGGCTTTTGTATTTTCATGAATTAGCTTCTCTAATGAAAAAGGCACATGTTCTATGGAGAGCTTACCGGCATCTAATTTTGAAAGATCCAGAAGGTCATCTGCCAGTTTGTTGATAAAATTAGAACTGTCCGTGATCTGCTCGATATAATGTTTCTGTTTCTTAGTAAGATGTGTATTTTCAAATAATTCTGAATAGCCTACGATGGTATTTAAAGGTGTTTTTAAATCATGACTTACGGTGGCTATAAGCTGTTCCCTACTTTTTAACAATGAATCTGAATATTGCTTAGCTTCTTTAAGGTTTTGTTTAAATTTTTCTGCTTTAAAAAAATCATTCAGGATTAAATAACTGAAGAGAAAAATTAACAAAATGCCAATGATGCCGGCTACTTTAAAAATTTTCCGGGCACGGTCAATCGAAGCTTGTTGTGCCTCTTTCTCTAAGAAATTGTTTCTGGTAACTTCAGTATCCAGAGTTGTAATAATTTGTTGTAACCGCCTTGAAATATTTAGGTCGTTACGGATCAATTCATTCTCTTTTTGCTGAAGTGACCTACGTATTTTGGAATTTTCTTTTTTAGCTTCAGAAACAATATAGCGCGAAGCAACCAACATAGAATCTACCGTTTTAGACTTTAATTTTGAGGTGTCACTTATAGTATTCATATTTAACCAATCAACATAAGATTGCCATATCCTGGTTTCCCTTTTGGTTAGTTTTGAAGGATCTTTTATCATTGTTTCCAATGAATTTTTTCCCATCGTTATTTCAAGAGCTTTAATTTCTTTAAGAATGTCATCTAAGCTATTATCTTCACTACTGGTAAGTTTTAGGACCCTAAGTTGTTCTATATTTCTGTTTTTTTGGGTAAGCAACTCTTTAACACTATCCAGAAGCTGTTTTTGATATATCCCGGAGGTTAGTAATTTAAGTTCTTCTATTTTTTTGAAAAGAGTATCTGTTTTGGACGTGTAAAGCACAAAATCCTTCTCTTTTTTGGTTAGTAGTGCAAGGCGAGAGAAGCTATCTGCCTGGTATAATGCATTTATAAGCGTTCCGGCTTCAATAATTTTTTTCTTTTCTGTACTTTTTACATTGATGGCTATAAAATTCTTGTATTCGGTATACAAAAAGAAACTCACTGCAACGGCCAGAGCACCCAGGACGATATAGCTAAGGATGATCTTTAAGGTGAATTTATTTTTAAGAATAACCATAGTATAAAGTTAGGTACTATAAAAACGGAGAAGTATTAAGGATATGATAAAAAATACTTGAATTAATAAATGAAATAATTACCTTTGTACACATCTCAAAGGGGTGCTGTAAAAAGCTGAGATTATACCCATAGAACCTGGAACAGGTAATGCTGTTTAGGAAACCAAGCGCAGGAAAATGTATATGAACATTTTCGATAATGCGCTAGCCGGTTGAAGGATGTAAATTTTTAAACTGGCGTTTTTTTAATAACCAATTAACATAGAATAATGACCCCTTTTATTCGTAAAAATCGTTACGAATGAAAAAGTTATTTAGTGTACTCGTTTTAGGAGTAATGTGCTGTACTATTTTGGCACAGGAAACAGTAGTGGATACTACTAAAGTTGAAAACCTTGAAGTAGTTATTGTGAAATCTGTACGAGTTGAAGCAGATTCACCAATAACACATTCCAATCTCGAAAAGGAAACGTTGGAAAAAAGGAATTTAGGGCAGGATATACCCTATATGCTCAATTATTTGCCATCTGTGGTAACTACCAGTGATGCGGGGGCAGGCATTGGATATACCTATATTCGTGTAAGAGGGAGTGATGCTTCCAGGGTAAATGTTACCCTTAACGGTATCCCTTTTAATGATGCCGAAAGTCAAGGAACTTTTTGGGTAAACCTGCCGGATTTTACATCTTCGGTGCAAAGCCTGCAATTGCAAAGAGGAGTAGGAACTTCAACAAATGGTTCCGGGGCCTTTGGCGCAAGCCTAAACCTGTTGACAGATGCAGTTTCGGAAAAGGCATACGGAGAAATTGCAAATTCATTTGGTTCTTATAACACGAGAAAACACAATGTAAAATTTAGTACGGGAATAATAAGCGACCACTTTGAAATTGCCGGACGCTTATCGACGATCCAGTCAGATGGCTATATCGACAGAGCACGATCCGACCTTAAGTCGTACTTTTTGCAAGGGGCATTTGTAGATCACAATACGTTAATAAAGGCAATCACCTTTGGAGGAAGAGAAGAAACGTACCAGGCCTGGAACGGGATCGATAAAGAGACATTGGAGAGTAACAGGACAGCAAATTTTGCAGGATCCTATACAGATGAAGAAGGAAATCAACAATATTACAATAATGAAGTAGACAACTATTCACAGGATCATTATCAATTGGTGTGGAACCAACGTTACAATAATAACTGGAGTAGCAATGTAGCGTTTAATTATACATATGGGAGAGGTTACTTCGAGCAATATAAAGAAGACGAAGACTTTGATTTTTATGATTTTACACCTATTGAGATAGGAGGAGATACTATTAATACCACAGATCTAATTCGCCGCCGTTGGCTGGACAATAATTTTTATGCCTTAAGTACCAATGTGAATTATAAGAACAATAAGATCGATGTAAGAGCAGGAGCATTTTACAGTAAATACGATGGAGATCATTTTGGTGAGGTGATCTGGGCAAGGTATGCAAGTGCCGGTGAAATTAGAGACCGTTATTATTTTGGGAACGGCGACAAAAGTGAATTTACCATTTTCACAAAAGCAACCTGGTTGATCAATGATCATTGGAGTATTTTTGGAGATTTGCAAGAAAGGATCGTGGTGTATAAAACTTCCGGATTAACTTCAGATCGGGAGCCTTTGGAGATAGATGAGAATTTTAGCTTTTTTAATCCAAAAGCAGGTGTTTCTTTCAAGGCCAATACCAAAAATCAATTATATGCCTCTTATGGAAGGGCTAGCCGTGAACCACGTAGAAGCGATTTTGAACAAGGGATATTTACTTCAGAAAAATTAGACGATTTTGAACTTGGCTGGCGCTATGCCTCTAAGGCATTACAAGTAAACAGCAATCTTTTTTATATGCACTATAGAGATCAATTGGTGCTTACAGGAGCTATTGACGACGTAGGAGCACCCATTAGGGCTACAAGTGGTAAAAGCTACCGGTTGGGGCTGGAAATAGATGCAAACATTGCTGTTTCTTCAACAATAGGGTTTCGCCCGAATTTGGCGTTAAGTTCTAATAAAAATGTGGATTTTGTAGCCTCCCGGGATGGAGAATTGGTAAACTTAGGAAATACCAATATTTCTTTTTCACCCCAGGTTATAGCAGGAAATACGATAGAATACAATCCTTTTAAGAATTTTCAGGTCGCATTACTTTCAAAATTTGTAGGTGAGCAATATATGGGTAATATTGACAGTGAAGTTTCAAAACTGGACAGCTTTTTCATCAATGACCTTAACGTAAACTATACTTTAGAAAAAGTACCTTATGTAAGAGCCATACACTTTTCAGCGTTGATAAATAACATTTTCAATGTAAAATATGTTTCAAATGGATTTTTCTTTACGTTTGACGATGATTTTAGCGATCCCGGGACCATCACAACCGTAGAAGGAGCAGGGTATTACCCACAGGCAACAACCAATTTTTTAGTAGGAGCTACTGTTAAATTCTAATTGGAAATTACAATATTGTTACCAGTTCTGGTAGCAAGATATTGAAGCATTGGAAACTTGCTTTCGTCACTTTGATGTTGCCCGGTAACAATGTCGTATTTATTTGTGTCACTTGTACAGGGGCAACTTGCTACAATGCCTTCAACATCCATCCTCGAGCAGCTACTGGGAGTATGGTTGGGGTCACTAAGCTCAAAAGCGGTATATAGGTCGTTATTTACATTGTAAATTACAATTCCTTTAATGCCCTGTTGATTAATAATGATGCTATTTCCGGGAAATTTTAGAGGGTTGTATTCCGGAAGGTTTAGATTTAGGTTTAAACTCACTAAAGGGTCGACCAGATAAGGGTTGTCAGTGTTTACATTATCGTCTTTTTTACAGCCAATAAATAGTAAAAGCACTGATAAAGTAATAATTTGAATTTTCATAAATTGAAAAAAATGTAGTGGCGAAAGTACAATAAAAACAGCCAAAATTAAATTTTTAGTATATTTGTTAAACGAAATCCCGTCACGTATGGGATTTTTTGTGTTTTAATCAACCGGCCCTATTTCTATGGGGTTTGTTGAAAATTTGAATAACCGTGTTATACTAACACAAACGATGAAGTTATGAGTAAAGTATCTTATTATACTGCGGAAGGATTAAAAAAGTTACGGGAAGAGTTAGATCAATTACGTGATGTGGAACGTCCAAAGGCTTCGCAAGCTATTGCTGAGGCTCGTGATAAAGGAGATTTAAGTGAAAATGCCGAATACGATGCCGCTAAAGAAGCCCAGGGAATGCTGGAAATGCGCATTTCTAAATTAGAAGAAATCGTTGCTAATGCACGCCTTATTGATGAATCAATACTGGATACTTCCAAAGTATTGGTGCATTCTACAGTGAAGATTAAAAATCAAGCCAATGGCATGGAAATGCAATATAAGTTGGTGGCGCAAAGCGAAGCTGACCTTAAGGCCGGTAAAATATCTGTTGACTCTCCAATTGGAAAAGGCTTATTAGGAAAAGAAGTAGGCGAAATTGCCGAAATACAAGTGCCAAACGGTATCATTAAATTTGAAATCTTAGAAATTTCAAGAGACTAACAATGGCCTCTATTTTTACAAAAATAATTAAGGGAGAAATTCCGTGCTATAAAGTAGCGGAGGATGAGAATTTCATCGCTTTTTTGGATATTAATCCTAATGCCAAAGGGCATACCTTGTGCGTACCTAAAGAAGAAGTGGATAAGATCTTTGACCTGAAAGAAGATACCTACCTAAATTTGATGCAATTCTCAAGGAAAGTAGCAAAAGCTTTGGAAAAGACTGTATCCTGTGAACGGATCGGAATGGCGGTAATAGGCCTGGAAGTACCGCACGTACATGTGCATCTTATTCCTATCAACGAAATGAAGGAAATGACCTTTGCACACAAAGTTGCGATGACCCCCGAAGAGTTTTCAAACCTGGCAGCGGCAATTCAAGAGAATATATCTTAAAACTTCTTCAATAGAATAGCCAAAAGGGTAATAATAACAATTCCTGAAAGTAAAAGGATATAGCTTATTGTTTTAAAACGGATTCTTCCCTTTTTCGGAACTACAAGCTTTTTGTTGTATCGGTATACTCGTTCTATATCGTCTGTCCAGTTTACAGGATAGATAGTATTCTTACAGGTATGACAATATAAGCTTTCATGAATGCTCTTATCTGCCTTTTTATAGAACCGGGTGTCGGTTTCTTTCTGGCTAAAAGTGAACTCCAGGCCATCGGTTGCAAAGCACTCCGGGCAATTATTTGTAAGGTTTGCGGTGTGTAAGATGTGATTTGTAACGGTCATACTAAGAATACAATAATAAAGAGATTTCCATAATAGTACCTTCTCCCGGAATGCTTTTTAGAACGCGTATTTTACCATTATGGTATTTTTCAATGATCCTTTTAACCAATGAAAGGCCTAGCCCCCAACCTCTTTTTTTTGTGGTGAAACCCGGCTTAAAGATCTTAGAGAAGTTCTTTTTTGAAATTCCTTTTCCGGTATCTGCAATACGTACCAAAGCATATTTTGAACCACTTTCAATGGTAATTTTGATCTTCCCTTCGCCTTTCATGGCATCGATAGAATTTTTTACCATGTTTTCTATGGTCCAACTAAACAATTGCGGGTTTAAGGCTACAAAAACAGGCTCATCAAGAATTTCTAATTCAAAATCAATCAATTTTGAGCTTCTACTTTTCAGGTAATCAAATGATCTACGGGTTTCACTAACCAGATCTTTTCTTTCCAGTTTTGGTACAGACCCTATTTTGGAAAATCGTTCGGTGATCGTTTTCAACCTATCAACATCTTTTTCCATTTCAGTTACATAGACAGGATTTACATTCTCCGATTTCAAAATTTCGTTCCAGCCTACAAGAGAAGATAACGGGGTTCCAATTTGATGTGCTGTTTCTTTAGCCATCCCTGCCCAAAGCCTGTTTTGTTCTGCAGACTTTGCCGTTTGGTAAAAGAAATACAGTGCCAGAAAGAAAAACACGATAATAAGTATTAATACCAGCGGATAGTATTTTAACTTATTGATAATAGGGGAATTTCCGTAATATATGGTCTGCAATAATTCATCTTTATAGGTAACTTCAATGGGCTTATATTCTGAAGAGAACTTCTTTGTTAGCGCCATTCTTTTCTCTCTAAGCTTTATTGAATCTGTTTCCTTTTCAACAATATTACGCACATTATAAGAGTCTTCCCTATGCGTGTATACGATCATGGGAGTTGCCGTGTTACTTTGCAGAACATCCAATACTATCTTATTGATCTCTCCATCTCCCAAACCAACTTTTTGAAATTCTTCCTGAGCTGCTGCCCAGATTTGCATTTTATCACGTTCATTCTCTTTTAGCTGGTTAAAGAACACATAGGTGTTCCATAATATCAAACTAATGATGCAAATGGAAATAATAACAAAAAACCAGCGGATGAATGTAGTTTTATTCTGCATAAAAGATTTCTGAGATCAGCATTTAAATATAAAGCAAATATGTTAATATTATTGTACGATCAAATTTTTACAACCTACATACTTTGGGTACATTTGCAAGCAATGATCTCAATTAATCCTCAAGATATTAGCACCGGAAAATTACATGGCTACCTATTAGGCGCCATTTCCCCTCGTCCTATTTGCTTTGCAAGTACTGTAGACGCTAAAGGGAACGTTAATTTGTCTCCGTATAGTTTTTTCAATGTTTTTAGTGCCAATCCTCCGGTTTTAATCTTTTCCCCTGCAAGGAGAGTTCGTGATAACACCACAAAGCATACGCTGGAAAATATTTTAGAAACAAAAGAAGTGGTTGTTAATATTGTAAGTTATGATATGGTACAGCAAATGTCTTTGTCTTCAACAGAATATGCCAAAGGCGTCAATGAATTTGTAAAGGCTGGTTTTACAGAAGTCCCTTCTCATCTTGTGAAACCTCCCAGAGTAGCTGAAGCTCCTGTACAGTTTGAATGCGAAGTACTTAATGTGGTAGCTTTGGGAACAGAGGGTGGTGCCGGAAATCTGGTGATTTGCAATGTTGTGAAACTGCACCTTAATGAAACCATTTTAGATGCCGAAGGTAAAATAGATCCGCTTAAGATAGATACTGTAGCCCGTATGGGAGGCAATTGGTACAGCCGTGCCAAAGAAGGACTGTTTGAAGTACCCAAACCACTGTCAACTTTAGGAATTGGCGTGGATGCCTTACCGGAAGCAATTAAAAACAGTAGCATACTAACAGGAAACGACCTGGGAATGCTGGCAAATGTGGAAACATTACCTGCTGGAGCTGAGGTTTTTGTAAATACTTCAGAAGAAGTACATAAAGAAGCACAAGATCTGTTAAGGAACGGCATTGTTTCCGAAGCATGGAAAATATTAACAGAACGATAATTTTTTCAGAATAAGAACAACAATAGAAAATTAATTATAGAATAATGGAAGTACAAGGAAAGATCAAAATGATAGATGAGACCAAGACCTACGGGAACAATGGTTTTAGAAAAAGAGAATTGGTTATTACTACCGAAGAGCAATACCCGCAACATATTATGATAGAGTTTGTGCAGGATAAAACCGAACTGCTAAATAATTACCAGGTAGGACAAAATGTAAAAGTGAGTATCAACCTTCGCGGGCGTGAATGGACCAATCCACAAGGGGAAGTGAAATATTTTAATTCCATACAAGGATGGCGCCTTGAAAACATAGATCAGTCTGTATCTGCAGATATGCCTCCAATGCCACCTGCAGATGCTTTTGAACCTGCCAATGACCTAAATGAAGAAGATCACGACGATCTGCCGTTTTAATAAACCCATCAACGTTTAAGCTTAAAGCCTAAGAGTCTTCAAAAGTATTCTTAGGCTTTTCTTATTTTAGCAGGATGAAGATCACCCAAACTATAGAAACCATTTTTAAACGGTTTTTACCCTCTCCTTTTTCAATAGCAATCATCCTAACGGTAGTAACAATAGGCCTGGCGTTCTTTTTTACAGATGCGCCCGGAGAAGAAAACCACCTGTTAGCGATTTTATCATATTGGGAAAATGGCATTTGGAATAACAGTTTGCTGGTCTTCGCCTACCAAATGATGCTTATTCTGGTCTTGGGGCATATCCTGGTGCTTAGCAAACCTATCAATTACCTCATTCAAGGTCTTACTAATTTGGTAAGTAATACTGCTAATGCCGTATTGCTGGTAAGTATTGCAACCATGTTGGTATCCTTTTTTAATTGGGGATTGGGTCTCATTTTTGGAGCTATTATGGCTAGAAAAGTTGCCGAAGCTGCACAAATACGTGGCTTTAAGATCAATTACCCACTGGTTGGTGCCTCCGGCTACGTAGGCTTGATGATCTGGCACGGAGGAATGAGTGGTTCGGCTCCTTTAAAAGTGGCAGAAACAGGACATCTTGCGAGTTTAATGACAGGAATAAGCGATACGACATTGCAAGCTCAACTTCCGGATTTAATTCCGTTTAGTGCCACGATCTTTAGCGGATTCAATTTGATTCTCTTTGGAATTTTGTTGGTTATCATTCCTTCTTTTTTATACTTTATAGGAAAGAAAGCACCTGTGAAAGCAACCCAACTTCCCATTTACAAAGGGCCTGCTTCAGATAGCGGAAAATTACGAGGCGCTGAACGTATCGATCAATCCAGGATATTTGGGATTGGTTTCGGGATCATTGTATTGATTGCCTTTTTTTATCAATACCATGATGCCATTTTAAGCCTTGCTATTACCCCTAATTTGCTTAATTTTTTCATGTTGGGACTGGCACTATTGTTACACGGTAGTTTTTCCAGTTTTTTGAATGCTTTGGAAGAAGCCATTAAAGGGGCATCCGGTATTTTAATTCAGTTTCCGTTATATTTTGGAATTATGGGCATTATGCGCGATAGCGGAATGGTAGTACAGATATCAGACTTTTTTGTATCTATAGCTACCACGACCACCTTACCTATTTTTACATTTTTTAGTGCCGGATTGGTAAATATATTTGTGCCTAGTGGTGGGGGGCAATGGGCGGTACAGGGCCCTATAGTGATAGAATCTGCTTTAAAATTAGGTGTTCCTCTACCCAAAGCAATCATGGCGTTGGCCTATGGCGACCAGATCACTAATATGTTGCAGCCTTTTTGGGCATTACCCCTATTGGGGATAACTAAACTGAAGGCTAAAGAGATATTGCCGTACACACTTCTTTTAATGTGTATTGGGAGTGCCGTATTTTTGATAGGTTTGTTGCTATTCTAATAAGAAAACGCGCAAATGTCCGTAAATAGAGTTGTACAATCATAGTAAGCAGAGTTGTTAACTATTACTTATGCATTTTTTATCACAAAATCTTGATTTTCCAGACCCTGAGCATGCTTCGGAAGAAGGGCTTCTGGCCATTGGCGGGGACCTTTCGACAGATCGATTGTTATTGGCATACCGTTCCGGAATTTTTCCGTGGTATGACCAGGAAAGCCCAATACTTTGGTGGAGTCCTGATCCCAGAATGGTACTTTTTCCAGATAAATTTGTAGTATCTAAGAGCCTTCGGAAGACAATAAGAAGCGAGGTATTTAATATCACTTTCAACAAGGCTTTTGAGGAAGTGGTCTCAAATTGTGCCTCTATAAAGAGAATTGGGCAAAAAGATACCTGGATCACTCCTGAGATGAAAGAAGCATATATCCAAATGCACCACCTGAAGCATGCCATATCTGTTGAAGTGTGGAAGAATGATGAATTGATTGGAGGACTGTATGGTGTTGACCTTCCGGAAAAAAAACTGTTTTGTGGCGAAAGTATGTTTAGTAAAGTAACTGATGCCTCTAAAGTAGGATTCTATCACCTGGTAGCACGTTTAAAGTCTGAAGCATACCAACTTATAGATTGTCAAGTATATACCACACATTTAGAGAGTTTGGGAGCAGAAGAAATTACCCGAAAAGATTTTTTAAAGTACCTTAACTATTAAGTTTTCAGCACTTTGTCTTAAAATAATATAAATTTGAATTATATTCGTGTACTAAAAAATAACTTACTATGAAACGTTTTTACCCCAAAGCAGCCCTATTGTTTTTATTAACATTGTGCTCTACTTTTGCTTTCTCTCAGGAAAAAGAGGTGCTTCCTAAAGGACTTACTGATGCCGAAAGAGGATTGATCTCTCAATTTCAATTCACAAACCCTCGAAGAACTCCACCTCCTACCGGCCCTGTTAGAGCAGCTGCGGAATGGGAAGAAATAGAATATCTGGTAATTACGTGGGAATCTAATTTTCAAAATATTTTACGCCAAATAGTTGCAGTTGGTGTTAATGAATGTAAAGTGATCATCACTACACAAAATCAGGCAGCGGTATCCTCTTACCTGACTGCCGGTGGAATTGATCTTACCAATGTGACCTTTATGAATACAAACTGGGATAGTATCTGGATCCGGGATTATGCAGGAAATACGATCTATTCAGATGACGTAGGCGAAAGAGCTTTGACAGACTGGATATATAATCGCCCACGGCCCAATGACAATGTAATGCCTTCGGCACATGCAAACTTGTTGAGCCTGCCAATTTATATTACCGATTCCGGGACTAATGATCTGGTAAATACAGGAGGTAATTATATGTCTGATGGTTTAGGAAATGCATTTGCATCCAAACTCGTCTTAGATGAAAACAAAGCAGGGAATCCTTATGGTGTAACAGCCAAAACCGAAGCCCAGATCGATGATATTATGCTAAATTATATGGGGATTCAAAATTATATTAAAATGGAAACCCTTCCCTATGATGCCATCCATCATATAGACATGCATATGAAACTTTTGGATGAGGAGACCATTTTGGTGAGCCAATATCCAACAGGAGTAGCAGATGGGCCACAAATAGAGGCGAATATTGATTATGTATTGAATAATTTCCAATCTCCCTTTGGTACGCCATACGATATTAAGTGGATTCCGGCGCCACCTAGTTCTTCCGGGAATTACCCTGACAACGGAGGTCATTACCGAACATATTCCAATGCGGTTTTCGTTAACAAATCTATTATAGTGCCTACTTACAGGCCGGAAGTAGACGACCCTGCTCTGGCTTTATGGCAGGAATTAATGCCGGGATATAATATTGTAGGAATTGATGTGGATAACCCGGGCGAAAACCTAATTTCCCTTTTTGGAGCGATTCACTGTATAACACATAGTATTGGAGTAGATGAACCTTTATGGATCGTACATCAGCCAATAGACGATGCCAACCAGAATACAACAGTGGTAGTTGATGCAATGATCAAACATATTTCGGGTGTAAATAACGCAAAGGTCCTATGGAGAGAAACGGGAACAGCTACTTTCAATGAAACGGCAATGACTTTTGTAAGTGATGATAACTGGACTGCAGACCTTTCCATTGGTTCTGCTAATATTGAATATTATATCCTTGCAGAAGCCAACTCAGGTAAAACACTAACGCGACCTATTGTTGCGCCGCAAGGCTACTGGACCATCAATGTTGAAAATCTTTCGGTGAGCGATTGGGCGCAAAACAATATTTCTGCTCCTTATCCTAACCCTACAAATGGAGGGGTATCATTTAATTTGAATAACATTAGCGGGCCCATTCATATTTCTATTCACAATATTTTAGGGCAGAGATTATTTGAAACAGATATTACAAACGGCAACGGAATTGTTAATCTGGATTTGAATGCTAACTGGAAAGGAACTCTATTTGTTACTTTTGAAGGAGACTTTGGAAGAGTTAACAAAAAAATTATCAAACTATAGTTCTTTACCAAAAACAACTTAATAGAAGGCACTACAATATTCTGTAGTGCTTTTTGTTTATAGTAATTGGGGTTCAAGTTTAATTTGCAGTTTATCGATTTTATTTGGATAACTGTCAAATATGTAACATATTTACCATCAATAATTTAAAGCCCCTAAATTATGAAAATTAAGAATCTACTGCTATTGCTGGCTTTCGCTTGCATTCCGTTTGTTTCTTTTTCACAAACGCAAGCCAAAGCAAAAACAGATGTGAATAAAGACGTTGATGTCACTGTAGTTTACGAACAAGTTGTAAAAGAAGGCTATGGAACGGCCTTTATCTATAAAGAATTAGCGAATGCATATTATTTTAAGAATGATCATGCAAATGCTAAAAAATGGTTCGAGAAATTGTTTGAAGTTGAAAAACCAACGGACGAAACCCTAAAATTTCGATATAAACAAACACTTAAGGCCCTTAATTTATCAACAAACACCAACGAATACCTTTCTACTGTAGATATAGACGGGTCTAATTAAGCTATACCTCATTGTACTTAAAACAACCGACCAGGTGGTCATTGACCATTCCGGTGGCTTGCATATGGGCATATACGACGGTAGTTCCTACAAATTTAAAACCGCGTTTTTTTAGATCTTTGCTAATGGTGTCACTTAGAGGAGTATTTGCCGGAATTTCGGAGGTTAGCTTAAACGTATTCTTAATGGGCTTACCATTAACAAACCCCCAGATATAGTCACTAAAGCTTCCAAACTCTTTTTGTACCTCCATAAAGGCTACTGCATTTGTAATAGTAGCATTTATCTTCAGTTTGTTTCGAATAATTCCGGCATCCAATAATAACGAATCGATTTTTTTCTGATCGTATCTTGCAATCTTTTTATAGTTAAATCCATCAAAAGCAGCCCGAAAATTCTCCCTTTTTCGCAAAACAGTGATCCAGCTTAAACCGGCCTGGAACGTTTCCAGTGTTAAAAATTCAAATAATGTTGCATCATCAAATACGGGAACTCCCCATTCCTGGTCATGGTATGCTACATATAGCGGATCATCTCCACACCACAGGCACCGTTCTTTTTTCATAAATCAAATAAATTGTTATAAAATAAAGGTAGTAAGTTTTTTGTAAAAATATCGTCATAGCTTCTATGGAAAATACAATAGAAAAACCCCAAATGGAAATGATACAGGACAGTCTGAAAAATTCAGTATCGTACCAGGAGTATAGAAATATGGTTCATGACCACACAGAGCGTGGAACAAGTACGGGCCCGGATCAAACGGAAGCATTATCACAATATACATTGCTAAATGATTCACGTATGCGCCGATTGGATAAAACCACGAAGATTCCGGAGGATATAATCCATAAGTTTACCAATTTTAAGGGCTCTCAAACATGGTTGGTAATCACCGAAAGCTGGTGTGGTGATGCCGCGCATTCAATGCCGGTAATGAATAAACTCGCATCTTTTTCAGAAAAAATTGATCTTAGAGTTGTACTTCGGGATGAGAATCCGGAACTAATGGACCTATTTTTAACAAATGGTACCAGATCGATCCCAAAACTCATTGTAATCGATAATAAGACCAATACAGTAGCGGGGGATTGGGGTCCAAGGCCTTCTGTAGCATCCAGGTTAGTACATGATTTTAAATTGAAGAACGGTTCTTTAACACCGGAATTTAAAAAGGACCTACAGGTGTGGTACAATAAAGACAAGGGGCAAAATAGTATTGAAGACCTGGCTCAATTAATTTAAGCTATTGGGTTTGTCCCGGGAAATGATAGGTTACGGTACCAATTTGCGATAGCGTACCCGCATCTGTATTAAAACGGGCTTCTTTGGCATATTTAATGGCACTTTCAATTAAACATTCATTTTTGGTAGTGGAGCTGGCTTTGTTGTAGCCGGTTTTAGTAACTTTTCCAAGATTATTTACTTCAATATTAATGACAACCTTACCAAACCCATTGCAGGTGTATACGGGATTAGGAATTTTTAAAGCACTTCGGTTCACCAGGCTATAGCTTATCGTGGTTTGACGACTGGAACCGGAAATAAGGTTGTTATTTTTCTTTATGGTACCATTTGAAAGCTTTTCCCTAGCCTCTTTTATTTTTGCTTTCGCTTTAGCAATTTCTGCCTCATTGTCAAAATTGTTCGCAACACCAATGGCCTTATTCATTTCCTGTAGTTTTTCTTCGGCAGTTTCCTCAGGTTCCGTACGGCTATTCTCTAATTCTGAAATGAATTTCTCAGCTTCATTATAGGCGCGATTTGTTTCAATTTTAACCCGTTCAACCGAAGTAGCAGCCAAATCTTCCTCTTCCGGAATAAAATCTTCTTCAGCATATTCAACATTATAACTTTCCTCACTAATCACTTCATATTTTGAGAGTTTTATGCTTTTAAAAGCTAAGAACAAAATAGCGAATAGCAGGGAGGTAATTATAAAGGCCCTGTATGAATAATTGAAATTCATGATTACAATAACTGAATTTTTTGTCTAAAAAACCTTTTAAGAGCGCAAATTTAAGACATTTTTAAGAGCATTGTTACCGTATTATTTATTGAAAATTGAGGGCATGGTGAATACATCTATTAAATATATATCTTTATTGATATGAAAGAAACTGTTGTTTTTTTTTGGCTGGCATGCTTTTTTACAACAAATGCCCAAATTGTAACGATTCCCGATGCCAATTTTAAAAATGCCCTGATCAATTTTGAAGTGGTGGACACTACCGGTAATGGGATAGGGGATAGTATTGCAGACACCAATGGGGATGGAGAGATACAGGTAAGTGAAGCGGAGGTCATAACTGGATTAATTGTATCGTATTATGAGATAGTTTCTTTAGAAGGTATCGAAAATTTTCCCAACCTTGAAGTACTGAAAAGCCGGGGTAATTTTGTGGAAACAGTTGACATTTCTCAAAACACCAAGCTGGAATGGTTGCATTTATCTACGAACCCTTTAAAGAGCCTGGATGTATCCCAAAATGTAAATTTAAGGCGTTTATGGGTGTATAATAACGAGTTGACCGTATTGGACGTTTCTCAAAACCCAAATCTGGAGTCGTTGCGCTGTTATACCAATAATTTGACCCAATTGAATATTGCTAATGGAAATAATACAGTACTCCATAATTTTCTGGCTTACGAGAATCCACAGCTCAAGTGTATTCAGGTAGATGATGTGGTTTTTGCAAAAGGCCAACCAAACTGGCATAAGGATGCAGACACAGTATATAGCGAAGACTGCACATTGGGAGCATATGATTACACATTTGGATCTATACTATTGTATCCAAATCCTGCAACAGAGATGCTTCATATTCAATCTAAAACTCCATTAACCGGGAAAATAATAGTTGTTGATATTCAAGGAGGGGTTTTAATTACACAGTTTTCCAATACGGTTCGTGTCTCTCATTTACCTGCAGGAATGTATTTCCTCCAATTTTCTTCAGAAAGGGAAAAAATCACAAAACAGTTTATAAAAGAGTGATCTGTTCTTCAAAGGCTTCAATTGAAATGGCATTTTCTACAGAAAACTCCCCGATCTTTGTACGCCGCAATGCCGAAAGATGAGCTCCGTTGTTTAATGCTTTTCCAAAATCGTGTGCCAGGGAACGTATATAGGTTCCTTTGCTGCACTCAATTCTAAAATTAACTTTAGGCAGATCGATCCGGGTAATTTCGAAAGCCGAAATATGCACGGTGCGGGAAGGAATTTCCACATCTTCTCCTGCACGCGCAAATTCATACAAACGTTTCCCTTCTTTTTTCAATGCCGAAAAAACAGGGGGTCGCTGTTGTATCTCACCTATAAATTGCTGGCTGGCTTTATTGATGTCATTTTCGGTTATTTCTGAAATATCGAAGGTATTGTCAATTTCAGTTTCCAGATCATAGCTTGGGGTAGTGGCGCCTAATGTAAAAGTTCCCGTATACTCTTTTTCCCGGGCCTGATAGTTTTCAATTTGCCTGGTGAATTTTCCGGTACAAAGAATGAGTAATCCTGTTGCCAAAGGATCCAGCGTCCCAGCATGGCCGACCTTTATTTTTTTAATATTGAATTGTTTTCTGATCAGCCAACGAATTTTATTGACCACCTGAAATGAAGTCCATTCCAAAGGTTTGTCGATTAAAATAAGTTGTCCGTTTTTGTAGTCTTCAGCATTCATCAGGAAA
Source organism: Flavobacteriaceae bacterium (assembly GCA_028284005.1). Taxonomy (GTDB): domain Bacteria; phylum Bacteroidota; class Bacteroidia; order Flavobacteriales; family Flavobacteriaceae; genus JANQOS01. The sequence goes on along the minus strand of JANQSO010000012.1, from coordinate 4,842 downwards.
AGAAACTTACAGCAATGGCGATCAACCCCACAATTACACAATAGATGGCAAAGTATTTTAATTTGCTGTTTCGTACCAATGCGATCATCCACGTACAGGCAATTAACCCGGAGACAAACGCAGCAGCAAACCCTAGCCCCAGTGTTGTAAAATTAGTGCTCTCTGAGGTTAGTTCTCCGCTAAAAATATCTTTGGCAATCTTTCCAAGGATCAAAGGGACTACCATTAAGAATGAAAAGCGAGCCGCTTTACTTTTGTCATTTCCCAATAACACCGAAGTGGAAATAGTGGCACCGCTTCGGGAAATTCCCGGAAGCATTGCGATAGCTTGTGAAATCCCTATTACAAATGCATTTCCATAGGTTACCTTATTGCCTGTATTTTTAGCACGATCTGCCAACCATAATAAGATTGCCGTTACTATAAGCATATAACCTACGAACGCAATATTTCCTCCAAAAAAAGCTTCGAGCTCTTCTTCAAAGAACAATCCAACTATAACCGCCGGAATCATTGAAAGGATGATCTTTACAGAGAATTGGGTTTCTTTGTTCCACTTAAATTTTAGCAAACCGCTAATAATTTCCAGGATGTCCTTTCTAAAGACCACAATAGTACTTAGTGCGGTAGCGAAATGGAGAACAACGGTAAATAACAAGCTTTCTTCCGGTACCGATGTATCTCCAAGAATTGCCTTCCCCAATTCTAAGTGACCACTGGAAGAAACAGGTAAAAATTCTGTAAAACCTTGAACAATGCCAAGAACAATAGCTTCCCAAGCATCCATAGATTATTTTTTCTTGTGTGGATTTAATAAGATGGCATAGACTTCAATGCCAAAACCAATTAAGATAAGAGCAGGCGCTAAACGAATACGTCTCCAACTGTAGATCTCAGGGTTAAAAACAGCAGGGTCATCACTTCCGCCTCCCGTCATTAAAATGAAGCCTAAAGCAATAAATGCAACACCAATAAGCATGAATTTATAGTTCTTCCTTTCAAAAACGAAGTGCTTTTTTTTTGCTTCTTCCTTTCTTTTTTTCTCTCCCATAGTTACTTGAATTCGGTATAATAAATAGAATCATTGACCTTTAGCTGCGCAATATGCCTTGATGTCCCGGCTATTGTTTTTGCCAGGTGCAAGGTAGCTTTTTTATTTAAAATACGATCCTTTAGAGCTTTGATGGTAAGTCCTTGCTCCAGGCCACGGTTAATATAATAAAGGTTATTATCTGTATTATCAATTACAATGTCTTTTGTGCCTCCTTCGTAGATCTTGGTCACGGTGATCTCTTTTACCTCACATTTTTCCGGTTTTGGATTTTGAATAATGCAGCTATTCAATAAAAAAGCCGAGGCAAACAACAGGTAGATCTTTTTAATAATAGAGTTCATCGGTTCTCAAGTTTAAGAAACGCTGTGTCGCAAAGAAAGTGCTGATCCATGTAATAAACAATCCCATAAAAAAGATAAACAAAAATAATATTCCCAATAGAAGCTTATCCTCCAGCAATTGCAATTCGGGGAAACTTATGTTCAGGTAATATAATACAGCTCCCATCCCTATCATTGCTAAAATAGCACCTATCATTCCCAAGCGAATACTTTTCCAGATAAAAGGACGTCTTATAAAGCGTTTGGTAGCTCCTACCATTTGCATTGTTTTAATAGTGAATCGTTTGGCATAAACCGAAAGGCGTATGGAACTATTAATTAAGAGTACGGCGATAAAGGTGAACAATCCGCTGATAACCAATACCCAAAGGCTTATTTTTTTTACGTTGTCGTTGAGCAGGGCGATCAATGGTTTATCATAAACCACTTCATCGACAAAATCCTTGGTCATAATTTCGTTTGTGACCTCTTCCAGTTTTGAAGGAGATACATAATCTGCCAGCAAATAAACATCAATACTGTTCTGTAGAGGATTGTAGCCCAGAAACTCCATAAAATTCTCCCCGATCGTTGCTGTGTGCTCTTCGGCTGCTTGTTCTTTAGAAATAAATTCGGCAGATTTCGTGTACTCGGCAAGGGCGAGGCTTTGTTTTAGCTGAGTGATCTCGACTTCTTTAGCGTTGTCTTTTAAATAGACGGTTAGAGCTATTTTTTCTTTAAAATGATCGGCAACTTTTTTGGTATTTAGTACTAATAACCCCAGTAATCCCAATAAAAAAAGAACCAATGAGATACTAATCACTACAGAGAAATATGAAGAGATCAACCTTCGTTTTTGGTATTTTTCAAAAGAAGATGCCATAGAATGTCTTAATTGGTTGTGTAAAAATACAATGAAATTTATACCTGATACATAACAACGTTTAAAGTTTTCATAATGTTATAAAATGATTGAATTTGATTGTATGAAGAGACCTGATTTTGCTTCGGACCGAAAGGCGAATACAGAAACAAAGAACAGGATAATGGTTAAAACTATTCCGTGAATGCTTTAACCCATTGTTGTAAAGCACTATTTTATTATAAATTTATAGGTCAGACCGTTACAAATCAGAAAGTAATTTCCAGGTAATTTTTTTAACTGTCTTAAAAAAGTATCTAAGGATCATTCAAATAAATGAGACAGAAGGTTATAAACCCGGATTGCAATTATTAATATGCTTATTGCAGCGAGGATAATTTTGAACAATCCTTGAAGAAATTCTCCAACTATCCAGCCAATAACATAACCCATAGCAAAACCAACTAAAATTCCTATGACAATACTACTGGTCTCAGTATCATTTATCGAGGCGCTATACCCCAAAATTGCTCCGGCAAACCCTGCAAGGAGCCCTAAATTCTTTGAAAAACTACTTTTATTACCCTTTCCCATACTATATGATTTACCTTCTTGAGCATACAAAATTCCAGTGTTCAAGAAATTATAATTATAAATACCGGGGAGTTAATAGGGGGAGAATAAAAGTAAAGATAGAAAAAATATGATATAGGATGAAAATATCTATATCCAGCTGCCGCTAGCTTAAAGCTAGTGGTTTCTTATCGGCTATAGCTATAAAAACCACCAGACGGGAGCCTGACGGTAGCGGGGGGGTCAAAAAACTGTAATTCTCCATCTGTATATTTATAGTTCCCTGCATATTCTGTAACTACAACAGCCCCCTTATTATATTTGTTCTTCTATCTTATAGGTTCCTCTCTTAGTAATAGTATCCTCCACATAAATCTTTTTCTCAAAATACATTTTGATAATTTCAATTCTTAGAGAATCTCCATCTTCAATTAAATTATGTTCTTCAATAATACCTCTTAAATAGTTAGTCCCTATTTTATTAGCCTTTAAATTACCCCTTATTATCCCTTTTTGAATAGGAATGAAAGTATCTATTTTTACCTCTTTAATATTTGAAAAGTATTTATTAATTTCTTGTGAAATTAATAAATAAATAAATTTATTCTCTCCATAAACAAGGTCATTTGGACGAAAATTATACGACATCTTAAAAATGATTTGATCATCAAAATTTATTGTATCATTAGTATCTATCTTGTAATAAAAGCTTCTTTCGTCATCAACAATATCATTTCTCATAACCTTTTGTTGGTTTAACTTAATGGTTTTATTTTCAATATTGAAAAAATGGTCTTCGCCGATCAATTTATTATTCTCATAATATTTCCAAAACCCAATTTTTTCACCATTTTTGACATACCCTTCAGATTTTAATTTTATCAAAGAATCAAAAACGCTAACAAGATTAACAGTGGAATCTTGAGTTAAATGGATAGACATATCTAGTAGTCCATTTTCATGATACCTAGAAACAGAATCAATTAAAAAACCATTTCTAAATATTTTCTTTTCTTTGATTACCCCATTACGATAATATTCAATTGATTGACCATCTTTTTTATTGTCAGAATTATAATTCTCCAACGATTTAATATTACCATCTTCATAAAAAGTTTTTTTCTGATTTTCACATGAAATAAAAATTAAAAAAAATATTATTAGAAATATTAAATTAATTATTGATTTCTGAATTATATTCACTTGCTTCGTTTTCAACATTTTCTAACTTTCGTTTATATAAATTTTTTACACTGTCTATTGATTTTAGGTTATTTGGAACACTTATAACTGTGTCATTTTTTACAACATCAGCTATTACTTGATTATTGTATCCACCGTTAGCTATTTTTGAATCTGTAACTGTAACATTTGTAAATTCTGAGGTTGAAACATTACTATCTATATTAACTTCATTGATAGAACCTGTATCTGTATTACTATCATTTGTTGAAGTACTGCTGCTTGAAGAATTACTTCTATCTGGCTCTGGCCCGAATGTTTCAACTAAATTCTTAGCAATATTCGCTCCTTCTAAAACTTTATTATCTAGCTGAGGTCCATATGCGTCTGCCAAATCTACTACATCTTGAACATCTATGGATTCGGCATCACTACTTGCAGGTCTATCATTATTAGCAATAGAAGGCTTGCTTGTATTACCAGTTAATACATAACCATCTTTTGGAGTTAAAACACTAGCAATTATATTTGCTGGTGCCGTAGCTACATTGACAACATTTTTTGCTAAATTTCCAACCTTATTTATTGCAGAATTAAAAGATCTCGCAATACCATCTCCAATTCCTGAAATAGGATTCCAATTTCCACAACAACTACCTTGAGGCATCATCCCATCATAATCGATAAAATAGATTGGATTGTCAAAGGCGTAATTATAGGGAGAGTGCCTTCTCATCTTTTCTGCTAATGGGTCAATGTTCATCCACCGTCCAATAGCAGGGTCATAATTTCTTGCTGTGATGTCGTACCAATTAAGTCCAAGCTCCTCATTATATTCCTTACCTCCAAAC
>JANQSO010000011.1 GCA_028284005.1 Flavobacteriaceae bacterium | reverse complement strand
TCACATAATTCTCGGTATTGGTCTGTGAGATCACCAAAACGGGAAAGAACACAAAAATACAGGCACATAAGTTTTTCATAAAAGGTTCGATCGTTTAATTGGGGAGCGCTCAAACCTATATTTCTTTTTTAAGAACGCATGTGTCACGGTAGTACATTGCGTTGTAGGTTTTCGATAAAAAGAACTATTCTCAAGGTGACCTGCTATGAATTGGCTAAAGGATTTTTAATGAAAAGGCGAAAGAAGAAATTGTCCGGATCTATTTTCTGAAAAAGATCAAAAGGAGGCCTTCAAAATACTGCAAAATAGGAGCCTTCATTTTTTTAATGATAATAAGGTTTTACTTCTTCCAAGAAATCTTAAATTTGCTTTTCTTAGAAAATTCGCAATGAGTAAATATCATTTCAATACCATAGAAAAATTTTGGCAGAATTACTGGGCTGAGAACAAAACTTTTAGAGCCGAGGATCAAAGTGAAAACCCCAAATATTATGTATTGGATATGTTCCCGTATCCTTCTGGTGCCGGATTGCATGTAGGGCATCCGCTGGGATATATTGCCAGTGATATTTACGCGCGCTATAAGCGCCATAAAGGATTTAATGTCTTACATCCCCAGGGATACGATTCGTTTGGATTACCTGCAGAACAATATGCCATCCAAACCGGACAGCATCCTCGAAAAACTACCGAAGAGAACATCGCGCGCTATCGTGAGCAACTTGACAGAATTGGTTTTTCTTTCGATTGGAGTCGTGAGGTACGCACCTCAGACCCTAATTATTATAAGTGGACACAGTGGATCTTTATTCAATTATTTGAAAGCTGGTATTGTAAAAGACATGAGAAAGCGTTTCCAATTTCCGAATTGGTCAAAGTTTTTTCCGAACAGGGAAATGAAAGCATCAATGTAGAATGTGAAGTTGATATCCCTGTTTTTACTGCTGAAGAATGGAATTCTTTTTCAGAAAAAAGAAAAGAAAAGAAACTACTTAAATACAGGCTCGCATACCTTGCTGAAACCGAAGTGAACTGGTGTCCGCAACTGGGTACCGTATTGGCAAACGATGAAATAGTGAATGGTGTTTCCGAGCGCGGAGGCTATCCTGTGGTTCGAAAGAGAATGATGCAGTGGAGCATGCGGATCACTGCTTACGCGCAACGTTTACTGGACGGACTGGATACCATAGACTGGCCGCAACCTTTAAAGGATTCCCAGACCAATTGGATAGGACGCTCTAAAGGAGCATTGGTGCATTTTAAACTAAAAGACCACGATGGAACTATCGAAGTTTTTACCACACGCCCCGATACTATTTTTGGAGCAAGTTTTATGACCCTTGCGCCGGAACATGAACTTGTAGACCGGATCACAACCATGGAACAGCGTTTTGAAGTTTCAAAATATATTGAAGCCACAGCAAAACGAAGTGAACGAGAGCGTATGGCAGATGTAAAAAGCATTAGCGGGGTGTTTACAGGCGCTTATGCAGTGCATCCTTTTACCGGTGAAGACATCCCGATATGGATTGGAGACTATGTACTGGCAAGTTATGGAACAGGAGCTGTAATGAGTGTACCTTGCGGAGATCAAAGGGATCATGATTTTGCAACACATTTCAATATCCCTATCCCTAATATTTTTGAAGGAGTTGATATTTCTGAAGAAGCTTTTGCCGATAAGGACAACACAATTATCGCCAACAGTGATTTCTTAAATGGCTTGAATTACACCGAAGCAACTCAAAAGGTAATTGACGCTTTGGAAGAAAAGAACATAGGCAAGGGAAAAATAAATTATCGCTTGCGTGATGCAGTGTTTTCAAGGCAACGTTACTGGGGAGAACCGTTCCCGGTGTATTATGAAAACAAATTGCCAAAGATGATCGCTACTGAACATTTACCCTTAATGCTTCCGGATGTGGAAAAATACCTTCCTACCGAAGAAGGCGAACCTCCTTTGGGCCGCGCCGATGTATGGGCCTGGGATACCGAAAAAAATGAAGTGGTCCCTAATCATAAGATAGACAATAAGACCGTCTTTCCTTTAGAATTGAACACTATGCCGGGCTGGGCAGGAAGTAGTTGTTATATGTTCCGGTATATGGATCCTCATAACAACGATGAATTAGCCTCGAAAACAGCAATGGACTATTGGGGCAATGTAGACCTTTATGTAGGAGGTAGTGAACATGCTACAGGACACTTGCTGTATAGCCGTTTTTGGGTAAAATTCTTATACGACCGAGGGTTTTTACAAGTGGATGAACCTTTTAAGAAGCTCATCAACCAGGGAATGATACTTGGAGAAAGTGCTTTTGTATATAAGGTGATCTACTCAAATGCCTGTGAAAGAGACGGTGTTTTTGAAATTGATGCAGAATTCCTAAAAAGCTTGCCTAATGAGTTATTTATTACAAAGGGTAAGTTAAATGATGATTACGGAAATACCTATGAGTGTAGTCATGACGATACATTTAATGAAACGATAAGAAATTACTTGTTGGAAAAAGGAATTATTGAAAAAGATGATTTTAACAAGGTCTATTGTGATGCAATACAAGTACATGCAGATGTATCTTTAGTGAATACTTTTAATGAATTGGATATTGAAGCTTTTAGAAACTGGCGCCCTGAATATAAAGATGCCGAATTTATCTCCGAAGACGACGGTGTTTTTAAAGTTTCCCGTGAAGCTGAAAAAATGTCCAAATCCAAATACAATGTGGTGAACCCTGATGATATTTGTGAGCAATATGGAGCAGATACTTTACGTATGTACGAAATGTTCTTGGGCCCGCTAGAACAGGCAAAACCCTGGAACACTGCGGGGATCAGCGGAGTACATTCATTCTTAAAAAAGTTATGGAAACTATACCACACAGGTGCAGATGACAGTTTCAATGTTTCAGAAGGAAAGGCAACAAAAGACAATCTAAAGACCTTGCACAAGACCATAAAAAAAGTAGAAGAGGATATTGAGAACTTCAGCTTTAATACTTCTGTTTCCAGTTTTATGATCGCCGTAAATGAGTTGACCGCTCAAAAATGTAACAACAGAGAAATTCTGGAACCGCTGGCAATTCTAATTTCTCCATATGCACCGCATATTGCTGAAGAGTTGTGGAAAGAATTGGGGCATTCAGAAAGTATCTCAACAGCTCCTTTCCCCAGATTCAACGAAAGTCATTTGGTGGAAAGCACTAAAGAATACCCTATTTCTTTTAACGGAAAAATGCGTTTTACAATGGAATTGCCTCTGGACATGTCTAAAGATGACATAGAGACTGCCGTCATGTCACATGATAAGACCGCCCATTATTTGGAGGGTCGCACGCCTAAAAAGGTGATCATTGTCCCCGGAAAGATCGTAAATATTGTCGGCTAAACTTTTTGCATAGTATTTGCTGTGTTTAAGATGATTTAATAACATTTAAAATACACCCCTTTACGGGACAAAATTATGATTGGATACTATATATTGGCAGGAGTTATCTTTTTGGTAAGCATGTATGTTAGCAATAAGCTAAAAAGTAAATTCAAAAAATATTCTCAAATTCACCTTCAAAACGGAATGAGCGGCAAAGAAGTTGCCGAAAAAATGTTGAGTGACAATGGTATACACGACGTGAAAGTGATATCGGTAGCAGGACAATTGACAGATCATTACAACCCGGCAACTAAAACGGTCAATCTAAGTGAACCGGTTTATATGCAGCGTAATGCTGCAGCTGCGGCAGTTGCCGCGCATGAATGTGGGCATGCCGTACAACATGCCACTGCATATAGCTGGTTAAAAATGCGTTCGGCAATAGTTCCGGCGGTGAATATTTCAAGTAAGCTTTCCAACTTTGTGATCATGGCCGGATTGGTGCTTTCCGTAACAGGATCGTTTATAGGAAATTCCATTTTCTTAATAGGAATTCTATTATTTGCCATGACGACCTTATTTACTTTTATTACACTTCCTGTAGAATTTGATGCAAGTAAAAGGGCCCTGGTTTGGCTGCAGCGTGAAAATATGGTTACTCAACAGGAATATGCGGGAGCGAAAGATGCTTTAAAGTGGGCGGCCAGAACTTATGTGGTATCGGCACTGGGCTCATTAGCAACCTTATTGTATTTTATAACTATCTTTTTAGGCAGGAGATAAACAAAAGTATCCTTTTGGTTACCCTTCTACATTGTCCGGATTATAACCCAGGTAAGGTACTTGGTTTTCGTTGAAAATAATTCCGAAAGATTCCAACTCCTTTAAGATGGGTTCGTAAACTTCTTTGGCAATAGGAAGCTGTACTCCGGGAGTGGTAATTTCTCCATTCAGGATCTTTAGGGAAGCAATAGCAACAGGCAGCCCAACGGTCTTTGCCATAGCAGTATGTGTTTGGTCACTGCCTTTAATGACCATATTACTATCTATTTGCTTTTTTTCACCATTTAATTCGTAGCCAAATTTATGATACATCACGATCATATCTTTATCATCTTCGGCAAGGGTCCACTTATCCATTAATATTTTTTGAAGTGCCTTTGCCGGAGAGGCGTCTTTAATACCAATTTTCTTTTCGGTATTAAAGATATCAAGCTCCAATAGTTTTCCCCACATAAGGTCATCCTGATCAATTTTTAAACTATGACGTAATTTCAGCTCTACAGAATCTGTTGGAGAGTAGGGCAGGAAAAGATTGATAAAATCCCGGTATGAAAGATTTTCAGAATTCGGTATGGTATAACTGTCATCTGTCATTCCCAATTGTACAAACATATTCCAGGCCTTGCTAAAACCTACCCGGCGAATGGTTCCGCGATACAAGGTTAGAATATCTTCCAGGCCGTATACTTTTCTATATTTCAATGAATTTCTATTGGCGTATGCTTCAAATTTTCCATAGCCTTCAATTTCCAGGAATTCTGTTCTTCTGAATAATCTGTGGTATGGGATATATTTATAGGTTCCTTCCTGGATAAATTCTGCAGCACCACCCTGCCCTGCCAAAACCACATTTCGGGGGTTCCATGTGAATTTATAGTGCCAAAGGTTATTATCATTCTCCGGTGCGATCAATCCACCGGTAAAGGATTCAAAAAGTAACATCTTTCCACCATTATCCCGGATACGGTCGATCACCTGCATCGCACTCATATGGTCGATTCCGGGGTCGAGGCCTATTTCATTCATAAATACCAGTCCTTTGGCCTTGGCTTTTTTGTTTAGAAGTTGCATTTGATCACTCACATAGGAAGCTGTCACAAGGTGTTTACCAAATTCTATGCAGTCCTTTGCTACTTCAATATGAAAGCGGGCAGGAAGCATTGAGATCACCAGATCACTGTTGGAGATGGCACTTTTTCGTTGAGATTGGTTGAAAACATCAAGTACAATTCCACGGACATTTGGATGTTTTTCATTGAATTTCTGGGCATTTTGTACAGAAATATCACCAATGGTAATAAATAGCTCTTCTGCCTCTGCTCTGTCAATTAAATATTGAATCAAACTTATAGCAGAACGACCCGCTCCAATTATCAAAATATTTCTCATCCGTAGGTTTTTTACTAGCTTTGCAGCAGTGGTGATTAACAAGACGAAAGTACTAATTGTAAGTGTAATTTATGAGGAATTTTGATAAAAAAATTGTGGTAACGGCTTCGTTACTGGCTGCTGTTACTATTGCAATTGGAGCATTTGGAGCACATGGATTAAAAGAACTTGTAGACACACAGGCTCTTAGCTCTTTCGAAACCGGAGTACGGTATCAAATGTATCACGTATTGGCACTTTTGGTAGTTGGTTTTGCAACGGGAATTCCTTCCAAAACCAGAAAATGGGTGTTTTGGTTTTTTCTCCTGGGAATACTATTTTTTTCGGGTTCTATATATCTGTTAGCCTTAAAAAGTGTACTGCCTTTCAGCGTTTCTTTCCTGGGACCCGTAACTCCAATTGGAGGCATGCTCTTTATTGTTGGTTGGTTACGCCTGGTCTATGGTTTATTAACAATTAAGTAGGGATAATTATACTTTTTTAACCATTTTATCTCTGGTAGATTTATTATTTTTGTAGCCACAACAATTAAAACTAGTTATGGTCGATAAAAACCAAACTGCAAAATCGATTTCGTTAGACTCTTACGGAATCAAGAATGCAAAAGTTAATTATCAATTATCTTCACAAGAACTTCACAACGAGACATTACGGAAAGGACAAGGCAAAGAAGCTAACAGCGGGGCGCTTGCTGTGAATACCGGTGAATTTACTGGAAGATCTCCTAAAGATCGGTTTATAGTAAAAGATGACATTACCCGTGATAAAATATGGTGGGGAAATATCAACATTCCGTTTCCAACTGATATGTTTGATACTTTATATGAAAAAGTAGTTGATTATCTTTCTGAAAAAGAGATCTATGTTCGGGACAGTTATGCCTGTGCCAATGACGACTACCGTTTAAACATACGTGTTATTAATGAATATCCCTGGTCCAACATGTTTGCCTATAACATGTTTTTACGCCCGACAGAAGCAGAATTAGAAGATTTTGATCCGGAATGGCTAATTGTAAATGCTCCCGGATTTATGGCAGACCCTGAAGTAGACGGTACGAGACAACACAATTTCGCTATTTTAAATTTCACAAAAAAGATTGCGCTTATAGGAGGTACAGGATATACGGGAGAGATCAAAAAAGGAATTTTTTCTGCACTTAATTTTATCCTTCCGGTAGATAAGAACACTATGCCAATGCACTGTTCTGCCAATGTAGGCAAGAACGGAGAAACGGCTATATTCTTTGGTCTGTCCGGAACTGGTAAGACCACACTCTCCGCAGACCCGGATCGTAAATTAATTGGAGATGATGAACATGGTTGGACTGCCGAGAATACTATCTTTAATTTTGAAGGAGGTTGCTATGCAAAAGTGATCAATCTTTCTGAAGAAAACGAACCGGATATCTATCACGCTATCAAACCAGGAGCTATTTTGGAAAATGTAGTTATGGATGAAAATGGTGAGGTAGATTTTGAAGATACTTCAATTACACAAAATACAAGGGTAAGCTATCCTATTTATCATATAGAAAATATCCAGGAGCCTTCCATAGGAGAAAACCCTAAAAATATTTTCTTTTTGACGGCAGATGCTTTTGGTGTTTTGCCTCCTATCTCAAAATTAACACCCGGGCAGGCGGCTTATCATTTTATTAGCGGATATACTGCAAAGGTTGCGGGTACAGAGGAAGGTGTTAACGAACCATTGCCAAGTTTCTCAGCTTGTTTTGGTGCTCCGTTTATGCCATTACACCCTACAAAATATGCCGAAATGTTAAGTGCTAAAATGAAAGAAGCCGGAGTAAATGTATGGCTGGTCAATACCGGATGGACAGGAGGGCCTTATGGTGTTGGGACCCGAATGAAGCTTAAATATACACGTGCTATGATCACAGCTGCACTTGATGGTGAATTAGATAATGTGCCGTATGAGCAGCACCCTATCTTTGGTTTAAATGTTCCACAGGAATGCCCTAATGTTCCAACAGAAGTGTTGAACCCTAAAGATACCTGGAAGAACAAGAAAGCGTATGATATTCAGGCAAAGGAACTGGCGACGTCTTTTAAAGATAACTTTAAAAAGTTTGAAGAATATGCCAATAATGAGATTCTTTTAGGTGCACCACAAGGGGTGTAAATAAAGAATATACTAACTAAAAAAGCCTTCGGAACTCCGAAGGCTTTTTTAGTTTCAATACAAATGAAAATTATTTTTTATTTACTTCTTTGATATATTTTTCCAATGCCATGGTCATTGATGGTGTTTCGGGAGTGGGAGCCTGTATGTCCACACGCAAACCATTTTCCGTAGCTGCTTTTACAGTAGTGTTTCCAAAAACAGCGATACGGGTATCATTTTGTTTGAAATTCGGAAAATTTTGAAGTAAAGATTGTATTCCACTTGGGCTAAAGAAGACCAAAATATCATAATATACATCTCGCAGGTCCGATAGGTCACTTACTACAGTTTTGTAAAAAGTAGCTTGTTTCCAGTCTACTCCCAGATCGTTTAGTACAGTAGGGACTTCAGGTTTTAGTTTATCTGAAGAAGGCATTAAAAACTTTTCAGTTTTATATTTCTTTATAAGCGGCGAAAGTTCGGTAAATGTCCTTTTGCCCACATATATTTTCCTTTTACGATATACCACATATTTCTGAAGATAAAATGCCACAGCTTCACTCTGGCAAAAATACTTCATTGTATCCGGCACTTTGAAACGTAATTCATCGGCAATCCTGAAAAAGTGATCAACAGAATTTCTACTATTTAAAATGATAGCTGTATAATTGGTAAGATCTACCTTTTGAGAACGCACATCTTTCCCTGAAACACCTTCTACATGAATAAAAGGCCTGAAATCTATCTTCACTTTCTGTTTTTCAATTAAATTGAAATAAGGAGAGTTTTCAACTTTAGGCTCGGGTTGAGAAACTAAAATAGTTTTCACTTTCATAAGCAGCAATATTAAATTTTCCTTCTATGATAACGCTTTATAGAGTATGATATAAGGTGAAATTTCAAGAGCGCAAAGATACAAAATAAAATAAAAGAAATTGCTTAAAATTACGTTACCATTTGTTTTATAACTGTAAAACAGTGCTATACCGTTTAGCAATAAAATAACCGAAACAAAGATAAACAATAGGTTGAGCGAAGGATCCATGACATAAAAAAAGACCAGATTTACTACAAAAAAAAGTATTGCCATAAGGTTTCTGTAGCTTAATTTATGGTATAAGTAGCTATTTATAAGTGAGTCGATCGAGAAAATAGCGCCAATGATCTTTTCAATTGAGAATTTTATGAATACAAAAACAACATAACCTGTACAAATTTGAACAAATAGCCACGGATTGTTTTTTGGTAATTCGGGGTTGATCTTTTTTATGATGAGGTAGATGAACAATGAAACGGAGATTACTTGAGAAGCAAACAATAATATATTGAAAGGATGCTGTATTTCATCATTTCTACCCTGTACCAAAAAATATTTATTGGTAATAGGCAATAATATAAATTCTTCAAACCGTTTAGGATATAAATATTTTGCAAAAGCAAGCAATACAAAACAGCACACTAACAGTAGTGTGACCCAATCTAAGGTTTCTGTGTGTCTTTCTATGTATTGCACGTTAAATTTTATGGCAAAGGTACACCAAAATAGATTTGTAAAAAGGGGTTCAATTCGAATTTCATTCGCATACTGTTTAGGTAAAAAGAGGTACATTTGCCCAAAAAAGGAAATATGTCCGAAGCAGTAGTGGTAATTCCTACTTACAATGAAATTGAAAATATTGAACGCCTTATTCGCAACATTTTTTCATTGCAGCGAGCGTTTGATATTTTGGTTGTGGACGATAATTCTCCGGATGGTACTGCAAATGCTGTTAAATCGCTGTTTAAAACCTATCCCGATCAACTTTTTATTTTGGAACGCGAAGGGAAAAAAGGGTTAGGCACTGCATACATTGCAGGTTTTAAATGGGCGTTGGAAAGGAAATATGATTACATTTTTGAAATGGACGCAGATTTCTCCCATAATCCCAATGACCTAATTCGTTTGTATAATGCTTGTGCCAAAGAAGGGTATGACCTGTCCATTGGCTCACGTTATGTAAAAGGGGTGAATGTTGTTAATTGGCCCATGAGCAGGGTTTTGTTGTCTTGGCTGGCTTCAAAGTATGTGCGATTTATAACGGGAATGAATATTTATGATACTACGGCGGGATTTGTATGTTATAAGCGTGCCGTATTAGAGAAAATTCATCTGGATAAAATTCAATTTATAGGATATGCATTTCAAATTGAGATGAAATTTAAGGCCTATCTCAGTAAATTTAAAATTGTAGAGGTTCCTGTGGTTTTTACCGATAGGACCAAAGGAGAATCGAAAATGAGTAGCGGGATCATTTCCGAAGCCATTTTTGGAGTTATAAAAATGAAGTTCAAAAGTCTTTTTAGTAAGTACGATATTTAATGAAGAACATTTTAATAAAGAACGCGAATATTGTTAACGAAGGAACGATCTTTCTTGGTGACGTGCTAGTTGAAAATGATCGCATAATAGAAATTTCTGAAGGAATTAGTGTAAAATCTGCAGATACCAGGGTAATAGATGCAGATGGTCAATACCTTGTTCCGGGAATGATAGATGACCAGGTACATTTTAGAGAACCGGGGCTCACACACAAAGCAACGATCGAAACCGAATCGAGAGCAGCTGTAGCTGGAGGAATCACTTCTTTTATAGAAATGCCCAACACGGTACCACAAGCTACCACTATAGAGTTATTAGAAGAAAAGTTCGCCATTGCCCAAAAAACTTCCTGGGCCAATTATTCTTTTATGTTTGGCGGCACCAATGATAATTTGTCTGAGATATTAAAAGTAGACGAAACCAAAGTGGCGGGACTTAAGCTGTTTTTAGGTTCATCTACCGGAAATATGTTGGTAGATGACCCAAAAACCTTAGAAGAGATTTTTAGTAAAACCAATCTGTTAATTTCTGCGCATTGTGAAGACGAATCAACGATCAAAGAAAATCTGGCAAAGTATAAAGCGGAATATGGTGATGCGATCCCAATAGAATTGCACCCAATAATAAGAAGTGAAGAGGCATGCTATATTTCTTCGTCAAGAGCAATTGAACTTGCCAGAAAAACAGGTGCCCGGTTGCACGTTTTTCATCTTTCTACAGAAAAGGAAACACATCTTTTTAGTAATAAAGAGCCATTGACCGAAAAGAAGATCACTGCAGAAGTTTGTATACACCATTTATGGTTTACGGATGAGGATTATAAAACCAAAGGCACCAGGATAAAATGGAACCCTGCTGTAAAAACCCAAAAAGATAAAGACGGGTTGTGGAAGGCCTTAAATGACGGCCGTATTGATGTGATCGCTACAGATCATGCACCGCATACAATAGAAGAAAAAGACAATGTATACACTAAAGCTCCTTCCGGAGGGCCTTTGGTACAACATGCTTTAGAAGCATTGTTCGAAATGCACCATAAAGGAAGGATTTCCATTGAGAAAATAGTGGAGAAATCCGCACATAATCCGGCAATATTATTTCAGATTAAAGAGCGCGGATTTATAAGAGAAGGATATAAAGCAGATCTGGTTTTAATAGACCCTAATGCCCCCTGGACCGTTACAAAAGAAAACCTGGCCTATAAATGTGGTTGGTCGCCTTTTGAAGGAACGACCTTTAGATCCCGTATTACAACTACCTTTGTAAACGGCCAGATTGTTTACGAAAACGGAAAATATCTAAATCGTGGTAGAGGAGAACGCTTAACATTTAACAGGGGATGAGGTATTTCTTAGGCATAATGATTATTTTGTTTTTATGGGCCTGTCAAGATGTTAAACGACCCGAAAAGCCTGATGACTTGATCTCTAAAGAAAAAATGGTAGACATTTTAACAGATTCTTATTTAATGAATGCGGCCCGTAGCATTAACTCAAGGATCATTAATGAAAGAGGTATAAAATTAGATTCCACACTTTATAAGAAATATAATATTGACAGTTTGCAGTTTGCAAGAAGTAATGCATATTATACTTCAGACCTCAATGGCTATACTTCCATGTTCAACCAGGTGGAACAACGATTAATTCAATTTGAAAAAGAACATGACAGTATAAAGCTGGCCAATACAAAAAAGGCAGAGGCAGAAATAGAAGCGAAGGCTAAGAAAGACAGTATGGAAGTTGAAACAGGATTAATTGACCCTGTGGAGACAGATGCAAATTAAAACTTCAACCATAGTTTTTGATAATACGCTCAAGTGTTTCTTTAAAAGGAGTGTACCTAAAATCTAATTCTTTCTCTATTTTTGAAGCATCGTAAAAAGAAGTGGAATACAGTGAATTCACAGTAGCTTTTACCAGGCTTCTTTTTGTTCCAAATAATTTTGCTGAAAACCAATCGATAATTCGCATTAATGTCAGGATCCATTTAGGCGCTAATTTTTTTGGCGGCCTTTTTTTAAAATGATAGGATAGGTTTGAAAGCAATTCTTTATAATGGATATTTTTTCCCACCAAGATATAATTTTGTCCCTCAATTGAACTATTCATTAATGACATCATTGCATTGACAACATCTTTTACGTCTACTATTCCCACTCCCCCTGTGGTATAAAAAGAAACACCTTTTGAAGCTCTTTTAATGATTACTCCACTGCCGGAATTCCAGAACCCTTCGCCCAAGATAACACCCGGATTAACAATTACACCATTTAAACCCTCTTGGGTGCCGCGCCATACTTCCATCTCTGCGCCATACTTGGTAATGGCATACACGCTATTGTCATCTTCCGGGTTCCAGGCTGTTTTTTCGTTGATTAGATCGCCTTTTTCCGCATTTCCCAACGTAGCGACAGAACTTACATAGCACAGTTTTTTTATTTTATTCTCCAGGCAAAGGTTTACAATATTGGCAGTGCCTTCTACATTCGCTTTTTTAAGTTTACGATAGTGTTTTGGGTTAAAACTAATATACGCTGCAGCATGATAGACATGTGTAATACCTTTAAAGGCCATTGTTAAAGCTGGAATATCTGTAATATTTGCTTCTACCCACTCAATTTTTTGGAATAGAGTATCAGCTTCAGAAGTAAAGTATGAGAATACTTTTTTTACGGCTTCCAGGTCGCTTGAACTTCTATGAATGGCACGAACATTTTCATTGCCTTTCAGTAACGAATACAACAAATGTGAGCCTACCAAACCCGTACCTCCTGTGACTAAAACCATAGGGCTAATGTAATAGTTCTTGTTGGAATATGGTCTGATTTTTTGTTTCAGCCTCAATCACAATCACTTAAATAAGAATAATCGTATATTTACTACTACCGTGAAGATATGGCCTTGTACTGTTATTTAGTAGCTTAAATGAAAAAGAATTATTTTATACTGTTCCTGCTTGTAATGTGCAATTTGGTATATTCACAGATCGTAAATATTCCTGATGCTAACTTTAAGAACGCGTTGGTCAATGAAAATGTGGTTGATTTTGATGGGGACGGAAATCCCGAAAGTGATGCCGATACCAATAATGACGGCGAAATACAGGTTAGTGAAGCGGAAGCTGTAGTATGGCTATTCGCAAGGGCGGAGGAAATAGTCTCTTTAGAAGGAATTGAGAGCTTTATCAATATTGAAAGCCTTAATTGTAGCCAAAATTTAATAACAACTTTAGACTTGTCACAAAACCTGAAGCTGGAGAGGTTGAGTTGCTTCTTTAATGACATCACTAATTTAAATGTTACGCAAAACACAAACCTTAAAGAAATTTATTGTGATTTTAATAAACTCACTTCAATAGATGTTACTCAAAATCCAAATCTGGAGCAGATTAGGTTTTCTAATAATCAATTGACAACTATTGACTTTTCTCAAAATATAAATCTAAGGGATATCAATGTTAACTCAAACAGCCTAGTATCACTGGATCTATCTCAAAACACCAATCTCGAAGTACTTTGTTTTAACCAAAATAACCTGAGTGCCATTGACCTTACCGAGAATCCGGGCCTTATTACTTTGGATGTCGCTTTTAATCAATTAATTAACCTGGATGTTTCAGAGAACTCCAACATCACCAAGTTATGGTGTAACAATAATCGATTGATGAACTTAAGTATCCAAAATGGGAATAATACTTCTCTTCTCATATTTAATGCGGAGAACAATCCCAATTTAAATTGTATTCAGGTAGATGACGAAGCGTATGCCAATAGTCAAACCGGTTGGATCAAGGACCTTACTGCAGACTATAGTGAAAATTGTGTTTTAGGATTGAATGACGAAGAGAATATAGTACAGATCATTCTTTACCCCAACCCCGCGAATTCTATTATCTACATTGAAAATGCCAGTGGAACGGCCATAGAAGTTATAGAGGTATATGATATGCTGGGAGCAAAAGTTTTAACAAAGACAACTAATTTCGGCCAGTTCGATATTTCTCAATTAAAGAATGGAGTATTCTTTATAAAAATAAATACCAACAAAGGCAATCTAACCCAAAAATTTATAAAAGAATAGTCTTTTTTGTAATACTCTTTTCTCTTTTAATGCTTCCACCTATCTTTGCTGAAATCTTTAAAACAACAAAACTTTGAAACTTAAAAATTTCGTTGAAGAGCTACAGTGGAGAGGGATGATTCACGATGTGATGCCTGAGACCGAAGAACACCTCATGGAACAAATGCGGGCTGCATATATTGGGTTTGATCCAACAGCAGATTCGTTGCATATTGGAAATCTGGTACCTATTATGTTGCTGGCATTTTACCAACGTTGCGGACATAAGCCGGTTGCATTGGTAGGAGGAGCTACAGGGATGATCGGGGATCCTTCGGGAAAGTCAAGTGAACGAAATTTATTAGATGAAAAAACACTGCGACACAATCAAGAGTGTGTACGCAAGCAGTTGTCTCAGTTTTTGGATTTTACATCCGGGGAAGCTAATGAGGCCGTCATGGTGAATAATTATGATTGGATGAAGGAGTTTTCTTTTTTAGATTTTATACGTGACGTGGGCAAGCATATTACGATCAATTATATGATGGCAAAAGATTCTGTAAAGAACAGGATCACAGGTGAAGGAACCGAAGGGATGTCCTTTACCGAGTTTACATACCAATTGGTACAGGGATACGATTTTTTGCATTTGTACAGAGATCATGATTGTACATTGCAAATGGGTGGAAGTGACCAATGGGGAAATATTACAACAGGAACCGAATTGATCCGCCGGATCGCAGGTGGAAAAGGTTATGCTTTAACCTGTCCCCTAATTACAAAGAGCGATGGCAGCAAGTTTGGAAAAAGCGAAGGAGGAAACGTTTGGTTGGATGCTAACAGGACCTCACCATACAAATTCTACCAATATTGGTTGAATACCAGTGATGAAGATGCCGAAAAATACATTAAAATATTCACCTTTTTAGACAAAACTACCATTGATAGATTAGTTGCCGAACATAGGGAAGCTCCACATATGCGCCTGCTTCAAAGACGTTTGGCGCAAGAAGTAACAACTACTGTTCATGATGAAAAGGAACTTGAAAAGGCAGTAGAGGCTTCGGCTATTCTATTTGGCAGGTCTACTTCGGAAGACCTGAAAGGATTGGATGAAAAGACATTTTTGGATGTATTTGAAGGTGTTCCACAGGCAGAGATTTCGGTTTTAGAAATTGAAAATGGCTTAAATATTATTGGTGCATTGGCAGAAAAGACCCAATTCCTTAAGTCTAATGGAGAGGCAAGGCGTGCTTTAAAAGAAAATTCGATCTCGGTAAATAAGGAAAAAGTTACAGAAGGATATTCAATTTCTCTAAAAGATCTAATAAACGATCAGTTTGTTTTGCTACAACGAGGAAAGAAGAATTACTTCATTATAAAAGTGGTGTAAAAGATGAAAATCCTAACATAAAGAATGCGAGGATTTTCAACACTAACTAACCAACCAAATTATGAAAAAGCTTTTCCGCTTTCATAACATCTAATTGGTCTTAGATAAGACAAGAACCTTACATTTTTTATAGATAATTAGTTACTTCGGGATATGGGATCAATGAACTAATTAAAAGAGCAATACTATCCTTGGCAATAAGAGTAATGCTTATTAGCGTAGCCACTACTATTAGGGATACGGAAAGATTATTTTGCTGTATCTCTTTGAACTCATTTATCCCTTTGGTCAATATAGAGAATAGAAAGAATACGGAACCATTTATAAAAATTGCCATTACAAAACCTATAAAAAGGTACATACCCGAATATTTCGCGATCATCATAAGGTCAATAGCTTCATTTTGATTTAAAGAAAGCCTGATCACATTGGTTATGGATGGTAGAATTTCACTTAAAATAATACCAATGGACAAAACTATTCCTGAAGTAAATACAGTAAAGGCCAAATTAGACCCACCTAATTCTTCCTTTTTGAAAAATAACTTCTTCAGCATTTTATAAGAAACAAAAATGATAACTACGGTAATAACCATAGAGAGTAGAATTTCCAGAAGTGCCAGGGTAAATAGTTGTGTGTTCATAGTTATGTTATTTGCTGGTTAGTACCACATTCCAATAGGTAACATCGTTAAACCCCGGAGATAAATATCCTGCCTCAAAATATTTTGCCGTGGTTTCCCAAAGAATGTATTTTTTTCCGTTGTAGATCTTATTCAAACCACTTGCCGGGAGGTTGATCCCTAAAATGGAATGTTTATAGAAATCACTATTTAAAATAGCTACATCATAATTAAAATGCTTCAGGATAGCATAAATGATAACAGTACGGGTATCGCAGTCTCCTTTTAAGTTCTGAATAAAGGATACAGGATTCTGAATACCGTACATTATATTCCCAATACAACAATCCGGACATTTTTCTAAAATTTGCCTTATGGATTCTTCGTAGTGCTGGGCAGGCATACACTCTTCCTGAAACACGAAGGAATAAGGAATGTCCTGAATACAACTCACAACCATTTCGGCAAACTCCATTTGGTTTAATTTTTTTTCGGCATTAATAGATTCAAAGGTCTTGATCACCAGGTCTAAGCTGGGAGTATCTTTTCGGTCGATATAATCATATAGGTTTCCCCAGAAATTTCCTCCGCCCGGAGGCCTGTAAGAATTAATATGCCCTTTTAAATTGTAAAAATCCTGCTCTCTAACGGTAAGATTTCCCGCATAATTATTTCCATAATTATCTTTCCATACCCGGTTACTTCTGTAAACAGTAATAGTGTCCCGATCTTCAATTAGTGTTGTTCTTGAAACAGATTCTTCTTTTACAAATGATACATCTTCCTTAGTGTAAGGAGTTATGATCGAAAATAAATATGAAAAAATTGTAAAGACACTAAATATAGAAACTATAACAACGATCCCTTGAACAATGATTCTTTTAGGTTGCCCGCCAAAAATTTTTAAAGTGAAAAAAACAGATATGCCTAATGCTAATACCAGAGAGATAAAACTGTGAAAACCAAATACATTTTTAATAACTGCATAGCCAATCAATGTAAAGATTCCGGAAACAATCATCCAGAAACAGCCATTTTTACTTTTTTTTGGTGTATTCATTTATAAAACCATCAAATTGCAACCACGAATATCGCTGGTATCAAATCTACCCAAAATTTCGAAACTACCGTTAGAATGCCTTTTCCCCAGATCTTGTGTAGCTATGAACGAACAAGAATATAGGTTGGCAAGATCAATAACATTTATACCTCCTGTTTTTCCGTATGTTAAAGTGAGTGCATCTTCTGTATCACGGGTAATGATCTTCATCCATGGAGGAGATGTAAAAACACCATTGCCTTTTGAATAGGCCTGTGAAAGCAATTCGGTCATTCCGTATTCACTATGAATTGTTTCAACTCCAAACCCTTTTTTTAATACCTCATGCAACTCATCTTTTACCATTTCTTTACGCCTTCCCTTCATGCCTCCTGTTTCCATTATAAGTGTATTTTTTAAATGGAAGTTCTGCAATTCCAGCAAATCCAAAAGGGCATAAGAAACACCGATAAGCAGTGTTTTTTGTTGGGAAGCTTCTAAAAAGTTTAATTTATCAATTAATGCGGCAGTATTATCCAGGTAAAATCCGCTATGAGAATTTGCACTTTTTTTTATGAGGTGGTCCACCATATAAATAAGCGAAGAACCTCCTCTTTCCAAATAAGATGGAAGCAACGCCAGAACGGTGTATTCCGAAATATCTCCATAGTTATTCATGAATGCTTTGTTAAAGCTTTGCTCATACAGAGAAAGACTTGCTATGAAGTGTGTGCTATGGACACTTCCGGTCGTTCCACTACTAATAAATTTTTTTTCTGCAGAATGGCCCTTAGCCAGAACCTTATGCGTCTTAAAAAATTGTATGGGTAAGAAAGGAATAGCATCAACACTTTTCACGGAAGCTTCAGTTACTTTTAAAAGATCACAAAATTCTCGATACACTTTGGTATGATGGTATTGAAACCTGAAAACTTCCAGGGCGAGGCTTTCAAATTCTTCAGGACCGGTAATTGTAAAAATGTCTTTTTCGAGCATTAGGAGTTTCAGAAAATATATTTCAAAAATAGGCAATAAAAAAAGCTTCTGTCTGTACAGAAGCTTTAAAATTTGTAATGAACAGGGGATTATTTTACTACTAGTTTCTTGCTAATGGTCATATTTTCCTGTGTTATTTTCATAATATATATGCCACTTTCCAGAGAAGAGATATCCAATCTATTTCCGAGAAGGGATGTATGGATCACCTTTTCTCCTAAAACATTGAAAACACTTATTGTTTTGGCACCAGACCCCTGCGATATGATAGTAACGTAGCTATTTGCAGGATTAGGAAAGACAGAGAACCGGCTATTCTGAAATTCATTTCCACTCAAAGTCTCGTTAAATGCTATATTGTCAAAGTAGAAAGCCTCGGTACCTGCGTTGGTCCTTACTTCAATGACCAATTGTACAGTAGTATTGGCAAGTAATGTTGCTGTGCCGGTGATCCAGGTTCCTTCAATTAAAAGCTCATTAATATCACTTCCGGTAGTGTCTAAAATGTCTATTTCTGAAGAATTAGTATGGTCCTTAACATAAATACGTAACCTGTCTGAAGCAGATTCGTTCAATGTTCCGTCACCTTCATAACTTGTTTCGTTTAAAAAATAATCAAGAGTTAAAGCAGGTGAACTTACCCCTGTAAGGTCTACGGGGTCAAATTCTAAAATAAAGTTTCCATCCACATCACTAATTATATATCCTTTAGAGCCATTTGAGAACGGGTTGCTACTATTGGGAGGGTCATCTGTAACACCTGCCAGATCACCGTCTGTTAATCCAACACCCGGAATTTCATAGGGAACGTATGTAGCGTTAAACCCTAATTCTCCTCCTGTAGTGTTATAATTAACAAGAGGCTCATTAGTGTTGTTGACAAGTTCATGTGTTAAACCGGGATCTCCGGTGTCTGTGTAGTGTCCGTTAAAAAGTTCAGGTTCTTCAAAACTTGTACCTGTAATTTGGGACAAAGAAATAATACTGAAAAAGAGTGTGATTAAAAGAATAATTTTTTTCATTTTTAATGAGGTATAAGAAAATATGAATATACCTGGGGAGCCATTAAGAAATGAATCAAACGAATTTGATGACCCAATGTAGAAATTAAATACAAAAAACGAAAAAATTTAACTATTTATGAATATGTTATCTAATCGTTAACAATTACCTTGTAAAAGTTTCTAAAATGTAATTAGTAGTATATTTAGCTTCTTTAACAACCTTTATAATACTATGAAGAAAAAGGATACAAGAATACTTTTAGTAGATGATGAACCGGATATTTTGGAAATTGTAGGGTATAATCTTTCTGCGGAAGGATACCAGGTTATTACTGCCGAAAATGGGCTGAAAGCTATTTCGCAAGCTAAAAAGAGTAAGCCTCACTTAATAATCTTGGATGTCATGATGCCCGAAATGGATGGGATCGAAGCTTGTGAAAGATTGCGAAATATCCCGGAACTTTCAGAAACGGTTATTACTTTTTTAACAGCCCGCGGGGAAGATTATTCGCAAGTTGCCGGGTTTGAGGCCGGAGCAGATGATTATATCACTAAGCCTGTAAAACCAAAGGTTTTAATTAGTAAAGTAAAGGCTCTATTACGCCGTTTTAAAGAATCTGCCGAGGAAGAAACCAATATGAAATTGGGTAATTTGATAATAAACAGAGAAGAATATAAAATTTTAAAAGGCAAAGAAGAAATAATACTACCCCGAAAAGAATTTGAATTATTATCATTACTGGCTTCAAAACCAGGAAAAGTCTTTAAAAGAGAAGATATTCTGGATAGAGTTTGGGGGAACGAAGTAGTTGTAGGTGGCAGGACCATCGATGTACATATTCGTAAACTACGTGAGAAAATTGGAGATGAGAAATTTAAAACTGTTAAAGGAGTTGGGTATAAGTTTGTAGTTTAATGGCAGACAATTTCAAGAGAAAATATAATTTTGCAGCCTTTACTTCTGCATCCATTACACTTTTTTTGACACTTGTGATGGGTGTTTTTTTTTATTTCTACCAAGGAATTGATTTTTGGTTCTTGATTGGGTTCGCCATAGTATGTTATTTTTTTTCATTCTTCATTATTCAACGTCGTGTAGAGAAGTTTATATACAAACGCATTAAAAAGATCTACGATGATGTAAGCCTTTTGGATGCTTCTACTTTAAATCCTGAACGGGTTACTACAGATATGGAAACACTCACCAAAGAAGTAGAACGTTTTGCAAAGGACAAAAAATTAGAGATAGAAAGCCTGAAAGTTCGTGAAAACTACCGGAAAGAATTTATTGGAAATATTTCTCACGAACTTAAAACACCTTTGTTTACCGTCCAGGGATATATTTTGACTTTGTTGGATGGTGCAATGAAGGATAAGTCGGTTCGAAAAAAATATTTACAACGTGCAAATAGAGGAGTGGAAAGGCTTATTTATATCATTAAAGATCTGGATATGATCACCAAACTTGAAGTAGGTGACCTAAATCTTTTAAAGGAAGATTTCAATATCATTGAATTGGTTCAAAATGTGTTTGATCTGATCGAGATGAAAGCTGCTAAAAAGAACATTTCCCTGGTGTTTGATATCGATTATAAAGATCCAATATTTGTAAATGCGGATAGAGAAAGAATCCAACAAGTACTCTCTAATCTTATCGTAAATTCCATTAAATATGGAAAAAATGACGGTACAACCGAAGTGAGTATTGAAGGGCTCATTAAAAATAAAGTAATTGTACGAGTGACCGATAATGGAGAGGGTATAGAAAGCGAACATATTCCGCGGCTTTTTGAAAGATTCTACAGGGTGGACAAAAGCGGATCCCGAAAAGAAGGTGGTAGTGGATTAGGGCTTTCTATTGTAAAGCACATAGTAGAGGCACATGATGAAAAGATCTATGTTGAAAGCCAGATAGGTATAGGATCTGAATTTTCATTCACTCTTGAAAAGTCCAAATAAACGATCAAATTTGCTGGGAACGTTAAAGCCTTTTAATCCTTTATAGAAGGATATCTCATCTAATTTTTTAATTGTAAAACTATCTTGCCTGCAAAAAGGGACCAGCCCTAAACCCTTTAAACGCTTTGCAAGGTATTTTTGTTCGTATTGCCCGGGGGTAGGAATAAAAAATGCTTTCTTTTCTAATACGGCAAGGTCCATAATGGTCGTATAACCGGAGCGTGAAACCACTACTTCACTTTCATTAATTGCAGTCTCCAGCTGTGAAGTACCCATAAAATTAACCACAGTGATGTTTTTAAACCGATCTGTTTTTTGTTCTGTTTCTACAATGCCCTGTACCAATAGTACTTTTACTTTCTTTTCTGTAAATTCTTCCATTAACTTCTCCTCCAGAATAGTTCGTTGAGGTTCCGGCCCGGAAAGCAATGCCAGGACATCATATTTTTTAACAAGGTCCATTTTTTGCATTCTACTTAATGGCCCAATGTATTTCAAATTTAGATTTACAGAATTGATATGGCCTAACCTTCCACTTAAATTTGGAGATTTTTCTACATCCGGAACCCAGCATTCATCAAATTTCTTGATGATATTTTGATGTAGTTTGCTACTTAAATAAGTGGTTTTTCCCGAAAGTACATTAAGTTGATGTGTTATAAATACCGAAGGAACTTTTTTGCTGTGTACCCCAAATCGATTGTCACTGATAATACCATCGATCGTATTTTCAGATACGAGCTTTTTGACAATTTTTTTTTCGGAAGCAATTGTCTTTTTTATATGAGGTAATTTAAAGAACAATGACCATTTAAAATATTCTCCTTTTTTTGGATAGGTAATATTATAAGAAGGTAATTCGATGGATTGTAGTTGCGGGAATTCTTTTTGTAGTAATAATAAGGCGGCTCCATCTGAAGCTATAATAACATTACAGGTCTTCAATAATTCCCGAATAATAGGAATACAGCGTGTGGCATGCCCCAAACCCCAATGCAAAGGAGCAACCAGAATTGTTTTATTTTTCAAAAGCTTGAATTTGTAATTTAATTCTTTCATTTTCCCGGAAAAACAAATGTACGGATTATAGTCACTGCTCAATATTTCCTTAATTTTACCAAAAAATTAATTCTGTGGGAAGCAAAAACAAATTAAAACGGTTTAAGGAAAATGAAACCTTTACAAATGTGATTCAGCCGTCTCGAGACGAAATTCTTAATGACACTCATGAATTAAAGGGGAATTGGAAGAGAGATCTCTTCAAAAATAATAACCCAATTGTACTGGAACTAGGCTGTGGTAAGGGAGAGTATACGGTAAATTTAGCACGACGATCTCCTGACAAAAACTTCATAGGGATAGATATTAAAGGTGCCCGTTTTTGGAGAGGTGCAAAAACTGCTTTGGAGAAAAACCTTACCAATGTATGTTTTTTGAGAATTCAAATTGAACTAATTGACCGCCTTTTCGCCGAAAATGAAGTAGACGAAATATGGATCACTTTCCCGGACCCTCAAATAAAATATAAGCGGACCAAACACAGATTGACCAATATTGACTTTCTAAACAAGTATAAAAGAATATTGAAGCCTGAGGGTGTTGTACATCTAAAGACAGATAGCGAGTTTATGCATGGTTATACCTTAGGACTATTACACGGTCTTGGTGAAGAAATTGAATATGCCCACCATGATGTATATGGAAATGACCATTCTCCAAAAGAAGTAACACAAATACAAACCTTTTATGAAAGCCAATATTTAGAGGAAAACAAAAAAATCACCTATGTTCGGTTTAAGTTCCGGTTCGCATAATTTTGTTTATATTCACGGTATTAACAAGCATAAATGGCTCTGATTTTAAATTTTGTAGTAGGTTTTTTAGCTTCATTTGTGGGTGTGATTCCGCCAGGGTTGCTAAATATGTCTGCCGCAAAAATTAGTATGAAAGAAGGGCGAAAAAAAGGACTTCTTTTTTCTATTGGTGTTTGTATAACCGTAATGGTACAGACCTATATTGCACTCCTATTTGCCGGATATCTGGACAGGCACCCGGAAGTGGTGGATATGTTGCAAAAAGTAGCTTTGGGAATATTCATTTGCATTACTATTTTCTTTTTTTTTATTGCCAAGGACACACGCAGGGAAGTACCGGAAGAAGTTAATAAGTCTAAAACCAGTAAGTTTTTCTCCGGTATGTTTTTGGGAGCACTTAACTTATTACCGTTACCTTATTGGGTGTACATAAGTATTACATTTGCCGGTTTTGGTTGGTTTAGATTTACACAGCCCGAACTTTTGGCGGCTGTCATTGCTTCAGGATTTGGAACCTTTACAATGTTGATTATCTATGTGCAGTATTTTCGAAAAAAGGAAGACCAGGGAAAATTAAAAGTGAATATGAATTATATCATAGGATTTATAACTGCAGTAATTTCAATAATTACCGCCATAAAGATCTTCAATAATTTTTAAAGATGTCTGAAACTGGTTTTTTTGAAAAAGTATATGAAGTAGCCAGACTTATTCCCTATGGAAGAGTAACCTCCTATGGCGCAATTGCTAAATACTTGGGAGCTGCCGGAAGTGCCAGAATGGTGGGTTGGGCCATGAATGCAAGTGGAAATAAAGAGGATGTCCCGGCGCACAGGGTTGTAAACCGGAAAGGACTGCTTACCGGAAAGCATCACTTTGATGGCACCAATTTAATGCAGCAATTGTTGGAAAGTGAGGGAGTGGAGGTAATAGAAAACCAGATACAAGATTTTGACAAATTATTTTGGGATCCCATGAAAGAATTATAAGCTTAAATTAGAATTCCCGACCCAGGCAAAATACTACTTATCGTACTATAAATCATTTCAATGCCGCCACTTCATTTTCCGAAGTTTTACTACTATATTTGTACTTTAGAATGAATCTAAATATTGCTGAAAGAAAATATGAAGCTTAATAAACAAGATATCCTTGAGGCCCTCGAATCTATTACTATTGCAGGAGAAGGGAAAAATATGGTGGAAAGTGGTGCAGTCCAAAATGTGGTGACTTTTGCAGATGAAGTGATTGTAGACCTGAAATTGGCTACGCCCGCAATGCACATTAAAAAACGTGCAGAAGCAGATGTAACAAAGGCCATTAAAGAACAGGTATATGCAGATGCGAAAGTACAAGTAAATATAAAGGTAGAAGCTCCGGCCAAGCCTCAAAACCCAAATCTTATTAAAGGAAAACCCATCCCGGGGATTCAAAATATTGTTGCGGTTGCCTCTGGTAAAGGAGGCGTTGGGAAGTCTACTGTAGCTGCTAATCTGGCGGTAACACTTTCAAAAATGGGTTTTAAAGTGGGAATTTTGGATGCGGATATTTACGGGCCTTCAATTCCTATTATGTTCGATGTTGCTATGGAAAGGCCTTTGTCCGTTAATGTCGATGGGAAAAGCAAGATGAAACCTATCGAAAATTATGGAGTAAAAGTGCTTTCCATTGGATTTTTTACCCAGCCTAATCAGGCAGTGATCTGGCGTGGACCAATGGCTGCAAAGGCCCTTAATCAATTAATTTTTGATGCGGCATGGGGGGAGCTTGACTTCATGTTGATCGACCTTCCTCCCGGAACAGGTGATATACACTTGAGTATTATGCAGTCACTTCCTATCACCGGGGCTGTTGTGGTGAGTACTCCCCAAAACGTAGCATTGGCAGATGCACGTAAAGGAGTAGCCATGTTTCAGCAGGAGAATATAGATGTGCCAGTGCTTGGGATCATAGAGAATATGGCATATTTTACCCCTGAAGAATTACCGGAAAACAAGTATTATATATTCGGAAAAGAAGGAGCACAACATCTCGCAGAAGATCTGGAGGTGCCTTTCTTAGGAGAGATCCCCTTGGTGCAAAGCATTAGGGAAGCAGGTGATAGTGGCCGCCCGGCGGCATTACAAACAGCAACACTTCTGGAGAAAGCTTTTGAAAATATCACAAAGAATGTGGTGGAAGAAACAGTTAGAAGAAACGAAAACCTTCCTCCTACCGAAGCAATAAAAATAACCACTATGGCAGGCTGTAGTGCCGTAAAGAAATAGTATGAACCAAAAAGAATTACAAACAAAAGTTGAGGAAGCTCTCGATGAAATCCGTCCTTTTTTGCAAAGTGACGGAGGTGATATCTCATTAATGTCCATTGATAATGGAAAGATTGTCCGTGTTCAATTGAAAGGTGCTTGTGTGGGCTGTTCGGTGAACCAAATGACACTTAAGAGCGGAGTGGAAATGACCATTAAAAAATACGCCCCTCAAATTGAAAGTGTTGTAAGTGTGGATGAAACGTGACAAATATCATTTACTAAACTTATAAGAGAAGTTACTTTTACCCAAAATTAACAAGGTCATTTTACATGATAAAAACAGACATACTTATTATTGGTGCTGGACCCACGGGTCTTTTCGCTGTTTTTGAGGCAGGCTTATTAAAACTACGATGTCACTTAATTGATGCCTTACCCCAACCCGGAGGACAATGCGCCGAGATATACCCCAAGAAACCTATATACGATATTCCCGCTTTTCCTGAAATTTTGGCGGGAGATCTGGTGGACAATCTAATGAAACAAATTGAACCCTTTAAACCTGGATTTACACTAGGAGAACGAGCCGAGACTGTAGAGAGATTAGATGACGGGACTTTTATTGTTACTACCAATAAAGGTACAAAGCATAACGCTCCTATTGTGGCAATTGCCGGGGGATTGGGAAGCTTTGAACCCAGAAAACCTCCTATTAACAATATTTCAGATTTTGAAGATACAGGAGTGGAATATATTATTCGTGACCCTGAAATATATCGTAACAAAAAAGTTGTTATTGCGGGCGGTGGCGACTCTGCATTGGACTGGAGTATTTTTTTAACAGACGTAGCTTCAAGTGTTACTCTTATTCATAGGCGTAATGAATTTCGTGGTGCATTAGATAGTGTTGAGAAAGTTCAGGAATTGAAGAATCTTGGAAGGATCGAATTAATTACACCCGCAGAAGTTATTAATGTGTTGGGAGATAGTAAAGTGGAAGGTGTTTCTATAAAGAGAGGTGACGAAGTCTTTAATAGGGAATGTGATCATTTTATACCACTATTTGGACTAGCCCCAAAACTGGGCCCTATTGCAGATTGGGGACTGGAGATTGAGAAGAATGCTATCAAAGTTGATAATTCTTTAGATTATCAAACCAACATTCCCGGGATCTATGCCATTGGAGATATTAACACTTACCCGGGAAAACTAAAATTGATCCTTTGTGGTTTTCATGAAGCAACCTTAATGTGCCAAAGTGCATATCAGCGCATTTACCCCGACAAACGCTATGTTATGAAATATACTACGGTTAGTGGGGTTGAAGGCTTTGACGGAAGTAAAAAAGAAGCCCCAAAAGCTGTAATTAAATCGATCGATTAATTGATGACAGACATTAAGATTTCTATTATAGATCGAAACGGTACGTTGCACGAGGTTGACGCCCCAACCGATATGAATATGAACTTGATGGAAATAGTTCGGTCCTATGAGCTTGCTCCGGAAGGAACCATAGGAGTTTGTGGAGGGATGGCGATGTGTGCTTCCTGCCAATGTTATGTGTTAAGTGACCATGAATTACCGGAAATGAGCTATGATGAAGATGCTATGCTTGCGGAAGCTTTCCATGTAAAGGAAAATAGTCGTTTGGGTTGTCAAATACATATGAAACCGGAAATGAATGGGCTTAAAGTTGAGCTGGCACCCGAAAGCTAAGAAAAAACTTAATCTGTTATATAGTCTCCAAGTTTTTGCGGCCCTTCCAATAATTTTTTTATCACTTTTAAAGTGCCGTCTTCTGTAGTGGCAATTTGCCATTTTATCAATGATATCTTACCATTTTCTATTTCCAGGCCGGTGATACTCCGGGGGTGTACACAACTGCCATCATTAAAATAGGCTATATCTCCCGGTTCCGGGAAACGTGGTCTGTGAGTATGCCCTGTGATAGTGAAAATATTTTCGTTTTCAATGATCCATTTCTTGGTGCGTCGCTCCACTTTTTTAAGCTCGCGGTAATTTTTTGCAGGACTGGTAGGGTCGCCAATCCCAAATATCTGTAACTGTCGCCACAATACCCGAACCATAAACCGGTTGAATTTCCAACCGCGATAGTTCATCCAGTCTGCCTGATGCCCGTGGGCCATAAATATTTTTTGCCCGGTCTCTTCATGTTCTAACAGTAACCCTTCGGTAAATGTTATTCCGGGAAATAAAGGTTCTTCTTTACCGGTCACTTTGTTGAAATAAGTATACAAATGCTTTTCTACAAATCGTTGATTCTTGTATACCATATCATGATTTCCCAATAAGCGATATAGACGACCTTCATTGAAAAAGAGGCGCATTAGATCATAGACATTTTGGTGGGCTTCAAAAATAGATTTAAAATCGATATTCTCCCATAGTTCATCACCATCTCCAAGCTCGCAATATGTAAAGCCTTCATTGTAGTAGTATTTTAAGGCGTGATAATATATATTTCGGTTATTCGCAAAGTCATCTGCAAAGCTATTATCCCCCCGATGACAATCACTGAAAATAATGAACTTGGAAGAATCATTAAAAGAAACACGACGAGCATTTTTGAATGCTCGACTAATTCTTTTTTGTGACGACATAGTTTTTCTTTTTTTAAAGATACAATTTGAAATGATTTCTACGTAAGCTGAAACAAAAAAGGCTTCAGAAAATATCTGAAGCCTTTAAAGAAAGTTTGTTTTTTACTATTTAAAAGCATTTAATCCCGTAACATCCAATCCGGTGATCAATAAATGAATATCGTGAGTTCCTTCATAGGTGATCACACTTTCCAAATTCATGGAATGTCGCATAATACTGTATTCGCCGGTAATACCCATTCCTCCTAACATTTGGCGCGCTTCACGGGCAATATTTATAGCCATATCCACATTATTACGTTTTGCCATAGAGATTTGAGCAGACGTCGCTCTTTCTTCATTACGCAAAACACCTAAGCGCCATGTTAATAGTTGTGCTTTGGTAATTTCTGTGATCATTTCTGCTAACTTCTTTTGTTGTAACTGAAACTGCCCAATAGGCTTACCAAATTGAACACGTTCTTTTGAATATCGCAAAGCAGTATCATAGCAATCCATAGCAGCACCAATGGCCCCCCAGGCAATACCAAAACGTGCAGAGTCTAAACATCCAAGCGGTGCTCCCAAACCAGATTTGTTAGGCAAAAGATTTTCTTTTGGCACCTTTACATTGTCGAAGATCAATTCTCCGGTTGCAGAAGCACGTAAGGACCATTTATTGTGCGTTTCCGGTGTGCTAAAACCTTCCATGCCACGTTCTACGATCAATCCGTGAATTCGTCCGCTTTCATCTTTAGCCCAAACAACTGCAACTTGCGCAAAAGGCGCATTGCTAATCCACATTTTAGCACCATTCAACAGGTAATGATCTCCTTCGTCTTTAAAGTTAGTGACCATTCCACCGGGATTACTTCCGTAGTCCGGTTCGGTCAATCCAAAACAACCCATCCATTCACCCGAAGCTAATTTTGGCAGATATTTTCTACGCTGCTCTTCGTTTCCGTATTTCCAGATAGGATACATCACTAAAGAGGATTGTACCGATGCAGTAGAGCGAACACCACTATCCCCACGCTCAATTTCCTGCATGATGAGTCCGTAAGAGATCTGGTCTAAACCAGCGCCTCCGTATTCTTCAGGGATATATGGCCCAAAAGCACCAATTTCTGCCAAACCGCTAATGATTTGTTCTGGAAATTCTGCTTTTTGAGCATATTCTTCTATAATAGGAGATACATCTCGTTTTACCCATTCACGGGCCGCATCGCGTACTAATTTATGTTCATCTGTTAATAGATCGTCAAGATTGTAATAATCCGGTGCTTCAAATAGATCGGGCTTCATTTTCTAAAATTTTTAGGTTTACAAATGTAAAAATCACAAGTCGAATCACCTACATTTTCAAATAAAAATCTTCTACTAAATTTTTATAGGCTTCAGTGTACTCATGTCGTGCTATTTCAATAGTGAGTTCTTCGGTCTTTATTTTAGTTTTATTAAAAGAAAATTCTAACAGGCTTCTTTTTTCTTCCGAAGTTACTGAGCCACGTACCCTGCAGACCCTATTTGGAAATAAATTTACTTTAGATGCTAGGGCAATGAAGTGTTTTTCTTCTTTTTTCGGAATTATGGTTGCAAAGATTCCTTCTTCTGAAAGTAATACCGAGACACTTTCGATAAGTTCTTTAAAAGGCAGGGAATCATTGAATCTGGCAATATCACGAACTTTGTCATTGCTTTTGTAATCCTCGCAATAGAATGGCGGGTTGGAAACGATCAGATCGTAGCGATCATCAATTTCTTCAACAAATTCGTCTAAAGCTGCATGATAACAGAATAAACGGTCGCTCCACGGTGAATTTTCAAAATTTTCTACACATTGTTCGTAAGCATTTTCATCTATTTCCAGAGCATCGATCAATTGGGCTTGAGTGCGCTGCCCTAATTGTAAAGCGATTATGCCGGTTCCGGTGCCAATATCCAAAATTGAAAAAGGCTTGTTTTGTACAGAGGCCCAGGCACCCAGTAAAACCCCATCTGTACCTATTTTCATGGCACAGCGATCTTGATTTACGGTAAAATGTTTGAATTTAAACGGGGTGCTCATACTAAAGATATAACTCAATAAGCCCTTCAGGAACATCCAGATGTATTGTTTTAGTCTCGCGGTCTACTTTTTTAATGAAATTGTCATTTATCGGGATAAGAATTTCTTTGCCGTCACGGTTTATTTCAAAAAGGGCTTGTGCTGTACTATCGTTTACCGAAGTAATGGTCCCAACCACACCAAAAGTCATATCTTTTACCATAAAACCTATGACCTCATGGTAATAAAATTGGTTGCCGGTTAATTTGGGAAGCGCTTCCAGGGGTAGATACAAAGCAGATCCTAATAGAGCATTTGCATCTTCTTCAGAGTCTACTTCTTCAAATTTTATACGAAGCAGTTCAGATTTATGAAGTGAGCTTTGCTGAATAAAAAATGGAATCAAATTTTTGTGTTGTTCCACAAAAACCGATTCCATTTCTATAAATTGTTCGGGGTCGTCTGTATCTAATTTTACAAGCAATTCCCCTTTAAAGCTATATTTCTTAACGATTTTGCCCAAGTAGAAACAGTTCTCCTTTTGCATTGTTAAAAAGTTTACTCTTCTTCTTTAGAAGCCTCCTCTTCTTTTGCTTCGGCAGCAGGAGCAGCAGGAGCTTCCTCGGCAACTGCCTCTTCAGCAGGAGCTTCTTCAGTAGCTGTTTCTTCCGTTGCAGCTTCAGTCTCAGCAGCAACTTCTTCAACAGGAGCTTCAGCTTCAGCTGTTTCAACAGCAGCAGTTTCTTCAGCAACTTCTTCAGTTGCAGCTTCTTCTGCAGCGGCTTCAGCAACAGCTTCGGCAGCACGTTTTTCATTAACAGCTTTTTCAGCAGCAAGTGCTTCAGCTTTAGCTTTAGCCTTAGCATCAGAAAGGTTAGCTCGCTTTTTCTCAACAGCTTTTGCTTTCTCTTCTAACCAGGCATTGAACTTTTCTTCGGCTTGCTCTTCGGTTAGCGCACCTTTACGTACACCACCGGCAAGGTGATGCTTTAACAATACTCCTTTATAAGAAAGTATAGCTCTGGCCGTATCTGTTGGTTGCGCTCCGTTTTGAAGCCATTGAACTGCTCCATCTACATTTACTTCGATGTGTGCAGGGTTTACATTTGGATTGTAAATTCCTAATTTATCCAGAAACTTACCATCTCTTTTTGAGCGGGAATCTGCCGCTACGATCCAGTAAAAAGGTTTCCCTTTTTTACCGTGTCTTTGTAATCTGATTTTTACAGGCAT
The DNA here is from genome assembly GCA_028284005.1 of Flavobacteriaceae bacterium. Lineage (GTDB taxonomy): Bacteria > Bacteroidota > Bacteroidia > Flavobacteriales > Flavobacteriaceae > JANQOS01. The sequence continues at coordinate 45,380 of JANQSO010000011.1, read as the reverse complement.
AAAAATTAATTTTTGGGGTACCCGACCCCGGTTATAATTAAGGACGGCAAAGATACTATATTTTTTTTCTGAAATTCAATAGATTAAACTTTTTATTTTACATTTGTCGCAAACCCGCTAATGCCAAAATTACTATGAAACGAATTATCCTAGTTATATTCTCAGCTTTTGCCCTGATAAGTTGTGAGGACACCGAGACCAATACCCCGGCCTTACAAGGAGAAATTAATAAAATCTTTTTTAGTGCCGATGATGCTCGTGCCGTTAAAAATGAAGATGATACATTTACTATTCAAGGTGTTACGGATACCGAAACACTTACTTTGCACATTAGAAAAGCAGATCTGGGAGTCTTTCCGGTTGGAGGCCAAAACCCAAATTATGCTACCTATGAAGATGCCAATGGAAATATTTATGCTACCAATCCCGAGGGAGATGGTGAAATAGAAGTTACTTACAGATGTATTTCCTGTGGGTATTTGACTGGAAAGTTTAATTTTAATGCAGTTCTTCCCGGAATTGATACACTTACCGTAGAAAAAGGGATATTTTTTGAGGTTAGCTTCCTTACAAATGAAATTGGCGACCCGTTACAAGGAAATGCAGGAACCTTTGTTGCACAAATTGATGGCATTCCGTTTAACGCGTTTGCTGTTGATGCAGTGAATACAGGGAATAATATTGTTGTGACTGGTGCTTCAACATCTACAACAATATTGTTGCAATTTCCCGATGATGTTGCGACAGGTACTTATACTTTGCCAGATGCAGGTTTTAATGCAACCTATTCTGACGGGATCACTACCGAAACAGTCGAAACCGGTAATTTGATTATTGTTGAACACGATACAGCGTCAAAGACCCTGAAAGGAACGTTTTCTTTTGAGACCGGCTCTACAAGTATAACAGCAGGGCAGTTCAATGTAACATACCTGTAAAAAACTTATATAATTGAAAAAAGCCATCCGCCCAAGGCGGATGGCTTTTTGTTTATAAAACAGGCAAACTGTTCACAACTTTACTTCCCTTTCTACTACCATTTTTTTACTTTTACTACCAAAGGTAAATACTTCATAAACTCCTTTCATGTTTTTAATTTTTGATACTGAAACCACCGGGCTCCCCCGAAATTGGAATGCCCCTTTAACCGACAGTGATAACTGGCCTCGTTGTATCCAAATTGCCTGGCAATTGCATGACGATATGGGAAACTTGGTGGAACACCAAGATTATTTGGTGCAGCCGGAAGGTTATAATATTCCTTTTGATGCCGAAAAAATTCATGGGATCTCTACAGAACTTGCACAACAGGAAGGAATTCCTTTAGCCGAGGTTATTGAAAAATTTACCGAAGCATTATCCAAAACGAAATTCATTGTAGGCCAGAATGTAGGATTTGACCTAAATATCATGGGGGCAGAATATCTTCGGCTGGGGCAGGAAAATCCGCTGCCTGACTTTCCTGTGTTGGATACATGTACCGAAACTACTGCGCAGCTATGCCAAATCCCCGGAGGTCGCGGAGGAAAATTTAAACTGCCAACATTAACCGAATTACATGAGTTTTTATTTAAAGAGCCTTTTGCCGAAGCTCACAATGCAACAGCAGATGTAGAGGCTACAACACGATGTTTTTTGGAATTGTTGCGCCGCCGGATATTTACTGTTTCAGAGTTAGATGTACAGCCGGATTATTTTGAAAACTTTTCGGAAGAAAATCCAAAGCAAATAGAATTGATAGGCTTGAGGCATATCAATTTAAGAGAGGCTTCAGAAAAGATACGTGCTGCCTTAGCCACCGAAATAGAGACAGTTGAAATTTCTTCAGATGAAATAAAGGAAAATATCGCATCACTTGAAGAAGCTCCTTTTGCGCATTTGCATAACCATTCGCAATTTTCCATTCTTCAATCTACTTCGAGTACACAGGACCTCGTAAATGCTGCTGTTAAAGATGGAATGCCTGCAGTTGCTATCACCGATAGCGGGAATATGATGGGTGCATTTCATTTTGTAAGAGCCGTAAATAATTACAATAATTCTTTAACTGAAGAAGATAAACATAAGAGCTTAAAAGGTATTGTAGGCTGCGAGTTCTTTGTTTGCGAAGATCATCTTAATAAATCCCATAAAGACAATGGGTACCAGACCGTGTTGCTTGCTAAAAACAAGAACGGCTATCACAATCTTGCAAAGATGTCGTCTGTTGCCTATACAGATGGATTTTACTACGTTCCCCGTATTGATAAGGAAGTTATAAAAAAGTATAAAGAAGATATTATTGTGCTTTCGGGGAGTATCTATGGTGAGATCTCGAGCAAGATCTTGAATATTGGAGAAAAACAGGCCGAAGAAGCTTTGTTGTGGTGGAAGCAGGAGTTTGGGGATGATTTCTATCTGGAGATCATGCGACACAATCAGGAAGATGAAGATCGTATAAATACAGTTTTGGTAAATTTTGCCAGGAAGCACGATGTAAAATTAGTAGCGTGTAACAACACTTACTATATTGAGAAAGAGAATGCCAATGCACATGATATCCTGCTTTGTGTTAAGGACGGAGAAAAGCAGGCAACACCTATTGGACGCGGCCGTGGATATCGTTACGGACTGCCAAACCAGGAATATTACTTCAAATCTCAGGAAGAAATGAAAGCTTTATTTAAGGACCTTCCTGAAGCAATTCATACCATTCGTGAGATCATAGACAAAGTTGAGCCTTTTACCCTGGTAAGAGACGTTTTACTACCTAATTTTGCAATACCTGAAGAATTTTTAACTGCTGAAGATGCAGACGGAGGGAAAAGAGGAGAGAATGCTTACTTAAGACATCTCACCTATGAAGGTGCCAAAAAACGTTATCCGGATCTTACAGATACGATTAAGCAACGACTTGATTTTGAACTGGAAGTTATTGCCAATACCGGGTATCCGGGATACTTTTTAATTGTACAGGATTTTATTGCTGAAGCTCGAAAAATGGATGTATCGGTAGGGCCGGGCCGTGGGTCGGCAGCAGGAAGTGCTGTCGCATATTGCCTGGGAATCACGAATATTGATCCTATTGAATACGACTTACTTTTTGAGCGTTTCCTAAATCCGGACCGTATAAGCATGCCGGATATTGATATTGATTTTGACGATGAAGGGCGTAGCCGTGTAATGGATTATGTGATCGATAAATATGGAAGCAATCAAGTAGCACAGATCATTACCTATGGAACGATGGCGGCTAAGTCTTCCATCCGGGATACTGCCCGTGTGTTGGACCTGCCATTAAATGAGGCAGATAGGATCGCAAAGCTAATCCCTAATATGACCAAGCTCAACAAGATATTTGGGTTAAGCGACCAGGAATTGCGCAGTAAGTTTAGAAGTGATGAATTGCCCAAGGTGAATGAGCTTTTAAACCTTTCTGAAGGAGAAGATCTGGAGGCGCAAACCATCAATCAGGCAAAGATCCTGGAAGGGTCCGTACGAAATACCGGAATTCACGCATGCGGTGTTATTATCACTCCGGACGATATTACCAATTTTGTTCCAATTGCTACGGCAAAAGATTCAGACCTGTATGTAACTCAGTTTGATAACTCGGTTGTTGAAAGTGCCGGCTTGTTGAAAATGGATTTTCTTGGTTTAAAGACACTTACCCTAATAAAGGATACTGTAAAGCTTGTAAAACATAAGCACAATGTTGACCTCGATCCGGATGCATTTCCGCTGAATGATGAAAAAACATATGAGCTGTTCCAAAGAGGAGAAACCGTAGGGATCTTCCAATATGAATCCGGTGGAATGCAAAAACATATGAAGGACCTAAAACCTACTGTTTTTGCCGACCTTATAGCCATGAATGCTTTGTATCGCCCGGGACCCATGGAGTATATCCCAAGTTTTATTAGAAGAAAGCATGGAGAAGAAGAAATTAGCTATGACCTTCCTGCCATGGAGGAATATCTTAAAGAAACCTATGGGATCACTGTCTACCAGGAGCAGGTAATGCTACTCTCACAGAAGCTGGCAGATTTTACCAAAGGTGAAGCAGATGTACTTCGGAAAGCAATGGGGAAAAAGCAAAAAGCTGTTCTCGATAAAATGAAACCTAAGTTTGTTGAGCAAGCTGCAACAAAAGGCCATGATCCCGAAAAACTGGAGAAAATATGGAAAGACTGGGAGGCCTTCGCGAGTTATGCATTTAATAAATCCCACTCTACCTGTTATGCGTGGATCGCTTACCAGACAGCTTATCTAAAAGCGCATTATCCTGCCGAATATATGGCGGCAGTGCTTTCTAATAATATGAATGATATAAAGCAGGTGACATTCTTTATGGAAGAATGTAAGCGGATGGGACTGGAAGTATTGGGGCCGGATGTAAATGAATCTTTCTACAAGTTTACGGTAAACGACCGTGGTGCTGTACGTTTTGGAATGGGAGCCATTAAAGGTGTTGGAGGAAATGCTGTAGCAACTATAGTTGAAGAACGGAAAGAAGGAAAATACAAATCTGTTTTTGACCTTGCTAAGCGAATTGACCTTCGTTCTGCCAATAAAAAGGCCTTTGAAAATCTTGCACTTGCCGGAGGGTTTGATAGCTTTAATACCCACCGTGCACAGTATTTACATGACGATGGTGATGGAGTGATGTTTATTGAAAAAGTGCTACGTTATGCTGCTAAATATCAGGAGACACAAAATTCGTCTCAGGTAAGTTTGTTTGGAGATGCCAGCGAAGTACAAATTCCGGAACCGGAAGTTCCTCCCTGTGAAGAATGGGGCACCATGAAAAAACTGAAACTGGAAAAAGAAGTGGTGGGAATTTATATTTCGGGACATCCGTTGGATGACTTTAAAACCGAAATGAAAAGCTTTACCAATTGTAAGGTTTCAGATTTCAATGAATTGGAAAAATTTGTGAACAGAGAGCTGTGTTTTGGAGGTATTGTAAGTGATGTACAACACCGGGAGTCTAAAGCAGGAAAGGGATGGGCGATCTTTACGGTAGAAGATTACGATGATAGCTTTGAGTTTAAGATCTTTGGGGAAGAATATTTGAAGTTTCGTCATTTTCTGGTTCCAAATTCGTTTTTATATGCGCGGGTTTTTGTAAAAGAAGGCTGGGTAAATAGGGACACCGGTAAAAAAGGAGACCCCAGGCTACAATATAACAGTATGCAGTTGTTACATGATGTGATGGACAGCCAGGCCCGAAAACTAACCATCCAAATGCCTATTGAAGAGTTGGCTGAGGACCGCATTAAGAAATTGAAAGATCTGTTTAAGATGCATAAGGGAGATAAGCAACTTCAGTTTGTGATCTATGAAATGGAGGAGAAAGTAAAATTGAACATGCCAAGCCGCAAGCAGAAAGTCAATATTTCACAGGAATTGTTAGATGAACTGGAACGGGAGCAGGTACAATATAAATTGAATTGATCTTCGGGCAGGGATTGTAGCAAGCTACTGTGTAGCGCGGAAAGCCCGGTCCGCCATAGGCGGAGCCCGCCGCATTATAATTAAAACTAATATACTTATCACCGAAACTAATGTTTTGGGTGTAAGGATTGGCAGAATTTTTGACTATTTTTGCATAACATTTAAAAATATAATAAAAATGGCTTTAGAAATAACAGACGCAACTTTTGAAGAAACAGTATTAAAAAGTGACAAACCGGTAGTGGTAGATTTTTGGGCAGCCTGGTGTGGGCCATGTAGAATGGTTGGACCTATTATTGACCAAATAAGTGAAGAATATGATGGCAAAGCCGTTGTAGGGAAAGTAGATGTAGATGCAAACCAGGAGTTTGCTGCGAAGTATGGAGTACGTAACATTCCTACCGTTTTGGTATTTAATAACGGAGAATTGGTAGGGCGTCAGGTAGGCGTTGCTCCTAAAAATGTATATGCGGAAGCAATCGATTCACTTTTATAAATTGAAACAGAAATTAACTTGGAAAAGGCTTGGCAGTATGCTAAGCCTTTTTTATTTTTCAGAAAGATTAAAACAGAGAGAGTTCTATGGAAAAATTAAATAAGGTTCAGGACCAAATAGACAATCAACTGCTTAAGGAACGGAAAGTCTTTTTGTGGGGTATGGTTGATGATAAGACGGCTAAACATGTTGTGGACCGCCTGTTGTACCTGGATTCGTTGAACAATGATGAGATACAACTATATATCAATAGCCCGGGAGGATATGTTACCAGTGGTTTTTCTATGTATGATACCATTAAAAGTATTAAAAGCCCTGTTTCTACTATTTGCACGGGATTGGCTGCATCTATGGGAAGTATCCTGCTTTCGGCCGGAGAAAAAGGACGAAGGTTTATACAGCCACATGCACGTGTGATGATACATCAACCCAGTGGTGGCGCTCGTGGGCAGGCGAGTGATATTGAGATTACTGCCCAGGAGATCTTAAAGACCAAGGAAATAAGCGCAAGGATACTGGCAGAGAATTGTGGACAGAAATTTGAGAAGGTGATGAAGGACTTTAATCGTGACCACTGGATGGGAGATGAAGAGTCGGTAGCGTATGGAATTGTCGATGAGGTGATACGTTAGGGTTTGAAACTAGGTGTTGGAAGCTTGAAAGCAGAAGCTGGGAGCTATAGTAAGAAGTTAGGGGTTTGAATTAATTGAGTAGTTGTGAACATTGAAAAAGAAATAAACGAAATTACTGGGTTTAAAAACCTGGAATTATTGGCTACACAAGTAGTAGAAGGTTTTATTTCGGGGCTGCATAAGAGTCCGTTCCATGGGTTTTCTGCGGAGTTCGCAGAACATAAGATCTACAACAGTGGTGAGAGTACCAAACATATTGACTGGAAGCTCTATGCTAAAACCGATAAGCTGTATACCAAGCGATATGAAGAAGAGACCAATCTGCGCTGCCATTTGATTATTGACAATAGCAGCTCCATGCATTATCCAAAGTTGAAACGACTAAGTATTAATTCTCTGAACAAAATTGGATTTTCGGTATTGGCGAGTGCTGCCATCATGAATCTCTTAAAACGGCAAAGAGATGCGGTGGGTTTAAGTATTTACAGTGATACGTATGAGTTCTATGCTTCGGAGAAAGGAAGTGAAAGACACCACCAGATGTTATTATCACATCTTAATAATGCAATATCACGATCAAGAAAACAAATAAAGACCAAGACCTATACTCATTTGCATTTGATCGCAGAAAAATTAAAACGACGTTCCTTGGTATTTTTGTTTACGGATATGTTTCAGAGTGATGCGGAAGAAGAGAAATTATTTCAGGCGTTACAGCATTTGAAATATAATAAACATGAGGTGGTGTTATTTCACACTTACGATAAAGAAAAGGAGATCACTTTTGATTTTAACAACCGCCCTAAACGCTTTGTGGATGTTGAGACCGGGGAGCATGTGAATCTGTATGCGGATAATATAAAAGAGTCTTATGAAAAAGCGGTACAGCAGTATTTTAATGATTTGAAATTAAAATGCGGCCAGTACCGTATTAAGTATGTCCCAACTGATATTAATGAACGTTTTAATAAAATTTTGACAACCTATTTGGTGGAGCGGCAGAAGTTTGGTTAGATTGAGTTGGATGCTTGAAGTAAGAAGATTGAAGTTTGAAGTCGAAAACTCATTAGCCGAAGCTATTTCAGAAATAATGTTTCCTCAAGCGGAAGTGCGTTTTGCTTTGCAAAAAGAGAGCATGAAGCGAGAAGAGGAATACATGATTTTGGCAGCGCTAAAAATTTCATTAATAGCTTCTTGAGCTTTTTGGTTCGTTTTTGGGTTAAGCCAAAAATGAATATAAAATAAATATTGAACCCCTGTAATTGATTTTACTGGGATATAGAGAAAATAAACATGAGCTGTTTATTTTATTTAAGAAGTAATTTTTCTAAAAATAAGTTTGCCAAAATAAATAGGAGGTGTATATTTGCCCTCGCTAACAAGCAATATGCTTAAGCAACGGTCTGGTAGTTCAGTTGGTTAGAATACCTGCCTGTCACGCAGGGGGTCGCGAGTTCGAGTCTCGTCCAGACCGCTATTATACACCAAATCCGCCTCGGGCGGAAAAGAAGGTGTATATTATGAAGTTGTGTTGAGTCCACCTACGCTAAAGCTATGGTGGATTGTTCGCCACCGCTAAAGCTAAGGCGAACGAAGTGGTTTAAGAAATTAGACCAATGAGAAGCTTGTCCGCCAGAGGCGGAGAGGCTTTTTTTGTTTCCCCGAATTCTTTTTTGTCAACTTTTAAGTATCTTTAACAGTTGTCTACATTGTGCCTCTTCTTAAAAAATTATGTCTTATGAAAAAGGGACTACTCTTATTTATATTTTTACTGATAGGTTTTTATGTACAATCTCAAATTGTAAATATTCCTGATGCTAATTTTAAGTTTAAACTAGTAAACAATATTGTTGCTGATTTTGATGGAGATGGATCTCTAGATGGAGATGTTGACACTAATAATGATGGGGAAATTCAACTTATAGAGGCACAAGCTGTGTTAACTTTATCTGTTGGTGATTGGACTTTTCCTCCATACAACCAAAGAATACAATCTTTAGAAGGAATACAAAGTTTTACAAATCTTGAAACTTTACGTTGTTGGAGAAATTCAATTACTGAATTAGATTTGTCTCAAAACCAAGCTCTTAAAAATTTACGATGTGATTATAACCTTTTAACACATTTGGATGTTTCTATGAACCCTATGCTGGAAAAAGTATGGAGTAGGGAAAACCAACTAATCAGTTTTACTGCACAGAATCAGAATCTTAAGGAAATATATTTAGATGGGAACAATTTAATTGAGCTTGATGTATCTGGATATCCAAATCTTGAAGAACTTTCTGTTAGTCGCAATAATTTAGTAAAATTAAATATCCAAAACGGTAATAATGGAACAATTTTGAAAGAATTTGATGCTACAAATAACCCTAATTTAGAGTGCATACAAGTAGATGATGTATCTAATACTTACTTTTATTTTTGTGGTGGCATTGTTATCTCATGGTGCAAAGATAATATTGCGACTTATAGTCAAAATTGTGGGTCAATTATTATTGATATTCCAGATGTAAATTTTAAAAATGCATTAGTTAGTACAAATTGTATAGATATTAATCAGGATGGGATAGGTGATATAGATGCCGATTCCAATAATGACGGTGAGATACAAGAAAGTGAGGCTTCTGCTGTTGTAGGACTAGTTGTAGAAAACAGAAATATTTCATCTTTAGAAGGACTTCAAAAATTTATAAATCTTCAATATCTTGATTGCGCTTCCAATCAAATAACGTATTTATCAGCCTTGAACAACATACATCTTAGAACTCTATTATGTATGGATAACCAATTAGAATTTTTAAAAGTTAAAAATTATAATAACGCTATTTTGGAACGAATGTGGGCATTTGACAATCCTAATTTAGAATGTATTATGGTTGATGATGTAGATGATGCTAATAATCGCATTTGTAATCAAGGTAATAATATAGGATGGTGTAAAGACTCCATTACTCAATATCAAAATGTTTGTACTCTTACACCAATTATTAATTTTCCAGATCAAAAGTTTTTAAACGCTCTACTGACAGAAATTTCACCAGCTGTTGATTTAAATGGAGACGGGCAAGGAGATGTTAGTGCAGATTTCAATGGGGATGGAGTTATAGAGCAAAGTGAAGCAGAAATGGTAATCGGTTTAGAACTTCATTTTAAAAATATTATCTCTTTGGAGGGCATCGAATATTTCACCTCCCTTCGGGCTTTATGGTGCGATTACAATTATGATATGACGAGTTTAGATGTCAGTCAAAATACAGAATTAGTATCCTTAGGATTTGCTAGAAACAGCATCACTAATATTGATCTTACACATAACACAAATCTTGTTACATTGCACTGCCCTAATAATCAATTGACTAGCTTAGATATTTCTCAGAACCCATACCTTGTTACATTAAACTGCGAGGATAATCAATTGACAAGTCTAATAACTCAAAACCCAAATCTTAAAGAAATATATTGTGAGAATAATCAATTGACAAGTTTGGATGTCTCTCAAAACCCTTCCTTAAATAAGATACATTGCCCTGGTAATCAATTGACAAGTCTGGATGTCTCACAAAACTATAACCTCAGAGAATTATCATGCTGGAATAACCAACTAACTAGTTTAATTACACAAAACCCATTGCTCACTTTGTTAAGGTGTCATGAAAATCAGTTGACTTCTTTAGATGTATCTCAAAATACAGAATTGCAAAGATTAGATTGTGATTCTAATAATTTATTGACCTTAGATGTATCACAAAATTCAAATCTGGAAATATTAGATTGCTACTCAAATAATTTATTATATCTAAACATAGCAAATGATAACAATACTAACATGGAGCGAATGTTTGCCTTTGACAATTACAATTTAAACTGTATACAGGTAGATGATGTGAACTACGCTAATAGCTTACCAAATTGCCAAAGTAGTGTTGGTTGGTGTATAAGTGCAACTACCTCTTATAGTGAGTTTTGTGTGTTAGGGGTTAATGATGAGATTTTGCATTCAATTTCAACTTATCCTAATCCAGTAAAAAATGTTTTAACAATTGAAAGAAATTTATCTGTTGACATCAAATCCGTGAAAATCTATGACTTGTTAGGTAAATTAGTTTTAGCCATAAATAGTAGTTTTAACCAAATAGATGTATCCAACCTAAAAAGCGGAATTTTCTTTTTAAAAATTCAGACCGATATGGGTGTAGTCACTAAAAAGATCATTAAGAAATAGACCAATGAGAAGCTTGTCCGCCAGAGGCGGAGAGGCTTTTTTTGTTTTAAGTCATCAATTCATTTCCTAATAAGGAATTTCGTAGCTTTATGAATTCTCATATAAAATAATGACTATGAAAGCTTTAATTTTTGCAATTAGAAAAATAACAGTAATACTGATATTATTAACTTTAGGTGTAACAGGTTCTTGTAAAGAAGAATCCAAAAAGAAAGAATCTACTACCGAGACTTCAACCAGTACCACACCAAAACTTTCTACAGAGAACTCTTCAGATTCAAAAGGAGAAATAGCATTAAATCCGGCGCATGGTCAGCCTGGGCATCGATGTGATATTCCAGTAGGAGCTCCTTTAGATTCAGTACCCGCAAAGGGTAGTAATAATACACAAAGTGGCTCTCCTGTAATCAATTCAGGGGATATCAAACTAAATCCAGCCCATGGCCAGCCAGGGCATCGTTGCGATGTTAAAGTAGGAGACCCTCTGTAGTTTATTTAATGGAAGTACTTTTATTGTTCAAAAAATACAATAACCTAAATTTTTAAAATTATAACGAATAGGCTCGAGCCGCACCAGATGGCATAATAAAAATGTTGTGTTGAGTCCACCTACGCTAAAGCTATGGTGGATTGTTCGCCATTGCTAAAGCTAAGGCGAACGAAGTGGTTTAAGAAATTAGACCAATGAGAAGCTTGTCCGCCAAAGGCGGAGAGGCTTTGTACGCCTAAGCTTTTGCGGAGGGGTGCTTTTTTTGTTAAGATTCTTTTGAACAAAAACCCTCTAATCCAGCTATTGTTTTTATAGCTTATTGGCTAGAAAGTTCCAAGATATTTGCATAGAATCATATCTTTGAGTATGGGAATGTTCATTTCGAAAATTAATGAGCTTTATATTTCGTTAAGAAACTTTAGTCTGGATTTTAATGCGTTCAATGCTTTTTGGTTACAGGATGATTATTATATGGCAAACGTTTCTGCTATAGATGGTTTTGTTTCAGGTTTTATTCTAATGGCATGCCTTCACGGACTTTTGCTGGCTGCTATTCTGTTGTTTAACAAAACACTCAATTCAATGTCGAACAAGTTTTTGGCGATTTCGATATTAGGTGTTTGTGTTATTCTTGCCTATGAATTTATATATTGGCTGGAATTAGAAAATGTTCTTCCTGATTGGATTCATTACCTGCCTGTATATATTAGAACGACCATTCCTGTAGGGGTTTTTTATTTCGTGATATTTCTTATCAATCCAAAACACAAACTTTCTAATTTTGAAAAAATAGGCTTTGTTTTAATTGCTGTTGAAGTCCTACTAGCTTTATTATATATTCCCTTATACCTCTTTGCTGAAAGCGCAGAGCGCAGTGAAGCCAATGAGTATTTGGTAGCGATTACAAGCTGGTTTCTTACCATTCTTGCCGCTATACTATTGTTGCCAATCGCCCTTAAACGAGTAAATAGGTATCAGAACTTCTTGTACGATAATTATTCAACTACCAATAGGAAAAGCTTGAGATGGCTTCAAATTTTTCTAATGGTGTTACTAATGGTGATGTTTTTGTCTACCATTAGTTTTATACAGTATGTTTTAGGAGATTGGGATGGTGGTGAAATTACTTTTGAGGTATTGACTCTTTGTTTTATGATTTTGTTATTCTGGATAGGCTATTTTCTAGTACTACAATACCGATGGTTTGAAATTGCTCCTATAAAAGAAGAAGCAGAAGAAATTGATTCTATACCTGGTAAACTATCTCCAAATACTCAAAATTATTATAAGCAATTAAAGGCGTTATTGAAGGATGAAAATGTTTACGAAGACGTTAACCTCACACTCGATTACCTTGCTGAGCGATTGAACATTAGTAGTGGTTATCTATCACAAATCATAAAGGAAAACGAGCAGAAGAACTTTTTTGAGTTCATTAATTCATATCGTATCGCTTCGGTAAAGGAAAAATTACTGGATGAAGAATATAAGAACTACACTATTATGGGAATTGCTATGGAATCTGGTTTCAATTCAAAATCCACATTCAATGCCGTATTTAAAAAAATCGCTAATGAGACGCCTTCAGCCTTTAAAAGAAGGCACGCACAAGCTTCATAGCAGATCCTGAAAATATAAAAAATCCGTCCGACTTTCGAGAGTTTAAGCTTTTTCGTACGCTGTACCCTTTTTGAATGTAGATTTTTGTCTACATAAACAGAAACCATATCTCAACATTATGAAAATGAAAAGGCAGCTTCTAATGAATAACTTTTTTACCTTATTCTTTTTAGGAATTATAGCCTTACTAAATGGGTGTTCTGGTGATGATGATACAACGGCATTGGTTACCACAAATCCCTCTTCAACAGAACGTGGTGTATTGATTTCATATCAGCAAACAGGAAGTTTAAAAGCAAGTGAAATTGCTTCCAATCGCGCAAACATTGGAAACGTATCTGCGTTTACAACAAATGATGTAACTATTTATAGAGTTGTCTATAGTTCATTATACAAAGGAGCATCAACACAAGTATCTGGATTGGTAATGATTCCTCAAACTACAATAACAACTTTGCAACTTGTTCAACGTGATCATGGAACCATCATCCCTATTGCTGGCTCAGAGAATGAAATTTCTTCAAATTACACGAATGGTATTACCGAAAGTATTGAATCTGATAGGCAAACTGGAATTATCCCAGCAATAGGTTATAGAATTGAATTTTAATAAATATACTTTTAAATAATTTAAAGAAATGACTAGAAAAGAATTTGTAAAACTATGTGGAATATTAGGTGTTTCGATGCCTTTTCAAACTATAATAACTTCCTGTAGCAGCTCCGATAATAGCCCTAACTCTAATAATGGTTCACCAGAATCAGTAATTATTATTGGTGCTGGACCAGCAGGAATGGCAGCAGGGCATTTATTGGCACAACAAGGTATAAACTTTCAAATTTTAGAGGCAAGTAACACATATGGAGGACGTATTAAGCACAATACGTCGTTTTCAGATTTTCCAATTTCCATGGGAGGCGAATGGATTCATGTGGCGAATTCAATTTTACCAGAAATAGTGAACGACTCTTCGGTAAATATTACCACGCAAACGCAAGGCTATGACAATTCGGATTTAGTACAATATTGGGATGGAAGTATGCTTTCAAATACAACCGTTGAGGCTTCAGGAATTGGAGGCGATTTAAAATTTATAGGTTCGAGCTGGCTCGGCTTTTTTGAGGCTTATTTGTTGCCAAGTGTCCAAAACAACATTATTTATAATAAGCCTGTCACTGCAATAGATTATACTTCGGACCAGGCTGTGGTGACTACCTCTGGTGGCCAAACTTACACAGCAGATAGGATTATTATAACAGTTCCAGTTAAAATATTGCAAAATGGTAATATTACGTTCACTCCAGCTTTACCAAGTGGTAAGCAGCAAGCTATAAATGAGGTGGTGGTTTGGAGTGGCTTTAAAGCATTTTTTAAATTTTCTTCCAAGTTTTATGGGGCATATTTAGCATTGTCCGATAGCGAGACTGCAGAAGGTCAGCGCATTTACTACGATGCCGCCTATGCACAAAATACTTCAGATAATATTTTAGGATTATTTTCGGTTGGTCTTCAAGCAGAACAATATCAAAATCTTACGGACGATGCTCAACGCGATTATATTTTAAATGAACTAGACACAATTTTTGGGAATAATCTAGCAAGCAATTCCTATATAGACCATGTTGTGCAAAATTGGAGTGCTGAACCTTATGCACAAGCTGCTTATGTGCGAGACCAGGAAGATTGGCAATTGGTAAGAACTTTGGGAGAATCTGTTAATGATAAACTCTATTTTGCAGGCGATGCCTATACAACTGGAGATGATTGGAGCAGTGTCCATACAGCTGCACGATCGGCAAGAAGAGCTGTAAATGCAATTATTGGAGAATAATAGTAAGGGTTTCTGATTCTAAAATTGATAATGTAACAAAATTAGTCCAATGTTTGTAATTGTTCTGAGATGTTTTTGGGAAACTAAAAATACCATTTGAGGTTGAATAAAGTGTTCTAATCGAGTTAGTTGAATCATTATAAGCGTCCCAATTTAAGCTAAATATAGTAAGAGTATAAGAAGGTAGACCAATAACTTATGAGAAGCTTTTCTACCAGAGGCAGAGAGGCCTTGTACGCCTTAGCTTTAGCGGAGGGATACTTTTTTTGTCTTACCCAAATATCTTCATCGGTCATTTTTGTCTATTCGTCTTTAGCAAAGTGCCATCCGGCTAAAAAATACATTTTGGTATAGATCAAATCATACTTTCGTCTCGAAATATTAAAGATTCCAATTATGAAAAAAAGGATAATTATTTTAATTGTGAGCACTTTGTTTGTAGCTCAAGGCTGTTCTAATGATGAATTGGAAGTTGCCATTTCAGAAGGGTTTGAGGAGTTATCAGGGCAAGATAACGAAGTAATATTTAGACAAAGCTCTACTTCCGGAAGGACAACACTTATAAACAGAAGTATATTGCCTGAAGTAAGAAGAGACAGGCTTATAGATGAAAATGGCAGAGAAGTAAGTCAAGCACAGCTGCGAAATCAGCAAGAGTATTATTGGACATGGGTAGCAAATGTTAGTTCTCCTGTTGTAGACGGATATACACTTAGCGCTACTCATTGTAATATTGTGGGCTCAAGAGCCTATATAAGTTACAACAAACAAGGTGACATTCACCGAGGTTCGCTTGAAATTATTGATATAAATGATCCTGCCAATCCGTTTATAGATATGCAAGTAGATTTTTTACTGGCAGATATTAATGCGATTACTGTGGAAAATTCCAGTATAGTATGGCTGGCTGCATCACATAAAAATCACGGAGCAACAGTCTATAAAATTAATGTAGATACTCAGCAGGTGGACAGAATTAACCTCTCCAATAGTCTAGCAGGAGGAATTTCTGCTTCGGCGAATGGAATAGCAATTACCAATGATTTTCTTATAGTTTCTGCAGGAAAAACATTTGGAGGGACCTTCTTTTTAGATAAGAATAGTTTGGAAGTCGTTAGTGTCGATCCTTACAGTAACTGCAAATATGTAGATGTAATAGGCCCGGAAAACAATACTACATATATTAGTTTGGTTACCGGCGCTTCAGCACAGATTAAAACCGGAATAGTAAATGAACAATCTTTGGAAAATGAATGGCCGCTGGGAAATATTACTCATACCAATGTAAATGAAGCAAATCGAGGAAAAAACACACTTCATTTAGATCCTTTTAATGATGATAGGGTGTATGTGGCAATGGCCCGGGAAGGGCTTAAGGCATTTGATATTGCCACGGGTATGCAAACCAATATTTCAAGTGGCACCATGCTTCTCGAGGGTAATACTAATGGGGTTACTCTGGATGAAGACTATATGTACATTGCTAATGGTGCAGACGGAATAGCAATTGGAGACCATGTGTCAAGTGGAGAAGAAATTAATCCTATGTTTGTTTGGGATAAGGCGGAACAACCAGCTTCTGTAAATTATGTAACAGCCCAAAATGATTGGATATTTGTTTGCAAAGGATTAGGTGGGTTTGACATTCTCTATAAGCAAGAGCGAGCACCATATATCACTATTTCACCATATAACGAAATTGGGACACCTATTACAATGGAACCGGATGAGGTTGTTTGTGAAACATTATTACCAACACTTTTTGAGGTAGTATTGCCTGAACGACAAAATGCAATAGAAGCACATCCCGAGTATTTTGCTCATCCCGCTAAGAACATCCATATTACTCAAAATGCAGAAGTAAAAATAACGTTCCTTAATGAAGGTGCCGGATATAAGAATATTTTAGGCTATTATGCCTATAATGCCAGTGACCCACCTCAAACAGTGGATGATCTGGAAAAAATAATAGTCTTCCCTAATTGTTCTGCTCAAGGCTCCGGGGGTGAGCTTATAAAAGGTAATACGATGAAGTTACTGGGCGAGTTCGAAGCAGGTACTAAGATTGGGTTTTTTATCATTGCAGATGGATGGCGCAATGGAGAGATCACAGAAGGACATTACACCCAGTATATGGATCAAATATTAAATAATAATCAACAACAGCAAAGCCTTATATTTTATGAAACAAGTTGTGATGCAATAGTGATCAGCTTTGAAGATATTACGGTCCCCAATGGAGATAAGGATTTCAATGATGCCATATTTCAAGTTCATTCAGATCCGCCATCGGCTGTAGATACCAGTGCGTATTTTCAGATAAATTAATGAATAATAAACAGTCGGCTTGAGTATCTTCACAATGGATATTCTCCTAAAAGAAAGAAAATCACCTATGAATGAGAGTGAAACTGTATTGCTGTTGTAGGTAAGAGGTTTAAGAGATCAGGTATATTGAAGAGCTCATTAGTCTTAGATTAATGAGCTTTTTTTGTTTTGACTAACACTTTTAATCCAGCTTATAAATAGTTCCTGATTCTGCAAATTCTGCTTCACTGATATCGGCTTGTTTATCTGCATCTGTTGAAATTTTCCATTGGCCATCTTCCTTAATCAAGAGGACATTGAAAAATCCATAGCCATGAGGTTGAAATGAGTCGGACTCCGACGCTCTTGTGCTAAAGCAATAATATCCTGTTTGATATGCCTTGGTTTCATCGACGGCTGAAGATAATATGGAAAACCTGATATCCATTTGTCGTCCCATCCCTTTTAACTTTTGAAAAACCCCTTCCATTTCCGGAACGTAATTAGACAAGGATTGGATGGTATTCTTGTCGATAGAAACTCTCGCTAGATCTTTTGCATGGATGGATTTGAACTTTTGTATATCTGCATCTCTATAGGATTCCATAAAAGGCAACCAAACATCATCAAAAATGGAAGCTATGCTATTCTCATGAGACTCTAAGGTATTATCTTGTTGACTTAAAGCATGGTTAGAAGTAAACATAAGGATAACAAGCACAATTTGGAGTATGCCTCGGGTGTAATTTGATTTTGATAGTATCATTGCGTCGTTTTTTTAAAGGTATTCCATTTTTCAATTACCATAAGTTAATAAGTGTTAACGTTTGTTAACATGTTTTAAAACCATAGAGTGTTCAGCCATATAGACTTTTTTGTGCCTGTAAAGCTATGTTGAAATTAATTGCTTAATTTTAAACATATTATCTCCCCTTTTTATTTGCATTGACAACTAGTATAGTGATCTTTTACAATAGTAAAAGGTTAACTAAGAAGTATGAATTTAGTAAGATAAATATGAAAATTAAAGATGTTCAGTTATGGAAACAAAATTAAAACGAAAAACAAACTATAATTTACGTGCAACCATGATCTCCGGTGTCGTTGTAGGTTTGGCACTGATCATTCTTGCCTATTTGGTTGGCCCCGGCCACGATCAATACCCCATTACATATATTATATGTATTAGCGGATATATCCTGGGTTGGATCGTAGCAATAATTTCAACACCAATGAATGAAATTGATAAAGACAAAATTGGCCGTTTCACAGGGTTGGTTGGGAGTTTCCTTAGTGGATATTTGTTAAGTAAACTGGATAAAGTAATAGAGGAAATTCTCAATCCGGATCAAATATTCACCTACCTAATAGGGGCCAGAGTTTTACTCTTCATTTGTTGCTTCGGAATTACCTTTATTTTGGTTTTTTATTACCGGCAATATAAGTGGAAAGTGGCTGAAAAGGGATGAATTGTACATCCTAAACTATCTATTCCAATAAGTATTTTATTTTTTCTAGATTTGTTATCCATTAATCCTAAATTCGGGACTATAGAAAAACAGAAAACAAATGAGTGATTTAGAAATAGCAAAACAGATAGAGCTTAAGCACATAACTACCATTGCAGAAAAACTGGGTTTAACCGCAGACGATATTGAAATGTTTGGTAAGTACAAAGCCAAGCTGCCACTTTCAAAAATTGACAAAGAAAAGTTAAAGCAAAGTAATCTTATTTTAGTAACGGCTATTTCACCCACACCGGCTGGAGAAGGTAAAACTACCATGTCTATTGGACTTTCGGAAGCATTAAATCAAATGGGTAAACAAACCACTGTAGTACTTAGAGAACCTTCTTTGGGACCTGTTTTTGGTATAAAAGGAGGTGCTACAGGAGGAGGCTACTCGCAGGTACTTCCTATGGAAGATATCAATTTGCATTTCACAGGAGACTTTTCGGCCATTGAAAAGGCACACAACCTGTTATCGGCAGTGATCGATAACAACATTCAAAGTAAAACAAATTCATTAGGGATCGATGCCAGAACCGTTACCTGGAAGCGAGTGGTGGATATGAATGACAGAGCCCTTAGAAATATTATTGTAGGTTTGGGAGGAACCACTTCGGGAGTTCCACGGGAAACAGGTTTTGATATCACGGCAGCTTCTGAAATTATGGCAATTCTATGTCTTTCGGAAGATATGGAAAACCTTAAAAAACGATTAGGAGATATCTTTGTTGGATATACGTTTGCAAAACAACCCGTTTATGCAAGAGACCTGAAAGTAGAAGGGGCCATGGCTGCGTTACTTAAAGATGCCGTAAAGCCTAACCTGGTACAAACCATTGAAGGAAACCCGGCTATCATTCACGGAGGGCCGTTTGCAAATATCGCACAGGGGACCAACTCGGTGATCGCTACAAGAATGGGGATGACCCTGTCCGATTATACGGTAACCGAAGCTGGTTTTGGTGCCGATCTGGGAGCGGAGAAGTTTTTGGATATAAAATGTCAAAGCGCAGGATTATCTCCAAAGGCAGTAGTGTTAACAACTACTATCAGGGCTCTGAAGTATCATGGAGGAGCCGACCTAAAGTCTTTAACCGAACCCAATGTAGCCGCATTACAGAAAGGACTGCCAAATCTTGAAAAGCACCTGGAAAATGTAAAACAATTCAATATTGTTCCGGTTATTGCCATTAACAGATTTCTTACCGATAGTGATGAAGAAATTGCGACCATTCAGGAGTTTGCAAAAAACAATAATGTACGTGTGGCACTTGCCGAAGTTTGGGCAAAAGGAGGGAAAGGAGCTTTGGACCTGGCACAACATGTAATTGAAATTGTAGAATCGGGTGAATCTAATTTTTCTCCTCTTTATAATTGGAATACGGATGTACAATCCAAAATTGAAACCATTGCCACTAAGATCTATGGTGCAAAGCAGGTAGATTATACTGCAAAAGCAAAGAAGAACTTAAGAACTATAGCCGAACTTGGGCTGGAAAACCTTCCTGTTTGTATCGCTAAGACTCAAAAATCATTGTCGGATAACCCTAAACTCATTGGCCGCCCTAAAGATTTTACAATTACCATTAGAGAAATAGAAATTGCAGCAGGAGCAGGATTCTTAGTTCCAATTACCGGAGATATGATGCGAATGCCTGGCCTTCCTGCGCATCCGGCATCCGAAAATATCAGTATTGATAATGACGGAAATATTTCAGGATTATTTTAAATAAACCTGACGCATCTCAAAGTAATGATGTTTTTTTAACAGATACATTACAAATATTTCAATTAAATTTGTGTAAGTCCCACTTTTATGGGCGATAATTAGGTATGGCAACTAGAAACTACGAAGGCAGGAAATTTGAAATGGAAGCTACCCACAAAATTGTTGATGCACTTACCATTGAAGAAGCCCTGCAAATAAATATAAACGATACCCCTTTTACCGTGTCTATGCGAACACCCGGAGAGGATGCTAGTTTGGTTCGTGGTTTATTACATTCCGAAGGGGTCATCAATGATATAGATTTTCACCCGGATGTAGTTTTAAAGAAGGAAAACGATAATGGTATCGTAACTATTGTGAATGTAACGATCCCGGAGGATAAACTAGGTGACGGCTATTCAAACAGCAGAAGTTTGTTATCTGTTTCATCCTGTGGAATATGCGGTAAGACAGAATTGGGGGACCTTTCGTTTATGGGAAGAACCATTGATGATATAGAGAAAATAGATATTGGCCTTATTCATCATTTATTTGAAAAAATGAATAGCTTCCAACACGATTTTAAGCAGTCGGGAGGAACACATGCAGCAGCAGCATTTTCCATAGAAGGTAAATTGATTTGCTCCATGGAAGATATAGGAAGGCATAATGCAGTGGATAAAGTTGTGGGAAAATTGATCACTTCAAAGCAGATGGACAAGGCAAAAGTAATTACGGTAAGCGGGCGTATTTCGTACGAGATAGTGATCAAGTGCTTTAAGGCAAAAATCCCTTTTTTAGCTGCTGTTTCAGCACCGTCATCTTTAGCTGTAGATTATGCGAAAGAATTAGGAATTACATTATTTGCGTTCTGTAGAGATAAAAGAGCGACATGCTATTCAAATCCGCAGCGTACAAAAACAGATACATCAAGTACTAAAGCCAGTTAAAATATATGTCAGATAATTTAAGTGAATTATTAGGAAGAAAAGGTGTTAATGACAACCTCTTTAGTAAATTGGGAGAACTTGCCAAACCGGAAGGAGCTCCCAGTGAGGAAGCTATGGCAAAATTGGCTGATGAATTTTTAATTGGTAAAGCAAATGCATTTGGAACGGCCAGTTTCTACGATTTTTTAAAACCCGAAAATAAAGGGAAAAAGGTATACGTCTGTAACGGAACGGCTTGTGTTTGTGCAGGTACCCAAAATAAGGTCATTGATTTGTTGAAAGAAAATTTTGAAACAGATGAGATTGGACATATGACCTGCTTGGGAAGATGTCATGAAAATGCTGCTTTTCACTATAACGGTAAGAATTATTCCGGCAATGCAGTGTCTGACCTGGATAGTATTATCAGTTCTGATACCAGCTTAAATCTGGATACCTATAATGTTAAAGCTAGTGGAAAGGCTATTTTAACACAGCCATTCACAAAGATATCCGACTATTACAAACCCTTTAAAGAAGCACTTAAAAAAGATTCGGAAGCGGTGTTGGAAGAAATAAAAATTTCCAATGTAAGAGGCCGTGGTGGTGCCGGTTTCCCAATGGGATTGAAATTGGAGTTCTGTCGAAATGTAGAAAATGAAACAAAATTCATTATCTGTAATGCCGATGAAGGAGATCCGGGAGCTTATTCAGATCGGTATCTTTTGGAAGAAAGGCCACATTCGGTATTATTTGGAATGCTTATTTCCGGTTATGTAACACATGCAAATTATGGGATTCTTTATATACGGGCAGAATATCCTGAAGCCGTAAAGATTGTACAGGATGCGATCGATGCCCTTAGAAGGGAAGGACTAATAGGTGACAATATAGACGGGAGCGGCTTTAATTTTGATTTTAAGATCATCCAGGCCCAGGGATCGTATATCTGTGGTGAAGAAACGGCTTTGATAAACTCTATTGAAGGCCAACGTCCGGAAGTTAGGGTACGCCCTCCTTTTCCTGCTCAAAAGGGATTGTTCAATAAACCAACTACAGTTAATAATGTTGAAACCCTTGCTGCACTTCATTATATCATCTCTAATGGTGGCGATGCATGGAAAAATATTGGGACCGAACGTTCATCCGGTACAAAACTGGTTTGCCTGGATAGCTTTTTCAATAATCCGGGAATGTATGAGGTTGAAATGGGAACCCCGCTTTCAATCGTGGTAAATGAATTGGGAGGAGGTTTTAAAACCGAAGTAAAAGCAATTCAAATAGGTGGCCCGCTTGGGGGCCTGGTACCTGTATCAAAAATAAATGACCTGACCATAGATTTTGAATCCTTTTCAAAAGAAGGATTTTTACTCGGCCATGCATCGGTAGTAAGTATTCCTGCGGATTTTTCAATAATGAAATTTATAGAGCATCTGTTCGATTTTGCTTCTTATGAAAGCTGTGGAAAATGTTTCCCTTGCAGGTTAGGAACCAAACGGGGACAGGAATTATCAGAA
The DNA here is from genome assembly GCA_028284005.1 of Flavobacteriaceae bacterium. Classification (GTDB taxonomy): domain Bacteria; phylum Bacteroidota; class Bacteroidia; order Flavobacteriales; family Flavobacteriaceae; genus JANQOS01. The sequence continues at coordinate 22,680 of JANQSO010000011.1, read as the reverse complement.
AAAGCATTAACTTCAGATTATAAAATAGATAGAAAGTTATTTACAGACCTTTTAACCACACTGGAGCAAGGGTCTTTATGTGCACATGGAGGAGGCATCCCACTTCCTGTGCGTAACGCCCTGGAATATTTTGATGATGAACTAAGACAATACTTCAACTAATACTTATAAAAATGAAAACTGCCTATATAGACAATCAAGAGTTCGAAATAGTTGAAGGAGAAACGATATTATCTTTCATACGACGGTTCAAAGAAAAGGAACTTGTACCTACCTTGTGTGATGCTCCAAATTTGGACCCGTTCGGGTCGTGCAGAGTATGTAGCGTTGAAGTTGCATTAGAGGAAAATGGCCCGGTGAAGACATTGGCCTCCTGTCATACCCCGGTGGCGTCCGGACAATACATTTATACAAGTACTGCAGCCGTAAAAGAATTACGAAAAAATATTGTAGAATTGGTATTGACGGACCATCCTTTAGATTGTTTAACCTGTGAGGTAAATGGAAATTGTGAATTACAAACAGTAGCTGCTCAGGTAGGGATACGTGAAGTACGCTATCCGGAAGGAGATAACCACTTGTATAAAATGAAGGACCTGAGCCATCCGTATATGACTTCAGATCTATCTAAATGTATTAATTGCTACCGCTGTGTACGTGCCTGTGACGAGGTACAGGGAGAGTTTGTACTCAGCATGTCCGGAAGAGGTTTCGATTCGACTATCATTAAAGGAATGGACGAATCATTTATGGATTCGGATTGTGTAAGTTGCGGAGCATGCTCACAGGCCTGTCCCACATCGGCAATTTCAGATGTATTTCAGTCTAAGGCAATTCAGGCAACAGATGTCACCAGAACCATTTGTACGTATTGTGGCGTGGGTTGTAATCTGGATATTTCTACCAGTAATGGTGAGATTTTAAGTATTCAGGCACCATATGATGCAGAAGTAAATCAAGGGCATACCTGTATAAAAGGACGCTATGCGTTCAAATTCTATGACCATCCGGAACGATTAAACGCTCCAATGATAAAACGTAATGGAACATTTGAAAAAGTGAGTTGGGATGAGGTGTATGAATACATTGCATCTAAGCTGACCTCCTTCAAAGAAGAATTTGGATCTGATTCTATTGCTGGAATCTCTTCGGCGCGTTGTACCAACGAAGAGAATTATTTAATGCAAAAGTTTATCAGGACGGTTATAGGTACTAATAATATCGATGGCTGTGCAAGGGTTTGTCATTCACCTACCGCACTGGGAATGCAAAGAACGTATGGAACAGGAGCGGCAACCAATTCGATCGATGACCTGAAAGATGCAAATTGTATTATGGTTATTGGAGCCAATCCAACAGATGCGCATCCGGTAACAGGTGCGAAATTGAAACAGTTTGCAATGAAGTCTGATAATGTCTCTATTGTTATAGACCCAAGGCGTACAGAGCTTGCAAAATATGCAACGCATCATATACCATTGAGGCCCGGAACCAATGTTGCTGTGCTGAATATGATGATGTATTACATTATTTCTGAAGGGTATGTAGATGAAACGTTCATAGAGAACAGAACAGAAGGTTTTGAAGAATTTAAAAAGGAGATTCTTGCTATTGACCTGGATCACCTTGAACAAGTTTCCGGGGTAGACAGAAAGATCATTAGGGATGCAGCTATAGCTTATGCCACAGCTCCAAATGCGATGTCATTTCACGGTTTGGGAGTTACTGAGCACTCGCAGGGAACCTTTACGGTAATGCAAATTGCAGATCTTGCTTTATTAACCGGAAATATTGGAAGACGTGGTGTAGGAGTAAATCCGCTACGTGGGCAGAACAATGTGCAGGGAAGTGCGGATATGGGAGTGCAACCACACCAGGGAGCGGGATATTTGGATGTTACTAATGAAGAGGTGAATAAGAGATATAATGAATTTTATGGTGTTGAAGTTCCTAAAGTTATAGGGTATAAGATTCCTGAAATGTTCGATGCTGCCCTCGAAGGAAAGCTAAAAGCCTTGTGGGTAATAGGTGAAGATATTGTACAAACCGACCCCAATACCAAGAAAGTGATCAGAGCTTTGGAAGCTACAGACCTGGTAATTGTTCAGGAGCTTTTTATGACTGAAACTGCTAAATATGCAGATGTGATTCTACCGGGAGCTTCTTTCCTGGAGAAGAGCGGAACATTTACAAATGGAGAGCGTCGTGTACAGGCAGTTCGCCAGGTGGTAGAACCTATTGAAGGTGCAAAACCGGATGGGCAGATCATTGTAGATATTATGAACAAGATGGGATACCCACAACCGGACTATACTCCGGATGGTATGCTGGAAGAAATATCACAGATCGTTCCTTTCTTTGCCGGAATACGATGGGACAGATTAGGCAAAAACGGTTTGCAATGGCCCGTTGCAGAAGACGGTACGGATACTCAAATTCTTCATAAAACCGAATTTAAAAGAGGGAAAGGATATTTCGAATTCAATCCTTGGGAAGAGACTGCAGAATTAAAAACTCATGCCAAAGACTATCCTTATATTCTAACAACAAACAGGGAACTGGAGCACTACAATTGTGGTGCCATGACAAGAAGAACTGCCAATGAACAAATTCTATCGGATGATTATCTAATGATCAATCCTGAAGATGCCAAAGAGAACCTTATAAATGAAGGTGATTATATCTGTTTGGAATCTCCACGAGGGAAAGTGGATGTAAAAGCCAGAATTACAGATGAGGTAAAGAAAGGAATCTTAAGTACTACCTTTCATTTTCCAGAAATTATGATCAATAATCTAACGGGTGATATTCATGATTCGGAAGCGATGTGTCCGGAATATAAGGTAGTTGCTGTTAGGATCAGAAAAAGTAAAGGAAAATTTAAGAAACAATTGGTGTAGATTTACGGGCTAACCGCCAATTGTGATCATACTTCTGTTTTGGGAGTGTAATTTGGGTTCCTGTAATTTTTCAATTGTATCCATTCCACCCCTCATTTTAAATTTTGCTTCCACTGCTTTCTTAATGATAGGCTCAATGGGCCTTCCTTTGCGTAAGTTTGTAAGCAGATCCAATTCGGAAGAAGAGAACAGGCAATTTTTTAATTGCCCATTTGCAGTTAACCGTAGACGATTGCAGGTATCACAGAAAGGATTAGTAACCGAGCTAATTATTGCAAAACTGCCTTTAAACCCCTTTATTTTATAATTCTTTGAGGTGTCGTTTGGCTCATCTGTTAACCTCTCAACCTGATCTTCAGAAAAAGAAGTATGAACCTGTTGCATTATTTCATCATAAGATAACATCTTTTCCATATTCCATTTATTACCATCAAAAGGCATAAATTCAATAAAGCGAACAGAAACAGGCAGATCTTTGGTGAAATTAATGAAATCTATGATCTCATTATCATTAAAACCTTTCATTACAACAGCATTGACTTTGACTTTAAACCCTTCATCCACTAGTAAAAGGATGTTTTTATAGGTCCTTTCAAATTCATTTCTGCGTGTTATGTGTTTAAACTTGCCGGCGTCCAGTGAATCTAAACTCACATTAATATTTTTTATGCCATTGCTTTTTAAAGGATCAATAAATTTGTCTACGATAACTGCATTTGTTGTAATTGAAAGTTCAACAGGAAGAGAGGACAATTTCTTCAGAATAATGGGAAGGTCTTTCCGAATTAAAGGTTCACCGCCAGTTAGGCGAATCTTAGTTACACCATGATCAACGAAGGTCTTGGCAATCGTATAAATTTCTTCATATGACATTAAATGGCCTCTTGGAGAAAGTTTTATACCCTCTTCCGGCATACAGTAGGTACAACGCAGGTTGCATCGCTCAATAAGGGAAATACGCAAGTAGGTGTGTTTTCTTCCGAAGGAATCTGTTAATATGGATGTGGTTTTTTTCATTGATCGTGCCTGGCTCCTTTTAATATTCCGAAAACATGTAATACCGATGGAAATATAGCATCCATAGATTCTTTTGCTCCGTTTGTAGAACCCGGTAGTGCCAGAACCAAAGAATCGTTTATGGTACCGGCTACACTTCGTGAAAGCATAGCATACGGTGTGCGGTCCTGGCCATAGCTTCTAATGGCTTCTTCTATTCCGGGAATGTTTCTGTCAATTAAACTACTAAGTGCCTCAGGTGTAACATCTCTTTTGGACAATCCTGTTCCTCCTGTATATATAATTAGATCCACTCCTTCACCTTCGTACTGTTTTGCTTTTTCCTGAATGATATCTTTTTCATCCGGAATGATACAATAATTAGCAATTGAGACATTGCAATCCTCCAGTTTTTTAATAATTGCTTTTCCTGCTTTGTCTTCTTTTTGTCCTGCTGAAATAGTATCTGAACAAACAACTACAGCCGCTGTAAGGTTCTTTCTGAAGCGATCTCTAAAATCTGATTTTCCTCCTTTTTTCTTCAGTAGTTTTATATGATGAATTTCTACACCTTTATCGATGGGTTTCAACATATCATACATATTTAGTGCGACCACACTTGCTCCGTGCATAGCTTCAACTTCGACACCGGTCTTGTAAATGGTTTTTATGGTACATAGTATGGATATTTCCAATCCGTTTATTTCATATTCGATTCCCGTGTACTCAATGGGAAGCGGATGACAATCAGGAAGCAGGTCCGGAGTTTTTTTAACACCTAATAAACCAGCCGCTTTACTCATGGAAAATACATTTCCTTTTGGAACCCTATCATTTTCAATGGCGGTAATGGTTTCAGCTTTACTCACCTTAACGATAGCCTGCGCTGTGGCTATTCTTAATGTATTGCTTTTATGTGTGATGTCTACCATATTACTAAGAATTAACCTTCCACTGATGCGATTCATCCTCAAAGATCTCTTTTCCGAAAACAGGAACTTTTGCTTTAATCTCTTCAACTACATATTCCAAAGCCGAGAAGACTTCTTTACGTCTGGGTGAGGATACAAATACAAATAAACAGATCTCTCCGGCTTCCACACGCCCCAGACTATGATAAATATGCATACAGGTTAGATTGAATTTTGAAAACGTCTCTTCTCTGATCTCGTGGAACTTAATGGTGGCTATTTCCTCGTGAGCAGTATATTCTATTGCCGAAACCTCTTTACCGTCAATCTCATCTGCCCTAACTTGTCCTAAAAAGATGTTATGAGCCCCAATGGTTGTTTTGGACTGGTGTTTTGCTATGGATTGCCCAATAAATTCAGATGAAATAGCACCGTCTATAAATACATTTTTTGGTTTTCTTTTATTCATACTATTTTAGTTTTAATTGTTCTATTAATGCTGAAACTCCTCCTTTTAGGCTATAGCAATTAGCAATGTTATGTGTTTGCAATATTTCTACAGCAGTTCTGCTTCGTATTCCGGATTGACAAAAAATGATCTTACTGTTATCAGATTCAATTTCATTTAGCTGTTTTTCAATTTCTCCTAAAGGAATTTGTTTACAATCAGGTAAATTTAGTCGGGGTTGTTCATTGTGTTCCCTTACATCAATGAACTGGATGTTTTCTTTCACCAAAGCTTTTTCGGCAGAGATCTCACTTACCTGTGTCAAGCAAAAATCTTCATTATTTTGATCGTGAAAGCTATCTTTCGAAGCCAGTACTTTGTCATATTCGGAAGCAGACCTGGCAATCTTCAATATAGTGGTTTGTATTGTTTTGGCATTGTAACAAAAAAGTTTCCCGGACAACACATTTTCAAAACCTAAAATGATCTTAATGACCTCATTGGCCTGCATGGTTCCGATGATTCCCGGTAATACTCCAAGAACCCCCACATCAGAACAGTTTGCTACAGAACCTTCTTTTGGAGGAGTAGGGAACAGACATCTATAACTTGGGCCTTTTTGATAGTTAAATACTGAAACCTGTCCTTCAAACTTATAGATGGCACCATAAACTACAGGTCTGTTTGCCAGTATTGCAGCATCATTGATCAAATATCGAGTTGCGAAATTATCTGTGCCATCCACTATGATGTCGTAATTTTTGAAAAGCTCTAAAGCATTTCCGGAGGTCAATTTTTCGGGATACGCTTCAATTAAGATCGTTGGATTTAGATCTGTTAATCTGTTTTTAGCAGCTATGGCCTTATTTTTACCTAAAGATGATGTGCCAAACAGTATCTGGCGCTGTAAATTGGATGCTTCAACCATATCAAAATCAATGATCCCAATAGTTCCAACTCCGGCCGCCGTAAGATATTGCAGTACAGGGCAACCTAATCCGCCGGCACCAACAACCAGTACCTTAGAGTTTGAAAGTTTGTCCTGGCCTTTTTGGCCAATTTCAGTTAATACTATATGTCTGCTATATCTACTCATTTTTATCCACCTGAAAAAGGAGGCAATAATGCAATTTCTCCTTCCGATACTACCATTTCTTTTGAAACGATCTCATTGTTTTGTGCTACTTGAAAATCCTTTTCCCTCAGGCCCGGGTACTTCTCAAAAAGGATGCTCAATACGTCCGAAACAGAATTTTTTGAAAATTCCAGGATCTCTTCATTACACCCTGTAACTTCAGCCAGCAATCCAAAATATTTAATGTGCAAGTTCATTTCTTAATGCTGTTAATTGACTTTTTGTATTTATGTTTCTTACATATTGCTCTAAATCCGGATCAAGTTCAATAGTCTTGGTTTCTAATTGCATGACAGCTTCTCTTAGTCGTCTTTCTCCTTCTTGTAATAAATCTAAACACCGAGGCATGCAATGTTTTTTATAGATAGCTATAAGCGGCATTGTTTTTCCCTGACTTTGTAATTGTACCACGTCTTTTTCCGGATCAATCCCTTCAATCAATTTTTTTAGGATGGCACCATTGATCAAAGGAACATCGCAACTCAATACTAAGTTCTTTTCAGTTTCAGAATGATACAATCCCGAATACAAACCCGCTAATGGCCCGGCGTCTTTTAGAATATCTTCTACTCTCTTCAAATTAAAAATATCGTAATCCGGATTATTGCTTACAATAATGATATCATCTACAAAGGGTTTTACAGTTTTAATTATCAACGATATGAAAGGAATGCCGTTCAAACTAAGAAATCCTTTGTCAGATCCCATTCTGGAACTTTTCCCTCCGGCTAAGATGATTCCTGTTATGTCCTTTTTATCTGCCATTTATGCAAAAAATAATTTTAAAGAAGCGATCGCTAAAACAAACGCCAACAAGTATCGTAATAACTTATTATTGAATTTCTTACTTCCGTAATAACTTCCAAAAAAACCTCCTGTCAAGGCTATAGCAACCAAAACAAAGGACTGAGATGAAATGACAGCTCCAATGGTGAACTGGCCAATTAATCCTGAAGCAGAATTTACCCAAATGAATAATGCAGAAACTGCTGCCGCTTCTTTCATTTTTCCCCAATGCAGCAACAAAATAACCGGTGTTAGAATGATTCCTCCTCCAATTCCTATAAGCCCTGAAAAGAACCCAATAATTCCACCAATAATGAGTCCTTGCCAAATTTTCACATTCTTTATTGATACACTTTCTTTTCCAAATACATTCAGCATTTTGAGAATGGCGAAGATCAATAGAATCCCTAATATCTTTTTATAGATGGAGGCATCTACTGCTATCATTCCTCCCAAAAAGGCTAAAGGAATTGAAGCAATTGCAAATGATAAAAATAACTTTTTATTAAAATGGCCCGCCCTGTAATAATGATAGAAAGCGATCCCAGCCACAAATAAATTTAACAATAAAGCTGTAGGCTTCATGGTCTCAGGAGCAAAAGAGAACAGCGCCATTAATGCCAGATAGCCACTTGCCCCTCCATGACCTACACTTGCATATAAGAAAGCGACTATTGGAAGAATAGCTAAGAATAACCAGATATCTTCTATTTCAAAGAACATTATAGGTCTGTTTTGGATATTTCCTTATCTAAAAATTTCCAACAATTTTCATTTATGGTTTCAAAAGCAATAACCAGTGATTTTCCGTAAGAGGTTAATTCTGTACCACCGCCGCTTTTACCGCCTATACTTGTAGTGATAACAGGTTTTTCTGCCCTGGAATTTACAGCATCGATCAATGACCATGCTTTTTTATATGACATTCCCAGGGATTTGGCAGCTTTAGATAAAGAACCTGTTTCATCAATAGCTTTTAACAAACTAACTCTACCCTCACCTAGCAAGATATTGCCATCTGCTTCTATCCAAATTCTACTTTTAATTTTGTACTTCATTTTGTTCTAATTTATTGGGAAAAGTATTGCTTCTACTTCGTCATTTTTTTTAATGGAATTAATAGATTCCGGCACAAATACAAGGGCATTGGCCAATGCAAACGTATGTAACATGGAAGAGCTTTGTCCTTCCAGAATTTCAGCTTTACCACTAGTATGGATCGCTTTTAAAAATTGGGCCCTGTCTCCTTTTTTAGTATAGTTTGATGCAGATCGTACCTTTGTTCTGGTCAATGAAAAGTCTAAGTTGCCGGACAATTTTTGTATCGCAGGGAATACATAAACATAAAAACTACTTAATGCGGCAGCCGGATTTCCAGGTAGTGCAAAAACAATTTTATCCTCCTTTTTTCCAAAGAAAAGGGGTTTCCCTGGTTTTTGCTTCACTTTATAGAATAATTGTTTTACTTCTAATTCCTGAAGTGCTTTTCCAACAAAATCATAATCACCTACCGAAATTCCACCAGAAACCAATACAATATCGTTAGCTGCAAAAGCTTTTTCCAGTGTCTCTACGGTATTCTTATAGTTGTCTTCTACCTTAAAATGAGATACGTTTTGATAGTGTAAATTTGCAAGGGCAGAGGATAACATGATTGCATTGCTTTCATAGATCTGTCCGTAAGTAAGGTCGTTACCGGCTTCGGCTAACTCATTTCCGGTAACTACTATAGCAATAGAAAGTTTACGGTAAACAATAACTTCTGTAATACCAAGAGATGTTATATATCCAATGGCAGCAGGAGTTAATAGTGTTCCCCTTTTTAGAGCTGTTTGTCCTTTTAGAGTTTGTTCTCCAAGCGGCCTGATATTTTCATGAAGCGAAGGCTCGACTATAGTGGTTAACACTTGGGATTCTATATGTGCTTTCTCTTGTATGATAATAGCATTTGCAGTATCCGGAACAGGAGCTCCCGTGAAAATTCTAACGGCTTCTCCCTTTTTAAGAACCGGGTGATGGCCATCTCCGGCTTTAACTTCATCAATTATTTTATAGGTTGGTTCATCATTGATACAAACTGCATAGCCATCCATTGCCGATTGCCGAAAAGGAGGCATATTGATAGGAGAGATCACATCTTCAAACAATGTATGTCCAATTGCTTTCGAAACTTCCAGACGCTCAAAATTGTTTGTTGGTGTAATACTATCTTGAATGATAGCTAATGCTTCTTCTACAGAGATCATTTTTTTAAATCGTTATACCTTTACAAATATAACGCTTTAATTTGATAAGGATGCAATGTCAGTAAGAGTTTTTGGCATACAGATAACAAATGCAGTTATTTTTAAAGATTATTGTAAGTTTTTCCAGAAGGGTTTTTATTAAATGGTTTTGGATGCTCCAGATTGATCTGGTTAATCAATAAAACGTTTTACAAACCAGATATTTTCTAAACTTAGATTAATAGATACTAAATGATAATTTTCCTGAATAAGTCCATTTGTTAGACGACCTTGCTGCCCATATGAATAACCAATATTGATCATTGAATTATTTCTTTTATTGAAGGGCAATCCCAAACCTACAGTCACTTCATAATTGCTAACCTTAGTGTCGTTTATTTGCAAATAACCACTATCAAAATTGATTCCTGCTCTGTAATGTACCCTTTTCCAATAATCTGTTGTATTTAGCGAAGGAATGTACTGCGTTCCAATACCAACAAAATCCTGATCAACAAAATCGCCACTTTGGTCTTTTTGATTGGTAGTATCCCAAAAACTTCTTTTGTAGTCTATGTTCATAAAGAAATTCTCCTTGAGTTTTGTTTGAAGACCTAACCCTACCTCAAAAGGGAGTTTAAAAGAGTCTAATTTTTCTTCAGATTCTTCAACAGTACTGGTAACACCGAATTCTGATAAAAAAACGGTATTTTCCTGATTTCCATTTAATTTAGTTGGTAAAGAAACAATGGCTCCTAATGAGAAAAAGTCATTAAAGTCATACTGTAGCCCTGTACTAAATTGAAATCCATTGTAAAAATTCTCTTCATTTACATATAGAATGGTAGTGTCAAAATAATTGGTTTCATTTTCTTCAATCTTTCCAAAAAAGAAAGATCCACTCACACCAATTCTAAATCTTTTATTTAGTGAATATCCATAATTTAGTTTGATTTCATTGAGTCCTCCGGTCCCATAAATGTCTGCAATATACTCGAGATTTGACCCTTCAATCTCATTAGCAACTCCAGTAACGAAATAACCTACATTTGTATATGGTAATAAAGATAAGCCTATAGCAGATCTCTTAGAAACCGGAAAAGCAAATGCTAAACTTGAGAAATTGGCATTTGTTCTGTTTTCCTGGAGACCATCTTCTACTAAGGTTTCTTGTTGTATTTTCACTCCTACTTCATAAAGGAAATGGTTTGATGGGATAGCAGAAAATGAAGCAGGATTTAAGTTATTAATAGCGCTATTGGAAGGCATAGCAATACCTGTTTTCCCCAAAGTATTGGTTACTCCGGTATTTAAATTATTAAGTAACCCTAAACCATAAAGCGAATAAGGAGAACTGGACAAGTCATTTGTTTGTGAGATGGATTTTAAAGATATAAAACTCAATAATAAAAAGAATAGAGGTTTTTTAATTGTCATTATAAATTGCATAGGTTAATTCTAAATTTATTCTATTTAGGGCTGAATTATTTTCTCCATAAAAAATATAGCGATCTAGGGAGTTATTGAATTCTTGAGAATAAATGGCAAGAAATAAATCGTCATTATTCACATCTTCACTTAGTTTTATATCTAAGAAAGTTTTTACAGGAATTGAATAAGTAGTACTATTAAATTCTGAATTTTCCTCTATAATGGTACCGTATGCAATTTGTCCGGAACTATTTAACAAATCAGCTACTACTTGTGAGTTGTTATCAATTATATACATGGATAGGGTGTCTTTGGTGTGTAGAAATTGTGATCCTTGATTTTTGTTTAAAGAGATTTTGAGATTAGCATCTAAGATTGAGCCTGTTCCGGAAATATTATACAGGGATTTTATATAAGGAATGTCTACTCTGGATATAATGCCTATTCCGGATTGAATAAAAGTATTGTTAGATGTTTCTGTACTTGGAAGGATGATACCTTGATTTGTCAGGGAATTTAGATCAGTACCGGATGTATTACTATACATGTGATTAAAGCAATTACTGCTATTAAAAGGAAAATTCCAAATCCCTTCTATATTTCCTCCATCGTCTTTGATAGTGTAATAAATTCTTAAAGTGCTTTCTTTACTAAACCCGATGATTGCCGTATTTAAAATTGTATCCGGTTGAATTAATATTCCTTTGTACTCATTTAGAAATTCATCGATATTATTTATATCGTTGTTTTTTATTTTTGAAAACAGCTCATTTCCAAAAGCAGTATCCAAACTTATATGTAATGAATCCTTGCTAAGTGGTCTGGGTGAAAATGTTTTGGTGCCTAAGGGAGTTGTATTGAAATTAAACTTTGTAGTGTTGTAATAATAATCCTCTTTTGGTTTAATATCATCTATAACTTCATAAATGTTGAGTTTTTGCTGTGAAATGGTATCATTATAGTAGTAGGTATCGTAATTAAGTATCAACGCAATTGAATCGTAGATAGCTTCGTTCTCAATTTCAGAATCAGGAATATTTAGCTGTGCAAATGTTTCACTTATAGTAAGCCCAAAAACAGGATCGTTATAGGCACCTACTAATACCCTATTCCCAGACACAATAATTGAGTCAAATTTTAAGGAAGATGCTTTTACAGTTAAAGTATCAATATATAAAACATGGGTTTCATTTTCAATCCAATCATTTCCAATTTCTGATGTTCCTTCCTCACTGCAAGAAATGATTAGTAGTAATATAGACAGACACAATAAGTATTTCATTCTACTCTTTTGTACAAACGTATTATTGTAGGAGCCTCATTTAAAATATTTTATACTTACAAGTGAATTTTATAGCCTAACGAGTAAATTTTTATTACAAACAGTAAGCGTGTAGAGTTATCTCGAAATATTGATAGTTGGTAGATGTATTTGTCTAATTAGTCCATTTTTTTTTAAAAGAAAAATCTTAACGGGTATTTTCGCTAATGATTTGTTGTTAAGCTACTTATGCTTTATAAAAAATTGATTAAAAAGAAAGATTAAAAAATTATAAATAAAAAAATTGAAATGAAATTAAGCTTAAAATATCTAATTGTAATACTATATGCTTCAGTCGTGACTCAAAGTTGTTCATCAGATGATAGCAGTGATGAAAGAGGGAATTGGATATCGCGTTCTGTTTTTGACGGAGCCCCAAGGAGTAGCGCAGCAAGTTTTGTGATTGACAATAAAGGGTATATGGGGACAGGTTATGATGGAGATGATTATTTAGCCGATTTCTGGGAGTATGATATAGAGGGCAATTTCTGGTCGCAGAAGGCAGATTTTCCAGGCGTTCCCAGAAGTTCGGCTATAGGGTTTTCAATAGCAAATAAAGGATATTTGGGAACTGGTTATGAAGCAGATTCAGCTTCAGAATTAAGTGATTTTTGGCAATATGACCCTCTCTTAAACAGTTGGACTCAAAAAGGTGATTTTACAGGAGGAAATAGAAGAGGAGCAGTAGGATTTGCCGTAGGAGAAACAGGGTATCTGGGAACTGGTTTTGATGGTGAAAATGATAAAAAGGATTTTTGGCAATATGATCCGGTGATAGATGAATGGACAGAACTTGTAGGATATGGAGGCTCAAAGAGAAGAGATGCAACAATATTTGTTATAAACGAAAAAGTATATATAGCAACAGGAGTTAATAATGGGTTGTATGTAGAAGATGTTTGGGAATTTACTCCGTCTACTGGCGATTGGACACGTAAAAACGACCTTGACTATGACGATGATTATGCTATTTTTAGATCGAATGCAGCTGGGTTTTCTTTGAATGGCCTGGGCTATGTTTCTTGTGGATATAGCGGGGGGGCTATTGGATCTACCTGGGAGTATGATCCATCTAATGATACTTGGGAACAGCTTTCTTCTATAGAAGCTACTTCCCGTCAGGATCCTATAAGTTTTACAGGTACAGATAGAGTGTTTGTACTACTTGGAAGGTCAGGTGGTTTATATCTTGATGATAATTATGAGTTTTTCCCATTGGAAGAATCAGATGAAGATGATTGATTTTGGTTAATTAATCTATTTTTTAATGGCCGAAGTTTCCCGGATGTATTTAAAAAAGATGGTATACAGATGGGATGCTTTGGTTCTTTGTTGTAACAGTTTGATAAATGAAATTTAATAATACACTATTTATATTGCTTTTTTGTTTTATCGTAATTTTTGTAATCCTTCTCTATCACAAAAAGAATACTATCGAAATTACGGTTTATAATATTAAAGATGGATATGGATATTCATTACAAATGAATAAAAAGATCCTTATAAAACAAGACTATATTCCGGCAATACAAGAGCGAAGTCATTTTTGTACTTATAGTGATGCATATAAAGTTGGGACAATTGTAAAAAACAAAATTGAACATGGAGAAGGCCCGGGAATTACATTAGAAGAACTTAAAGAAAATAATATTTCATTTCTTTGTAATTAACCAGGTGAAAACTATATGACCGCCTTTTTTAAAACAAACAAACAAGTTGTCATACATCTTTTATGCTGGACTGTATTTTTGTTTGTTATTTTTATTCAAATATATATTGAAAGAGGTGAAGTTCCTCTATTTCTTTTTGCTCGAATTCTAATAGATATTTTATTCTTCTATATAAACTTTCTTTTTCTGGTCCCTAAATTATTACTCAAGAAAAAGACAGTACTATACCTTCTCTCCATTGTAATCATTCTTATATGTTTCTTTTTTATTAATAAATACTTCAGGAACTTATTCTTAATAGATGCAAAAGAGTTTTTCAGAAATATAAATTTTGATAAAGGAAGAAGAACGATACCTTTTTTACCCAAAAGCATCCCTATTCTACTTAATATAGCATTCCTGGTGATAGGTACTACTATACGAGTTTATATAGAATGGAATAAAAATGAGACCAGAAAAAAAGAAATAGAATCTTTACGTACTACTACACAACTCCAGTATTTGAAAGGCCAGGTCAATCCTCATTTTCTATTTAATTCACTCAATACGATTTATTCTTTAACGACCAAGAAATCGAACAATGCTCCCGAAGCAGTTATCACACTTTCTGAATTAATGAGATATATGTTGTATCGAACCAATAGTGAATTTGTGCCTTTAAGTGAAGAACTTGACTATATTAAGAACTATATAAAGTTACAGCGGTTAAGACTTGCTAATGGAGAGAAAGTAACATTAAATATTCACGGAAATGTCGCTGGCCAAAGAATAAGGCCCTTACTACTAATATCCTTTATTGAAAATGCTTTTAAATATGGTACCGACTATCAGGGAAACACGGAAATTAAAATTATTATTACAATCAAATTAAACCATTTGCACTTTACATGTGTCAATCTAATAGGATCAACCAATATCAATAAAGAAAATTCTGGAATTGGTCTAACAAATACTAAGGCACGCCTTAATTTATTATACCCAAATAATAAGCTAACTGTTTCAAAAACAGATGGTAAATTTAATGTTGAACTGAGTTTAACACTAGAATGATGAAATGTTTAATTATAGATGATGAGCCTTTAGCTATAGAAGTAATAGAATCTTACTTGAATAAAGTTACCGGAATTACAATTGTAGATAAATGTACCAATCCCTTGTCGGCTATTACTATTTTAAATAAATATGAAGTGGATTTGGTCTTCTTGGATATAGAAATGCCAAATATAACAGGAATTGACCTTGTTAAGTCGTTAGAAAATCTTCCTCAATTTATCTTTACCACTGCTTATCCGGAATATGCACTTGATGGTTTTGAATTGAACGCAACAGATTATCTTGTAAAACCAATCCCTTTTCATAGATTCCTTAAAGCCATTTCTCGGGCAAAAGAAAGGTTTGATTTAAATAGATTAGACCCTATACATCATAGTAACTCCTCACCAGGAAGTGCCAAAAAAAATATCGAGAACGAAAGAGATTTTATTTTTGTAAAATCTGAATACGAGAACATTAAAATAAATATTCAGGATATTAAATATATAGAAGGATTAAAGGACTATTTAAAAATATATGTTTCCACAACCCATAAACCTATTCTTACATTGGCAAACTTTAAAGAGATTTTGAATAAACTTCCGGCCAGTTACTTTATTAGGGTACACAGGTCCTTTATTGTAAATGTGAATTATATTAAATTACTTCAAAAAACAAGAATAGTAATAGACACTTCCAGAATACCCATTGGAGAAACCTATAAAAAAAGTGTACTCAACAGACTGGGCTTATAATTATTTTTTTGGAATGGTTTTATTTTTAATACAAAGACCTGCCAACTTGAAATAAAGGTTAATTTAAATATCTTCTCAATACGTTTAGATAATGTTTAAGTAATGAATTTAACTTAAATTTTAATCAAACTTTATATACACAATAAGCTTTAGTAACAACTCCCAAATACTTTTGAGTATCAAAAAAATTTAACCCTTTTAATCTTAAAAGTATTATGAAAACAAAGTTACTAGCTATTATATGTATAGCTTTTGCAGGAGCTGTTTTTGCTCAAAACAATTTTCCATCTCGTGTAGTTGAAGCTGACTGGGATGCAGTAGAAGTAGTAGTGCCTCCTTCTCCTTTTCAATACCAGGTTTTATTTGTAGGCGGGGACGATATGGTACAAACCGGAACCGATGAAGAAGTGCCTGCCAAACAATGGCATGATTTCATAGGTTTTACCCCAATTACTACAGAAGATTGTGTAGATGACCCAAATGCTATTGGTTGGGTTTCTGTTAATCATGAGATGATCTTATCTGACGACAAAATTGGAGACGGTGGAGGAATGACTACTTTCTTATTAGGTAGAAATCCAATAAATGATGAATTATATATTGTTCCACAAACCTTAAGCGATGGGCGTTCAGGCGATTTTTTCAATGTAGATTTTTCTTCGGTAGGAGAGACCGGAATGAATTGTGGAGGTATCAACTCTAATGTTGATGGCCGTATCTGGACAGCCGAAGAATGGTTTAGAACCAGTAATGCAAGTATCTATGACAGTGGAAACGGAGTTCGAGATACAACTGCATATACTATAAAATATACCCAGTTTGATGCGGCAAATTTCCAAACAATTCCTAAGTATCAAAATTTTAACTGGATGGTGGAAATAGACCCTCGTGCTTCAAAAGCAGTTCATAAACAATATAATTGGGGGCGCCAGCCCTTTGAAGGAGGTACTGTAGCAAACGATAACCAAACAGTTTATATGGGAGCCGACGCTACTCCAGGATTATTTACAAAATTTGTTGCAGACACTCCGGGAGATTTTACCAAAGGGACTACTTATGTATATAAACATGATGCTGCTCCTAATAAATGGGTAGAAATAGATAATACCGACTTTAATAAAATGTTGGAATATAAATCTGAAGCAGTTTCTGAAGGAGCAACTATGTTTAACCGTTTAGAATGGGTAACTATAGATAAAACCACAGGGAAAGTTTATATGACCGAAACCGGGCGTGATAATCCGGGTGGGAACTGGGATGATGAAGCTGCTTTGGGAGCTGTATACGCACCACATCATATTCAAAGAGCAATAGACCAGGGAGCAGCAGGGCCGGATGATCCTGCATATTGGGACTATTACGGACGTATATTAGAATACGACCCAACTACGGAAGAGATTGCAATTTATGTTGAAGGAGGACCCTATTTTGCTGTAAGCCCGGATCTTGCAAATTATCCAAATAAGCATTTGTCTAACCCTGACGGATTAAACATGCTTTATGTGAATGTTGCCGGAGAAGATAAAAGATATATGCTTATTTGTGAAGATTTAAATGGAACCTCTTTTGGTCGTACACCATTAGAGTTTCCTAATGATAGAATGTGTGAAATGTATATTCTTGATATGGAAATAAACAATCCTACGGTGGATGATCTAATACGTTTAACCCAAACACCTCGTGGAGCAGAGATTACCGGAGCTTGTGCAACTGCGGATGGGAAATCGGTATTGGTAAATTCACAACACCCGGATACTTCTAACCCATTTCCCTATAATAACTCGTTGACATTTGCGATAACAGGATTTGACGATTCAGGTGCGATAGATACATTGGCTGCACCCGATTTCTCTGATACAGATGATGAATTTGTTGTTTATCCTAATCCCACAGAGCGTATCGTGTATTTTAACAAAACAACAGATATGGCGGTTTACGATATTACGGGTAAAAGAATTGCAGTATATCGCGGTGTAAAATCTATTGATATATCTGGATTTGCAAGTGGAACATACCTTCTTAAAACTAAAGAAGGAGAAGCAAAGAAACTTTTAGTGAAGTAGTTTTTTTTAGATTAATTTAAAAATCAGGCATTCATTAAGAATGCCTGATTTTACAATACAAATACTACAAGTTATGAGGGCAGATACAATTCTTTTAGCAGGAAGCTTTTTAATATCAATGTTATTAATATTCGCCAGTAAACCAATACCGGGATCTTCAGAATATACTCATAAGACAATTGGAGATATAAACAAGCGGTTTCAGAGAGATCTTATGTCTTTTTCTGAAACGGCTATAGAATTTAATACTACAGTAGAATTATTTATTTCTTCGGAAGTATCCCATACTACACTTCAAAATAAATATAGAGGGCTTAGAGATTCTTACAAAAAAGTAGAGTTTTTAATTGAGTATTTAGATATAGAAGCAACAAACAAAATGTTGAATGGGGCTCCCTTGCCAAAATTAGAACCAAAGGTAGCGGACCTTACTATCATTACACCAAGAGGATTGCAGGTAATTGATGAGTTAATTGCTGAGAATACTATTGAAGCAACAGAAGAATTACTTCACTTTTCTAACAAATTTAAAAATGATGTACAACAAATATCAGACTTTATAAGAGTTAGAAGAATAACCGACCGCCAGTTTTTTGAAGCTTCCCGCCTGGCCATTATACGTACAGCTACTCTTGGAGTAACAGGGTTTGACACTCCGGGAACATCCCAAGGGATTAAAGACGCATTAACGATTCTTAAAAACCTTAAAGATTATATAGCACTATATAACAAAGAATTAGAAAATAGCAACAGGATAGACCTTCAGAAAAAAATTGAAAAACAATTTGAAAAAGGAATTCAACAAACACATAGCGAAGAATTTGATGACTTTGATCGTGTTGCATTCATTAAAGAAGTAATCAATCCCATTTATAAATCAATAAAAGACATCCATCTTGCGCTTGATTATGAAACAATAGATGAGGTGTCAAAATATCCGCAGGCGGTAAATTATAATTCGGAAAATATCTTCGCGAAAGACTTTTTGAATAATTTTTATTATGTGAGTTTGTCCAATGACACTCTTTTCAATAAAATTGAATTACTGGGAAAGAAGCTTTTTTATGACTCGGTTTTGTCACAAAACAATACCATGTCTTGCTCGAGTTGCCATGTTCCCGAAAAAGCTTTTACAGATGGTTTAAAAACTAGCCTTTCAAATACCGGTATTGCATTAAAAAGGAATTCTATGACGCTAAATTATTCGGTATTTGCTTCAGGGTTCTTCCATGATTTACGGGCTAAAAGGCTGGAAGATCAATTTGAACATGTGGTATTAAGTAAGGACGAGTTTAATAGTGACTATCAAAAGATTATTGAAAAGCTACAGTCCAGTCGTACCTATAAAAAAATGTTTGAAACTGCTTTTCCAGGGCAAAAAACCTCATTAAAGCCCAACAATGTAGATTATGCATTAGCGGCTTATGTAATGACACTAAATCCTTTTGATAATCCTGTAGATCAATACTTTCAAGGGAAAGTAAATAACTTGCCTGAAAATGTTCAAAGGGGGTTCAACCTCTTTGCCGGCAAAGCCGCTTGCGCTACATGTCATTTTATACCTACTTACTCGGGCATTGTACCTCCCTTATATATAGATAGTGAAGCAGAAGTACTTGGTGTTCCTAAAGAAAAAAATAAGCCTCTGGTCCTGGATGATGATATAGGCAGGCTGGGAAATGGAATGACACAGGAAATAGCTCCTTTTTTTAAAAATGCTTTTAAAACTCCTACGCTTCGTAATATTTCAAAAACAGCACCTTATATGCATAATGGAGTTTTTGAAACACTGGAAGAAGTAATGGATTTTTATAATTTAGGGGGAGGTGCAGGGCAGGGGATTTTTTTAGAACATCAAACACTTTCTCCTAATCCACTTGATCTTACAGAAAACGAAATTGAAGATATCATTGCTTTTATGAATGCACTAACAGATATAACCATTTCTAAGCCTCCAAAAGAAATACCAAGAGATTTTGACGATAGTTCATTGAACAAAAGAGAATTGATCGGGATATAGATTTCTTCTGAGGTTTTTTAGTATCTTTTGACAAAAAACTAGAAGATGATTTCTGAAATTATAAAAACCCGAAGGGCGGTCTTTCCTGCCCAGTACAATGAAGAAAATATCACCAAAGAAGAAATTCAAATTATATTGGAAGCCGCTAATTGGGCACCCACGCATAGACGTACAGAACCATGGAGGTTCAAGGTGGTTCAAGGTGAATCCCAGGCAAGGCTGGCAAATTTCTTAGCGGAAACCTATAAGAACAAAGCAGAGAACTTTTCAGAATTTAAATTCAAAAAATACCAAAACAATCCAGTAAAAGCTGCTTGTATCATTGCTATTTGTATGCAACGCGACCCCGGAAAAAGTATTCCAGAATGGGAAGAGATCGCATCTACCGCTATGGCAGTACAAAATATGTGGCTTACGGCACATGAGATGAAAATTGGCGCCTATTGGGGCTCTCCCGGTATTGTAAGGTATATGAATGATTTTTTTGAAATGGAAGAAGGTGAAAGATGTTTGGGGTTTTTATACCTGGGGAAGTACAATGGTGAACTACCGCAAGGAGAAAGGAAAACTACAATTGAAGAAAAAACGGTTTGGATTTAGAATAGCAGGCTCCAATTGTCCCAAACTTTGTAAATAAACAAGCCCAAAAACACTACGGTTGCAACTAACTTGATAAAAGTAGAGGTAAGAAACCCTATGAACGAACCAATGGCAGCTTTAAATGCCTGCGGCCCCTCGGTTTTATTAAAGGCTAATTCTCCAACAAGAGCTCCAACAAAAGGCCCTATAAGTATTCCAAATGGGATAGGAGCAAGGATCCCTATAATAAGGCCGATCATAGTACCCCAGGCACCTGCTTTACTTCCTCCAAATTTTTTTGTCCCTATCGCGGGGATGATATAATCCATAATATAAATACCAATGGCTACAATTCCTGTGATAATAATGAAGAACCAATCAAAAGGAATAGAAGGAGCCAGATGTAAGACGATCAACCCCAACCAACTAATAGGTGTTCCGGGAATAACAGGCAAAATACTCCCCAATATTCCAATCAGCATTAAAATAAAACCAAGAATGAGTAATGCAATGTCCATGTTTGATCAATAAGACTTATAAAATACAAATACGTTACATTTCATTTGTCAAAGTAATACTATTTTAAAACTTCCGGCTTAAGTTGATATGATATGTTTTTTGATTTTTAAGAGAGTATCATTTTTAGCGGTAAAAATTGTAATTTTCAACAATATAAAACATTCATGAAAAACGGTATTGTAATATTTCTTCTTTTATGTCTGGCTTCCTCATGCCAGTTTTTTGAGACTGAAAAAATTTCTACCGAAACTTTCTATGAAGAAGAATTGAAGAGTATCGACTGGAAAGATGTGGACCAGTATCCTGCTTTTGCTCAATGTGAGACCTATTCTGAAAAATTAGCGCAGAAATCATGTTTTGAAAATACCCTGTCCTCTCGGATATATGAGTATATAAACACTAAGAAGATAAGTGCGGCCCGGCCTTTGAATGACACAGTTAGATTGAAATTTTCTGTTACCAAAGAAGCGGCCCTTTCCGTATTGGAGATTCAAATGGATAGCTTATTACGAACAGAATTTCCATTATTGGAAGAATGGATATCGGAGAGTATCGATTCTATTGAAGTAGTAGCACCCGCTTACAAAAGAGGCATTCCCATAAAAACACAATTTACCCTCCCTATTGTAATAAAAACAGGGGACCTATAAATTTAACTTATACCCAAGTGTAAGGTCTACGGGAAATTCGCCATTGTCATCAATAGTTATAGCGACAATATCATGGTAAGCAAAAGTGATATACCCATTCCCTATTGCATAATCAAAACCAATTCCAAATGCTCCGGGTACTTGAAATTCACTACCGGACGTGAACTTGGTAACTTCATCATTTACTACTAACTCCTGGTTTCGCGACACACTGGTAAAAGATGCCGCCTTGGCATTAATGAATGCATCAAACTTTTCAGATTTAATGAACTTAAAACGATAATTAAAAGAAACCTGCGAAGAAGAAAATTCATAATCTGAACTTTCGATCAGTTGCTTAAATTGAAAAACAACAGCATGGCGCTTTAATCGAACGTCATCTATTATTTCAAAGTCGATCCCAAGAGCAGGTAAAAAACTATTATCCGGATTATAGAAATACGCATTGTTAGAGACTCCTGCAAATGCTCCCAGCCTGGTCTTTAACTGGACAGTTGGGTTTTCATAAGAGAAATTAGGGTCCGCTTTTTGGTTATAAGTGACAAAAAAATCACGCAAACTGGCCAGCGTTAACTTTACCTTATCGGTAGATACGGGAGCATCGGAAGTTAAAAGCTTAAGGACATCTTTATATTCCTCCTGATATTTCCCATTAAGATATGTATTCTTAAGCTCTACAATAGTATTGTCTTTTTTCGAAAAATAGCGATATTCTCCGTTAATGGTATTCCAAAGCAATGTTAACGTCCCTTCAACTTCAGTTTTAAGAGTATACGTCTGGCCATCAACAGTATACTGTTGTTGTGCCTGAATAGAGGAGATGCACAATAGTGTAAAAATGATACAAATGGAGTGTAGGTATTTCATAAGGGCATGATTTAATACGGTTAAAGGTAAAAAATTAATTCAATTTATCCTTTTTTTATAAAATCGCCCTTTCCAGCGGTAACTTCCGCTAAAACTGCCAAAAACCACACACAGGGTTATAAATGGATATAAAACTGAACTTAAAAGGGTGTAAAAAGGGTGTAGGTTCTTTTTGAAAAAAATGGCACTTCTGAAAAGAAAAATAGTATCTATTAGAACTTTCCCTGCCAAAAAAGAGATGTAAAAAGGGAGTAATTCTTTCTGAATAAAACATAGTGCAACCCCTGCTACAACAAGTAAATTTGATGTAAATATAATGACGCCAAGCACTTTAGAGGCCAAATTTTTTTGTTGAGATGTCTTTGAGGCCCA